>JBEKTY010000139.1:0-21873 GCA_049515555.1 Thermoguttaceae bacterium
GATGGTCGAGGCAGTGGATCGGCTTTTCGACCAGCTCGACGACGACGAGTTGCGGCAGATTGCCCTGCACAAGCTGGAAGGTTATACGAACGAGGAGATTGCGCGGAAGATCGGTCGCGCAGTGCCTACGGTCGAGCGCCGGTTGAGGCTGATCCGGGAGAGTTGGCAAGGGGAGATCGGCGACGAATGATGGGCTATGAAAGGCACCTGCGCCTCGTGCTAGAGAAACAACACCGCTTGCACGGCGAATCAATAACGACAATACTGCTCACCATGGCTGCCGTCTCGACGACGAAGAACTAAATAAAATAGTTAGGCCCGACAGCGGCTCCCAGTGCTGCTCCCAGACCACCGACCGGAGGTGGCAATAGCACGACCTCCAATTGGAGCCTGCTTCCGGCGCGACCTCCACTTGGAGCCTTTGCCAGCGCAACCTCCACTTGGAGCTTCTGGAGGCTGCTCCCGGCACGACCTCCAATTGGAGCCTGTTGCCGGCGCGACCTCCAATTGGAGCTTTCGACCCCCAATAGTGTCGTTTGGTGCCCGCTGGCGCCGGCTGGAACTGCATCCTCTGTAGGCTTCTGGGGCGCGCGCTGGTGCCCGTTCGACCCTCGGACGCCTTTCCAGAGCGTCAAGAGGCCGAAAAGCCCGCCAGGCGCGCGCTGGGGGGCTCTAAAGGGCAATTAGCGGCTACCGCTGTGGTTGGGTGTCGGCGGCCATCGAGAAAGCGCCGGTGCGACTCCTTACTATTGATATTAAGGTTGTGCGCGGCGGCAGGCGGTTTCGGATCGAGCGGTGAAGTGCGCGCCCCCTGAAACCCGTTGGCAGCCACACTTTGATCACAAAAAGAAAATCGTCTCAGCGTTCCCCGACTCGCGACCGGCCTTTCGGCCGTCAGCATGCTGCCCGAGGCCGTCGAATCGCCAGCAGTCCGGGCCTTAGCATCTAGTCTTGCGGTAGGACGGTCCTCAGTACACCTTGTCGGGCTGCATGGCATGGCCCCAGCCTAGCGTGTGGCCGTCGGGCAGGTCGAACTTCGCGGTCGGCAGGCGCCCGGCCTGGATCAGCGTACCGAACTGGAAGTAGACGGCGTCCATGTCGGAGTGCCGGCCGGGATAATGGCCGAAGCCGCCGTCCGCATTGCGGCAACCCAGAGCCCAGTCGGCGCCTTTTTGGATCGCGCGCCGTACCGATTCCGACTTCCCACCCAATTGTCGCAGGATGAAGACCGCGTCGAAACAGGCGTGTACGTCCCAATCGGGCTCCTTGATGTTCCAAGCCCCGTCCGGCCTCTGGTCGCGAAGTACGCGCCGGACTATTTGCGTGGCCTTCGGCGTAGGCTGGCCGATCAGGCGGAAGTAGTGAGCCATGTGGAAGGTCGCGGCCACGTGGTCGCCTAGATAGCCATCGTCCGTCTGGTTGCGGACTTGCAGGTCGCGCAGGGCTCGGTCGTATTGTTCAGGAAACGGCTTTCCGAGAGCTGCATAGAAAAGCGGGAAGAAGCTCGTGGTGTACCACGGCAGCTTCTGAAACACCTTGTCGACGAAGAAGCGGTCCATGACCTTGAGAGGATCGATTTTCGGCCGCTCGCCCAGGGCACGCAAAGCGACCACGGCCTGGACCGTGCTGTAGAGCACCGACAAACTGGACTTGGGGTCCCAGTTGCCGCCCTGGCTCATAAAGACGCCGTCGGGCTGCTGATGCTGGTGGATGAATTCGATCGAACGCTTCGGATGCGGTAGTTGCCAACCCATCGTTTTCGCTAACGTGGCTGCGTAGGTGACTCCCGCTAGGTCGCTGAGGCTCGTGTCCGAGTATCCCTTGTATTTCGGATCGGGCGAAGGGGCGTAGCCACCATCGGCGCACGCACAACGGCGGACGAAGGCGGAGGTTTCCGCGGCGAGATTCGCCGAATCGGCAGCAGCCACGGAGGCCCGCTCCGGCGCACCTATCGCCGCCCCGGCCATGCCACAGGCCGCGCCGCAAAGCAGGGCACGGCGCGAAAGATGCTGGGCTGAAATGCTCATGAAGGCAATCTCCCTGGTCCAAGAGAATCGCGGGGCGCCGCGATTGTGGAAACAATTCGACAGATCATCGTGAAGACTCCTATGCCGACTTGTGAACAGCGGCCAACACCTTGCAGACTTCCTCTGTGATCATCCTCGCACCTTCATCAATCGGATGCAACTCGTCGGCACAATGCGCGTTCCCCAGACGCGAACAAGTGTCGGCCATGGTATGCGCATACGGGCTGAACTTGTATCCTGCCGTCGGTGATGGCACTGGCAACGTTTCAATGTATACGCATATCCGGCCTCCAGCCGGCTAGCGGGCGTGCCGTTCAAGACCCGTCGATTCACTGGCACTCGTCTGGAAGCCATATCACTCGTCTTTTCTCGCCAACCTAGCACCAGCATAGCACCAGAGCCTACCCCCACTTTCAGTGCATAAGAAAAGCCATACGCAACTACTTGCTGCGTATGGCTTTACTGAGTGGGCGCACGAAGAGTCGAACTTCGGACCTCGTCCTTATCAGGGACGCGCTCTAACCAACTGAGCTATGCGCCCAATGTCACCGCAAGTCACTATACTACCTTAGCTTACGTTTTCCGGCCAATCCGGCTTCGGCATAAGCCTTTTGGGTGTCTGACGCCCATTTTGACGCCTGACGCCCGCATCTGACGCCCGTTTGACGCCCGTTTGACGCCCGTTTGACGCCCGCTACCAGCCCCACCGGGCTCGGAATTCTATCCCGCCTTGAGGCAAATGTTTATTTTAGCAGAATGGGTTGGCTTGCCAAGTGGCCGCCGCGACGTTGCGCCTAAGTCTTATATTTGCAACGCCTTGGGATGGTGCTCCGCTTTGCCTGACCGAATACAATTGCCTCGACGCCCCACCGTTTGGCTGGTCGTTCAAGGTCGGAGTTTGGTTAGAGCGCGTCACGCCTTGCGACACGCTCCAACCTGGCGGATTCGCACGTGGGTCGTGCAGTGTCAATCGCCAAGGCAAGGCGCGCGCCAGAACCTGCCAGGAATCCAGTTTGGGACCGGATCAGGTGAACCGGTATCAGGCTCTTGCGTACACTTGAACACATGATCGTGTCTGTTCAGAAACCTTGGCCGTCGCGGCAGCGCGCCCGGTTGGTCGGGCGGGTCGTCACCTTGGTTGCTGGCAACTCGCCGCCACGCATCCGGCGCAAGACCTTGCCCACCGCGGCGCGCGGGAACCTGGCGACTTCGGGCGCGATCAGGCGCTCGTCCGACGGTTTGGATTGCCGCCTAGCGCGTCTCACGCCAGCATGGTGGGAACGTCTATTGGCGCGAATTTTGCCTCTTCAGCGCTTGCTCCTCAAGAAACGTGTTGGCAACTTTCGTCGCAAAGGTGCGAATTCCGTCAACCGGAATTGAGGCGCGAAACTTGGTGCCTTTGTATCTGTTGGTGAACGGCAGCGACCTATTCTTTGCGTCGGACGGGTGGACAAGTGTTGCGTCACATAGGCAGACACACTTGTCCAGCCTCGTGAACTTGGATCAAGATGCGTAAAGACTACATATAACTTCACATTCGCGGAATTCATTCACGGAATGTCAGCCGGGCGGGTCTGATTTCAGGTTCCCGTCCGTAACACCTTGGCATGGCAACACTTGTGCGCCTCGTTTGGTTTTCCTACGCCTGTGCTCAATGACAATTGACCGGCGGCACAGACAGGGGACCAACGGCGACGCAGAATCCCCTAGATTGCCACGGTTTCCCAGCATGTAACCGCTTTGGGATCAGGCGGAGGTGGCCAAGGGTCTGTAGCCAGCGACGGAGGGTCCGAGGCTACCCAGCTTGCTCGTGCTTGAGTAGCTTCACGCTGCCGGCGTCGATCACTACGTTGCCGTCCACTAGTGATATATTTCCGGCTTCCATGATGGCCGTAGTTGCGGCGGTGACGGAATCGCGGATGGAATCGAGTTGCAGTCGTGCGTAAATCATGGTTGTTTGAGCCTGGGTGTGCCCAAGCGATTTACCGATAATCGGCAGTGAGGTGCCTCCCATAGCCTGCCAACTGCCGAGACTTCGCCGCAGGTCATGCGGCCGAAGGTGTGATAGGCCGGCTCGTTTGAGAATCCGCTTCCACGCGGCTTTCGGCTCTGTCAGGTGCCCCGTCCTGCTCCTGGTGGGAAATACCCAAGAGTTGCCCGCTGCGGCCTGGAGGCGGGCTTTGAGGATCGCCACGGCCGCCGGAACGAGAGGCACCACCACGGGAACCCCGCTCTTGGTTTCGGGTATCTGGAGGCAGGCTGCTTGTCAGTTACTCGAACCGTACAGGCCGTTTCCTTTATCACGCCGGACCAAGTCCGGCTCGCCGAGCGACAGGCCGTACACGTAAGACATCGGCGCGGCGCCGCCCATGCACCCACCATCACGTCGCTCGCCGAAAGCCTTCCTGCCGAGCACAGATTATGGGAAACGGTGTTACCTGTGCGCGCTACCCTTTGCTCCGCGTCTGACTGGCAGCGACGTTGGAGTAAGCGGAATTGCCGGAGCTTTGGTTGTACGCCCGCACGCGATAATAGTAGCTCGTATTCGGCGACCCCGTGGTGTCCTGGTAGATCCTGCCGTTGGCGCCCACCATGCCGATTTCCATGAACGTCTGGGCGTCGATCGAGCGTTCGATCTTGAAGCCCGCCTGGTTGTTGGAATGAGCGGTCCAACTCAAGTTGACCACGCTGCTCGACACCCCCGTCGCAACGAGTCCGGTCGGGGCGGCGAGGCCGGCGGTGTCCGAAAACTTGAACGAATGTATCGCAACTGCCGGCCAGGGGGCGTCCAGAGGGCTGCAGGTGATATGGAGATCGTGTACGCCGCTCGTGACGCCGCTGACGGTCCCGCTGCCCGTGACGAACTTGTTCCAGCCGCCGGTATTCTGCGTGACAACGTAGCCGATGATGGGACCCGTGGGCTTGTCCAAACGGAACTCGATGTGATTTCCTGCGTACTTATTTCCAGCGTCTGTCGAATAGGTGACGTTGACCTTGTCGAGAGACGAGTCGAAATAGACGTTGGAGTACTTCACCCAGTTGTGACTGTCACACCAAAAATCCCACCAATTTGAGCCGGCGGGATTGCTTGCGGCGCTGTGCGTCCAGGCTGCGATGGCAGTAGCGGCGCTCGTCTCGCTGCTGCGGGCGAAGTTGGAGTACCCCGATTTGTATTGCCCGTTGACGGCGCAGATACGGTAGTAGCGGTAGATGGTGGCCGAGTCGGTATAGGAAGCGGTCCCTGCCGGCAAGCTCACGAGGGGCGTGAAGCCGATGTCGTCGGCGCTGCCCTCTAGCAAGTAACTGGTTTCGTTGCTGGCGTTGCCCCACCAGGCGAGAGTGACGGCGGAACCGGCGGCCGTGGCCGTCAGGTGCGTGGGCGTGGCGGGAACGGCGCGGACGTAGGGGTTCGTCGCGGCGCTGGCCCCGGCGGTCCAGGGCTTCGCCCCGTATTCAAAAGCGCCGATGTCCGGCGCCGAGCCGACGAAGCCGTCCGTGTAGGGGTGAATCACCATGCCCGCGTCCTTCGCCCGCGAGCCGGGCTGCAATTGGAAGTCGAGCGCGGCCGGATCGGCGAACAGCGGATCCACCTTCTCGTCGAGGTTGTGCGCGGAGGTGTACTTGGTTCCCGGGATGAATGTCCGGTTGCAATAGATATTGTTCTCCAGTACCGTGCCGGTCCCGTCGCCGCAGGCTTGAAGGCACGCAGTACCGTACACCGTAGCGTACAGCGTATTGTTGCAGACGGTGTTGTTCTGGCTGTCCGCATTGAAATAGACCGGGAGCCACACGTCGTACACCAGGTTGTGATCCACCACGTAGTTGGGCGAATTGTTGTCGATGTAGATGCCGACGTCGAGTTTGTCGTAGGAGGTATGGGTGTTGTGTATGCGGTTGTGGGCGATTCTGGTGCCCGGGTGGCTGCTGTTGAAGGCTTTGCCGTTCTGGTTGTAGGTGTATATGGCGCCGCCGTCCAGGCTCTGCAACATGGCGTTGTACAGGTCGTTGTGGACGATCAAGCCGGAGCCGAAGTTGCGGATGAGAATCAGGCTGCGGCCGCTGTTGTAGATCGTGTTGTGGCTGATCGTGTTGTAGGTGGAGGTTGCGTCGTACAAACTCGGGCCTTTGCCGTTGCCTGGCGGGTAGAGAGGGTTGCCGGAGTTGATCCCGGCCTCGTCCAGGCACATGTAGTCCACGTCGTGGATCAGGTTGTTCGTGACCACGTTCCCGGTGCTAAGCGACGTATTGTTGCCCTCCAGCAGCACGCCGTTGCCGGCCGAAAAGCCGATTTCGCTGTTCTCCAGGATGATGTGGCTACCCCGGATGATAATGCCGGTGTCTTCCATGTGTGGCGTCCAAAGCCCCTGGGTGCCTGGTGCCTGCTCGAAGTGGGAGACGTAGAGGGCTTGAATGCTGTTGATCGTGTCGTGCGTCGAGGTGGAACTGGTGTTGATCGAGCAAGAGAAGAAGTGGATTCCCTGGATGGTGATGTACGACAGGCCGCTGAGTTCAAAGCCGTAGGTGCGGGCCTTTGCCTCGACCACGTGGTTGCCGGGACTGTCGCCGGTGGGCGTCCAGAGATAGAGCGTGTTGGTGGTTGCATCGCGGAACCACTCCCCGGCGGCGTCGAGGGCGGCTAACTTGCCGGTTATATAGAACGGATCGCCCGCCGCCAGGTCGCCGGGACCGCCGGCTTGCGAGATATAGTTGAACGTTACAGACCCCGGCGAGGTGCTGGTCACCGTGCCGGTCTCCACGTAACCTTGTCCCATCAATTCCAAGTGGATCGTCGCCCCGACCCACTTGCCGTCCTGCTTGCTGTCGGGAAAGCCGTTCAAGGCGCTCGACGTATAGGTGCCGCTGCACGCCTGCAAGAAGGCGGGAGAAGACGGGACGTGCGTGCCGGTGTCGGCCATGATCCTCGTCGGGTTCGAGACGTCCAGCGAGCTGTTCGGGTAGCGGGCGTGATTCATCATCTGCCCGTCGACGAAAACCTGGTCTCCATCCCCATTATTGACCGACCACCTCATCGGCGCCTGGTAAATCGAGCCGCTGTAATTCGTCCAGTTGGTGATGGGGTCTGCGCCGTCGATGACGACCTTCTCGTTGTTGTACGGCATGTAGGTGATCGGCGCGCCGCTGGAGCCGCAGTGGGCGGGGGTCACCGTCTCGTGATACGTCCCGGCACGAATGAAAACCGTGTCGCCGGCCGTGGCGCGCGAGGCCGCCTTCTGGATCGTCTTGAGCGGGCTGGCCTCCGTGCCGGGGTTCTTGTCGGCCGCCTTCGGGTCGTTGCAGGCAACGAAAATCTGCGCCGCAAAGGCACTCGACGCGGCCAGCACCGCCAGCACGGCCGCACCGGCATGGATCGCTCGGAAAGGGAAATAGTCGGTAATAGTTCTCATGGATCGGCTCCTGTAGCAGGTGGATGAAAGCGGCTCTTGCAACGCGGAGCCCAAACCATTTAGGAGGGATAAGGAGAACGGGGGGTGAACGGTTTCTAGGAGAGCCGGCCCATTATGATCGCCGACCGCGGCGAAAGCAACCGAGTTGAGGCACGCCATGGGAAACTACCCGGCAGTCAACAGCCGTCACGAAGGACCCTTCAGCCGGGATTTGCCATCGCCGGTGCCTGCCAACCTAGAAAAAGTCTGGGCACGCTCCTTGCATCTTGACTTCCGGCCTGCTAGACTCTAGGTTGATTGTTTAGCTTCGCCTTCCCTAATAGTATTCTCGCCGGTGCGGTTGTCCACTGGAGGAGGGGCAGTAGGGATCACCAGACAAAGAGGTGACAAGGACAGGGACGAGTCACAAATCCCTGGGGAAAGCGGCGACGAACTGTCACTGGTTTCCCGTCCCCGTATATCGGCGTTGCATTCACGCCCGGTTTGAGGTGACTTGTGATGAGAATCAAGGAGACTTGTTTTCTTGTGCTCACCCTCGCGATTTACGGGTTGGTTTCAGCCGGACGTGATGCCGGCGCACAGGGACCGGCTGGTAGTCCTAAGAATGATTCGGTGGATTTTGTCAATCATGTGATGCCGCTATTGAACAAGCTGGGCTGCAACCAAGCCAAGTGCCACGGTTCGCTGCAGGGAAAAGGCGGTTTCCAGCTTTCCATATTCGGCGCCAATCCTGAGGATGATTACTCTGCGTTGACCAGGGCCGCCGTAGGTCGGCGCATCAACAAGGTCGAGCCCCAGAAGAGCCTGTTCCTCTTGAAGGCGACCGCGAGCATTGCGCACCAGGGGGCGCAGGCGGTCAAAATCCAGGCGGGGTCGCCGGAATACAACCTGCTTGCTTCCTGGGTCGCTCAAGGTGCACCCTGGGGCGATCCGAAACAGCCGGAACTTCTTTCCATCGGGGTTGTTCCCAGAGAGCAGTCGCTGCCGAAAGGTGAGACCAGGCAGCTTTCGGTAACGGCGATCTTCTCCGACGGCGCCAAGCGAGACGTGACGCGTTATGCCGTCTACACATCCCCGGATAAGAGGGTGGCCACGGTTGACGGGAGCGGGAAGGTCCAGGCGAACGACTATGGCGAAGTGCCGATAGTCGTGAGCTTCAGGCGGCGATTCGACACCGCTGGTATCACCGTCCCGCAGCCTCTGCCATCTCCTTTTCCCGCAGTGCAGATAAACAACAAGATTGACGAGCTCGTCTTTGCCAAGTTGAAGATCCTGGGCATACCACCTTCGGAGGTTTGCCCGGATCATGTCTTCCTCCGCCGTGTTTATTTTGACGTCCTGGGCGCTCTGCCGACGCCTGATGAAGCCCGTGCTTTTCTTTCCGACAAGGACCCGAAAAAGAGGAGCAAGCTGGTTGAGCGTCTGCTGACGGACGAACGATTTGCCGGTTTTTGGGCCATGAAGTGGGGCGACCTGTTGCGGATCAAGACCGGTGTGGGTGTGGCCCGGCCGGCAGCGGCGGCAACTTACTACCGCTGGGTCCGAGACAGCCTGGCGCACGATAAGCCGTACGACCAGTTCGTGCGGGAACTGCTCACATCCCGCGGCAGCAATTACGAGTGCGGCCCGGCCAACTTCTTTGCGCCGTCGACCGATAACAACGCGCAGGGCTTTGCCGAGGCCTCGGCGTTGGTCTTCATGGGACTGAGGATTGGCTGCGCCCGCTGCCATGTCCATCCCGAGGAAAACTGGACCCTGGACGACGATCTCGGCCTGGCTGCCTTCTTCGCCACCGTCAATGTGAAAAGCACCAGAGAGTGGACAGAGCAGATTGTCTTTACTGACCCCGGCAGGACGCTCCAGCACCCGAAAACTGCCCTGGTAGTTCAGCCGAAGTTGTTGGGCGGTGGCGTCGTGGACCTAGCGGCAGTAGAGAAGGCGGCCCAAGAGGCCGAGGCGGCGGTTGCCAACGTGAAGGCGGCTGCCGACAAGGCCGCGGCGGCCCAGCTCGCTGCCCAGACGGCAGCCGCTGCCAAACGCCAACAGGCCAATGAGGCGAAGAAGAAGCTGGATGATCTGGCGCAGAAACAGCCGAAGCCGGCAGCGGCGCAACTGGCTGCTGCCGAGACAGCGCGCCAGGCGGCCGAGAAGACCGCTCAGGACGCCGAAGCAGCGGCCGCCACGGCCAGGGCTGAAGCCGACAAGGCCCAGGCGGCGCTGCTTGCAGCGGAGAGGGCCGCCCTCGCGAAGCGCGCGGGGGCCATCAACCAGAGGCAAGTAGACCCTCGCACTACCTTTGCCGATTGGCTCATCTCTCCGCAGAACCCCTGGTTCGCCAAGAACATCGTCAACCGGATTTGGTTTTGGCTCCTGGGCAGGGGCATTGTCCACGAGGCCGACGACTGGCGCTCCACCAATCCGCCCGAAAACCCAGAGCTGTTGCGGTACCTTGAAAAGGAGCTTGTCAGCAACAAGTATGACCTCAAGCACATCTTCCGGCTGATCCTGAACTCCGCAGCGTACCAGCTTTCTGCCGAACCCAACCAGTGGAACGCCAACGACGCCACGCACTTCTCCCATTACCAGGTAAAGCAACTCGGCGCCGAACAGCTCTTGGATGCCCTGTCCCAGGTTACCGAGACCTGGGAGAACTTCAGTAATGCGGTGGCCGCTCCTGCCGTTACCATGCCGGCCGGTCACGAGGCCAAGGAGATCCCGGACGGCAGCACGGAATCGCCGTTTCTGAAACTGTTTGGACGGGCAACCAGGGACACGTCCTTCGAGTCGCAACGGAATTCGGCGCCTTCCATGGAGCAGTCGCTCTACCTGGTTAACTCGGACGAGTTCCAGGCCAAGGTTGTCAACAGCCCGCGGATGAGACGGATCCTCGAGCAAAAAAAGAGCGATGCCGAAATCATCGAGGAGCTCTATTTCGCCACCCTGGCTCGGGCGCCGACGGAAAAGGAAAAGCGAAGGGTTCTAGAATATGTCTGGGGCGAGAGCAAGGCCGCCGCCGAGCAAGCCAACGTCGGGAGGAAGACGGCTGAGGAGGCGTTGGCCAAAGTGAAAGGGGACCTGGCCAGGGCCACGGCCGACCAGGAGGCAGCCGAAAGGGCGGCCAAGGAGGCGGAGGCCAAGGCCCAGGCCGCTTCCAAGGACAAACCTGCGGAGGAGAAGAAGAAGGCCGCAGCCGAGGCCGCTGCCCAGCGCCAGGGGGCCAATCAGGCCAAGACCAAGCGCGACCAGCTCGTGGGTGAGGAGAAAGCGGCCGCCGCGCGGTTCGCCGAAGCCAACAACAAGGTCGACGCCGTCAACGCCGCGCACCAGCAACAAAGAGTGCCGGCTCTGCAGGACGTCCTATGGACGCTATTGAACACCAAGGAGTTCGTGTGTAACCACTGAGTCGGTTCCGAGACAAGGGTCAGGAGTCCCAAGACCAAAAGACTGCCGGTCCCTTTCAGAACAGGCTCTGAACCTGCGCTGAACGCCAAGACAAGGAGAACTTGCGATGCTGCAAATCGACGCTCGAAACCTGGGCCCGAGGTGCGCCGGCGTGAGCCGCCGCGACTTCGTCAGAGTCGGCGCTGTGGGCATGCTGGGCCTGACTCTTGCAGACTGGCTCAAGGGGAAAGCCCGTGGGGCCGTGACCGGGGGCAAGGCCAAGTCCGTCATCCAGCTCTGGATGTGGGGAGGCCCGTCGCACCTGGATACCTTCGACCCGAAGCCGGAAGCGGGGGAGGCCTACTCCGGTGAGCTCAAGAACCCCATCGAGACCAAGGCGCCGGGGATGAGAATTTCCCAGCTCTTCCCCTTGCTGGCCAAGCAGGGCGACAAGTTCTCCATCCTCAGGAGCTTCACCTCCCTGACCGACGATCACTATGGCGGCACCTACACGGTCCAGACCGGCTTTCCCACGTCCCAGCAGTTCGGCGCGCCTGATGCGGCCAAGCAACTCGGCAACCCGTCCATCGGCGCAGTCGTGGGTCTGAAGAAGGGCTACGGGGCGGGCTACAAAGGGGCCTTGCCGCCGTATATCATCCTCCCCAGGAGCGACTGGTGGATCGGTGCCGCGGGGTTCCTGGGCCCCAGGTACGAGCCCTTCGCCACCGGCGGCGATCCCAACCAACAAGGGTTCATGGCCCAGGGGATGAAGCTGGCCAACGGCATCACGCCGCAGCGCTCCGAAGCCCGCCACGCACTTCTTCGGGACGTGGACTCGCTGGCCAAGAGAATCGACAAGGACAAGCTGTTCCAGGCGATGGACTCCTACCAGGAGAAGGCTTACGGTCTCGTCTTGGGCGATGCCAAAAAGGCCTTCGATCTGTCCCAGGAGAACGACAAGCTCCGCGACCGCTACGGCCGTAATTCGTTCGGCCAGTCCTGCCTGCTCGCGCGCCGGTTGGTGGAACACGGGGTTCCCTTCGTCACCGTCGTGAACGACGGCTGGGACATGCACTCCACCTGCATCGAATCGATGAAACAGAAGGCGCCGAGCATCGACCCGGGATTTGCTACCCTGCTTGAAGACCTGGCTCAGAGGGGGCTTTTGGAGAGCACCATCGTCTACTGGACCGGCGAGTTCGGCAGGACCCCGAAGCTCCAATGGGACGGTCAGTGGAAGGGCGGGCGTCACCACTGGAACACCCCGACGCCGTGCGTGGTCGCCGGCGGCGGATTTCGAGGAGGCGTCGTGGTCGGCGCCAGCGATGCAAAAGGGGAGACGATCAAGGACCGCCCGGTCTATCCCTGGGACCTGACAGCCAGCATTTACAAGCTGTTGGGAATTGACTACCTGGGCAAGCTCCCTCATCCTCAAGGTTGCGGTGCAGCCAGCCTCAGCCCGCTGGCCGGCGGCGGAGTCAAGAGCGGAGGGCTCTTGACGGAGATCATGTAGGCCGGCCGGAGGAACGCCGTTGCAGGGCGTTCCCTGCAGCGACGTCGCGCGTTGTCGAAACTATAGCTTCCAACGGCGCTGGCCGGTTTTGTGGGAGGCGATTGCGCCATGAGCATGCACACCCGATCCTCTGGCCTTCTTCGAGCGCTGGTTGTTCCGGCGGTCCTTGCTTTCCCCCTTTTGGGCCCGTCCCTCGTCGACGCTCAGCCGCCTCAGCCCGTCATCAAGTTCGTCTTTCCAGCAGGAGGGCAGAGGGGGAAGTCCGTTGACGTGATCGTTAATGGCACGGGTTTTCAAGGAGCCAGCGCGGTACGCGTCAGCGGAGGAGGAGTTACCGGGCAGGTGCTGAAAGTCGAGAACCCCAACCTGGTCCGCATCACGGTCACTATCGACCCGGACGCGACGGTGGGAGAGCGGGACCTCCGGGTCATGACACCCGCAGGCGGCGTTTCCAATCGCTTCCGCTTCTTCGTGGGAGAACTGCCTGAGATCAACGAGAAAGAGCCGAACTCGCTGAAAAGCCAGGCACAGCGCCTGGAAACGCTCCCCGTAGTGGTCAATGGCCAAGTCCACCCCTCGGATACAGACTTCTTTCGCTTCGCCGCGAAAGCAGGAGAGACGCTGGTCTGCCAAGTCCAGGCAAGAGAACTGTTGCCCTATATCGCGGACGCCGTCCCGGGTTGGCTGGAAACATGCCTGACTCTTTACGATGCTGACGGCAAGGAGCTGGCGTCCGTCGGCCGCTTCCGCTTCAACCCTGACCCCCTGCTGATTTATCACGTTCCAAAGGACGGAGAATACCTCATCGAAGTCAGGGACCTTTTTTATCGCGGCAGAGAGGATTTCGTTTACAGACTCAGCATAGGCGCCTTCCCATACATTACGGACATTTTCCCACTCGGCGGGCAGCGGGATTCGGACGTTCCAGTCGAGTTGCACGGCGCCAACTTGCCCATGAAAAGCACGAAGCTTGTGCTGCCGGGCAACAGCTCTCCCTTGCGCCTGGTGAGCTTGGGCCAAAACGGGCTGAGCTCCAACGCCCTCCCATTTGCCGTAGGCGACCATCGGGAAACACGGGTCACTGAAGCGAACCATTTATTCGATCAGGCGAGCACAATCGAGGTGCCCGTCACCCTCAACGGGCGTATCCAGCACAGAGGAGAGGCCCACTATTTCCGGTTTGCCGTAAAGAAAGGGCAGCGCTTCATCATGGAGGTTCAGGCCAGGCGTCTGGGCTCTCCGTTGGATTCCATCATCACACTGTTTAACTCGCAGGGCGGGCAGTTGGCGGAACAAGACGATACGGACATGGGTGATCCTCTTCTCACCCATCATGCTGACTCGCGCCTGGATTATACCTTTCCCTCGGACGGAGATTACGTTCTTAGGATACAGGACGCCCAGGGCCGAGGGGGAGAAGAGTACGCTTACAGGCTTCACATCGTTCCGCCACGGCCTGACTTTTCCTTGCGGACCGTGCCGGACAATCCGCGGTTGGGAGAAGCGGATTCAGTCCTGGTTACCGTGAAGGCGTTGCGCCAGGATGGCTTTAACGGCGAGATCGACCTGACAGTGCAGAATCTGCCCAAGGGTTTTGTCGCTAGCAAAGCCGTCATCCCGGCCGGCCAAAGCGAGACGCGACTGACGGTCACGGCGCCTCCCGATCCGCCAGTCGGCCTCGGGTCGCCAACCATCGTGGGCACCGCCACCCTCGGCGAACAAACGGCCGTCCGGCAAGCCGTCGGCGCCGAAGACATCATGCAGGCCTTTAGCCTCAGGCACGATGTTCCCACCAAAGAATTCCTGGTGGCGGTCATCGAGTTGCCTGACTTCACATTGTCCACGAACATCCCGTCAACCGACGTACGAGAAGTTCGCCAGGAGAGTCAGGTTCTCGTGGTTGTGAAGGCCTCGCGCAAAGGACTCGAGGCCGCCATCGCACGGGCCGAGGCCGCGAAGAAGGCTGCCGAGGGGGCACTGGCCGGGCTGAAAGGAGAATCGGCGAAGGCCGCGGCCGACTACGGCACAGCCCAGAAGACGGCCCAGGAGGCCGAAGGGGCGGCTGCCAAGTCCAAGGCCGCCATCGCCGAGGCCGCAACGGCGCTTGCCAATGCCCTCAAGGCCGCAGCCGCCAAACGCCAGGAGGCGACAGAGGCGAAGAAGAAACTGGACGGCCTGGCACAAGAGCAAAAGAAAGCAGCCGGGCCGGCCTTGGCTAGCGTCAACAGTCAAGTGGCCGCTGCCACGAAGGCTTACGAGGCAGCCGAGAAAGCGGCCAAGGATGCGGAAACGGCCGTGGCTGTGGCCAGGACTGCCGCCGACAAGGCCCAGCAGACCCAGGTGTCGGCGGAGAAGACCGCCGGCGAGAATCGCAGGCTGGCCAACGAGGCCAAGGCCAAGCAAGACAAGTCGGCTGCGGACGAGAAGGCGGCCGCCTCCGCGTTGGAACAAGCCAACAAGAACCTCGATGCCGCCAAGCAGAAAGCCAAGCAAGAAATCAATCTGACGGCGGATCCACTTCCCGGTGGCGTCACTTTCACGCCTGCAAACATAGCTCCTGATAAGAGCGAAGCCACGGTAACGCTGGGCATCACCCCTCAGGCGCCGGTTGGGCATCGACAGAACATTATCATCACCGGAACCACGGGATCCGGCGACACCGCCACGGTCCACGTTGCACCCGCGCTTCCCATCAAGGTGATCGAGTCAGCTAAGGCTTTGCAGGCGGTCGCCGTCGCCAAACGCCAACAGGCCAATGAGGCGAAGAAGAAGTTGGATGATCTGGTCGAGAAACAGCAAAAGCCGGCGGAGGCCGGGCTGGCCGCGGCCGCCCAAGCCATGACCGAGGCCACGGCCGCCAAGGCCGCGACGGACAAAGCCTTGGCGGAGGCAAGAGACGCCGCGGCCAAGGCGCAAACGATCCTACAAGCGACCGAGAAGGCGGCCAACGAGGCCGAGACGAAGGCCCAGGTCATTGCCAAGGATGCCGGCAAATCCGCCGTTGAAAAGAAGAAGGGCGCCGAGGAAGCCGCCGCCGGGCGCAAGGCGGCCGATGCGGCCAAGGCCGGCCTGGCCGAGACACAGAAGCAGCAGCACCAAGCGCAGACCAAGAGCGACGCGGCGGCCAAGAAACTAGCTGAAGCCGAGGCGCAGAAAAAATCAGCGGAGCAGGCCTTGGCCGGCGTCAAGAACCAGGTAGCTGCTGCCAGCACCGTTTACCAGCAAGCCGAGGCCGCTGCCAAAGAGGCCGAACTGGCAGCCGCGAAGGCCAAATCCTAAAATGGAACGCATGTTGACACGCGGGGGCAACTCGTTAAGTTGAGTGTCCCGGCGCGTTCCACGGCGGTGAATTGTGCTGAAGGGGCTCGACGCGAACAGGGGACAGCGCCTCGACAACGCCAAGACCCGCAAGGAAACTGAACTTCGTCGCGGCACCGTTGTGGAGTCCCAACGGCGACAACCAAGGTAAGGCCCCCGTGAATTGAAACGCAGGCCCAGATAAGAAGGGTACACAATGATCAATCGCATGATTGCCGCGGGGTTGTTCGCCTGGCTTTGCAGCACTATTGCGATAGCAGTCGAAGGCCAAGAAGCGAAGAAACCGAATTCCGTTATCGGCCAGTGCTTGCGGCAGGATCTTGTCGTCCAGCAAACGCGTGACGAGGCCACCTATGTTTCGCCGTGGCTGAAAGTGTCGTTCTCGCGTGTCAAGCCCGAGATGACGTTTCTGTCGGTAGACGGCGCCGGCAAGGGCCGCCATCCGAGCAACCTGTTGCAGTCTGCCGTCGGGGCCGGGCCGGCGTTCGCGGCATCGGGCGGTGCTGTGGCCGTATCCCCACAATGCGACGTTTCCCTGGCGGACAACGTCGTCCGCTACAGCAACATCAAGCTCGGCGACGGAGAAACCGATTCGCTAGTCTTCACGGTCGAGCCCAAGACGATCCGGGTGGTCATCGAACGCGAAATTCCACGCGGCAACGAGACATCGGAATCGTCGCCGCTGAGGATGATGTTTGATGCCACGGTGACGCCCGCCTCGCCGCTGGGACGCATCTCCGGGCTGGGAAAACTACAGTTCCCGGTGCTGCTGCATTTTCCGGACTGGGGCAGCCTGCTGGTCCGCGTCAAGGACCAGGGCGGTGAGCCGGCCACCTGGGACTTTTCCCTCTTCAGGGACCTCAAGCCGATCAGTCCCGGGGCCGTCGCCATTTGGCGGCCCATGACGCCTGATGAGCGGAAGAAGTTTGAGCGCTTGCACAACCGTTATTTGATGGTGGGAGGCAATACCCACGTCGGCGCGGAGCAGATCCAGTTGGCGCTGCACAAAGGATTTGCCGACGGCAAGCGGCGGGCCGGCAAGCAACGCATCGAACTCGGCATGGAAGTGACTGCGGTCTGTCCGGAAGCGGCGGTGGTCGACGTCGATCCGAAGCTCATCGGGGTCAAACGCGCCTGGCTCAACATTTTCGGTTTTCGCGCGGACCTCGGCTGCCTGGCCAATAATTCCACCGGCGACACCTGCCAGTTCTGTATGCACTGCTATGCCGACCAGGCTTACTTCACTCCGCCCTTGTTTGACGACTTCGCCGCCTTGGACCTGGTGCGGATCGCGCTGGATCGCTATTTCGACGGGTTCAAGGGTTATTGCGACGAGTTTCAGGATGTAGCCCCCTCGACCGTAATTGCCGCCTGGGACTATGCCACCGGCAAACCCGATCCGGAATGGTTGAAGCGGCGGATCGGCGCCATCGAAAAGTATGCCCAGCGAATGATCGCCATGGACGTCGATGGCGACGGGCTGTGCGAGTCGAAGAAAGGCCCAACCAACTGGTGGGACTGCATTCCCTGGAACTGGAAAGATGCCTATAGTTCCGCTCTGGCCTACCGGGCCTTCCGCTCGATGGCCGATCTTGAACATCGCCTCGGCGACGAAGCCAAAGCCAGTCGCTATCGCCAGCGGGCCGACATGATCAAGAAGGTCTATTACGGCACGTTCTACAATCCCCAGACGGGCGTACTGGCCGGTTGGCGGGCCAAGGACGGCAAGTTCGGCGACTCTTATTTCCTTTTCGTCAACGGTATTGCCATCGCCTACGGGCTGATCGAGAAACCGCAGGCCAACGCGATCCTGGACCGAATGCAGGCGAAGATCAAGGAAGTCGGTTTTAACGGCTTCCAATACGGACTGCCCGGCAATCTCGCGCCATTCCCGCATTCCCTTGCTTTCCAGCTCTATGAAAACGGCGGCGCGACCGGCAGCATGGCCTACTATTATGTTCAGGCACTGTACGCCATGGGACGCAAGGCGGAGGCCGAGGCCATTTTCGGCAAGATGCTGGAAGGTTATCGTGACGGAACCTTCCAAAACGGCATCGGCAACGGCGGCGACTGGAAAGAATGGAACGGGTCCCCGTGCGGCTACGAAGGACTGCTGGTCGACGCTTACTATCCGCTCACCGCGCTAATCACCGGCCGTCTTGGACGCGGCGTGCCAATGCCGCCGTGACGGTGTGTCGGTATGGGGCCAGATTGACGTCGCCAGCGCTCCCAAGAAGTGTACAGCAAACGCCGGTAAAGATCTTTTGACTTCGCGGCAGTTAAATCCATGCCTGGCCACAGCGGCCCAAACGACGCCTCTGGCGGCCCGCAGGTGAAGCCCGGCTCCGCCGCAGCCGTTGCCACGGCATGCTGAAGGCTGAGGCCGTGGTGGCCTTCGTCGCGGCATGATTGGGCTCGGGATGAAGATGTTGCTGAAGATACCCGCCTCACATGGCCAAAACAAAGCCCAACCGCCTGCCGCGCGCAGGCGGCAGACATAATTGATTGTTCGTCGCCGCCTAGCCCTGCGAAAGCCCTTCCCCAGCCCATCCACCTTCGGCATTCTGTACGAAACGAACCCATCTGTAGTTGGATAGGGCCTTCCGACCTTATCGCTGCCTGCGTAAAGTAGATAGATTGTCGTACCCCCAGTAGTCTGGTGGCGGGGCCTGTCGATGGCAATCACCGTCGAGCAGTTCATCGAGCGGCTAACCGACAGCGGGCTGATGTCGGCCGCCGAAATCTCCGCCTTCCAGGACAGCCTGCCGCCGGATCAGCGGCCCAGCCCACAAATTCCGCCCGGAACGGACTCGCGGCTTGAGATTCCCGCGTGCGTTTTGCGCATGTTGCCGCGGGGTGTTCTTCCTGCCTTGCAGAAAATCAGGTCAGCCACTTCGTTCGGTATTCGGTGCGAACGAACTTGGCGGCCTCGGGGGCGTTGGTGGCCTGCATCTTCTCGCCGTCCCAATCGAGGCTCTTGCCCGTGCGGATCGCGACGACGCCTGCCAGTCCAATCTCCGTAAGTTTGCCGCCGATATCGAAGTCCGAAAACGTCTGGCCCTCGCCCCGGCAGGCGTCGATCCATTCCTGACCATGCCCCTTCGAGCGGGGAAGGCTCTCCGGAATGTCCTTCGTGGCGGCGTGGTGCAGAACATCCTTCAGGTGAGGCTCGCCTTCCAGGCGGATAAGGCCACCCGTGTTCCAGTGGCTGGTGTAGATGCAGCCTTTTTCGCCCACGATCATCATGCCCCCGGGCACTTTGTCTTTGTAGACATCGACCAACGGCTGGATCACCGCGGCGGGTGGCTTTCCGTTCCCTTGCCAGTATAGAGTCAGCGGCACTAACTTGCCGCGCGCGGGGAAATGGAATTCCAGCGCGGGCTTGTCGGCCGTCTGCTTGCCGTCCTTCATGTTTAGGACGAGCCGTCCGGGGTAGCCCAGGTCCAGCGCCCGCATCGGCAGGTTGATGGCGTGACAGCAGAAGTCCGCGAGGCCACCATTGCCGAAGTCGAACCAACCTCGCCACCGGAAGGGGTGATAGACGTCTTTCTTGAAGTGGCGCATGGCCGACGGCCCGACCCACAGGTCCCAGTTGAAGCCTGACGGGACGGGATCTTCGCCCGGGGCGCTGCCTTCGTTGGCGGTGACGCCGATACCCCAGTGATATATCTCGCGAATCTGGCCCAGCGTGCCGGCCTGGATGATCTCGGTGCAGCGTCGCAACGAGGCACTAGCGCTGCCCTGGTTACCCATCTGGGTCACCACCTTGCCGCCGCGGGCCAGCTCGCGGAGCTCGCGGGCCTCGGCCACGCTGTGCGTCAGCGGCTTCTCGCAGTAGATGTGCTTGCCGATCTTCATGAACGCCCTGCACAGCGGGGCGTGCCAATGGTCGGGCGTGCCGATCAGCACGGCGTCGAAGCTCGCGGCGTTGTCGAGCAACTTGCGGTAGTCGTCCAGTGCCTTGGCGTTCTTGGTCGCCGCGCCGCCCGAGCGCAAAGCGTCGGCCCGGGCCTTTTCGATCTGCGCCGCATCCGGATCGCACAGGGCTACGAGGTTCGCGCCGCAAGGCAGCAGGCCACACAGATCGCCGCGACCTTGTCCGCCGCATCCTACCAAGGCGAGATTAACCTTGTTGTTGCCGGCCGTCGAGGCGGCCGTGGTGCCCAGCAGGACCAGTGGCTGGCTCAGCGTTGCCGCGCTCAGAGCCGCTGTGGAGGCCGCGAGAAAACCGCGTCGCGACGAGTTGGTCATAGGAACAGCACGCCGGTTGAGATGATTTCGCTTCATTGACTCACCTGAAGAGACCTGAGGTTAGAACCGATTGATGGATGCTGATACGGCTGAGGATCGCCGGGCTTGGCGAATCTGGCCGCGCACGCCTGAACTTGTGGTCTGTGTGGCCGCGCGACGACCCCTGACCATATGGATTTCTATCGTACACGATTTCCTGGCGCCCTGCACCACTATTGTTTCTTCGGCGCAGAAACGCAGAAACGGATTTGGGGGGATTGTGATCATCCGCCTCAAGACGAAGAAATGCACGGAAGTGGCGGCTTGCGTGCGTCTTGAAGTGTGGGATCATTTGACCGCCGTACCGTGATTCCTTCACGGCAACTCGACGCCGGCCTGTCGGCACAAGTCCACCGCTGCCTCGTAGCCAGAGTCCAACGGTCTCTTACGTTGCAGGAGCCCCGCCCGATACGTATACTGGACCTCATGGGCCTCGCCAACAGTCCGCTTCTGTCTTCATCGACGCGTCCTTCGGTGTCCGTTGCCCATGGCAGTGGGCCTTACGCCAACAGCCGCCGGGCCTTGGAGTCTGTCGGACTGTTGCCGGTTCGCGGGAAACGGGTGCTGCTGAAGCCCAACGTGGGCCGCGTGGCACCGCCCGGTTCCGGAATCGTGACGCACCCGGAGGTGGTCGCGGCGGCGATCGACGCCTTCCGGGAAGCCGGGGCCGAGGTGGCCGTGGGGGAAAGCCCCGTCGTGGGCGTCAACGTCCAGGAGGCCTTTGCGGCCGCGGGCATGGCGGTCGTCGCCAGCAATCGCGGCTGTCCGCTGATCGACATGGACCGGCGTCCTTGCGTTGAGGTGCCCGTGCCCGAGGGCCAGGTGATCCACTCGCTCAATGTCTGTCCAGAAGCGATGGAATTCGACTTCATCGTGTCCATTCCCGTGATGAAGAGGCATATGCACACGGGGGCCACACTGGCGGTGAAGAACATGAAGGGCTGCCTCTGGCGGCGGAGCAAGGTGGAACTGCACATGCTGCCGGCGCTGGCCGGAAGTAAGGACAAGCCACTGGACGTAGCCATTGCCGACATGGCGTCCGTGTTGCGTCCGCACCTGGCTATCGTCGACGGCACCGTGGGCATGGAAGGTCTCGGGCCCAGTGCCGGCCGGCCCAAGCCGCTGGATGCCGTGGTGGTCAGCGCCGACGCCTTTGCCGCCGACGCCGTGGCCTGCCAATTGATGGGCACCGCGGCGGAGCACATCCCCCATCTGCGATTGGGCGCCGAGCGCGGCTACGGTGTGATCGACATCGACCGTCTGGCCGTGACGCCGGACCATTGGCGCGACGCAGTCTCACCCTTCGCCGCGCCGCCGGAGAACCTGACGATCGAGTTTCCCAATGTCACCGTCGTCGACCACAACTCGTGCAGCGCGTGCCAATCCACCCTGCTCCTGTTTCTGGCCCGCTACAAGGATCGCATCTTCGATTACTTCCCCTCCCAGGGCGCCATTCATGTCGCGATCGGCAAAGATCACACGGAACTGCCCGAGGGAACGCTGCTGGTGGGCAATTGCACCGCGCACCACCGCCACAAGGGCATCTTCGTCCCAGGCTGTCCTCCGGTAGGCAGTCAGATTCTCGCAGCCCTCGCCGACAGCAGACGTGAACAACGCGAGCAGACGTGAATCTTCTAGCACCAAACGGTTCATCCGGCGAACGGTGCGAAGAATCGGGTATCATGGTTGTAGGGACATCCCATTAAAGGACCCATTCTCGACATTCTAATGGCTTGCTCCATATTACGTCTCGAAGTACACTGATCGCCAGGATCGCGGCACAGCCTTAGCCCAAGTTACGCTGTTGCGCGGGTTGACTTGTTGGTAGCAAAGGACTTACGTTCATTTTCGGGCCAAAGTCTTCACTACATTTTAACAACCTCGTCGAGCCGTCGCAGCCGGCGGGGAAGCTGGATGCCAAGACGATGGAGGAGTACCT
>JBEKTY010000140.1:0-21864 GCA_049515555.1 Thermoguttaceae bacterium
ATCCCGCCAAGGCCTTCCACAGTACGTAGGCCAGGAAGCAGACCAGGATGTGCGCCAACACGCGGTCTTCTTTCTGATGCCAGATCGGGCGGATTTCCAGTTCGTCCTTGCTGATGCGGAAGTTCGACCCCAACGACCACGTTTACCACGGATCTGTTTTCGGACGGGAGGGTCGGACTCCATGATTTTACTCTCACACAAAGTTTCGACAACTTTGTCTTGATAACCCCTGCCCCCGAACCCTCCATCTTCGTCCTTCTCGGTGTCGGTGCAATCGGCCTTGTCGGTTTCGCGTGGCGGCGGCGGTCAGCGAGAAGAACTGCCGAACCAGAACCACAAGACGATTTTGCGGCAACACGCAGCGAAGACGAAAAGCACGCGATGCAACATGGGTATTTCTCCTCCTTGGGAATGACGTGGTCCACAGTTCGGTGATCGAATCGGATTGGTAGGATGGCGATATTCTCGCGGCCCGTCGCGTCCACAGAATCAAGGCGGAAAGCCGGGGCAGTCCAGACCCACCTATCCGGTGACCACGCTACTCAATTGGGCAAGGATGGTCGAGAAGGTTACCGGCGCCAAGGTCGTGGCCATGCACCATGACATCAGCACCATAACCGGCGAGGAGGTGGTTCTTCTCACGCTCGCCCGGTCACCTGACTTCCGTGAAGCAAAGATGAAATAGCGTTTGCAATAACCCTAATGGCACAACGCTGGAGCGATCAGTCGCTGGCCCACGGTCATTCCTCAAGGTCCAGCTTGCTCAGCAACGCCTTCACTCCCTCGGGTGTCATGATCTGAGAGGGATCGACCTTGAACGAGATATCGAATCCATCGGTCGGGCCGTTGCCTTGACTCTGTAGTTCCTGTAGCCGCCCCCGCAAATGGAACAGGTTGTAAGCAGTGACCATCATTTCGGTGAATGAAAGCTCCTCCTCTCTGCCGTCTGCAAGACTCAGCCGCCATTTCGTGCCTCGCAGCCTGTCAAGAACATCGTCGCCACGAAGAATACTGCGGTCGCTCATGACTTCCCGAGGCGGAATCACCTTGAATGGTTGGTTTTGCTGGACGATCCAACCAACGCGGTCAAGGATGAGCTGCATTCGGCCGGGCGAAAGATCCCCGTTCGGTTTTCTGCCGTGATCCTCATTTGACATTGTACGTCCTGTTTCTTCTTCGGTCAGCGTGCTTGGTGATCTCGCCCACTCGGCCCGAGGCTGCCCGACACCTTGGCGTCTTGGCTCGTCAGCTACCAAACAACCTCGATCTCGTTGACCACCTGATCCTCGTCGCCCGCATGATCCGTCCGCACGTCCGTCATCTGCGTCAGGACGTTGTGGGCGAAGTCGAAACCGGCCTCCCGCAAGGCGACCTCCACCTTCTTCTTACTGGGCGGCTCACCGTTCAGGTACACCAGGCCCCCATGCACGGTGCCACCGCC
The DNA here is from genome assembly GCA_049515555.1 of Thermoguttaceae bacterium. Lineage (GTDB taxonomy): Bacteria > Planctomycetota > Planctomycetia > Pirellulales > Thermoguttaceae > JBEKTY01. The sequence continues at coordinate 1,442 of JBEKTY010000140.1, forward strand.
CTCGACATGCACTCCCGTCGCCACCTGCTTGACCAGGAGCTTGGGGTCCAACCGAGTCATCAAGTGCTGGATGGGCAGGAACTCATGTTCGTCCCGCACCGAGAACGCTTTGGGCAATTAGACTTTGGCGTGCATGGGATGGGTCCTAGCGGCCGACCACTCGAAAGCCGTCTGTTTCGCCTGGCCTGTCTTGACTTTTCATTTGCGGCTCTGCTTGGTCCTCCTGCTCCGGATACTCCTGTTCTTCCTTCTCCTCCCATTCATCCGTTGTTGAAAAGCCTGCCTTTACCCACGACCAAATTCGTTCAAGCCATGCTTTCATAGGTATGGTCCTTTCGGCTGTCTGCCCTTGTTCAGGTTGTGAAACAGCTTCCATTATCGAAAGCCCCAACCGATGCAGACAACGCCGATTGTAGTCCTGCCGGATGGTGCCCACAAGCAACTCAAGGTTGAAAGGGATGAGCGGTTCGGGCCGAACTTCGACGCCAGGTAGGGCATCCAGGGAATGTGAAGTTCATCACAAGAAGAAAGTCTCGCGGCTGCTTCGGAATAGCCGGGCGAGGATCTGGGCTTTTGGCCGATCGCGGCAGCCAATGCCCGTTGCCGGACATTCGAGAAAAATCGCGATCGGTTAGCCGTGATCTGACCAACCCCTCTGGTATCCTTAATCTCTGCCAAGATTCGCCCAATTATCAATGCGGCCGGATTCGCTACAGAAGGGGTCATATCCTGCCAAATGGGGTAATTGCGAATCCTACCCATCCGAAGTAGACTGTCATTCATCCGCCTGTCCCAGCCTCAATTCTGCGTCCCGGGCACCCGATAGACGGATTCGCACGCCGGCGGCACGTAAACCATGACGCCCGAACAGAAAGCTCGCGAGCGTATCGACGAACAGCTTCAGGCGACCGGCTGGGCTGTGCAATCCGCCGACGAATGGATATCTCCGCTGGCCGCGGCATGGCTGTGCGGGAGTTCCCTTTGGACACCGGCTTTGCCGCCTATCTGCTCTACGCCGATGCCAAGGCCATCGGCACCATCGAAGCCAAGCCCGAAGGCCATACGCTCACCGGCGTCGAACCGCAGTCGGCCAAATACTCCGCCGGCCTGCCGGCCGGGCTGCCGCATTTCCATCTGCCGCTGCCGTTTGCCTACGAATCAACCGGCACGGTCACGCAGTTCACCAACCTGCTCGATCCGCATGTCGATGGGGTCAACGTCGGCTACGACGTTTATCGCATCGAAACGCAGATCACCAAGGGCGGTGCCACGCTCGTCAAGGAACCGGGGCTTTTCGTGCCTCATCGCGACCGACGCACCCGCAAGAAGAAGTACAAGGAACTTGACGCGGATCTGACTTACGACGCCAACGATCTCGACCGCGATGTCGTGGCGATGGACCAGATCCGCCTGGTCATTCGCACCTTCAAGGAACGGCTCTTCACGGAGATATTTCCCGACCGGACCGAAGTGCCGAAGACGCTGGTCTTCGCCAAGACTGATCTGCACGCCGACGATATCCGGCCCGAATCATCGCGCGGGCCCGCGTTTGAAATGGCGGACGAATTGTCCTACACCACGAAGCGCAACTATTGGGACAATTGCCCTACTTCTCGACCAGCCAAATGTTGCGGAACTGAACTTTGTTGCCGTGCCCCTGAAGGTAAAGCGCGCGCGGGCCCGGTCCTTCGCGCTGCCGGCCGGGCGTGCCGCGCGGAACGTCGAAATGGTTGTGGATTACGACCCCATTGTGCCGGACGGTCATCTGCGCGTTGGCGGTCTTCTTTCCCGAGGCATCGTATTTCGGCGCGGTAAATTCGACGTCATAGGTCTGCCAGGCCATGGGTGGAAAACACATGTTCATGTCCGGCGCCTTCAGCCCGTACAACGCGCCGCACTCGTTGTCGCGCCCCTCAAGGCCAAACGAGTCCAGGACCTGGATCTCGTAACAGTCGTGCGGATAGACGCCGCTGTTGGACCGGCCTTGCCCGCGGGCCTTGGGCATCCACGACAAGCAGAACTCCAGATGCAAAGAGTAGCTGTTGAATTTGTCCTTGGTGGCTGGTCCGGACATCAGGGTTTTCCAATGGGTCATTTCGCCGCGGTCGAACTTATCCGCGGTGGTGCCGTCGAAAAGGACCTTGGCCCCGGCCGGCGGCTTGGCACCGAGGGTCGGGCTGCGGCGTTCGACACGTTTCAGTTCGGCCGTGCCGCCGTCGTTGGCGTCCGAGAGGGTCATTTTGCCGTTGGCGATGCGGCCACGGGCCTGGCCGACGTCCGTCACGTCGGGTTTTCCTCCGGGCTGCATGTAGATCCAGTGCCCGCGAAGGAACTGGCCTTTCAACTCCACGACGTCCCCGTGCCGCTGGCCTTCGATGCGGACCCGCCAGCCGGGATTCTGCCAGCCCTGACCCGGAAGTCCGCCTCTGAGCAAGTAGACATCGAACTTCCCGTCCCCCAGCGCCACAACCTGCGCGCCAATGGGTGCGCTGTTCCTTTTGAGTTCGTTGTCCTCGGTGAAGATCGTGCCGGTGCCGAGGTACTCGCCCTCGACGGCGAAATCCGGGTCCTTTCTGGCCACCTCCGGATCGATAATCTCTTGCTCTACGCAACCGGCGGCGATGGCCAGCGTAGCAATGCCGGCCAATCCCCAAAACCGCAAACACTTCTTCGCACGTCTCATCATTGGTCCTCCACTGAAACCGCGGGGCAATGAGCCGCCGCCACGCCTCGACAATCCGCAGCAAGTTCCCGATTTTCGGATCGCAGCCGGGGGAAAATCAAACTCCGAACCACAAAATTGGACGGACTTGTTAATTGTAGCCTTCCCCGCATCGTGACAGTAGGGGTCGGTCCCAATACGCGTTCGTTTGATCGAACCGTGTCGGAACCCTGCATTTCTGAGAAGACCGATGCGACATCGGGGTCAGATCGGCCGTACTTCTACAGCAAGCAGTGGGCGCGTCGGTGGGCACGCCGACGCAGGCTGGAAAGGACCTTCGATGCGTCGGAGGTGGGAGTGACCTCCGCGCGCAAGCGTGATGCCGCTGCGCGCTCCGGTAGGGGCGACCGACGCGCGCAGCGAACGACATAGCTCACCAGCCGGGCCAGCCGGAAAGACAGCATACCCCGAAAGACCAGAATGCCGGCCCGGTCTCGTGCAGCGTCTGGTTCGGTCTTTGCAGGGTGCTTACTTCAACCCCACGGTGCTTGCAAGCCATAACCAAAAGCCGATGCGACGATCCGGTCGGATTGAATCCATTGCGCACTGCCACGTAGCCCAAAGCCCGAGCCCGATAAGAACAAAGGCCATACCACCTGCAATCCACCAACTGACAGGCTTCCCTCGTAGGATATGCTGTCCCCCAGAGTTCCGCCGGGCCCACACGAGCCCAACGAGCAGTCCAACCGGGCCACTTGCCCATAGACCGAAGAGATAGCCCCGCTCGCCGAGAGCCAGTCCAAGAACTGCTGCCAGCGTAAAAGGGCCTACCCAGGCGAAAATGATCGCCAGGAAAAGTGAGGTGGAGGAATACCACAGAAGCGACTTCCCGGCCGGGGCCAAGTGCTGGCTCAGTTGCAACACCATCCCCGCGCCAACGCCCAACACGAGGAAGCCGGTGGCCACGAGCGAGACGAGCGCCGGCGCCATTAACACGTTCATGTCCAGACTCTCGCTGGCCGAACATTCTGATTCTGCCGACGGACCCCCGCCTTCATAATATTGTTACCGTGGCGGTTCCGGCGGCATAACACGGCCCACAGCAAAAAGCATTTTTGTCAACAAGCCGCGACACGTCAAGCCCCACCACAACAGGAACTCAGAGACGCCCCAAGCTGCGCCCTGGAATAAGTTGGATTTTCAGCACTATTCTTTGGGCCAGACCTTGAATGGACACTTTGGTTTTCGCAACACTCAAGGAAATCCGCGTCGCCAGACGCCGTAAACCGCAACGTGGCGTGCGCAGCCCCGGCGAACTATCCTCGATCTGGATCGTGATGCCAATCGGCACGCGTCCGAGTTTCTTTCCATTTCGCTCCACGGACCGGACGCGATGCCTTGCACGAAGCGTAGCGACGCCGCCGGCCGAGAGGATCTGGCAATGACGCAAATGCCGATGGCGCTGGAGTTAGTCAATGCCGACGACCCTCAAGACTGCCGTAGCGAAATACCTTGGTTCCCGGAGCCCGGCACGCGGCACTCGGGACGAGTACCAAACGACTCTCAGGAAGTGGGAGGAATGGGGCGGCGGAGCCGAGATCGAGAACCTTGGTCGAAAAGAGATTCGCGATTTTTTGGATTGGGTCCACGAGCGTGCGGTCGCTGACGAGGGAACAAATCCCGGTCGAACCGCGAACAAGGCCCGCGACCACTTGCGTGCCATTATTTCTTGGGCGTGGGAACAGGACCTCATCGAATCGCCACCTCGTTTCCCGAAATCCAGGCCACAACGCGACGTGGCAGGCCGACACTATCTGACCAAGGCGGAGCTCAATGCCCTTTACTTTGCGACCCACGAGATGAAACGCCCACGAGGCTGGGACCGTCCGATGCCGATTGGGCGGTACTGGCGGAGTGCGATTGTCCTTTTCTTCAACTACGGCGTTGATACCGGAACGGTATGGAAATCGGAGCCGTTCCACGAGCCGATTTTCTGGCGGCACGTGTCTTGGAGTCGCCAATCGCCAGACCGGGAGGTCAAAGAACAGTCGCCCTGTGGGTGGCTCTTCTATCGCCGGGTGAAAACGGGAAGAACCTTCTACCGGCCGATGAATCGTGTCGTTCACGCTCACGTCAAGAGCATCATGCCCGAGAATCCGGTCCCGGACGAGCCCATCTTCTTCGGCGGGGGATCTCGCCCCAATGTTCGCTTCCAGGAACTCTGCAACCTCGCTGGCATCAAGTTCAAGCTGAACGTCGAGACCGGAGAGGACGAGCCCTGGGAACTCAAGGACCTTCGCAAGACCTGTGCGACGTACTACGACGAGCACATGCCCGAGTCGTCAATCGAGATCCTCGGTCATTCGGTCGGCGGTATCACCTATCGCTACTACGCGCATCGCGCTCCGTTGGCGTTCCGGGCGATTATGACCATTCCGCAACCGACTGCATTCTCGGCAATCGCTAAAGGGTACGAAAGCGAGTGCCCTTGCTGCCGGAGGCGATTTGCCGACGCCTCGTAGCCACGGGCGAGATGTGATTATCGCTAAACACTTTGCGCGCGGAGGTGGGGGTGACCGCCGCAGGCAAGCTGGGCCGAGGTCGTTCCGATAAATCGGTCCTTAGTCGGGATTCTCAGAAAACGGTTGAGGAAGTGGGGCAATCGCACAACATTGTAAATGCCGGCACGGGCTAGAGGTAATCGGCGTAAATCATAACTCGCATCTTGCCGCTACTCGTCACATATCCACGGTACATACCCTCACTGCTGTAGGTCATGGCGAGGTTGCCGTGCCGATCGAGCACAATCACTCCGCCTTCTCCGCCGGCATGTCTGATTTTGTCGTGAATGACGATGCGGCTCGCCTGGGCAACCGTCAATTCCTTGTACTCAACAAGTGCGGCGGTGTCGTGAGCGGCCACGGCGCGAATAAAATACTCGCCGTCGCCGGTGGCGGAGACAGCACAACTGGCGTTGTCAGCGAACGTACCACCACCAATGATCGGCGAATCGCCCAGCCGGCCGGGCAACTTGCCGGTCATGCCGCCGGTCGAGGTGCCGACCGCCAGGTTGCCGCGAGCGTCCAGGGCTACAGAGCCGACCGTGCCGAAGCGCGACTCGGCATGCTCGTCCGGGGTCCCGGCATGTTTGCGGAGTTCCTCCTGGAGCAACTGCCAGCGCGACTCGGTGCGGAAGTAGTCCGGCACGACAGTTTCCGCGCCGTGCCGGCGGGCGAAATCATCGGCAGCCTGACCGATGATGAGCACATGCTTCGAGCGGTCCATCACCAAACGCGCCGCGATGATGGGGTTCTTGACGGTTGTCACGCCGGCCACGGCCCCGGCTTTGCGGGTAGCGCCGTCCATCACGGCGGCGTCGAGTTCAATTCGGCCGTCGCGGGCGAACGCGGCCCCTTTGCCGGCGTTGAATAGCGGCGAGTCCTCCAGCGAGCAGACGGCGGCGACCACCGCGTCCAGGTTGCTCGCACCGTCTCTCTTCAGCACGGCATATCCGGCCTGCAATGCGGCTTCGAGGGCTTCGCAATACACTGCATGACGGCTGGAATCCATCATTTCCGGGGAAATCACCCCGGCCCCGCCATGTACTGCGAGGATACAGTCGTCGGCCTTATCGAGCGGTGGCGAGGATGTGTTCGAAGTGTTCATTTAACGAGTGCGGCAGGAACGCCAGAGAAATAGACCGATAAGTGATGTGGCGATGACGATGAGCAGTTGTCCCGTAGCGCCCGAGCAGAGCGGCGCGCGATCTTGCGGGGCTAGGCCCCCGGCCACGAGTGCGGCGACCAACACGCCGGCCAAACCTTCGCCGGCCACAAGCCCCGACGCGGCCAGCACGCCCGAGTCGCCTTCGCTGACCGGCCTGCCATGGCGTGAGCGTTCGACCAGTGCCCGGACGCAGCCGCCGACATACAGCGGGGCCATCGTGGCCAGCGGCAAGTAGACGCCGATGGCAAAGGCCAGGCCGTTGGCCCCGCTGAGGATGCCGCACAAGGCGACCCCGCCCCCGCTGAAAACCAGCCGCCACGGCAGGTTTCCGGAGAGCACCCCTTCAATGATCGTTTTCATGAGCGTGGCCTGCGGAGCAGGCATCTCGGGCGATCCAAACCCATAAGCCTTGGCCAAAAGCGTCAGGGTGGCGGCGATGGCCCAACATGCGGATGCCGCGCCGAGCAATTGTCCGAACTGTTGTTTCGCAGGCGTGGCGCCAACGAGATAGCCGGTCTTGAGGTCCTGGGAAATGTCGCCGGCCTTCGAGGCTGCAATGGCCACGACGGTGCCGACCGTGAGCACGGCGGCCTGAGCCCCAAGATCGGTCCAGCCCGCAGCCGCGAACAGGGCCGCGGTTCCCAGCAAGGTAACCAGCGTGATGCCGGAGGTCGGTTGTGAGGAGACACCAACGATGCCCACGATCCGAGCGGCCACGGTTACGAACATGATTCCGAACAGTGCGATGCCTGCCGAGCAGACGAGCCGCGGTCCCATTCCCACGTTGCCACCTAGGATGCCCGGTATCAGCGCCGGCACGAGGATCACAACGGCAATAGCGCCAAAGACAAACGCGCCGGACAGGTCGCGGTCGGTGCGCGGTGAGGCATTGCCCCGGTTGGCGGATGACTTGGATCGCATCCCTCGGACCACCGCTGCAAAGGCCGAAGCCATCGTTGGCAGCCCGCGGAGCACGGTGAGAATCCCGGCCGTGGCCACTGCTCCCGCGCCAAGATAACGAACGTACTTGGACCAGATTTCATCGGCGGACATATCGGCAATCAGCTTGCCCGCTTCAGGCGTCAACGGGCTGCTCAACCCATTGCCCATCCAGGCGATCAGCGGGATGAGAGCCAGCGACGAGAGCAGTGAGCCCGCCACGCAGACCGCGGACTGCCTGTAGCCGAGGATAAAGCCTACTCCGATCAGCGCCGGGGCAAGCTCCATGGCAAGTTCGGCACGGGGGAGGAACTCTAATGGCACAACCAGCTTGCCCGGAACGAGGAAGAAGAGGCTGATGACCAGCTTTACTGTGGCCCCGACGGCGATGCCGGCGAAGATCCAGCTGCTTCCGGCGACGCCTTTGGTGGTTGCAAAGAGAACTTCGGCGCATGCGGTGCCTTCGGGATAGGGAAGTTCATCGCGCGACTCGACGATCAGCAACCGGCGGAGAGGAATCATCGCTGCCAGGCCGAGCAGGCCGCCGAGGAAGCACAATGCAACGATTTGCAGGTATGGCGGAGCAACTCCCCAGAGAAACAATGCCGGCAAGGTAAAGATCGAACCGGTGACCAGGGCCGTGGAGGCCGAGGCGATAGTCTGCGAGAGATTGGCCTCCAGAATCGTCGTCTTCCGCCCTAGCGCTGCGAAGACGGCCACCGTCATCACGGCCGCCGGAATCGAGGCCGAGACCGTCATACCCACGCGCAGGCCCAAGTATGCATTCGCGGCGCCAAAAACCACGCCCAGCACGAGGCCCGTAACGACGGCCTTGACGGTGAATTCGGCCAGTGGTTTGCGTTCGGTTTCCAATGAGGGTGCCTCAACCTTTACCAATGCGTCGACTCGGATGTTCGCGTATTATACGATTGGAAGGTCGTTAGGCAAGCGACTCCGGGACCGAACGTTGCTCTCGCTTGCAAGCGCGAATGGCCTTGGTTACCGCACTTGATTCAGAGGCCGGCCGCACCGAAGAAGTACCCGCCACTAATCACTCGTCTCTCGCCGTTCTGAACCCGAGATTCACGCATCGACTTACCGGCGTATTCCAGTTGCGGAACGAGGCGCGAGCCCAGATCGGAAAAGTATTCCAGGCGCCGCCTCGCCGCACGCGACGGATGCCCGTCGCTGGCCCCTTCGGATCGTCCACGGGCGACTTCGAGTAGTAATCCTCGCCATACCAATCGGCGCACCACTCCCACGCGTTCCCGTGCATGTCGTAAAGGCCCCAGCGGTTCGGCCGGAAACTACCCACCGGCGCGGTGAACGGGTTGCTCGCGTCCTTGGGGATCTTCAGATTCTGGACGGCCGGAAAACAGGCCCTGCCCCCTGAATGCGTCGTCTTGGCTGCTTTGGCCAGCCCGGTCGGATCGTCGCCGAAATTGTAGCGCGTGTCGGTGCCGGCGCGACAGGCATACTCCCACTCGGCTTCGGTCGGCAGGCGGTACGTCTTGCCCTCCTGACGGCTGAGCCACTGGCAGAAGGCGACGGCGTCGTTCCAGGTGACGTTGAGTACCGGATGGTCGTCGGTCTGCGGGAAGCCGGGGTTGTGCCAATTGAACTGGGGTCGCCGCCCTTCGCACGTGCCAATCTCCGGGTTGTAGCCCCAGCCGCCGGTGCCGTCTCGTTCGGCTTCGGTCTTGTAGCTGCTCGCCTCGGTGAATTTGCGAAACTGGCCCACCGTCACCTTATGCGCGCCGAGGAGAAATGGTTTCGTAATCCGCACGCGATGTCGGGGATATTCATCCTTGAACTCCTCCAGCTGCCGGTGGTACTCCGGGAATGTCTTGACCACCTCTTCCGCCGCCTCAACGCCGCCCATCATGAACTCGCCGGCTGGTATCAGCTTGAGTTTCATGCCGATCGAGTTGGTGATTTCGGCGGGCTGAGTCTCGCGCACGGTCTCCGCGCAAATCGCCGCACTCGAAATCACGAAAAGACAAGGCGCAAGCACCCATGGCAGAACGAGTCGATTGCTTGGATTGTTCGTGAAGGGCATCATCAACCAATTTCGGGGAGTGGAAAGGAAAATTGCCACGACAGCAGCGACAAACACGCGAGACCTATCACGAGTTGTCTTCGATTCAAGGGATGTTCCTTTCATCCGATATTCCCATTTGGACTCCGCTCGGATACGCTCCGAGCAGCAATACCGCCCCCATATTAGCAAGGTAGCGCGTCACTTTCCAGCAAACGAGCCGATGCCCCGTTCAGGATTCCAGCATTCCATCCGTAGAGGCACAGAGTCTGTCGCAAGAACCCTTCGTTTTCTGCAACTGCTGATTGCGTCTTGCTAGAAGGGCAATTTCCGCACCCCGCCACTCCGAGATTGCCGTCTCGTCAATCAAAGCGCCGAAAAGCCGTGAAAACCGAGGTTCTCGGGAAAGAAGACCAAATCCACTTTCGGTGGGGCCAGCACTAGCCACCTCGCCCTAATGCACAGCGATGTCTTCAACATGTCATGCCAACCTCGGGGCCGCGGAAGTCGGGCCGGCCGACGCCACTAATCATTCCAAGTCAGACGGTTGGCCGCATCGCATCCGAAGCGTTTCGCGACTGGCTTGCCTGCGGAGGTGGGGGTGACCGCCGCAGGCAATACTTGGGATCGGGCACCATTTTGCTTCGCGACACGGTCGTTTGACGGGGTGTCCGAGGAAGGGTACGGGTCATTTGTAGTAGCCACTACTTGATCTGACGGTTCTTATCCAGATTACGCTATCCCCTGCCGAGGCGACGTGTTTCACGCCCTCAAAGACGTGCAAGCGTTGGCCACGTTCCTGGAAAACCGGGCTTACTCGGCCATTGGTGTCACCGCAGATCAGATGCGGAAGAAGACCCGACTGCGGCGTCGGGGGCAACGCGCACAAAGCGCCGCAGTGAAACTCGGCCACGCACAGCGGCAGGAAGCCAAGAGCGTTGCTCTGGCCAGCGACGTGGCCAGATTGCTCCAGTGGTTGCGTGAGGACGTGTTGGCGTTGGCCGGGCCCGATCACACCACGCGCCGCGAACTGTTCGAATTCATCGTCGCTGAACTACGCGCCCGCGAGCCACTCTGCCCGCACCGCATCGGCCCCGTGGTGCGCGCGTTGACCAATCAGCGCCACGATCTGCGGGCCTTCGCCGTCCAACTTGACCGGCACTTGGCCGCCCTGGCCGCGGAGTTTCAGAGGTCTGTCGAGACGGTCCGCGCCATGTTCGACATCGAGGTTCTCGAAGCGGACGATCCTGCCCGCTGGCCTCGCGAGCACGCGCTGCGGAGCGAACTTGGTAGCCAGTTCTTTCTCCTCGGCGCAGCCGTCGCTGAACTGGCCCGCCAAACGGTCCGCGCCAGTTCCGTCATCGAGAACCTCAACAGCCGGCTGCGCAACTACTTCTTCCTCCGCCGCCATTTGGGACCGGACTATCTGGCCTTGCTGCAGTTCTTCCTCAACCACCGCCGCTTCCTGCGGAGCGAGCGGCCGGAACGGGTCGGCAAGAGCCCTGCGCAGCTCCTGACCGGCAGATCCCATCCCCACTGGCTAGAGATGCTCGGCTACCGGCGGTTCTCCCGCAATTGACCCTGCCCTGTGGGCATCCCCATCCACTAACCCCTCCCGGGCGACGCCCGCGGTCCGCAGTTGTCACCCGAAAGGGGGCGAACTTGAACCATGCCGAAATTTCCTATCCTTAAGCCAATTTTCCGAACGACCGGCCCCCGTTCTTGTTTGACTTTGGCACGGCCGTTCATTACTCTTCGGATTGTAACCAACCCTTTGCAAGGAGACCGATTATGATGCAGCGATTGTCGGTCGTGGCGACCCTGTCGGCCGTCGTCCTGTCGGCCCTCGCGGTCACGGCTGCGGCCGCCGAGCCGCGGGTCAGGCTGGCCCGCAATGGAGCGGTGCTGCTGAACGGCAAACCGTTCCTGCCGATCTTTGTCTGGGACCAGCCGGCCAGCCTTTATGAAATGCAGAAGGGCCTGGGCATGAACACCATCCACCTTTCGATGCAGAAGGAGGAGACCATCAAGGGCGACCTGGACAAGTTGCAGTCGCTCGGCCTCTTGGGCCTGCCGCCAGCCACGGCGTTCTCGGCCGAGGTCAAAGGTCACCCGGCTGCCCTGGCCTGGACCGTCGAACACGAGCCGAACTCGGCCGTCCCGGGGGCCTACAAGGCGGACCTCTCGGCCGATCCGACGGCCATTTGGATCGAGGGCGAAAAGCCGAAGACTAATACGATCAAGCCGGCCACGCCCTGGCTCAACCTGGAATCCAATCAGCTCTCCGGCGGGCATTGGCTGACGGCCTTGGGGACGGACCCCTCGGGCCAGGCGGTCTACGAGTTTGAGGCCGCCAAGGACGGCCAGTACAACCTCTGGGTCCGCGAGTTCGCCAAGAATTGGGCCAACCCGACCCGCTGGCAGATCGACCAGTCGCCGGCCCAGGACACGCCGCGCAGCCTCCGGTCCGTCAGCGAGGGCAGGGCCGACCTCGGCGCGGGCCGCGGCGTCTACTGGTGCAAGTACGGCCAGGTCGAGTTGAAAGCCGACAAGCACACCCTGACGGTGTCGGTCGTTCCGGGCCGCACGGTCGGCTCGGCAGACGCGGAACCGGCCAAGGACGTGATCTGGGCGGTCGACGCCTTCTGCCTGACCACGGCCAACGCGCCGCCGAAGACGGTCGTGATCGAGCCGACGCCCATTAGCCCGCCGGAGGTCGAAAAGGCCGCTTACGAGAAGCTCAAGGCCGCCGATCCGCAGGCCCTGGCCTGGAACATCCTGGGCGCCGGCTTTTTCCCGCCTTACAGCAACAAGCTGGCCCGGCACTATTATGACGACTGGTCGAAATATACGGATATTACCTCATTTGATCTCTACCCGGTCACCGGCTGGGACGCGCCGGGCAATTTGCCGCACGTCGGCCTGGCGACCCGCAAGCTGGTCAGCCTGAGCCGGCCGGGCGAGCCGGTCTGGACTATTGTCGAGGCCTCCGACCAGCAGTTGTCTTGGACCTCGCCGCGGACCCGCGGCTCAACGGGTCAGGAGATGCGGGCCGAGGTCTGGAGCGCGGTGGCCAACGGGGCCAAGGGCATCGGCTATTTCACCATTGCCTTCGGCCGGGGCAAGAACTTCCAGTGGAACCACCTGACCGAAGAGATCCAGGCCGAACTGAAGCGGACCAACGCCGAGCTGACCGAGTTGGCCGGCCCGATCGTCCTGGGCGACACCCGGAAGACTCTGGTCGTGAGCGGCGACGAGACCAAGGACCAGGCCGCCGAGGGCCGGGCCATTCAGGCCATCCGCAAGGATTACGAAGGCAAGAGCTACGTCATCGCCGTGAACGTGACGCGCGAGGCGGCCCGACCGACCTTCAAGCTCGACTCGGCCCCGGGGGCCACGGCCGCGCTCTTCAAGGAAAGCCGCAGGATCGACCTCAAGGATGGCTCCTTCAGCGACGACTTCAAGCCGCTCGATGTGCATGTTTACGTCATAGTAAAGTAGTTCCAGTCGCCGCAAGAGAACATTATGGCCGCCAGACGGGTTCGCCAACCGGCCGCGCATCTACTACGACGCCCGCCTTGCGCTCGCCGTTGAGCTGGGACACGACCTGCGGCCATGCAAAGCACGACGTCCGCGGGCATCGCGGGTCTGGTTGTGCTTGACTGGAGAAATAAGGCCCAACATACTGTGAAAGGCTACCTGCCGTGTTTGCGTGTTAACCTCGACGAGGCGCTGCATGGCCCGCAAAAGCAATCGGTCGAACGGTTCTCCCAGTTTCGCGACCCGGGCCGAAGAAACCCATGGGATCTGCCGGTCGGGTGCGCGCATGCGGGCTTGCTTGGTAATTGCCCTGGGGATTGTCTCAGCGGGGATGGCACCCGAGTTTCCGCGACCGGGAGCAACCGTTTGTGCGGCCGATGAGGTTCCGGCACGCCCCGCGTATCACTCGCCCTTGGCGATGGCGTTTTCGCCCGACGGGCGGATTCTGGCCGTTGCCGATCACACGGCCAGCTTGCTGGTGCGGCTGGACGCGCAGACCGGCAAGCTGATCGGCCAGACGGAGGTTTCCGGCCAGCCGGCCGGCGTGGCCTGGTCGCCCGACGGTTCGACCGCGTACGTGACGCTCTACCGGGCCAACCACATCGCCGAGTTGGACAGTTCCGGCAACCTTCGGCGGACGCTGCCGGGTGGTGGCTGGCCGGTCGGCGCCGCGACAGCCGCCAAACGCGGCTGGTTGTTGGCGGCCGACTACGCGTCCAATTCGGTGTCCATTGTCCAGTGCCCCGCGGGCCGGCCGATAGCGCGGTTGCCGGTTGCGCGGATGCCGTACTTCCTGGCCGTTTCGCCCGATGAGAAGTTGGCCGTTGTGGGGAACCGCCTTCCCGCAGGCGATGCGTCGCAGCCTTCGGTGAGTGCGGTGGTCGGCCTGTTGGACCTCGACGCGCTGGTTCCGCTGGCCGATGTTCCGCTGCCGCCTAACAGCACCAACGTGCATGGCGTGGCGATCTCACCCGACGGCCACTGGGCCTACATGGTTCACACCCTGGGCCATACGGCCATCCCCACGACGCAGATTGAATACGGCTGGATCAGCGCCAACGCCCTGAGTGTGATCGACCTGGCGACGAAGAAACGATACGCCACGGTGCTCCTGGACCAGCCGGAGCACGGAGCGGCCGATCCCTGGGGGCTGGCCCTGTCGCGCGACGGCGCCACGGCGTGGATCGCACTGGCGGGCGCGCAACAGGTCGCCCGCGTCGATCTGGAAAAGTTGCACCGCCTGCTCCCGCCCCTGTTGCCGGAGGTCGCCCAAATCGCCGCTCCACCCGAGCAGAGATCGGACGGCACGGAAGGGCCCACCTCGCGGTTCGTCACCGGTCAGCGGGTGACGGCGGCGGACGATCCGACCGCTGTGGAGCTCGTCGTCGGCGACCGACCTGCCGCCTACGGCATGGGGCTCTACCTGCCTGGCATCGTGCGGCGCATCGATCTGCCCGGCAAGGGGCCGCGTGGGCTGGCCCTGAGTCCCGACGGCCGCCAATTGGCAGTGGCGATGTATTTTGCAGGTACGGTCGTGTGGATCGACGCGAAGACACTTTCGGTCGGCAAAGTCACGCACCTCGACGACGTTGAAGAGCGCGGGAGCGAGGCCGACGCGCGGCGGGGCGAGAGCATCTTTCACGACGCCACCTATTGCCGCCAGCAATGGCTCAGTTGTGCAACCTGCCATCCCGACGCTCGCGTTGACGGTCTGAACTGGGACCTGATGAACGACGGCGCGGGAAACCCCAAAAATACCCGCTCGCTGGTCGTTTCGCACCGCCTGCGGCCGGCGATGTGGCGTGGCGTGCGGCCGGACATGGAGTCGGCCGTGGCCGCCGGCTTCGAGCACATCCTGTTCCGCGCGGCGCCGGCCGCGGACCTCCGCGCGGTCGCGGCCTATCTGCGGACCTTGCGGCCGGAGCCCAGCCCGCGGCTGGTCGATGGCCAGCTCTCGCCGCAGGCCCGCCAGGGCCAGGCCGTTTTCCAAGACCCGCAGACTGGCTGTGCCCGCTGCCATCGCGGCCCGCTCTTGACCGATTCCACGCTGCACGACGTCGGCACGCATGCCGAGACCGACTGGCCGGAGGAGAACCAGTTCTACACGCCGAGCCTGCTGGAAGCGTGGCGCACCGCCCCGTATTTACACCACGGCAAGGTCCGGTCGCTCCGCGAAGTCGTCACCAAATTCAATCCGCACGACCGGCATGGCAAGACGTCGCACTTGTCGGCCGCGGAACTCAGTGCGCTCGTCGAATACCTGGAGTCGCTTTGAACCCAACACATTCTGTCTAAATGAGGTGAAACCCATGTGTCGCAGTAGAATTTGCACCTGGCTGTTTGGTTTGGTGGTTGTCGGAACGCTGTTTGCCCCCGGCGGGCAGGCCGCGGAACAGGGCGAGCGGCATCTGCTCTATGTGACCGTCCCCGACTTCGCGGGCGGCACCCGCCACAAGCCCGGCATCTATGTCTATGACATCGACGACGGACACAAGCTGGTCAAACGGATCGACATACCGGGCATGGGCCCTACCCGCGGCTCCTGCGTCAGCGCCCAGGCCGGCTGCATGTATATCAGCCACTCGAACACGTCGATCCTGTGTTTCGACGTCGTCCGGGAAAAGGTGGTGTGGAGCAACGTCTACAAGCCCGAGGAAGGCGGTTGTGACCGCCCCTGCGTGACCCCCGACGGCAAGAAGCTCTATGTGCCCGAAGGCTGGTGGACCAGCGCGACCAAGAGCATGAAAGTCCTGGACGGCGCGACGGGCAAGCTGTTGAAAAACATTCCGGTGGGCGTGGGCACCGGCCACAACACGATCATGAGCCCGACCGGAAAACGGATGTACATGGGGCCGGTCGCCAACGGCACGCTGTTTGTCGTCGATACGCAAAGCGACGAGGTGATCCAGCGCATCGGCCCGTTTGGAGGAACGCCCGGCCCGAATCCTGTCGGCACGGGCGGCCGCTGCTCTCCCTTTACGATCAACAGCGCGGAGACGCTCTGTTTCGTCAATTCGCACCACGTCGGCTTCTACGTCGGCGATCTCAAGGAGCAGAAGATCCTCCACTGGGTGCAGGTGGACGGGGCCAAAGGGTACAGCCACGGCGTCGGCCTCACGCCCGACGAAAAGGAGGTCTGGCTCGCCAACGCGGAGAACAAGCGGCTGCACGTGTACGACGCCACGAAGATGCCCCCGCGTTGGAAACAAGCCATCGACGTCAGTGCCGTGACGCACGGCTGGATCACGTTCAGCCTGGACGGCCGCTTCGCCTGGCCCGACAGCGGCGACGTGATCGATCCGAAGACCAAGAAGATCGTCGCAACCTGGAAGGACGACAACGGAAGTCCGGT
Organism: Thermoguttaceae bacterium; assembly: GCA_049515555.1. Taxonomy (GTDB): domain Bacteria; phylum Planctomycetota; class Planctomycetia; order Pirellulales; family Thermoguttaceae; genus JBEKTY01. Next base: position 17,699 of record JBEKTY010000140.1, read on the forward strand.
CCGCAGCTCGAAGTTCATCGAGATTCATTTCCGCGACGGGAAGCCGGTCCGGGTGGGCGACCAGTTCGGCATCGGCCGCGCGGAAACCCGGTAGATCTTCAAACGCAGGTATTGGAACAATGACAATCGGAACGCAAACCAATCGTTTTCGGGTACTTCCTTGGATTGTCGTTCTCTGGGTCATGCCCGGGTGGCTGTGGGGAATGACCGCCGATGAATTGACGAGCCAGACGGGCATTGCCGGCGGACTGTGTGCGTTTCCGCAGGCCACACAACAAGATGCGGAGCTGGCGCTGGAATTGGCACAGCGTCCTACGTTCATTGTGTGCGTGATGGCAAAGGAAGAAGATCAGGTAGCTCGTATCCGGGCGGATGCCACGGTGGCCGGTGTCTTGGGTCGGACGTTTTATGTGGAGCAAGGCAATGCGGCCTCGTTACCTTTTGCAAGCCGGCTCGTAGACCTCATGGTTATCAGCAACTTGAGTGACGCTGACCTGACACCGGAAAGGCGCAGCGAATGGTTGCGCGTGATCGCACCGGTGCGCGGCCTGGCCTTGGTGGGATGCGCCGGGGCAACAGGTTCTCGTTTGTCGAAGGGGAAGCTCAAAGCGTGGGCTGAAAATCTGCCGTTGACGAAGGTGCAGGATGACGACTCCGGCGTATGGGTTTGGTTGCGGGCACGTCTGCCGGCCGGTTCAGACGCATGGACCCATCGTTTGCATGGCCCGGAGAGCAGCCAGATCTCCATGGACACCGCCTTGCAATCGCCTTTTCTCACGCAATGGTGGGGCTTGCCTCGGCTCGCGGGCTTTTGGGGGTCGACGTCGGTTTCGTGCAACGGTCGCATCTTCTACATAAATTCCAATCGACAGGTCGGATCAGATCCAGGCACATTTGATTTCTCTTTATTGACTGCGCGGCGCCTGAACAATGGCATTGTGCTTTGGCAACGAGAATTGCGCGGGGACGACAAATATAGAAAGCTAAAAGATGGTGGCTATATCCCGTGGCGTTCGTGTGCCGTTGCCACGGAGGATTCGCTTTTCCTCATAGATCGTGATAACGTGTTGCAGTTGGATGCCGAGACGGGTGCAGAGCGCAGAGGCATTCCGGGCCCGAAGTCGGCTGGACAGGTGAAATGGATTGCGCTAGTGGGCAAACGGTTGGCCGTGATGGCTGGAGATCCGGACAACATCTTCTCCCCCTCTTATTTCCAAAATAACCCTAAGGTTCCTGTCTTTGGCACTCCTGGCTTTGAATCCATTTCCGACAACCCCATGGGACGTGAGCTGGCGGTTTACGACACGGAGACCGGCAAGGTGCTTTGGCGTGACACGGTGAAAGGAGACATCGATCAACGGTCGATCGTCATGTGCGACCAGCGCCTCTATTGCCTGGCGGAAGGCGTTGGCTTGACATGCCGGGATTTGGAAAACGGCAAGGTGCTCTGGACCAACTCGGATGCAGAGCTTCAGTCCCAATACAAAGTGTCTTTTCTCTTGAAAAACCGCAAAGGCCATACCGGATTGCCGGTATTAAGTGCCTATAAGGATATTCTGATTCTGCGGTCCGTGGGGAGCAAGATGATGGTGTTGTCGCGCCAGACTGGCGCCTTGCTTTGGAGTACGCTGTCTGTATCCTACTGCGTCTGTGGCGACATCTTGCTTTACCCTTTCGGCAAGAAGCCTTTAAATCTTATGACCGGCAGTGAAACCACCGGCCCTGGTTACATTGGAACCGGTTGCGGCCCGACTATTTCCACGCCCAATTACTTGATCGCTGGTTTCGGACGGGTGACGGATGCGAAATCAAACCGAATAATCCGCACCGAGGATGCCAAAGGTCCGTGTGACATGAGTACCATTGTTTCCGAAGGCATGATGGCCAGCCTTCCTTCCTCGTGCCACTGCAATTATGAATTAAAAGGCTTTCGTGTACTGGTTTCAGCCGGAAATATCAAGCCGCATACCGCGCCGCCTTGGAAAGAAAGGCTGGCGGTGTTCGACACGGCTGAACCCCAGCCGTTGAAAATCAGCGCGGCGGATTGGCCAACCTATCGCCATGATCCACAGCGCAGCGGCGGCTCGGCGGCCACCGTGGGTGAGCAGCCCAAGAAAATCCTCTGGCAGTCGAAAGCAAGCGGTATGGAGCCGTACTCCAAACCTTATGCGTTCGAATGTGGCTTCAAACCCGATTTCCTGGCGACAGCACCCGTGGCGGTGGAGGGTTTGGTCTGGTTCGGGTTGCACGATGGCATGATCCGTTGCGTCAAGGCGGACACGGGCGCGGAAGTCTGGTCGTTCGCCACCAAAAGCATGTTGTTCACCCCCCCGACTCTCTGGCATGGCCGACTCCTGGCCGGCAGTGGCGATGGCTGCGTCTATTGTCTTGATGCCAGGACCGGCAAGTGCCTCTGGCGGTTGCAGGCGGCGCCTTTGGATCGGCGGGTGTTTTGGTATGGTCATCTGATCAATACGTGGCCGGTGTTGCCGGGCGTGGTGGTGCAAGATAATATCGCTTACACATTGGCGGGTTACCAGAAGGAAAACGGCGTTCATGCATACGCGTTTAACCCGCACAATGGCCAGGTGATTTGGGAAAAGGACGACGTCGGCGCCATCCCAACTGTTCTGCAAGAGAAAATGTACGGAGGGCCCCCGTGGGGTCCCCATATGTCGTGGGCTGGCGGCATTAGCACTGGCAATATGGATGGTCGCTTCGGCAAAATGTTTCTCTTCAACAAGTGGGATCAGGAGTGGGCTGGGCTTAGTTGTCTCGGCAGCGTCGCACTGGGAGCGAATGAATTGTGGCTGACCACGGGTTGCCTTGATCTGAAGAACGGCGATAACAAAGAATTTGGCGTTAAATACGGAGGCGAGGTCGGGGTGTTCGACAAGTGGGTTCTGCAGGGTGGCCGGCGCATCAGTGAAACAGAAGATACGCTTTTTGAGCCTGCGGGATGTAGCGAGATTTCCATATCCACCCTGTCGGGCAATGAAGATAAGATGACAGGAATCAATTTAACTGAATCTGGCATATCGCTTCCCGTCTGGGATGCCGATCACATCTTGCTGCCACGGAAACTCAAACCCATTTGGCCACCTCCAGACGCTGTCGTGTCTCTGGTGCCACGGGCGAAATTCACGGCGTGGGTGACGGAGCACACGGCATCACAAGCTGCCCTCAAGGAAAAAAAGGAAGTGAAAAAAAAGGAAGTGCCTGACCTATGGGCGCAAATCAAACAGTGGTCCACGGAAGATTTTAAGTCGAGCAGGCCAATAGAGAATCGACCCAGGGAGCCGGTCTCGTTTGCCTTGGCCAAGGACCAAGCTGTTGTTGCCTACACGGACGGCAAGAGTTACAAACTCGGTGGTTATCTTCGCGCCAACGGCAAAAAAGCGTGGACCGTTGATTTGCCGGAACAACCTGCCATGAATCGCCTGGCGCTGGACCGGAACGGCCGCGTGTTGGTGTCGCTCTGCGATGGTTCCGTCGTGTGTGTGGGCCAGTAACCCGGCGGGTCTGCTCATGCGTCTTGGCCGCTGGCTGCCGCTTATCCTGACGCCGCTCGCCATCGCGTGCCCCGCCCGCGCCCACGCCCGCCACATCCCTGTGGTTCGCTACGCCCTGGAGCGCTGGGAACGGGTCCCCTGCGAGGTCGTCGTCCTCCACTGCAGCGCGCTTGCCATTGCGAGCCCGTTGATTCTTGGGCTGCTGAGATCGCCCGCGGAGAAAAGGGGTACCGTGGCAGCGTCTACCCCGTGCGGCGTTACCTGCATCAAGCCCGGCCCGTGCGGGGACGGGTGTATCAGGAGGTGCTCTACGAGCCGGGTGAGGCGCTGCCGGTGGACTGGGGCGACTGTGGGCGGGTGACGGTCGGTCAGACGCCGCGTCGGGTTTCGGTCTTCGTGGCCGTGCTCTGCTACAGTCGGCTGTGCTATATCGAGTTCAGTCTCTGTCAACGCAAAGCGGAGTTCTACCGGGCGTTGGTTCACGCCCTGGAATTCTTCCAGGGCAGTCCGCGCAACCGAGCCTTCCGGGACTGGGGCACGATCTTCGACGTGGACAACACCTTGGCCACCGCCATGATCGATCGGCTGATGCATCACGGGGAGGCGATCGTCATTCGAGGAGACTCGTATCGCATGAAAGACAAGCCCACCGAG
>JBEKTY010000141.1:0-33068 GCA_049515555.1 Thermoguttaceae bacterium
CCGTCGAAAATGGTGGGGCTCGCTGACGCTCGACCCACCCTACGATTTTCCCGGCCTCCCGGCTGACTTGACGCCGGCAGTGCCGGGAATCCATAATGGGCCTCGACGACCGCTAGATTTACCTGGAAACCCCGAGGAGTCGCATGATGAAATCGACCATGAAATCCTGTGTTGCCGCATGCTTGGCGCTGGCCGTGGTACTGACCGCCGTCGGCGTGGGGCGGGCCGAGCCGCCGGCGGAAAAGAAGATCCGCGTGCTGTTGACCTACGGCGGTCACGACTTCGAGCAAGGCCCGCTGTTCGCCATGTTCGACGCCCTGCCCGGCGTTACGTACACCAAGGCCCTGCTGCCCAAGGCGTTCGGCATGTTGAAGCCGGGCCTGGAAAAGGACTTCGACGTGATCGTGCGTTACGACATGGTGGGCCGGGTCTCGCCCGAAGAGCAACAGGCCTTCGTCGAGCTGCTCGAGCGCGGCATCGGCCTTGTGGCGCTGCACCATAGCCTCGGCGCCCACCCCGGTTGGTCCCAGTTCCGCGACATCGTGGGCGGCGTGTTCTGCCAGAAGGCCGAGCAGATCGGCGGCCAGTCGTACGGTCCCTCGGGCTGGGAGCACGGCCAGCAGATTCGGGTCACCGTGGCCGACAAGGAGCACCCCATCACCGCCGGCCTGGCCGACTTCACCATTCACGACGAGGTGTACAACAAGTGCTACATCTCGCCGGACGTGCGGGTACTGCTCCGCACCGACAACCCCAAGAACAATCCGCAGATCGCCTGGGTGAAGCAGTTCGGCAACAGCCGGGTGTTCTACTTCCAGCTCGGCCACGACTCGCAGGCCTGGCGGAACCCGGCCTACCCGGAGATTCTGGCCCGCGGCATCCGCTGGGCCGCCGCGAAGTAATTGCGGAAGAAACACGACGGACGACGGAGGACGGGCGACGGACGGAAGCGCTCCAGTCCGTCGTCCGTTTCCGGTCGTCCGTCGAAAATGGTGGGGCTCGCTCGGGCTCGACCCACCCTACTTTCTTCCGTCCGTCGTCCGTCTCCCGTCGTCCGTCGTGGTTCTCAGCGCTGCGGCTCGACGTGGATCACCACGCGGCCCAGGCCGGGAATCCGGCGGCGGAGAAACTCTTCCGCCCGAACGGTGAACTCATGCGCGTCGGCGATGGCCGTGTCGGCCTCCAGGCGGCAGTGGAAGGAGACCGAGAGCGTGCCCCCGGCCCGCTGCACCTTGACGTTGTGCAGGCTCTCGGTGGACACGCGGTGGGCGCGGAAGAACTCCTCGAGGGCGCTGCGGACCTGCGACTCGTCGGCCGGCTCGGCCTGGACGAGGGCCGTGGCATCGCCCGCCGGCTCCAGGTGCGAGACGACCTGCGTCAGGCCCGGCAGCTCGGTCCGCACGTCCTGCTCGAAGGCGGTGGCGTGGCGGTGCGCTTCCTCGAGGCTCAAGGATTCCTGGACCTCGAGGTGCAGCTCCAGCCAGCGCTGGGCGTGCTCCTCGTAGAAGCGGATGGCATGGGCGCCCAGGCCGTGCCGGGCGGCCAGCACGCGAACCTTGGTCGTCAGATCGAGGGCGTCCTCGGCCGCCGGCTCGGGATGCACGACCACGTCGGCCTCGGCGACCACCGAGCGGACCGCCTCGGCCGCCCGATCGGCGATCTCGTGCGCCTGCTCGAAGCTCACCGCCCGGCCCACGGCCAGCGTCACGTCGGCGAAGACCTCGGAGCCCGCGCGGCGCAGGCGGACCTGGGTCACCCGCTCGACTCCCGGCACCCGGCCGGCCGCTTGGATCACCCGGTCGCGCAGGTCGTCGGGAATGCGATCCAGCAGGTCGTCGACCGACTTCTTGCCCAGCTTCAGGCTGACCCAGACGACGATCGCCGCCACGCCCAGGGCGGCCAGCGTGTCGGCCTGCAGCAGCCAGAACAAGGACCAGTGCTGGGCGGCGGCCACGCCCAGCAGCCCCAGCAGCACTACGGCCGACGACCAGATGTCGGTGCTGAAGTGCAGGGCATCGGCCTCCAGGGCCCGGCTGTGGTACTTTTGCGAGACCCGCCACAGGGCCCGCGACCGCCAGTAGTCCACCGCGATCGACAGCAGCACGACCAGGAAGGCCCACAGACTGAGATTGATCTCGATCTGGCGGCGGAAGAGCAGTCGGCCGGCGGCCTCGTAAACGATCCATACGCAGGTGGCCAGCAGCAGGAGCATCTCGAACACGGCGGAGAGGTTCTCGAACTTGCCGTAGCCGTAGGTCTGCTGGCGGTCGGCGGGGCGGGCCGACATCCGCACCGCCCACAGCGTGATGCCGGCCGCCAGCAGATCGAGGCCCGAATGGGCCGCCTCGGCCAGAATCCCCAGGCTGCCGGTCAACAGGCCGACCACCAGTTTCAGCACGACCAGGAGCGTGGCGGCCAGCAGCGACGAGCCGGCCACGCGGAATTTCTCCCGCGCGGCTTGCTGTTTGGCGGCGGCGTGCGTGCTGGTGGCCATGGCTTGCGCCGACGTGGTCGCCTCCTACGGTCGGCTTGTGCCCGCCAGCGTGCGGATTTCCAGGCGGCGGAAGGCCCCGCTAGTCCGCCAGGTGGCGAGGCTCAAGGGCGTGGCCGCCTCCTCGGGAAAGCGGATCGCCAGCGTCGTGCCCTCGGTGGGCAGGTCGATCGCCTTACGGTCCTCGATCCAGGCCTCGATCTTCGCCCGGGTCACGCGGAGCCGAACGCGATACCATTTCCCCTTCTCGACGTCGAGGTGGAAGGCGGTGGCATTCTCGGCCGCCGGCTCGCCGTCGATCGAGGACAAGCCGCAGATCGAGCCGTCCCAGCCGCCGAGGATCAGCGAGCAAAAGGATTTGCCGACGGGAAAGGTCAGGCCGCAGAAGAAATCGTCACCCTCGACCCGCATCGCCTCCAGGCGCAGCTCGTAGTCGATTTTCGGCACTTCGCCCGTCCAGCGCACCGCGGTGCCGGGCTGACCGGCGGCGAGCACGAGCCGCCCGTCGCGGACCTCGACCTTGCCATGGCCGTGGAATTCGTAGCGCCCCACCACTTCCCATTGGCCCAGCGACCGGCCGTCGAAGAGGCTCCGCCAGGCGCCCGGCTGCCCGGCGGGCTCGGCCCGCGCGGCCGCCGCGGCCAGGCACGCCAGCAGCAGGAGTAGCCGTCCGGCGAGGAGACAACCGGACCCTCGCAAACGGCCGACCCGCAGTCCCCTCTCCCTCCGGGAGAGGGCTAGGGTGAGGGCGGTTGGCTCGACAAACGTGTCGCTTTGGTCGTGCACCTTCCCCACGCCCTCACCCCCTGCTCCTCTCCCAAGGGGAGAGGGGAGAATTCGCAAGAGTCCAGTTTGCGCTCGCGAAAGAACAAGTTTGACAATTGGGTGGCACGCCCAGAGGAACGAAGGGCGTGGACGGTCCACAAACCACGCCCTTCGCTGCGCTCAGGGACGTGCCACCCGTTGGACAATTGTAAAGGTTATTTTTTCGCGGGCCCTTTGTTACTTCGCTGCCGGTCCTTCCGGCTCGAACTCGCGGAGGCGGATATTCCGCACCGCGCCGCTGGTGTTCCAGGTGGCAATGCCCAGCGGACGCGACAGATCGCACTCCATCCGCACGCGGAAGGTGTGCTCCTTGCGGTCCTGGTTCACTACCTGCTTGTCGTCGATCCAGGCCTCGATCTTGGCGTCGGTCACGCGGATCCGCACGCGATACCAGGTGTTGTTCTTGAACTCGTGGAACGAGCTGGTGGGATTCTCGGAGGCGTCGAAATTATCGACGCAGGAGATGCCCACGACCGTGCCGCCCCAGCCGCCGACCACCAGCGAGCAGAAATCCTTGCCCACGGGAAACGTGGTGGTGCAGAAGAAATCGCTGCCGTCCAGCCGCATTCCCTCCAGGGTGAGCTCGTAGTTCGATTGCGGCGGCTTTCCGGTCCAGGTGACGCCCGTCATCGAAGCACCCAGCTCCATGACGATCATGCCGTTGCGGACGACGACCTTTCCCTCGCCGCCGAAGGGGGTGGACTTCCAGCCGGCCAGGCTCTTGCCGTCGAAGAGGGCCTTGCCGGCCGGGGGGGCCTTCTCCGCCGCGGCGGCGCGGTCGCCGGCCAGGCACACGGCCGCAGCCCCCACAACGATCAGTGCCAACAGCGTCGCATGTCGATGGCTCATCGCGAGTAGCTCCAGGATAGGGGTTTAACGGTCACGCGCACGCCGCGACGCGGTCGCGCGCACGGTTCAACGTGTTCCAGCATAGTCCACACCGGCGGCCGGCGGAAGCCCCCGGCGGCACGTGACGCAGGTGCAACGCTGCCGGCGGGCACGAACCACCCCCGCCGCGTTGCCTTGACATCGCCGGCCGGCCGCTCGGACAATATATGCTGCGAGCGGCCGGGAATGATACGAACCTTTCCCTCTGGTTGCGGTTCGCATCATTTCCAACCGTGCAGAGTACAAGAAATGACCCACGCCGACTACGCCCAGGCCGATTTCGACCAGGCCCCGCTGATGTTCTATTACGAGGTTACACTGGCCTGCGACCTGGTGTGCAAGCACTGTCGGGCCTCGGCGCAGGAGCAGCCGGCCCCGGGCGAGCTGAGCACGGAGCAGGCCCGGGCCCTGCTGCGGCAGGCGGCGGAGTTTGCCCGCCGGCCGATGGTCGTGCTGACCGGCGGCGACCCGCTGAAGCGGCCCGACCTGGTCGAGCTGGTTCGCCACGGCGTGGCCTGCGGGCTGGAGTTGGCCCTGACGCCGTCGGCCACGCCGCTGGCCACGCCCGGGGCGCTGGAGCGGGTGCGGCAGGCCGGCATCCGCCGCCTGGGAATCAGCCTGGACGGCGCAGACGCCCCCACCCACGACGCCTTCCGCGGCTGGGAAGGAAGTTTCCAGCGCACGCTGGGGATGCTGCGGGCCGCCCGGCAGCTCGGCATGGCCGTCCAGGTCAACACGACCGTCTGCCGCCCCAACCTGGGCCAGCTCGATGCCATCGCCGAGCTGCTGGCCGAGCAGGGCATTGCCATGTGGGCCGTGTTCTTCCTGGTGCCGGTGGGCCGGGGCGTGGAGCTGGAGCGGATCACGGCCCAGGAGCACGAGCTGGTCTTCGAGCGGCTTTACCGGCACGCCCGCTCGAAGCCCTACGCCGTGAAGACGACCGAGGCCCCGCATTACCGCCGCTTCGTGCTGGAGCGGGGCGGCGATCCGCTGGCGGGGCCCGCCGGTGCGATCGGTGGCACTGGCGTCTCGCCAGTGCTGGCGACGGGTACCTTCGGGCCTGCGAAACCGCAAGCGGCCGGCGATGCCAACCCTGCCGGCCTTCGCGCCGGGCACCGCGCGCCGTTGGGCGTGATCGACGGCCGGGGCATCATGTTCGTCGGCCACACGGGCGAGATCTATCCGGCCGGCTTCCTGCCCTTGCTCTGCGGCCGTTTTCCCCACGACAGCGTGGTCGAGGTCTACCGCCACCACCCCACGTTCCGGGCCCTGCGCCAGCCGGACCTGTTCCGCGGCAAGTGCGGCGTTTGCGAGTATCGGCACGTGTGCGGGGGCAGCCGCGCCCGGGCCTACGCCCTGACCGGCGATCCGCTGGGCTCGGACCCCGATTGCGCCTACGTGCCGCGGGCGGCGCCAAGGTAGCAGGCACACTCCGTGTGCCGTCCGCTATGCCTTTCTCCGCCGCAGCGGACGGCACACGGAGTGTGCCTGCTACCTTTCCATGCCGTGAACGGTTGCGGCGGGCGTTACTTCCCCACGCAGAAGCGGCTGAAGATCCGGTCCAGGACGTCTTCGGTGTAAACCGCGCCGGCCACCTTGCCCAGCTCGAAAAGCGCCACGCGGATCTCGGCGGCCACCAGCTCTTCGCCCCCGCCGCCGCGGGCGATCTGCCGCGCCCGGCCGGTACACTCGCTGGCCAGCCGCAGCGACTGGCCGCAGCGGACCGCCGTGCCGGCGACCACGTCGGCCGAGGGTGCAAGGCCGCAAGCCGCGCGGCGAATCGACTCGCCGAGCGCCGTCAGGCCCACGCCGGTAAGGCTGCTGGTCTGGAGGATCGGCGAAGCCGCAAGCGGCGGGTGCGAAACCGCAAGCGGCGGGTGCGAAGCCGCCGGCGGCGGGCGATCGACCTTGGTCAGAACGACGATCCGCCGGCCGTCATGGGCGGCCGCTTGCTCGCGCTCCCAATCGTCCGGCCGGCGGGTGGAGTCGATGCACAAGAGCAGCACGTCGGCCTGCCGCCATTGCTCGACGGCGGCCGCTTGGGCCGCCCGGCGGATGTCGCACTCCGCGGCGGAGGGCGGCGCGATGCCCGCCGTGTCGATCAGCCGGCAGGCCAGCCCGTCCAGGTCGACGTCGGCGGTGAGGTAGTCGCGGGTAGTGCCCGGCTGCTCGGAGACCAGCGCGGCCGTGGCGGGGGCGAGGGCGTTGAGCAGGCTGCTCTTGCCCGTATTGGGCCGGCCCACGAGCACGACGCGGAAACGCTGGGCCGCGTCGCCGCGGACGGCCATCCGGCTGAGCAGCCGGTCGAGCTCGCCGGCCGCGTCGTCCAGCCGGCCGACGAGCTCCCGGCGGTCGAGGAAGGGCAAGTCTTCGTCGGCGAAATCGAAGCCGGCCTCCAGGTCCGCCAACAGGTCCAGCAGGCCGTCGCGGAGCCGGCCCAGCGGGGCGGCCAATCCGCCGGCCAACTGGGCCAGGGCGGTGCGGAGCTGGTCGCTGGTGGCGGCGTCGATCACGCCCAGGACGGCCTCGGCCTGCGTGAGGTCGATGCGTCCGGCCAGGCAGGCGCGGAGGGTGAATTCGCCGGGCTGGGCCACCGCGGCCCCGCCGGCGCAGGCCGCGTGCAACACGGCCTCCAGGAGCGGCGGCGAGCCCAGCGTGTGGATCTCGGCCACCGGCCCTCCGGTGTAACTCCGCTTGCCCGGCCAGAGGTACAACTCGCAGGGCAGCGGCGAAGCGAAGCCCGGCAGCCAGATGAGACCGGGGATTGCCGTCGGGGCGGTGACCGACGGCAGCGGCCGGAAGGGGTGGGGGCGGAAATAGGGCTCGAGGCACTTCCGCAGGCCCGGCCCGCTCAAACGGACGATACCGCGGGCCCCGCCGCCGGGCGGAGAGGCGATGGCGCAGATCGTTTCGTCCAGGGCGTGCATGAAATATGAGCGGTCAGCGATCAGCTATCAGCGGTCAGCTACGGGCCGCTGACCGCTGTCGGCTGATCGCCGGCCGCTGACTGCTGATCGCTGACTGCTGACCGCTGACTGCTGACCGCTGACTGCTGATTGCTGACCGCTCACTTCCTCCCCGGGCCTTTTCTTCTGCGGGCGGGGTTGCGATCGCCGTTGGCCGGGCGGACGTCGAAGGTCGCGGGGCCCGCATCGCCGCCGGCCACGGCCATTTTCGGCAGGAACTTCCGCTCCGCGATGCCCCACAGGCTGCTGGCGATGAAGTAGATGCACAGCCCGGCCGCCACCTTGTAGAACAGGATCCCCATGAAGACCATCATGAAGTTCATCATCTTCTGTTGCATGGCCGCCTGCTCGTCGGCCGGCGGCGGCATGAACATCTTCTGCTGCCAGAGGAACAGGCCGATCGTCAACAGCGGCAGCAGGTTGAAATACGGGCCCAGGCTGAGCATGCCGGAACCGCTGTTGAACCAATCGGGCATGAAGCGGCTCCAGTCGAAGAGCATGTCGGGGGCGGCCAGGTTCGAGCACCAGCGGATGGCGTGCGAGAACAAAGGGGCGTCGCGCAACTCGACGTGCACTTGCAGCGAGCGGTACAGGCCGATGAAGACCGGCAACTGGATGAACAGCACCAGGCAACCGCCCAGCGGATTGTACTTGTGTTTGCGGAACAGCTCCTTCTGGGCGCGGGCCCGGCCTTCCACGTCCTTCTTGTACTTCTCCTGGATGCGCTTGATTTCCGGCTGCAACTCCTGCATCTTCTGCGCGTTGAGGGCCTGCTTGCGGCTCAAGGGGAACATGCACAAGCGGACCAGCACCGTCAGCAGGATGATGGCCAGGCCGTAGTTGCGGACGATGAGGTAGAAGAAGTCGACGGTCTTCGTCATCGGCACGGCCACCCAGCCGAACCAGCCGTAGTAGATCAGTTGGCCCAGTTGGTACTCGTCCAGCAGGGGTGTCCGCTTCGGACCGGCAAACAGGTCGAAGCGGTGCGCCAGGGCCTTGCCGGGCTCGAGCTTGGTGGTCTTGCTGATTACCCGTAGCGAGGTGTTGGTCAGCGTTTTCCGCTGCGGATCGATGCTGCCCACGCGCAGGGCCATGGCCCGGTCGAGCTGCGGCGAGACCTCCTCGGTGGGGATCAGCGCGGCGGCGAAGAACTGGGCATCGACGCCCAAAAACTGGAACGGCCGGTCGGCGGCGATGGGCTTGGCGGGGTCTTTCTCCAGGTCCGCCAAAGTGACCATGCCCAGCTCGGCGTGTTGGGGTTGGTAGACGGTGTCGCGGAGGTCGGCCCCGCCCCGGACCTTGCTGGCGTACCAGGCCCCTTCCCGCGGCAGGCCGTTGGGTCCGTCCAGGCGGTAGGCCACGTCGTGGGCCTTGCCGCCGATGTTATGGACCTGGATCTCGAATTCCAGGTGGTAGGCCCGGAAATCCGCGCTTGCGGCGTAGGCCGCCGGCACCTCCGCCAGGCGATAGGTCTTGGTGATCTCCAGGCCCCGCTGGGCCAAGGTGCGGCGGAAGACGGCGTGCGACTGATCTGACTCGAGCACCTCCCAGTTCGACGCCCGCAGCTCCACGCCCGGCAACTCGCGGGCCAGATCGAATTTGGCCGGATCGTCGTCGACCGGGATCTTCTCCTCGTCGATCTGCTCCAGCGTGCCGAGGAGCGACAGCGGGCAATCCTGGTCCAGTTGCACCGCGTCGACGTGCCGGTCGGTGGTTTGGAACATCCGCGGCGTCTTCCACTCGGGCCGCACGATCTCCAGTGGCCGGCGAATGAGCTGGGCCGATAGGGTCAACGCCTGCGGGCCGCGGCGGACGCCGAGCTCGACCGTCTGGCCGGGCCTGGTGCCGGCCAGGGCCCCTTCCAGACCGCTGTCGCCAATAATGGCGTGCCCGCCGACGGCCATGATCCGGTCGCCCGGCTTCAGCCCGGCCTTGGCGGCGGGTGTTCCGGCCCCCACCACTTGCACCTGGCAGCCCGGCCGCGGGTCGTCATCGTCGATCACCAGGTGCCCCAGGTATCCCGTGCGGTCTTCCAGGTCGCAGTAGCGTGGGCTGGAAAGCTCGATCCGCGCCAGGGCCGCGCCTTGGTTGTCGAGCGTGACCAGCATGCGATAGGGGTCCTGGGGATCGGCCGAGCCGAGCGTGAGCCACTGCCGGGCGACCTTTTTTTCCCGCTCCGCCCCGGCGGGCGGTTTAGCCCCAATCGCCGCGGCGGCCGGCTGGGCTTCGGCCGGTTTGGCGCCCGGCGGCTGCGTCTCGGGCGGCTCCTTTGCACCCGGCTTGGCGGGCTGCTGCGCCGCCGGTCCTTCGGCCGGCTTTTCCGGCCCCTTCAAAGCCGCTTGCGGCTTCGCCGCCGGCTGCTCCTTGCCGGCCTCCTTGCCGGGCGGCTTGTCTTGGCCCGCCGGGCCAGCCACCTGCGCAGGCCGCGGATGCAAATATGCCAAAAGCGCCGTGTATCCCACCCACAGGGCGACGGACAACACGACGAACAAGACGAGATTCGATGCTGGTAAGGGCGAGGAGGAGCGGTCTTCCATGCGGGGCAAACTTTCTGGGGTGACTGCGAATTCCTGAAGGGGACGGCTTTTCCAGCCCGGGTAATTCACCAGTCCTTCGTAGTGACCGCTTTCATGCGGTCCTTCGTAGTGACCGCATTCATGCGGTCCTTGACCGGTCCACACTCTACAGACCCGATAAATCGGGTCACTACAAGCCTCGGTGAATAATCCCGGCGGGCGAGTCTCGGCGGGCCTACCGCCCGTCGCGCAGCCGGTCGCCCAGGAAGTTGTCCAGCTCCGGCACGTCGTAAATCTTGGCGATAGTCTGTTCGACCGGGTATTCGACCCGTTGGAACCTGACTGTGCCGTCGTCGATGACGGCGTAACAGGCGCGGGGATTGCCGTCGCGGGGCTGGCCCACCGACCCCACGTTGATCATCGCCTTTTCCTTGCCCAGTTGGTACTCGTTGTGAAGCTCCTCCGGGCTGAAGAACTGGAAGGCGTCGGTGAACACGCCCGGCACGTGGGTGTGGCCTTGGAAGGCGTACTGCGGGATCAGCGCGAAGATCTTTTCCAGTTTGCGGCGGTTGTAAATGTCCTCGGGGAACACGTATTCGTTGAGCGGGTTGCGCGCCGAGCCGTGGACGAACAGGAACTGTTCCTCCTGGACGTTCCGCGGCAGCTCGCCCAGAAAGTCCCAGCGGCGCTGCCGCTCGGCCACGGTGCCGCCGCCGTTTTCCAACTGCCCGCGGGTCCAGAAGATGGCCCGCTCTGCCCCCGAGTTGAACCCCTCGGGATCGAACAGCGCACCCTGATCGTGATTCCCCAGCAGGCAAATCTGGCAGTTCATCACCAGGTCTATGCACTCGCGCGGATTGGGGCCGTAACCGACCAGGTCGCCCAGGCAATAGATTTCGCTGATTCCGCGGCCCCGGATATCGGCCAGCACGGCCTGGAGGGCCTCGAAATTACTATGAATATCGCTGATTAGGGCTCGTTTCACGCTGCTGTCCCTTCGGGTGTGGACACGCCATCTATATTGTTGCAGAATGCCGTGTTGAAGTCGAGGCCCCTCGGGAAACGGCACATGGTTCGCATTCTGGCCCTGGAAACCACCGAGACGATCGGCAGCGTGGCGGCGGCCATCGACGATAAATTATTGCACGAGTTGCAGTTAGACTCAAGCGGCCGGAGCGCGGCCAGCCTGGCCCCGGCAATAAAAACAGTCCTGCAATGCGCACTCTGGCGGCCCGGCGCGGTGCAACTGGTGGCCGTGACGATCGGGCCCGGCTCGTTCACCGGCCTGCGCGTGGGACTGGCTACGGCCAAGACGTTCGCCTATGCCGTGGGGGCCGAAATCCTGGGAGTCGATACGCTGGAGGTGATTGCGGCGGCCGCGCCGGCGGCAGTGCGGAGTGTCTCGGTGGCGGTCGACGCCCAGCGCGGCGATGCGATTGTGCGGACCTTTCGCCGCGCAGCGGGCCAGTGGCTCGAGGCCGTCGGCCCGGCGGCGCTGGTGCCGCTCGAGGCCTGGCTGGCCCAGCTCGAGCCGGGCTCGATCGTCTCCGGCCCGGCCCTCGCACGCCGGCCCGCGGCATTGCCGCCGGGCATTACGGCCCTGGCGCCGGAGTGCTGGCGGCCGACCGCCGGCAAGGTCTACTGCCGCCCCAGCGCCGCCGAGGAGAAATGGGCCCGCCGCGGGGAAAAAAAGTAGAGTGGGACAAGCGCAGCGCAGTCCCACCATTTTCGACGGACGACGGGAGACGGACGACGGACTGGAGTGCTTCCGTCCGTCGTCCGTCGTCCGTCCTCCGTCGTGGTCTTGGTGGGGCTTTTCTTCGCTCGACCCACCCTATTATTAACCACAACACCTTACGATGCCGCCAGGGCTTCCCGCGCGGCGGCGATCGTCTGCTCGATATGCTCCGCCTGGTGGGCGGTGGATACGAACAGGCACTCGAACTGGCTGCAGGGCAGGTACACGCCACGATCGAGCATGTTCCAGAAGTAGCGGGCATAGCGGGCCGTGTCGCAGCGGGCGGCCGATGCCCAGTCGGTAACCGGCTGCGGGCTGAAGAAAAGCGTCATCATCGAGCCCACGCGTGCCAGGTGGTGCGGAATTCCAGCCGCCGCGGCCGCCTCCTGGAGACCTTCTGCCAGGCGGGCGGAGGCCCGCTCCAACTGCTCGTAGGGATGCTCGCAGGAATGACTGTCGCGAAGCGCTGTCAGCGTGGCGATTCCGGCCGCGGTGGCCAGGGGATTACCGCTGAGCGTGCCGGCCTGGAACACCTTTCCGGCGGGCAGCAGGTGGTCCATGATCTCGGCCCGGCCGCCGTAGGCCCCGACCGGCAGGCCCCCGCCGATAATCTTCCCCAGCGTGGTCAGGTCGGGGCGAATGCCCAAGAGCGACTGGGCCCCGCCGTAGGCCACGCGGAAACCGGTAATCACCTCGTCGAAGATCAGGAGCGAGCCGTACCGGGCGGTCAGGTCCCGCAGGGCCCGGCAGAACTCGGCCGTGGCCGCCACGCAGCCCATGTTGCCGGCCACGGGCTCGACGATCACGGCGGCGATGCGGCTGCCGTACCGGTCGAAGGCGGCCGCCAGGCCCGCCGCGTCGTTGTAAGCCAGTACCAGCGTATCGCGGCTGGTGCCCTCGGTAACGCCGGGCGAGTCGGGCACGCCGAGGGTGGCCGCCGCGCTGCCCGCCGCCACCAGCAGGCTATCCACGTGGCCGTGGTAATTCCCGGCGAACTTGACCAGCATCGGCCGGCCGGTGTAGCCTCGGGCCAGGCGGATGGCGCTCATCGTGGCCTCGGTCCCGGAACTGACCAGCCGCACCTTTTCGATCGAGCCCACCGCCTCGACGATCAGCTCGGCCAGCTCGTTTTCCTGCGGCGTGGGGGCACCGTAGCTCGTGCCGCGGCGGATCGCCGGCTCCAGGGCCGCCAGCACCGCCGGATGGCAATGGCCCAGGATCATCGGCCCCCAGGAGCCCACGTAATCCAGGTAGCGGTTGCCGTCCAGGTCCAGCAGGTACGGCCCTTCGGCGCGGGAAATGAACACCGGCTCGCCGCCCACGGCGCCGAAGGCCCGGGCCGGGCTGTTGACGCCGCCGGGCATAAGCTGCTTGGCGCGGGCGAAGGCCGCACGGCTCTGGTCGCGAGAAGGCATAGACGTGAACAATAGCAAACCGCCAGGCAGGCCGCAAGGATCGGCCGGGGGCCTTGCAAGTTGGGAAGGGCCGCACGAGCCGCCCCCCTCTCCCTCCGGGAGAGGGCCGGGGTGAGGGGAAGCTGCGTTTTGCATGAGAACTGGCATGGTAACGTCCTTACCAACATCCCCTCACCCTAGCCCTCTCCCGGAGGGAGAGGGGACTGGGCGTCCGAACCTTGCGGAACTCCTGGTATAATTACGCCATCCTCTGACCCATAAGGAGAGCGACCGATGGAAGCCCCGGAAGTACCGCTGGAACATGCCCGCGAGGTAATCGAGCACCACGCCCACGAAACGACGGAGCGGTGGATCATGGGCGTAGCCCTGACGGCGGCCGTACTGGCCGCGCTGGCCGCCGTAACCGCCCTGCTGGCCGAAGAGCACGCCAACGAGGCCATGATCCGCCAGATCCAGGCCTCCGACATGTGGAGCCACTACCAGGCCGACAGCATCAAGGCCAAAGTGATCGAGACCAAGGTTGCTTTGCTGGCCAAACTGGGCCAGCCGCCAGACGCCGACGACGCCAAGAAACTCGCCAAGTACGCCGAGGAGAAATCCAAGATCGAGGAAGAAGCCAGGCATCTGCAAGAGGAATCGGAAAGCCACCTTCGGCACCATTCACCGCTCAGCCGCGGAATTACGATGTTCCAACTGGCGATTGCGGTGGGGGCGATTTCCGTGCTCACGCACCGGAAGTCGTTCTGGCTGGCGGCCATCGGGTTGGGGGTCGCCGGGGGGTTCTTCATGCTCCGCGGTTTGCTGCCCTGATGCGCCGGCGGTCTTTACTCGTATCCCCGCGGATGGTGCTGGTGCCAATTCCAGGCCGTGGCCACGATGGGGTCGATTTCGGTGTATCGGGGCTGCCATCCCAATTCGGCGTGGATCTTTTTGGCGTCGGCGAACAGCGCGGCCGGATCGCCCGGCCGGCGCGGCCCGAACTCCAGCGGAACCCGGCGGCCCGTGACCCGCTGGACCGAATCGATCACCGCGCGGACCGAATAGCCGCGGCCGATGCCCAGGTTGTAGAAGCGGGCGTCGCCCGGCCCCAGGGCGTGCATGGCCGCGACGTGGGCCTGGCAGAGGTCCTCGACGTGGATGTAATCGCGGATGCAGGTGCCGTCGGGCGTGGGATAGTCGGTGCCGAACACGACGATCTGCTCCCGCCGGCCGAGGGCGGCCTGGAGCAGCAGCGGGATGAGGTGCGTTTCGGGGCGGTGGTCTTCGCCCAGCGAGCCGTCGGCGGCGGCCCCCGCCACGTTGAAATAGCGGAGGGCGACGAAGCCCAACCCGGCATCGGCGGCCGCGGCGTCGAGCAAGATCCGCTCCACAAAGTATTTCGACCAGCCGTAGGGGCTGATCGGCCGCTGCGGCATGGTCTCGACCAGCGGCACTTCCGCCGGCTCGCCGTAGACGGCGCAGGTCGAGCTGAAGACGAACCGCCGGACGCCCGCCGCCTGCATCGCCCGCAACAGGCTGATCGTGCCGGCCGTGTTGTTATGGTAGTAGGCCAGGGGGTCGGTGACCGATTCACCGACGTAGGCCAGGGCCGAGAAGTGCATGACGCAGTCGATCCGCCGACTGGCCAGCAGGCCGCTCAAGGCGGCGGTGTCGGCCAGATCCAGTTGCTGGAACTCGGCCTGGGGATGGAGGGCCTGGCGGTGCCCTCGATACAGGTTGTCGACGGTCAGGACCTGGTGTCCGGCTTCGATCAACTGTTTCACGGCGTGCGAGCCGATGTAGCCCGCCCCGCCGGCGACCATTACGTTCATAAAATTGATTACCCCTTGTCAAAGCGGCTGGCAAGACCGTACATTTCACAGCAGGCAGGCAGGGTTTGTCAACGGCTGAAGGGGACAGGCACATTTTTCGGCCCTCGGGCGCGTGCGGAGCGCGTGGCGGAACGGGCCGAAAAATGAGCCAGTCCCCGGGGCGGGATGATTCCATGAAGATCCTGGTTACGGGCGCGGGCGGCCAGTTGGGCGGGGAGCTTTGCCGGGTGTTGGGGCCGGTGGCGGTCGCTACGGACATCGACACCCTGGACCTGGCCCACCGGCCGTCGGTGCTCAGGTTCGTGGGCCAAGTGGCGCCCGATGCCGTGATCAACTGCGCCGCCTATACGGGCGTCGATCAGGCCGAGAGCGACGCCCGGCGGTGCCGGCTGATCAACGCCACGGTGGTGCGGTACCTGGTCGAGGCCTGCCGGCCGCTGGGTTGCGCGCTAGTGCAGCTCAGCACGGACTACGTGTTTGGCGAGCAATCCGGGCCGCCGCGGCCGTACCGCGAGGAGGACGTGCCGTCGCCGCGGGGCGTGTACGCCACGGCCAAGCTGGAAGGCGAGCGGGCGGCCGCCGAGTATCCGCGGCGCCTGGTGGTGCGGACCTGCGGCCTGTACGCCCGCCCCACGCGGGGCCTGGCCGGCAACTTCGTGGGCACGATCCTGCGCCTGGCGCGGTCGCGGACGCCGCTCCGCGTGGTCGGCGATCAGCACTGCACGCCCAGCTACGTGCCGCACGTGGCTCGGGCGATCTTGTTCCTGCTGGGGGCGGACGGCTCGCCGGCGGCCGGGCCTGTACCAAGTCCTGTGTCAGTCGGCGAGCCTGAAGGGGACAGTCCCATTTTTGCGGCATCCATGCCACAAAAATCGGGACAGTCCCCCGCCGCCCCCTGGGGAATCTATCACGTGACCAACTCGGGTGCTACGACGTGGTACGAGTTCGCCTGCGAGATCGTGCGGCAGGCGGGGATCGAGGCGCGGGTCGAGCCGATCACGAGCGCGGAGTACGGTGCGGCCGCGCCCCGGCCCCGCTACAGCGTGCTGGATACGACCGCTTACCACCGGCTGGGCGGGCCGCCGATGCCCGACTGGAAATCCGCCCTGGCCGAATACTTCGCCGAGTGGAAACAACTGTACGGCTCGCCGTAGGACGGACGCGATGGACCAGCACGCAGCGACCCCCGCCGTGACGAAGGTGGCCCTGATTACCGGCGGCGGCAAGCGTCGCGTGGGCAGTGCGATAGCCGCGGCGCTGGGGCGGCGGGGCTACGCCATCGGGCTGCACTACCACCAATCGGCCGACGAGGCCCGCGCGGTCGTGGGCCGCCTGGAAGCTGAGGGGGTGCGGGCCGAGGCCTTCCAGGCCGACGTGGCCGACGAGGCGGCGGTGGGCGCGATGTTCGACCGCCTGCGGGAGCGCTTCGGGCGGCTGGACGCCCTGGTCACGGCGGCCGCCGTGTGGGAGCCCCGGCCGCTGGAGCAAGTCACCGCGGCGGAAGTCCGGCGGCAGTTCGAGATCAACGCGCTGGGCACGTTCCTCTGCTGCCGGCACGCCGGCCGGATCATGGTCGCACAGGGCGAGGGGGGCGCGATCGTCACTATCGGCGACTGGGCCTGCGCCCGGCCGTATCTGGGTTATGCGGCCTATTTCATCAGCAAGGGCGCGATCCCCACCATGACCCGCATGCTGGCCGCCGAGCTGGCGCGCCGCAACACGCGGGTCCGCGTCAACTGCATCCTGCCCGGCCCGGTCATGCTGCCCGAAAACCTCTCGCAGCCCGAGGTCCGCCACGCGGTGGCCGGCACGCTGCTGAAACGCCCCGGCCGGCCCGAAAACGTCGCCCACGCCGCGGTGTTCCTCATCGAGAATGATTATGTAACGGGCGTGTGCCTGCCGGTCGACGGCGGACGGACCATCGCCGAGCGGGGCGAGGGGTGAGGGGCGAGTGGCGAGGGCGGAAGGCGGAGGGCGGAAGGCCGCCGGGTGCCACTGCCGGCTTGCCCGGCAGTGCCGAATCGCCGCCGGGCCCAACACTGCTGGACAAGCCAGCAGTGGCACCCCGGCGCTGTGGCCAGTCTCCGACGGAGCCGCACCGCCAATCCCCAATCCCTAATCTCTTTTTCCGCCGCCGGCTAGCAGCCGATCCAGCGAGCAGCGGCCCGCGCCGACGGTCAACAGGAAGATCCCGCCCAGCAACATGGCCACGTCGGTGCGGGCCTCGTGCGCCATGCTCCAGAAGCCGTAACTCTTGAGGCCCGGCTGCAGACTGAATCCCCAGAAGCCGCTTCCCAGGAGGATCGGGATTTTGGTCGAGACGATGGCCACCGAGATATTGATAATCATGGGGATGGCGGCCAAGCGGGTCAGGAGCCCCACGATCAGCAGGGCCCCGCAGCCGATCTCGAAGACACCATCAAAGGGGGCCATGAGGGTGGGCCAGGGAATGCCGATCTTTACGAATCGCCCCACGCCCAAGGCGTCGGGGAAGAGAAACTTCTGGATGCCTTCCAGCAGGAAGGTCCCGCCCACCACCAGCCGGATCAGGGCGACCGAGGCGGGAGCCTGCGTGGCCACCATCTTTTGAACGAAGCTCATCGGGCGGTTCCTTTCGACGTGGGGCCGGGCCAACCCCGCTTGTGCGTTGATTTGGCCGATTATAGTCGGCCTGCCGGCACTCACCAAGTCCCCTCGCGAAGGGTCAATCACGGGCTTCTCACCCGGGAAGCCAAGAACCCACCACCTTCAGGCGGTGCTCTGTTCATTCCGGGTGGTATTTGTTGCCATGATTTCCCAAGTATCCGCGGTTTCCTGCGATTCCGTCAAAGACAACTTGTTGGATTTCGATTATAATAACGATTGTGCCGTTAGCGGCGAATCTATAAGTCCATTACTCCTAGCGCAATTCGCGCAACTGCTATAGAAGGAGTCAGAGGTGGCTCGTAGGAATTGGGTGAGGGCCGCGTGGGGTCGGAGTGCGCCTGCGCTGCTGCGGCGCCGCAAGCTGGGCGAAGGATTTGCCAAGGGGCGGCACCTGCTGCTGGAGTGCCTCGAAGAGCGACGGTTGTTATCGCTGACCCCGATCATCAGCGAGGTCGAGGCCGGCAACAAGAGCGGCATCGTTGATGTGTTGGGCAACACTGCGGATTGGCTGGAGCTCTACAATCCCGACCCGACGTCGGCCGTCAACCTCACCGGCTGGTCGCTCTACTATTCCAAGACCGGCAGCAATAACAACTCGACGTGGAACTTCCCCAGCAACGTGGTGCTTGGTCCGGGGGAGTTCCGCGTGGTCTTCTGCGATTCGAATTATACTGCTGCGGAGCTAAGCGCGGAGGACGCGGTCGGCGAATTGGACACGGGCTTCAATCTCAACAAGGCGGGCGCCACGGTCAGGCTGTGCAACGGGATCAACGGGACTGGCGCCAACGTCTCGTCGCTCACGTATCCGGCCTTGAATCCCGACACCTCGTACGGCCCGTCCGAGACGGTCACGCCGGAAACGGACCTCGTGGCGGCGGGGGCCCCGGCGACGTACTACGCCCCGACCGGCAACACGGGCACGACTTGGACGCAGGCCGGTTTCAACGACTCCCCGTCGGCGGGCTGGTCGTCGGGCCTCACGGGCCTGGGGTTCGAAAACAGCGTGAACGGCTTCGCCGTCACCGTCTATAAGGCGAACATCACGGTCGGCAGTGTCGCCACGGCGACCACGGTCATCAACACGCTGGCGGACCAAACCTCGGTGAAGACCGAAACCGCGCCCTACATCAACTACACGAATACACCCAGCGTCTCCGGCTACTTCAGCACCAGCATCACCACTGCGGGACAGAAGATCGCCGACCGGCCTTACCCGGGCATGAGCATCGGCACGGAGGTGGACAATTACGTCATGCAGGGCACGGGGACGATCACCATTCCCAGCGGGGAAGGGGGCAATTGGACCTTCTACGCCACCTCGAACGCCGGCTTCAGCGCGACGATCAACGGCACGAACTTCAAGTCCGACGGCGCCGCCAACACGCTGGATACGATCAATCTTGCGGCGGGCACGTATCCCGTCACGTTCATGCAGTTCCAGGCCAGCGGGAATTCCTACGCGGAATTTTCCGCGGCGCAGGGGTCCAAGAGCTCGTTCGATTCGACGTTCCGCCTGGTGGGCGACCAGGCCGACGGCGGCCTGGCGGTCGCCAGCGTGCCGTTCATCGGGAGCGGCAGCCATAGCGGGCCGTTCGCGGCCGCCCTGGCCACCAACGTCAAGCCGGCGGTGACGGCAGCCATCAACGCCAGCGGCAACACGTCCCACGAGACATCGCTGTACACGCGAATCGCGTTCAGCGTCAGCACCCTGCCGTCGACCCTGACGCTCAAGATGCAATATGACGACGGCTACGTGGCCTACTTGAACGGAGTGCCGATCGCCAGCGCGAACGCTCCCAGCTCGCCGCAGTGGAACTCGCTGGCCACCGAGGAGCAGAGCAGCGACATTCAGGCCACCAGCTACGAGGACGTCAACGTCTCTTCGTTTATCGGCGACCTGACGACTACCGGCACCAACGTGCTGGCCATCCAGGTCCTTATGTCCTCGAACAGCGACGGAGACATGCTGGTCGTGCCGGAGCTGGCGACCCAGATACCGAACC
This sequence comes from Thermoguttaceae bacterium, assembly GCA_049515555.1. Taxonomy (GTDB): domain Bacteria; phylum Planctomycetota; class Planctomycetia; order Pirellulales; family Thermoguttaceae; genus JBEKTY01. Next base: position 19,300 of record JBEKTY010000141.1, read on the forward strand.
TCATCGGGAGCGACCACGTTTTCGCCACGCCGACGCCGCGCGCCGCCAACGCGCCGGGCGACGCACAGCCGGACGTCGCCTTCACCGACTCCAACGGGAACCAGCTCACGCACGGTTTCTACTACGCCCCCATCCAGGTGACGCTCACGGCCGACATCCCGGGCGCTTCGATCTACTACACCACCGACAACTCGGTGCCCAGCGCGAGCAACGGGATGCTGTACAACCCCAACGCGCCGGTCAGCATCACGACGACGACGGACCTCCAGGCGGTGATGGTCGCGGGCGGTATCACGAGTCCCGTGCAGTGCGAGACGTACGTCTTCCCCGTCGCCGTGGCTTCCCAGCCGGCCGCTCCGGCCGGTTTCCCCCCGGCCTGGGACGGCACCATCAACAACGAGAATGTGGCGGCGGATTACGCGATGAGCTCGGTCCCCGGCTACACGACGCAGCAGGTCATTAGCGCCCTGACGTCGTTGCCGACGATGTCGTTGGTCACCACGAACGCCAATTTGTTCGGCCCCAGCGGCATCTACGCCAATTCCAACAACCATAATTTGGAGGTGCCGGGGTCGTTCGAGTACTTCAATCCCCTTGCCGGGACCACGGATTACGGCGCACTGGTGGGCCTCCAGATGTACGGCGGCGTCGGGCGGAATGCCCCGTACTTGAAGCACTCCATGGCCGTCTGCTTCGACCAGGCCGACGGCCCGTCGTCCATGAAGGAAAACATCTACGGCGACGGGTACTTTCCGGACCGGCTGATCCTGCGGAGCGGCTTCAACGACAGTTTTGCGTATTACGGGACCAACGCCCAATACATCATCGATCAGTGGACCCGCGACGCTCTGACGGCCTTGGGAACCCAGAATACGCCGGGCATTTGGGTCCAGCTTTTCGTCAACGGGCTGTATTGGGGAATCTACGACGCCTGTGCGCACATCGACAACAACTACGCCGCGAACTTCTTCGGCGGCGTCCCGTCAGACTACACCGTCTACCATAGCGGTTCCAGTTTCGACAGCGTTGCCACGACTGCCGGCTGGACGACCATGGAAGCGTGGAACGACCTGTTCAACGTGGGAAGGTACGGAAACATCGCCGGTACGGGGGTGGCCAGCTCGACCGTCCTGGCCAACCCGGCCGCCTACGCCCTCATGGCGCAGTACCTCAACCTGCCGTCCTTCTGCGACTACATCATCGTGAACTACTACGGCGGCAACTGGGACTGGGACTGGCACAACTGGTCCGGCATCTTCGCCCCGCCCAATCCCTCGGAAGGCTTCGCGGGGACGCCTTTCATATTCCAGGACTGGGACGGCGAAGGGAATCTCGAGGGCGCCGGCGACAACATCACCGCCCGCGACACGACCGGCGAGCAGACGGAACTGTTCGTGCAACTGCTGGCCAATCCCGACTTCCGGCAGATGTTCGCCGATCACGTTTACAAGGACTTGAGCACCGTCCTGTCGCCGGCCGGGGCGAGCGCCCTGTACCAGAAGGAAGCCAACACGATCAGCCAGGCCATCATCGACGAGTCGGCCCGCTGGGGCAATATCCAGGGCACCCAGTGCACGCCCGCGAATTGGAACGCCGAGATCAGTTGGCACATCGGCACGTACTTCCCCGGTCGGACGGCCACCATGTTCTCCCAGTTCGAGACAACCATCACGTTCTCGGGCCACTACGAGGGCGGTTCCCCGACGTACACGATGTATCCGAGCTTCAGCCCGCCGATGCTGTTGGTCAACGGAACGCAAGAGAACGGCGGGACGATCTCGCTGGGCGACTCGCTCACCATGACGATGGCGGCCCCGGCGGGCGCTGTCATCTACTATACGACCGACGGCAGCGATCCGCGCTTGCCGGGAGGCGCCGCCAACAGCGCTGACCCGGGTTTCTCGCAGTACAGCGGGGCCATCACGTTCACGAAGGGCGAGGAGATCAAGGCGCGGGTCCTTTCCGGGAGCACCTGGAGCGCCCTGAACGACTCGACGTTCTACGTGAACCTGGCCCCCTTCATCCGCATCACGGAGCTGATGTACGACCCGCTGCCGGCCACGGCGGCCGAGATCACCGCCGGGTATAACAGCAGCGTGGAGGTGGACGGCCAGGAGGATTTCGAGTTCGTCGAGCTCCTGAACATCGAACCCCAGAACCAAGGCCTCCCGGCGATTCCGCTCCAGGGGCTGGCCTTCACCAACGGAGTGGCGTTCACGTTTCCGAACGTGTCGCTGGCCGCCGGCCAATACGTCGTCGTCGTTTCCAACGAGAAGGCGTTCGAAATCCGGTACCCCAACGTTCCGTCGAACCAAATCGCCGGTCAGTATACGGGGCACTTCAACAACGGCGGCGAAGAGGTCACCTTGACTTCGCCCGGCGGCGGCGTGGTCCAGGACTTCAGCTACGATCCGACCTGGTATCCGCAGACCGCCGGCGGCGGCTTCTCGCTCGTGGTCGGCAACGCCAACCAGGCGCTTTCGCTGTGGGGTTCCAGTTCCGGCTGGAACTCCAGCAGCGTGCCCAACGGGACGCCCGGGTATGCCGATCCCCTCACGCTCCCGCTGCCCGGTTCGGTCGTCGTCAACGAGGTGCTGTCGAACCCCTCCGCCACGCCCGGCGGCGACACGATCGAGTTCTACAACACGACTTCCCAGCCGATCACCATCGGGCAGTGGTTCGTCAGCAACAACAGCGCCGATTTGACGGAGTACCAGATCGCGCCAGGCACGGTCATCGGGGGCTACGGCTACTACGTGTTGACTCAGCAATACAACTTCGACGCGTCGCCCAGCGTCGATCCGGGCTGCGTGGTCCCCTTCGCCTTGAACCCCGACGGCGACAACGTCTACCTGTCGAACAGCTATGGGGCTCCGCTGGGCGGCTACGGGGGTCAGGCCGGGGGGTATCAAGAGCAGCAGACGATCCCCGCCATGCCCGCCGGCTACTCGTACGGCCTGTACACCAAGTCGGACGGCGCCACCAATTTCACCTTGCTGCGAACGCCCACGTTCGGCACCTTTAACAACATCACGCATTCGTATCCGGGGGTGGGCAACGACGTCCCCTACGTCTCGCCGCTGGTGACCGACGAGATCATGTATAACCCCACCGCAGCGACCGCGGCGGAGTCCGCCCTGGGGTATGCCGACAACGACTTCGAGTACGTCGAGCTTTACAATCGGTCGGGCGCCCCCGTCTCGCTTGGCAATTACTACGTTTCGGGCGGGATCGGCTACACCCCGGGCTGGCTCCCTGACGGCAGCCTGGCCAGCGACTTCACGAACAGCGAGTTCCAGACGCTCGAATCGGGGGCCACCGCCACCTGGCAGACCTCCTCCAGCCTCGCCTTGGCCTCGTACACCGTCTATGCCCATCTGAATCTGTACGACGGCGAAAACAACCTGCGCAATCTGGACTCCATGGCCCAGTACACGGTTACCTGCAACGGCACGCAGACGACCGTGCTGGTCGACCAGAACCAGGTCGTCCTGGCGACGCTCAGCGTCACCAGCCTCACGTACGCGACGGGACTTGTGACGGGGAAGACGGCCGCCGGCAGCGAGCTCAGCGCCGGGGGCATCGTCCACATTTCGGGCGCCACGCAATCGCAATACGACGGCACCTTCGTCGTCCAGAGCGCCACGACGAGCGGGAATACGACCACGTTCACTTACCAACCGTTGACCGCGCCCAGCGTGTACACCGCCAGCGGCACCTTTACGGCCGGCCTGAACGACGTCTGGATCAACCTGGGGACCTACACCACGAGCGGCACGGTCAGCGTTCAGCTTGCCCGCGCCACGGGCGCCAAGCCCAGCCAGTGGACGGTCGCCGGCTCGGTAAAGCTCGTCGCCGCCGGCGGACAGACCACGATGCTCGGCACGCCGACCTTCAACTCCTACTCGATCCAGCACCCGACGCCGACCTTGGCCCCCGGCGCGTACGCGGTGCTGGCGAGCAACGCTGCGGCGTTCGACGAGCGTAACCCCGGCGCCGCCAACAGCGTGGTGGGCGTTTTTTCGGGCCATCTCAACAACGGCGGCGACACGGTCGACATCTACCAGATCGGCAGTCGCAACGACGGCAGCGTGGTCGCGCTCAACGGTTATGTGCCCGCCTACCGCGTGGACCACGTCAATTACAATAACGCATCCCCCTGGCCGACCCAGCCCGACGGCGACGGCCCGGCCTTGATCCGCATTCACACCGCCGATTACGGCAACGACTCGGCCAACTGGCAGACGAGCAACGTGGGCGGCACGCCGGGCACGGCCAACGTCCCGCTGGACCAGTTGACCCCTCCGGTTCCGACGGGCCTGGCGGGCCACGGCCAGTTGAGCCCGACTGCGGAGATCAGCCTCACCTGGAACGCCTCCTCCGATCCGCGAAACGACGTGGGCGGCTACGACATCTATCGCAACGGCAGCTTCATCGGCGCCGCGACCACGACCTCCTATGTGGACAACGCCATCGGGTACGGAACGAACTACACCTATACCGTGGCGACCGTCAACCGCGACGGATACCAAAGCGCCCGGTCCGCGGGCTACATCGTCGCCCTGCCTTCAGTGATCGGGTACAGCCAGCCCGCGTCGACGCAAATCGTGATCTGCTTCAGCGAGCCCCTCGTGGCCTCGACCAAGACCAACTATACCGTGTCGGGCATGAACGTTTACAGCGTCTCGCAGGCGCGCAACGGTACCGAGGTGATCCTCACCCTTACCTCGGCCATGACGATCGGAACCGCTTACACGGTCACCATGAACAACCTGACGACGGTCTCCGGCGACCCGCTGCCGGCCACGCAGCAGATCGCGTTCACCTATTTGAATCCGGGCACCGGTTCGATCTCCTGGAAGTATTTCGGGAACATCGGCAGCAGCACGGCGGTCAGCGCGCTGACCGCCGCCAGCAGCTATCCGTACAATCCCACCCATACCGGCTCGGAAACCTCGTTCGAGGCCCCGGCCAACAACGGCCCGGGCGGCGGCGAGGAGCTCTACGGTTACCTCTGTCCCCCGATCACCGGCTATTACATCTTCACGATCGCCAGCGACGACAACGGCCAGTTGTGGCTCTCGACGAACAAGAGCCCGGCGAACCTGGCGGAGATCGCCTACGTCACTTCGTCTACCGGTTACCGCGACTGGAACAACGTGAACAACTATGAACAGATGTCCAGCTCGATCTACCTGACTGCCGGATTGCAATACTACGTCATGGCGCTGGAGAAATGCGGCAGCGACAGCAGCGACAACCTGTCGGTCCGCTGGGAGATCCCCGCAACGATCGGCGGGGCCGCCAGTACCTGGGAGAACGGTAATTCTGCGATCCCCATCCCGGGCAGCCGGCTGGAGCCGGCCGGCATCGTGCCGGACAATATGACGCCGCCGGCCCCCGCGGATCTCAGCGCCACGATGAACGGCAGCAACAGCCAGGTCGCGCTGACTTGGAACCCCGTTCTGGGACTGCCCAGCGGCGTCGAATATTACAACGTCTATCGCGACGGAACGCTCTACAGCACGCCGGGGGCCGTCACCAGCACCAGCTTCACGGATATGAACATTTCGCCGCAGACGCGGCATTCGTACCAGGTCACGGCGGTCAATTTCGACGGCACCGAGGGGGTGAAGTCGGCCACCGTGACGGCCGTGCCCGTCGGCATCGCCTCGATCACGACGCCCACCACCACCTCGGTCCAGGTCCAGTTTACCGAGCCCGTCGATCCCGCGACGGCGCAAAACGCGGCGAACTACTCGATCACCAGCAGCAACTGCACGATCAGCGCGGCCGTTCTGAAAGGGGACGGCTACACGGTCACGCTGACCACCTCCTACCTGGGCGGCTCCAGCCATACGTTGACCGTCACCGGCGTCATGAACCAGGGACTGTCGGCCCAGCTCAACTCGACGGGTACTTTCACCTATTCGAGCGGCAGTTCCTACGTTCCGCCCCCCTTCAGCGTCGGCGTCAATCCGGAGTATACCAACGACAGCTCGCCCGCCTTGACGGGCACCATAAACGATCCGGCCGCGTCGGTGACCGTCCGGGTCCGGGTCAACGGCGTCTACTGCTATTATGCCGCGACCAACAACCTCAACGGCACCTGGTCGGTGCCGCGCGGAGACATTTCCGCCCTGGGCGCCGGTTCCTACGACGTCGTCGTTACCGGGGTCAACACGTCGGGGATCGTGGCCTTCGACTCCGCCACGGTCAGCGAGCTGAACGTCAGCATGACCTCGCCCACGGTGAGCAGTATGGCTGCTACTACTTTTATTCCGCCGCCACCCGCGCAGCCCACGTGGACCAATATTTCTGCCTCCCCCCCGCCACCGCTGTCCTCGCCGGTGAACTCGATCGCCATTCAGTTCAGCGAGCCGGTCTACGGTTTTGGCCTCCAGGACTTGCAGCTCACGCTCAACGGAGTCAGCACTCCGCTCGGTGGGGCATCCATCACCAGCACCGACAATCAGAACTGGACGCTGGCGAACCTCAGCGGCCTGACGGCCGCGCAAGGTATTTACGCGCTTAGCGTCACTGCCGCCGGCTGGGGAACTACCGATCATTACGGCAATCCGCTGATGGCCAATACCACCGCCACCTGGGTCATGGGCAGCGCCCCGATGGCAATCCTGACCGCCGCCCCGCCGACGATCAATTTCAACAACGCCAGCGGCAACTCCACGAATTTGACGGTCACTTACACCGACATCGGCTCGGCGATCAATAATGCCAGCCTGTTAGCGTCGAACCTGGCGGTGAGCAACGGGAGCACGGTGGCCACGGTCACTTTGAACCCGAACTTGATCGTTCCGGTCTATACCAACGGCGTTTTAACCGCCTATGCCGTAACCTACACGATCGCGGCCCCGGGCGGCACTTGGGGGGCGAGCCCGCAGGGCACGTACACCGTGAGCCTGCTTCCCAGCCAAGTGACCGATGGGAACGGCAACGCCCTGACGGAGCTGAACACCGGCACCTCCCTGGCTCCGGTCCTCGTCCCGCTCACCAGTTCCAGCCTGGCCACGTTCCTGGTGGATACCGTGGCCGACACGGCCGGCGTGACCACCCCCCCGCCGCAGTATATAAATGCCACCAGCGGCACCCCCACCGCCACGACTTTGACGGTCACTTACACCGACGTCGGCGGAACGGGGATCAACCTCGGCAGCCTGACCGCGTCGAACCTGGCGGTGAGCAACGGAAGCACGGTGGCCACGGTCACTGTGAACCCGAACTTGATAGTTCCGGTCTATACCAACGGCCTGGTAACCTCCGTCGCCGTAACCTACACGATTGCGGCCCCGGGGGGCACTTGGGCAGCGAGCACGCAGGGCACGTACACGGTGAGCCTGGTTGTCAACCAGGTGTGGGACGTGGCCGGCGGCAACGCCGTGGCCGCCAGCCCCAATTTGGCCACATTCACGGTGGACACCGTGGCCCCCACGGCCAGCGCGACCACCCCCCCACCGACGTATATCAATAGCGGCAACACCACCACTTTGACGGTCACCTACGCCGACATCGCCGGCTCGGGGATCAAGGCCGCCAGCCTGGCCTCCCTGTCCTCCACGCCCAACCTGACGGTGAGCAACGGGACCGCGGTGGCCACGGTCACGGCCTCGGTCAGCGGCAACGTTGTAACCTACACGATCACCGCCCCGCAGAGCACCTGGGCGGCGAGCGCGCAGGGCACGTACACGGTGAACCTGGGCGCAGGCCAGGTGCAGGACAACGCCGGCAACTACTTGGTGGCCGCCGCCAATTTTGCCCATTTCATGGTGGATACCAATGCCCCCACGGTCACCGTGTCCAGCCCCCCGCAGCCTATTACTGCCGCCGGTTACAGCAGCAGCACCGAGGCTTTGACGGTCACGTACACCGACTCCGTCTCGGGAATCAACCTCGCCAGCCTGTCCGGGTCGAACCTGACGGTGAAGTGCGGGACCACGACGGCCACGGTCAGTATCCCGAGCCCGATCCCTTCTAATGATTTGGTATATACCAACGGCATCTTAACCTCCGTCGCCGTACCCTACACGGTCTGGGCCCCGGGGGGCACCTGGGGGAACACAACAACGGCCCCAATAACCCCGCAGGGCACGTACGTTGTGAGCCTGGATGGGGCTGGCAGCCAGATGGTGGCGGATAACGCCGCCAACGCCATGGCTTACAATTCCAGCCTGGCCCAGTTCACGGTCCACACCTTGACCCCCACGGCAGCCCCGAGCACCAGCCAGTCGTCGTTGTATGTCAATAGCACGGGCGCGATGTATCTCAATGCCGGCAACGCCAGCTCCTACCAAATGACCTTTTACGCCACTTACACCCCCAGCAATGGCGGGGGGATCATAACCAACAGTATCAAGTCTCAGAACGTGACCGTGAGCGGGCCGATGACGGCCACGGTCAACTCGGTGTCGGGCAGTGCCGCGCACGCAGGATACCTGATTGCGATCTCGTCGAGCAGCAACTGGGGGTCGTCCGGCGCCCAGGGCACGTACACGGTGACCACGGCGCAAACGCAAACCTACTCGGTGCAGGATACCAACGGCGGCTACGTGACCTCCAACATGACCCTGGCCACGTTCATGGTGGACACCGTGCTCCCCACGACAACCCTGAGCACCACCCAGCCGTCGATGTATATCAATAGCACGAGCGGCGCGATGTATGTCAATGCCACCAGCGCCGGCGTCAACACCACGGCTGTGACGGTCGATTACGCCGACAACAGCGGCGGCTCGGGGATCGACCCCGCCAGCCTGACCACGTCCAACCTGACGGTGAGCAACGGGGCCACGGTCACCGGGGTTTCGTACGTCAACAACGCCGGAACCTACGCCGTAACCTACACGATTACCGCCCCGTCGGGCGACAGCACCTGGGGGGCGGCCGCCGCCCAGGGCACATACACGGTGGGCCTGGCTGCACTGGCTGCAAACCGGGTGAAGGATATGGCCGGTAACGCCGTGGCCGCCAACTCCAGCCTGGCCACGTTCACCGTAGACACCGTGGCCCCCACCATCTCGATCGGCACTCCCTCGGCATCCTACGCGGCCGGCGGGCCCGTCACCTACACGGTGACCTATGCCGATGCGAACTTCAACACCAGCACCCTGACCGCGGCCAACGTTTCCCTGATCCCCACCGGAAGCGCCGCCGCCGGCACGGTCAGTGTCTCCGGCTCCGGCCTGACCTACACGGTTACCGTCAGCGGCATTACGGGCACCGGTTCCCTGGGGATTTCGATCACTTCCGGCACCGCCTCGGATCTGGCCGGCAACCAGGCCCCGGCCGCGACCAGCGGCACCTTCACGGTGGACAACACCGCCCCGGGCATCTCGATCGGCAATCCCTCGGCATCCTTCGCGACCAGCGGGCCCGTTACCTACACGGTGACCTATGCCGATGCGAACTTCAACACAAGCACCCTGGTCGCGACGAACGTTACCCTGAACCCGACCGGAAACGCCAGCGGCACGGTCAGCGTCTCCGGCTCGGGCCTGACCTATACGGTTACCATCAGCAGCATCACAGGCACCGGTTCCTTGGGGATTTCGATCACTTCCGGCAGCGCCTCGGATCTGGCCGGCAACCTGGCCCCCGCCGCCGGGCCCAGCGGCACCTTCACGGTCGACAACGCCGCCCCGAGCATCTCGATCGGCGATCCCTCGTATTGGATCACCGCCGGCGGACCCATCGCCTACACGGTGACCTATACCAACGCTAGTTCCACCGCCCTGACCGCGGACGACGTTTCCCTGGTCCCCGGCGGAACCGCCGCCGCCGGCACGGTCAGCGTCACCGGTTCGGGCCCGACCTACACGGTTACCGTCAGCGGCATTTCGGGCGACGGCTCCCTGGGGATTTCCATCGCCGCCGGCACCGCCACCAGCCCCGGGGGCAGCCTGGCCCCGGCCTCCGGTGAAAGCGGCACCTTCGTGGTGGACAACACCCCGCCGACGATCTCGGTTAGCGCCCCCTCAGCATCCTACACGACCGTCGGGCCCGTTACCTATACCGTGACCTATGCCGATGCATACTTCGACACTAGCAACCTGGCCACGGAAGTTTACCTGAGGCCGACCGGAACCGCCAACGGCACGATCAGTATTTCCGGCTCGGGCCTGACCTACACGGTCACCCTCAGCAACATAACGGGCGACGGTTCCCTGGGGATTTGGATCGACAACGGCACCGCCGTGGACTGGGCCGGCAACCTGGCCCCCGCCGACACCAGCGGCACCTTCGTGGTGGACAACACCGCCCCCACGGTCTCGATCGGCGACCCTTCGGCATCCTGCACGAAGGGCGGGCCCATCACCTACACGGTGACCTATGCCGATACGAACTTCAACACCAGCACCCTGACTGCGGCCGACGTTTCCCTGGTCCCCGGCGGAACCGCCGCCGCCGGCACGATCAGCGTTTCCGGCTCGGGCACGATCTACACGGTTACCGTCAGCAGCATAACGGGCGACGGTTCGCTGGGGATTTCGATCGACGCCGACACCGCCTCGGACCGGGCCGGCAACCTGGCCCCGGCCTCCGCGGCCAGCGGCACGTTCATTGTAGACAACACCGCCCCGACGATCTCCATCGGCGACCCCTCGGCGTCGTCCGCGAGCAGCGGGCCCATTACCTACACGGTGACCTATGCCGATACGAACTTCAACACCAGCACCCTGGCCTGGGCGGACGTTTCCCTGAGCAAGACCGGATCCGCCAACGGCACGGTGAGTGTTGATTCCGGCTCGGGCCAGACCCGCACGGTCACCGTCAGCAACATAACGGGCAACGGGACCCTGGGGATTTCGATCGACGCCGGCACCGCCTCGGACCTGGCCGGCAACCTGGCCCCGGCCTCCGCGGCCAGCGGCACCTTCGCGGTGAGCAACTTTGTGGCTCAACCGCCGGTGGTTACCGTGGGCAATGCCGGGGCGATCACGTTCGTCCGCGGCGGCTCGGCCGTGGTCGTGGCCCCCAACCTGACGGTCAGCGAATCGAGCTATGCCGATCTGCTTTCCGCCACGGTAACCCTCAGCGGCCTGCTGGATACCGGGTCCGAGAGCCTGACGGCCAACACGGCCGGCACGAGCATCACGGCCGGCTACGTCGCAGGCGTGCTTACGCTCAGCGGCAGCGACACGGTGGCCCACTACCAGCAAGTGCTGCGGAGCGTCACCTACGTCGATACCCTGAAGACGACCACGAACACGGGCACCCCCCGCACGCTGAGCTTCGCCGTCAGCGACGCCAGCAACTCCAGCACGCCGGTTACCGGCAGCGTGGTCTTCGACGTGGCGCCGCAAGTGGTGGGCGTGTACGTGTCGGGCAGCGCCTGGAGCTCGAAGTTGTTCAATGCCCTGGCCGCGGCGGGCGTGGGCAACGCCACGCTGGGCTTCGAGTTGCCCACCGGCGCAGGGCTAGGCCTTGGGCAAGGTGGGCAGTTGGGCGACCTGAGCATCCCCGGCTGGACCACCCTCGACACGATCTCCATCGTCTTCAACGAGCCGGTCAGCGGCGCGGCGTTGTCCAGCCTTGCGCTGGGCGACTCGGGCTACAAGTCGGCGGGGCTCACCGTCAGCGGCGAGAGCAACGCCACCATGACGGTTGGCGCCTATACCAACACGAGTGTCGCCAAGTTCACCCTCAGCAACGTGATGACTTCCAACAAGTACTACATAGACCTGCTCGCGGCGGGGATCTACCACACCGGCGACGCCGGAGCGCAGTTGGACGGCGAGTGGGCCACCAGTTCGAGCAGCTTTGCCGCGGGCTCGGGCGACGGGGCCCCCGGCGGCAACTTCATTTTCCGCTTCAACGTCTTGGCCGGCGACGCCAACGGCGACGGCAGGGTCTCCGCGGCGAGCGATGTCAACGCGGTGCGTGATCAGCCTCAGGGGAACGACAGCTCCACGAACTGGCGTTATGATATCAACGGCGACGGGAGGGTCTCCGCGGCGAGCGACGTCAACGCGGTGCGAGATCAGCCTCAGGGGTCCATCAATAGCTTCCCGGAGCCGACCCTGCCGAGCCTGTACGGTTCCGCGACGGGAAGCCCGGCAGCGCCGGATGCGACCGCTGACGGGGCCGCTCCGGACTGGGCAGCCGTGTCCGCCGGCGGCGGCGCCACGGCGTCCGCGGCTACGCCCACTGCGGTGCCCAGCGACACGACCACGGTGTCCAGCGACGCGACCGCCGTGTCCAGCGCCATGAGCACGGTGTCTAGCGACGCGACCGCCGCGTCCAGCGCCGCGGCCGCTACGTCCAACGTCACGGCCCTTGTCTCCAGCGCTGCGTCGGCTGCGACAACCAGCGGCACGACCACTGCGTCCAGCGACACGGCTGCCGTGTCCAACGACACGACCGTTGTCTCCAGCGATGCCTCCGCTGCGACGGCCAGCGACACGACTACTGCGTCCAGCACGGCTGCCGCGTCCAGCGACACGGCCGCCGCGTCCAACGCTGCGTCGCCTGCGACAGCCGGCGGCACGACCACGGTGTCTAGCGCCACAACCGCGGCGTCCAGCGATACGGCCATGGTGTCCAGCGACACGGCCGCCGCGCCGCTTACCGCCAATGTGGCTTTCACGAGCCTGGTATCGTCGGCGCCGGCGGCGGCCGCCGTGTCGACTTGCGGCAGTGTGGCGACGCCCGTTGCGGTGTCGGTTTCCAACTCGGCTGTCGGCTTGCCGGTTCACCGTCCCACAACCACGGCGACACGGCCAATGGCACTGCCGCTGCCGGCTTCGCACTCCGTTTTGCGAACCGCCGCCCCGGGCAGATCCGCTGCTGCCGGCGCGCCGCTCAAGTCTGCCGCGGAGCGGCTCGTCGGGTTGTCCCACGCCGCGCGGATTGTGGGAGACCTGGCCTGGCTGGGCCAGGCTGCCAGCCGCCCGGACAGTTCCGACCGGCAGCACAAGAAGGACCTGTCGGTGCAGGCCCTGGAGGCCGTGTTCGCCCAATACGGCCCATGATGGGCTGTTTCTCCTGCAAGCGCCGGGTGGGATTGCGTACCCATGCTAAAGCATGGGCCTATTACCGGCTGCGCCGGAAACGGGCCTAAAGGCCCGTGGGAGACGGCCACACGCCGCGGCTCGCACGGCCATTCATGGTCGTTTCCGGCGCAGCCGGTATTCGGCCCGGCGTTCACGCCGGGTTCGGCCGTTGTCAGCCCCGTTCCACGGGGCTCCTCTTCCATGCCGGGCGACTCAAGTTCCGTGATCCGCTCCAACCGATCAACAACCGTTCCCCGGGCGTGGTGTTCTCGCTGGCTGCGGATGTACTCCTTTACCCATTCCAATTGCCGCGTTCCGAAACTGACCACCCCGTAGCCTGCCTGCCATTGCAGTAATATGGAGATTGATCTCGCTGTAGTAGTTCTTGCTCACGGAGGCGTCTCTTTTCGACCCAAGGTGGTCATGGGGCGGCGCGAAAAACAGCAAGGATAATCTAGCCCGCGGTTGACCCGGAGTAAACGGTTGGGCGCTGCGTTTCTGGATGGCGGGTGCCCAAAGGAAAGAGCCCCGTGGAGCGGGGCTGACAGGCGGGGCATGACGGGAAACGGCGCTGCGCGGGCATCCCGACCCTATTACCGGCTAACGCCGGAAACGGGCCTGAAGGCCCGTGGGAGACATCCAATGCGGCCGCGAGACTAAACGAAGACCACGCGGAGAAGCCCGCGGCAGACGTTGTGCATGGCCGTCCCATTGCCGAGGGCTCTTTCGCGCGGCTATTGTGTATGCTCTTGCTCGTCGTCG
>JBEKTY010000142.1:0-21719 GCA_049515555.1 Thermoguttaceae bacterium
TACTGAAGAACAACCATACGTTGAAGGTCGGTGTGAAGAACAAGCGTCTCGCCGCCGGTTGGGATGACTCCTACCTGGAACAAGTGCTCTTCGGACAATGATTTATGGTGCAATCGCCCTGCCTCTTAGTCATTGGTGCTTGGTCATTGGTCATTTTCGATGTAAATGACCAAATCCCAAATCCCAATGACTAATACCTAACGGATGACGTATCGCTGGGGCTTCTTAGTCATTGGTGCTCGGTCATTGGTCATTTTCGATTAAGATGGTGCTCGTCCGAGTTCGCCAACTCCTGGAGATGATTCGTTTCAGCCACACGCTGTTTGCGCTGCCCTTTGCGCTGTTGGCGGCGGCCATGGCCTGGTCGGCCAACGCCCGCAGCCGGCCGCCGATCACCTTTCGGCCCCTGGACGCGGTGGGGATTGTGGTGTGCATGGTAGCGGCCCGCAGTGCGGCCATGGCCTTCAATCGCCTGGCCGACCGGCGGCTGGACGCGCTGAATCCCCGCACTCAGGCGCGGCACCTGCCCAGTGGCAGGCTTTCGACCCGCGCGGTGGCCGCCTTTACCGCCGGGTGTTCGCTGGCCTTCGTGGGCGGCACGCTGCTGTTCCTACCCCGCAACTGGTTGCCCCTGGCGGCCGCGCTGCCGCTTCTGGCGTTTCTCTTGGGCTATAGCTATGCCAAGCGGTTCACAATGCTGGCCCACGTGTGGTTGGGGACCGCACTGGGCCTGGCGCCTCTGGCGGCCTGGATCGTCCTGCGGCCGGAGCTCGCCTGGCCGCCGTTGCTATTGGGCGGGGCGGTGACGCTGTGGGTGGCCGGCTTCGACATGATCTACGCCTGCCAGGACCTCGACTTCGACCGTAAGATGCGGCTGCGGAGCGTCCCGGCCCGGCTGGGCATCCCCGCCGCGCTGCGGCTGGCTGCGCTGTGCCACCTGGGCATGCTCGCCCTGCTGGTGGCCCTGCCCTGGGCCTTTCCCCGCTTCGGCATCGTCTACCGGGCCGGCGTCGCGACCATCGCCGTGCTGTTGGTCTACGAACATTGCCTGGTCCGGCCGGACGACCTGACCCGCGTCAATCGGGCATTCTTTCACGTCAACGCCGTGGTCAGCCTGGGTTTGCTAGCCGCCGGGGTGACCGACCTGCTGCTGTAGGTGGAGCGATTGATAAGCCGGATTTCGCCGACTGGCATACCTTGGCCGCGCCGCCTGCGCGTTGTATGATTGAATCACAAAGCTGGGAGGTCCACCGCAAATGAAACCGCTTAAGATTGTAGTCGAAAGGCACCCTGACGTGTACGTGGCGTATCCGCTAGGCATCAAAGGGGTAGTTGTAGGCCAGGGAGAGACCTACGAGGCCGCGGTGGCGGACCTGAAGTCGGCACTTCAGTTTCACCTGGAGACCTTTGGCTCCGACGCCCTGGAAGTTGACCCCCCGATTCTTGAGGCGTTCATTGCCGAGGCGGGAGTGTCGGCCTGATGCCCAAGTTCCCGGTCGATGCGCCAAACCGGAAGGTCGTAAAGGCCCTAAAGTCGCTTGGCTTTCGGTTGCTCCGCGAGGGGAACCACATCGCCATGGAGCGCACGAATCCCGACGGGACATCGACGCCCCTGACGATGCCCAACCATCCGGCGATCAAAGGCTCGACGCTCAGGACGATCCTCACGCAGACGGGCATATCCCGAGACGACTTCCTGGATGCCTATTATAGAACCTGATCCGTTGCCAGACGCGATCCTCGACAAGCTTGAAGCCGGCCGGCGGCTGACGGCCTCCGACGCCGCGCTGCTGCTGCGGCCCGAGACCGATCTGCACGCCGTGGGCCGGGCGGCCGATCGGGTCCGCCGCCGCCGGCACGGCGACCGGGCCTATTACAACGTCAACGCCCATCTGAACCCGACCAATGTCTGCGCCTACCGTTGCCCGCTGTGCGCGTTTAGCTGCGACCCGGGCGATCCCCGGGCCTACGTGCTCGATCAGCAGCAGATCCTGGCCCGGGGCGAGGAAGCCGTGGCGGCCGGCTGTACCGAGCTGCACGTCGTCGGCGGGGTCCATCCGCAGCAGACGTTCGATTGGTACCTGGGCATTATCAGCAGTCTGCACGTGGCCTATCCGCAATTGCACCTGAAGGCCTTCACCGCGGTCGAGATCGCGTGGTTCTGCGAGCTTACCGGCCGCAGCGTGCCGAAGATTCTCGAGGCGCTGATCGCGGCCGGGCTGGGGAGCCTGCCCGGCGGCGGGGCCGAGATCTTCGACCCCGAGGTCCGCCGGCAGATCTGCCCGCGCAAGCCGGATGCCGGCGCCTGGCTTACGGTCCATCGCTGGGCCCACCGGCTGGGGCTGCGCTCGAACGCCACCATGCTCTACGGCCACGTCGAGACGGCCGGGCAGTGGATCGACCACCTCGTGCGCTTGCGCGACCTCCAGGACGAGACCGGCGGGTTCCAGGCGTTCATCCCGCTGGCCTTCCATCCGGCCAACACCGGTCTGGCCGGCCTGCCGCCGCCTTCCGGACTAGTGGACCTGCGGATCATCGCCGCCGGCCGGTTGGTGCTGGACAACTTCGAGCACGTGAAGGCCTATTGGATTTCGCTGGGCGTGGACACGGCCCAGGTGGCCCTGGCCTACGGGGCCGACGACCTGGACGGCACGGTCCGCCACGAGCGGATCCATCACGAGGCGGGGGCCCAATCGCCCCAGGCCCTGTCAGTGCCCCACATCGAGGCCCTGATCCGCGAGGCCGGCCGCACGCCCGTCGAGCGCGATTCGCTGTACCGCCCGGTGAAACGGTCGCAAGACATAGCACTTGGCACGGGTATACGGTAGAATAATCTAGTGGGGTGGTTGAAGGAAGATGCTATGCACGATCTTACGGAACTTGAGACGGCAGCCGATGCGCTCCCCGATCATGAAAAGCGGGAACTTGTGCAGTTCCTTCTCTCGCGATTACACGGGGAAGAAATCGACCTGAACCACGCGCGCTTGCCGAACCATAGCTTGCTGGACATCGAGCCCGTAAGCGTTGGCGCCCTTCTGCAACCGTTAGGGCGCGACGATGACCTACTCGGCGAGATGCTCGAAGGCCAGCAATGATTCACGGAGTAGACACGGGCTTTCTGGTGTCAACAGAACTCGTGGAGCACCCAAATCACGTCACCGCACGTGTTATCCTGTCCGAGAGGTTGGGTGGCGGCGACCGCGTGGCCTTAGCCCCTCAAGTTCTCGCGGAGTTCATACATGTGGTCACTGATTCCCGCCGTTTCAGACAACCCATGGAGTTGACCGCAGCACGAGGTATCGCCCGAAAGTGGTGGACGGCAAGGGAGGTTGACCACGTATTTCCGAACGCCGAGGCTACGATACAGTTCCTGGATTGGCTCGATCACTTGCAGCTAGGTCGCAAGCGACTGCTCGATACATTACTGGCGGCAACCTATCGCCACGGTGGCATTGGCTCAATCCTCACCACGAATCCGGACGATTTCATCGCGTTCGGTTGCTTCAGTCTCATCACGCCCAACGGCACGATCGCCAAGCCATAGCGGTTCGCTATTTTGAACCTCCTCAGCCCACGTCGCCCAGGTCGAGGACCTTGCCGTAGCGGAGCAGCATTCGCTGGCGCAGCAGGGCGTGCTCGGGGCGGGCCAGGCCGCCGTCGGCGGCGACCAGCTCCAGCGCATCGCGGCGGGCCTCGCCGAGCACCTCGGCATCCCGCAGCAGGTCGGCGATCCGCAGCGGCGGCAGGCCGTGCTGCCGCGTGCCCAACACCTCGCCCGGCCCGCGCAGCCGGAAGTCGATCTCGGCCAGCTCGAAGCCGTCGGTGCCGGCCACGAATGCCTTGAGCCGCTCGGCGGCCTCATCGCTCTGCGGGGCGGCGAACACGCAGCAGAACCCGGGCACTGCGCCGCGGCTGATCCGGCCCCGCAACTGATGAAGCTGGGCCAGGCCGAACCGCTCGCCGCTCTCGATGGTCATCAGCGTGGCGTTGGGCACGTCCACGCCCACCTCGACCACCGAGGTCGAGACCAGCACCTGGATTTCGCCGCGGCGGAACTGCTCCATGACGGCGTCTTTCTCCTCGCCGGTCATGCGGCCGTGGATCAGGCCCAGGCGAAAGGCCTCCAGCTCGCCGTTGGCCAGCGTCTCGTAGGTCTCCTCGAGGCTGACGGCGGCGAACTGGTCCGATTCCTCGACCAGCGGCGCGACCACGTATCCCTGCCGGCCTTCGCGGAGTTTCTTGCGGAAGAACTCCCACCATTGCGGGCGCTTCTCCTCGGGCGCCAGGTAGGTGTGAATCGGCTGCCGCCCCGGCGGCATGTCCCGCAAAGTCGAGAGGTCCAGGTCGCCGAAGAGGGTCATGGTCAGCGTGCGGGGGATGGGCGTGGCGGTCATGACCAGGTAATGCGGGTCGGGGCCCGAGTGCCGCAGGGCTGCCCGCTGACGCACGCCGAAGCGGTGCTGCTCGTCGATCACCACCAAGCCCAGCCGGGCGAACTGGACGTCCGCTTGCAGAATGGCCTGGGTGCCCACAACCAGGTCGACCTGGCCGGCGGCGATCTGGCCCAAAAGCGCGGTCCGCTCGCGCGCCGGGAGGCCGCCCAGCAGCTCCACCCGCCGCACCTGGCTGGCGGAAAGCAGCTTCCGCAGCACCCCCGCGTGCTGCCGGGCCAGGACCTCGGTGGGGGCCATCAGCACGGCCTGGCAGCCGTGGGCCACCGCCAGCAGGATGGCGTACAGGGCCACGACCGTCTTGCCGCTGCCCACGTCGCCCTGCAGCAGGCGGTTCATGGGCACGGGCTGGGCCATGTCGTGGGCGATCTCGGCGATCGCCTGCTGCTGCCCGGCCGTCAGCTCGAAGGGAAACAACCGCCGGATGCGGGCGTCGATCTGGGGCGTGGCCGACAGCGGCGGGGCGCGGCCCAGGTCGTGCTGACGACGACGCTTTACGGCCAACGCCAGCCCCAGCAAGAACAACTCCTGATAGACCAGCCGCCGCCGGGCGTGGGCCAGGCTTTGCCGGTCGTCGGGGAAGTGCACCTGCCCCAGCGCCCGGTCGAGCGGCCAGAGGTCGTGAGCCCGGCGGTACTCCTCCGGGAAAATCTCATCGAGGCATTCCGAGCACGATTCCAGGGCCGCCCGCACAATCTTCCGCGCCTGCCACTGCTGCAGCCCTTCGGTGAGCGGATAGAGCGGCAGGATTTTGCCCAGCGGCTCCTCTTCGTCGTCGGCCAGTGTTTCCACGCGGGGATGCGTCATCTCCCACACCCGGCCGTGGCACTTGGGCTTGCCCGAAAACATCACCCGCTGCCCGCGGCGAAACCGCTCCTGCATGTAGGGCTGGTTGAACCACAGCCCGCGCAGGTGGCCCCCGGCGCCGCGCACGAGCACGCCCAGCACGCAGCGGCCGACCCCCGTCGAGCGCAGCTCGACCTCCTCGACCGTGCCGCGAACGCTCTGCAACTTGTCTTCCTCGAGCTGGTCCACCGTGCGCTGGTCGGTCAAGTCCTCGTAGCCGCGGGGGAGGAAGAACAGCACGTCGCCCACGGTCCGCAGTCCCAGCCGATCGAGCAGCTCGGCCCGCTGCGGCCCCACCCCCTTCAGATATTCGATCGGCGTGGCCAGCCGCTGGGCGGGCGATCTGGGTTGTTCGCTAGCGTTCATGGCCGTATTGTACCGGCGGAAGGGAGGCGGATGAAGGGCTAAGTATGAGCCGACAAATAGTCTCCGTACTCATCACGCTCCGCGTGATGCCCTGCCTCTCGCGGAGCGAGAGGAGTGCGGGAAATGAGGAAACCGCTCGGCCGCCGTCGCAAACCCCTCTCGGCCAACGACTTCCTCGCCGGCCCGAAGAAGTGCTATTGACATTTGCACACTTATATGATACAAACGTACATATTTTTGGGAACGTCAACATCCACCCGAACCGGAGAGGTTTTCCGTGAGCAACCCCAGAGCTTACGTGTTTCCGGACCCTGAAGTGTTCCCCCCGGAGGAGGCCCTCGGCGAGGGCCGCCGCCTGAGCCTCGACGCGTTTCTCGCCGTGATCCTCGGCGAGCAAAAGCCCGCCGGGGGCGCCGCCTTCGCCGACGCGGTTCTGCGCGAGTACAGTCCCGACCAGCCCCGGGATTATTGGGGCAGATGGACCACCGGCGGTTCCGGCGGCCCTTCATCGAGGCGACCGGGAGGCGGCGGGATGATGTATGTGCCGCCGGAGGCTCCTTCATCGGGCCGCGAGACGGTCGTCGCCGGCCCGGCCGGCAAGAGCGGCAAAGCGCCCACGGTCGACGAGTGGTTTGAAAAGAACATTTGGGGGCCCATTCAGAGGCATGGGGGGACGCGGTACAGCAAAGACTATATGAAGGACGTCTTATCCGCGGGCTGCATCGGACTGGCGACGCTGGCGACTGCCGGCCAGTTCCACCCGCGCGATCCCAAGACCGGAGCGGTTCTTGATAAGGCCGTACCGGATGTAAGAAAGGGCTTTTCGACGCTCGACGAAGCGAAACAATACCAGGATAAACAGAACAAAGAGAATCCGATAACGTCGGACGGTACGACCATATCCGGCCAGGCCCCGCGTTGGCGGATTTTCGCCCTGCTGTACTCCAGCAAGAACGAGACGTACCCAACGGCCGAGCCGACCAAGGGGGCGGACGGCTCCTACGATCTGTCGAGGAACGACGTGTTGCTCACGATCGTTGACCGCTCGGGGCCGAACGCCCACAGCAACTTCGATTTTTTCACCTACTCGGAACCTGGCGACCCATGGTACAATGCCGACCGGCAGTGGCTGCACGCCGACGAAGGGGGCGATAAGATGACGTTGAAGGCGACCGACGAGGCAGGGATCAAGTCTGAGTTGGGACATAACGAAAGTGATTTTGACAAGCTGTTCTATTTCGTCGCGCCTGAAAGGCAGTTCCCGAGACGAAGATAAGATCTCTCGAATTCGCTATGGGAGTGTTTCGCCAATGCGAAGCCTGAAGTGTCTTACGCTCCTGGCTATTGTCGCCACGGCCGCGCGGGTAAGCGCTCAAATCGCGGTTAACGTTCCGATGGATGCGCTCGGGGGCGCTTGTCGGGTCGTCGGCCGAACGGGTGTGCCGCTAGGTGCCATCGTGGCGCTCGACGGCATTGTGGTGCTGGGGGGACGATTCCAGGTTGACCCGACACAACCGTTCCTACAGGTGCAAAAGATCAACGGCCGGGCGACCCAGGCATGTATCGAGATCGCCCTGCGGCCGTATTTCACGGCGTTCGGCGAGCCACGCTATTCGAGTGACCTAGACGGGCCGGACGCTGGAAAACCTATTCCAGAGGTGTCCCTCCCTCGGCTGGAATTCGGGAAGACCTACCAGTTCCGGGGATACGAGAGCGGTGGTTTTTCGGGAGAGCCCGCCGGACTGATGCTGGAAGGTGGCGGGATCAACCAAAGCCCGGGCTTCTGTTTCCGGTCGGAGTTCGTCGTCGTCAGAGGCAAGAAGGTGCCGCCCATCACGTTTGCGCCTGCCGATTTCCTCGGCCAGAAAGTGCTGCTCCACGGACGGGCCGAGAACAAGGACGGACGGGCGTGGCTGAAGGGGCCCGGCTGGGAGATCGAAGTGCTCAGGGGCGACGTGTGGTCCGAGTCCATGCTGAACGCGCGGGTCTTGATAACCGGCGTCGTTGGCCGCGACCCGGGCGGCAAGGCGACCTACATCCGGCCGTGCCGGGCCCGCCGCGACCGCCTCGAGGACCAGGTCGGCCGGCGCGTGGACCTGCGCGGCGAGGCAATCGAGTTCAACTGGCGTTGGTGTTTGCGGCACAACGGACAGGACATCCTCGTCGAAAACATGGATCGGCTGGCAAAGGCCAGTTCGCTTGACCTTCATATGCCGGTCGAGGTGCGCGGCGTGCTGCGCAAAGAAATGCTCCGGGATGAAGTTTTCGGCGGTAAGAACGACCCGCCGAAGGAGCGGTACATCGTACGGGAGGCGACGTGTACGCCTGTGGATGACCTGCTCCCGATCGAGCGTGTCGAGGAACCCTGCCCCTGGTCCATTGGCGGCCCGTAGCGGCTTCGCGAGAGTGACGCCGCAAATTCACTCTGGGGGAGTTCTCTGTATGCGAGGCTGGAAAACACTTCTCGTTGCGGCCGTGGCTGCTGCGGCCACCAACCAGGCAAGCGCGCAAAAACCAACCGACGTCCCGATGGATGCGATCGGAGTCGCCTTCCGCGTTCTCGGCTGCACGGGCAAAGGGCTTGGGGAAATGGTGACGCTGCAGGGCGTCGTGGTTGAGGGGGGCCGGTTCAAGGGCGATTACAGCAAGCCGATTCTCCAAGTTCAGAAGATCGACGGCCGGGCGAGCCAGGAATGTATCGAGGTTCCGATTCGGCCCTACGCCACCGACTTTGGCAAACCCTATTACGTGGCGGACCTGGAACGGCCCCGCAAGCCTGACCCAGAGCGATCCCTCCCGCAGCTTGAGTACGGCCAGACGTACGACTTTCGAGGCTACGAGACCGGCGGGTTCGCCGGCGACACCGATGAAGCCTCTTCCGACGGTGGGGTTGCCAAACAACGCAAGGGTTTCTATTTCACGTCGGAGTTCGTTGTCGTCAAAGGCAAGAAGGTGCCGCCCATCACGTTTGCGCCTGCCGATTTCCTCGGCCAGAAAGTGCTGCTCCACGGACGGGCCGAAAACAATGACGGACGGGCGTGGCTGAAGGGGCCCGGCTGGGAGATCGAAGTGCTCAGGGGCGACGTGTGGTCCGAGTCGGTCCTGGGCGCACGGATCGTCGTAACTGGCGTAGTTGGAAGAGAGCCGGGCGCGCAGCCGCTGTACATCAAAGAGTGCCGAGTCCGCCGCGATCATCTGGAGGGCCAAACTGACCGGCGCGTCGAACTCCGCGGTGAAGCCAGGGATATGGGCGGCCGTTGGTTCCTGTACTGCAACGGGCAAAACGTGCTAGTCGAGAACATGGATCATCTGGTGGCCGCCGGGAAGTTCGGCTTTCGTGAGGTCATCGAGGTGCGCGGCGTCCTCCGCCGCGAGCGGCTCCGGGATGAAATCTTTAAGCCAAACAGTGCCGAGTTGAAGGACCAATATATCGTGCGGGAGGCCGCGTGCAGCCCCACGGACGACGTTCTTCCCATCGAGCGCGTCGACGAACCCTGCCCTTGGTCCGTTGGCGGCCAGTAGCGGCTTAGGAGCGGCCGAAGGACAAGTTCCGCATTTCCCGTACTCCTCTCGCTCCGCGAGAGATGGGGCATCACACTCCAGCGTGCTGAGTACGGGAGTTATTTGCCGGCGCGGTGTAAGGGGCCGCGCCAGAATGACTCGATCGGTTTGGGCAGCACGCCCTGAGGCACGAAGGGCGTGGCGGGCTTGCAAGCCACGCCGTTGGCTGCGCTCAGGGGCGTGCCGCTCTCCGCCAGCGGCCCCGCCCGCCGAAGGTGCGCATTGGCAAGGCCTCAAACCGGTCTCCGCCAACGACTTCCGCATTGACCAGAGGAAGTGCTATTGACATTTGCACACTTATATGATACAAACGTACATATTTTTGCGAACGTCAACATCCAACCACACCGGAGAGGTTTTCCGTGAGCAACTCCAGAGCTTACGTGTTCCCGGACCCTAATGTGTTCGCCCCGGAAGCAGTTCTCGACGAGGGAAACGGCATAACCCACGACGAGTTTCTCGCACGGATCCTCGGCGAGCAAAAGCCAGGAGGGGGCGCCGCCTTCGCCGCCGCTATTCTCCGCGAGTACAACTTCAACCCGGACGAGCCTCGGGACGAGAGGGGCAGATGGACCACCGGCGGCTCAAGCGGCGGTGACATGCTGCGCAGAGCACCAGAGCCCGCCCAGCATCCGTTTCTGCGCAATAATAAGCCCGGGACGCGGCGGCAGGGCCGGTTGCTCGGGGGCAGGGAACCGGCCTGGCGCGGGCCGGTGACGCCGACGCACGAGTTTACAGGTGCCCTGGATAAGAATGGCGATCTGCACACCTACAGTTGGGGCAATGAGCCACAGACGCGCAGCAACCCGTCGCGCTGGTTCAAGGATCACCCCGACGACATTACGGCCGCCGGGGAAGCACTCGTGAAAGGCGGACTGGTGCTAGGCCCCCTCGTTGGAGATGAGTCGCTGAATCCGTACATCAATGAAGCTTATGAGATGCTACACGGCGCGGGAAAAGACTCGCCTTCAAATCACGCCAACGGGGTTATCTCCGGAAACTGCAAGAGTGAGTCACAGCGGCTCCAGAACCTTGCCAAGGCCTTGCAAGCGGCAGACCAAGCTCAGCCGCAAGATCGCGAGCGTTTGCGTGAGCGTGCGAAACTGGACGCCGGCCTGAAACCGAAGCCAGCCGATGCGCGGGGCGTGCCTCGCCCGGGACGCTGATCACAAGGCCTGCCGGCGGCGCGATAACGGAGGATTTTCGACGGGGTCTCAGAAATACGGAGTCAGTTATGTCCCTTTCTACTGTTCGCAAGGTTCGCTGGTTGGCGGCCCTTTTCCTGCCGTTGGGTTCCGTCGCGTTTTCACCCGCTGCCCCGCCAACGTGCGCTCCGTACGAGTACTCGGTCGGCCGCGTCCCATCCATGTTCGTGTTTAGCGTGGCTTTTGCTCCGGATGGAAAGACGTTCGCCGCCGCGGACAAAGACCGTCTTCGCATTTACGAAACGGCCAGCCACAAGTTGCTGCGGACCATCATGTCCAAGTCCAAAAAGGATGCCGTCGCCAAGTTTCCGGTGGCGGATTTCAGCCCGATCCCCGATATGATTCGGGCCGTGACTTTCTCCCCCGATGGAAAACTGCTGGCCGGCTGCCGCTCGGATGCAACGGTTTGCCTGTGGAAAACGGTCGGTGATGAACAGCCGGCGGTACTTGAGGCCCACACGGGGTCCGTGAAATGCGGGCGGTTCTCCCCCGACGGGACCCTGCTGGCCACCGGCAGCCAGGATCACAATGTTTTGCTGTGGGACGTCAGGCGGCAAGCGGTCAAGGCCGTGCTCAGCGGCCACGAAAGCTGGGTGGAGTGCCTGGCCTTTTCGTCCACGGGCAAGCTGCTCGCCTCGGGCTCGGAAGACGACACCGCCAGACTGTGGGACGTAAGCAGTGGGAAAGAAATCCGGACCATGGAGGGAGCCAAGGGTGCGCTGAAGTCCATCGCCTTCTCACCCGACGATAAGCTGCTTCTCTGCGGCGACCAGCACAAGGAGATCCAGGTTTGGGACGTAGCGACCGGGCGCAACCGTGGAACCCTTCGCGGGCACACCGACACGGTCAGCGGACTATTTGTCTTGCGCGACAACCGAACCGCGATCAGCGCCAGCCTCGATCATACCGTCCGCGCTTGGGACCTTGGGCGGCAAGAGCAGGTCGGATCGTTGACAACCCCCTGGTCATCGATCTGGTCGATGGCCGTTTCTCCCGATCAGAAGAGCATTCTGTGCGGCCAGATATGGGGGCCGATTCAGTTGATCCCCGTTGATCGCCTGCTCGGCAAAATGGGCGGGAGCGAAGGCGCCGGCCCTAGCGCCGCGGGCCTGTCCGGGGATCAGAAAAAGTGAGGCAAACCGACGGGTGAGCAGCCCTACTCGTCGGCCTGGATCACCGCCAGCAAGCGGCTGCGGATGGTCTCCAGCCGGGCCTCGTCCTGGAGCTTGCGGCCCTCGCGGTCGGTAACATAGAACACGTCGACCACCTGATCCAGGTAGGTGCTGATCTTCGCCCGCCACACCGAGAGGCCCAACTCGAACAGCGCCCGGCTGACGGCATACAGCAGCCCGCTGCGATCCAAGGAGAAGACGTCGATGATGGTGTAACGCTCCGAGGTGCTGTTGTCGGTGTTCACGCGGGCGAGCAGCCTGGGGCTGGCCACTTTCCGCTGCGAGCCGAGTTGCCAGGTGCGGCGGAAGGCGGGCGGCTGGCCGCCCCGCGCAAGCAGCGATTGCTCCAGCAGGCGGTTCACATCGGCCAGCCGGTCGGGCGGCGGCTGGCCGGCGAAGTCCGGATCGTGCACCCAGAAGCGGTCCAACACCAGCCCCTCGGCCAGCGTGTGGATCTGGGCCGAGCGGATCTCCAGGCCCAGGCTGCTCAGGGCCCCGGTCAGCTTGTGGAAGATGCCGGGCGTGACCTGCTCCGAAGTGCCGATGGTGAACTGGATGCTGGTCGTCTCGGCTTGATACTGGCCGATGGCCACTACGCCCCCGGGGGGCAGATCGTGCAGCAGCTCCAGATCGGCCGCCGCCTGCTGCGGCGACGTGACGCTGAGATACCCGGGCGGCAAGGCCCCCACGTGCCGCGCAAACCAGGGCTCGTCGGCCAGCGGGCCCAGCCGGCGGCGTATCTCCGCGCACCGCTCCTGGAACAGACGGTCGGCGGTAGTGGCCGGGCTGTCGCCCGCAAGCTGCTGCATGGCCCGATGGTACAGGTCCGTCAGCACCTCGCTCTTCCAGCCGTCCCACACGTCGGGTCCCACGGCCCCCAGGTCGGCGGCGGTGTGTACGTACAGCATTTGCAGCAGCTCGGGCGAGCCCACCTTCACGGCGAAGGGCACCACCAGTTGTTCGTCGCTCGTGTCGCGGCGGAAGGCCAGGTGGTTCATCCGCAAGTGCTTGTGGACCAGAAACTTCAACACCTCGGCCTCGTGCGGCCGCAGCCCCAGCCGCCGCGCCGCCTGCTCGGCAATCTTCAGACCCACTTCGCGGTGGTCCTCCAGGAACCCCTTGCCCAAGTCGTGAATCAACAGCGCCAGGTGCAGCAGGTGCTTGTCGGCGATGCCGCGATAGACGCGGCCCACCGGGCCGGGATCGTCCGAGAGCCGCGCGGCAAACTCCACCGCCCGGATGCAGTGCTCGTCGACCGTGTACTTGTGATACTGGTTGAACTGGAGCAGTCCGCGGGCGCGGGCGAACTCCGGAATGAACCGCTCCAGCAAGCCCGCGTCGTGCAGGTCGTGCAGCAGCGCACCCAGCCGGGCCGGGTGGCCCAAGAGAGACAGGAAATGGCGGCAGGCCTCGGGCGAGGGCTCGTCGGTCAGGCCGCCGCAACTGCGGCGAACGGCCTCCCACGTGCCGGCCGCGATCGGCGCGTCGTGCAGGTTCGCCAGGTCCACCATCCGCACGATGGCCGTGAGGTTGCCGCGGAGGCGGGCCAGGCCCCGCCGCGTGGCCATCAGCCCGGCCGGACCGAGCAGGAAATCATCCTCCACCCGATGGCCCAGCAGCACCACGGACAGCTTCGCCACCCGATCGCGCACGGTGGCCTTGGCCAGGAATCGCGCCACCACGTGGCTCACCTGGCTGGTATGCCGGAAATAGTCCTGCATGAAACGCTCGACGCTCAGCAGGCCGCCGGCCGGCGCGTAGCCCCACAACTCGGCCACGCGGAGCTGCTCGGCGCGGTTCAAGACGTCGTTGGCCTGCCCGGCCCCGAAGTGCAGCTCGTTCCGCAGGCGGAGCAGGAACTCGCCCGCCCGCTGGATTACCGCCAGGTCCTCGTCGCTGATGAGCCCCCGTTGGTGCAGCTCGCGGGGCTCGCGCAGGCCGTAACGCGCAAAGCCCATCCAGCCCAGCATGTTCAGGTCGCGGAGCGTGCCCGGCGAACGCTTGATGTTCGGCTCCAGCAGGAACACCGTCTCGCCGTAGCGCAGCCGCTCCTCCTGGCGGGATTGGGCGATGGCGGGCATCAGCCGCCCGCGGCGCCAGTAAATCCCCCGCCGGAAACGGCGCAGGAAAGCGGCGAAGAGCTCGGCGTTCCCCGCCAGCAGCCGGGAATCGATGAGCGAGGTGCAGATCGTGGCGTCGTGGCAGGCCAGGCGGCAGGCCTGCGGCACGGTGCGGACGCTATGGCCCAGGACCAGGCCCGCATCGAACACGTCGCGCAGCAAGCGCTCGGCCAGGGGGGCCACGCGGGCCTCCCGCCGGCGACGGCGCAGGAGCATCAGGTCCACGTCGCTATAGGGGGCCACGTCGCGCCGGCCGTAGCCGCCGTGGGCCACCAGGGCCACCTCGCTGAGCAGCCCCCGCGGCCCGCTGTGACCCAGGTCGGACAGGGCCGCGTCGATCAACTCCAGCAGCACGGCGTCGCGCAGATTGCTGTTCAGCGCGCAGAGCTCGACCCCCGTAGCCCCGTTGCGATGCCGCGACTTGAAATCCTCGTATCCCTTGGCCAGCCGCGTCTTGGCGGCCAATACGTTGGAACGCATCAGCGACATGGCAAACGATCGCGAAACCGGGGATGCAGGAGGCGGCCCAATGTATTCGGCACACTCCGTGTGCCGCATTGCCAATCGGCACACGGAGTGTGCCGGATACAATTTGCGCGCCGCGGCAGACTACTATAACACTGTACGCCCCTCGCCGCGGCAGGGCAACCCGCCGGCGACAATCCCTAATCCCCAAGCGCTAGCGTAGTGCCTCACCCAAATGGGACTTTATGATCTTGGGGCGCCACGGCTGGCTTGCCCAGCAGTGTTACGCACAGTGGTGGTTCGAAGGGTGGCACGTCCCTGAGCGCAGCGAAGGGCGTGGTTTCCAGGCCCGCCACGGCCTTCGTTCCTCAGCCGGCGTGCCACCCGCCCCCAATCCCTAATCGCTCAGATCGCGGCCTCGCCCGACTCGCCGGTGCGAATCCGCACCACGTCGGCCATCTCGGTGATGAAGATCTTCCCGTCGCCAACCTGCCCGGTCTGGGCCACTCGCGTGATCGTCTCCAGCACGGTCTGCAGCTTGGCGTCGGCGATAACCACTTCGATCTTGATCTTGGGGACGAAATCCACGGTGTACTCGGTGCCGCGGTACATTTCCGAGTGGCCCTTCTGCCGGCCGAAGCCGCGGACCTCGGTGACCGTCATGCCCGACACGCCGCGCTCCGCCAGCGCCTGCTTCACGTCGTCGAGCTTGAAATGCCGGATGATTGCTTCCACCTTCTTCATCACAGGGTTCCTCGGGATCAGATGAATATGTAGCCTTCTTCGCCGTGTTGACTGAGGTCCAGGCCCTCGGTCTCTTCGTCGCGCGAGACGCGCAGGCCCATCACGGCGTCGAGCACCTTGAGGATCACCAGCGTGCCCACGACGGCCAGTCCCCAGCTCATCAGCACGGCGATGACCTGGGCGGTCAGAACGTGTCCGTCTTCGAGCAGGCCCAGCGGCTTGCCGTCGCCGCAGGCCCCGGTGGCCCGGGTGGCGAACACGCCGGTGAGGATGGCCCCCAAGGTCCCGCCCACGCCGTGCACGCCGAAGGCGTCCAGCGAGTCGTCGTAACCCAGCCGCGCCTTGACCGCGGTGCAGGCCGTGTAGCAGAACAGAGAAACCAGCACGCCCATCGCCAGGGCGGGCATGGGGGTGACGTAACCGGAGGCGGGCGTGATACAGACCAGTCCCGCCACCACGCCCGAGCAGGTCCCCAAAACGCTCGGCTTGCCGCGAATGATCCATTCCAGGGCGGCCCAGGTCAGCCCCGCCGACGCGGCGGCAAAGTGCGTGGCCGTAAACGCGCTGGCCGCCAACTGACCGCTATTCAACGCACTGCCCGCATTGAAGCCGAACCAGCCCACCCACAGCAGGGCCGCCCCCATCGCCGTGTACGTCATGTTATGCGGCGGCATGGCCGTCTTGCCGAATCCCACCCGCTTGCCCACCAACAGTGCACAGATCAGGGCCGACACGCCGGAACTGATGTGGACCACCGTTCCGCCGGCGAAATCCAACGCCCCGCCGCCGAACGATTTCGCATTCTCGCTGCCGTACATCAGGATTCCGCCGCCCCATACCCAATGGGCCAGCGGGCAATACACTAACGTGCCCCACAGGATCATGAACACCACCATCGTGCTGAACTTCATCCGCTCGGCGAACGCCCCGCAGATCAGGGCCGGCGTGATAATGAAGAACATCCCCTGGAACAACATGTGGCTCAACACCGGGATCGTCGGGGCATAGGAGCTTAGCGGCGCAAAGGCCGTGCCGTCCTTCCACTCCATCCCCGCGTGGTGCATGAACAGGTAGGTGCTGTCGCCGATCCAGGCCCCGGGCTTGGCGGGGTCGGCCGCGCCGAAGGCCAGCGTGTAGCCATACAGGGCCCATATCACCGTCATCAGGCACATCAGGAAAATGCACTGCATCATGACGCTGAGCACGTTCTTCTTGCGGACCAAGCCGCAATAGAACAGCGCCAGCCCGGGACCGGTCATCATCAACACCAGGGCCGAAGAGGTGAGCACCCAGGCGTTGTCGCCCGTATCTAGCTTCGGCGCCGCCGGCGGCGGGGCGGCCGCGACGGCCGGTTCCGTGGCCGGCTGCCCCAGGGCCAAACCACCGCAGACGGACCAGGCCGCCAG
Organism: Thermoguttaceae bacterium; assembly: GCA_049515555.1. Classification (GTDB taxonomy): domain Bacteria; phylum Planctomycetota; class Planctomycetia; order Pirellulales; family Thermoguttaceae; genus JBEKTY01. The sequence continues at coordinate 16,337 of JBEKTY010000142.1, forward strand.
GCCGCACAGCCCCAGCAGCAACAACCACCCCAAACTCCGATCGCTCCTCATGGGACAACACCTCTGCTAAGTGGAACGTAGCAGGCACACTCCGTGTGCCGTCCGCCAAACCTTATTCCGCTTCAGCCAACGGCACACGGAGTGTGGCGTGCTACCTTGGTACGGCCCGTAAACGGCTACTCACCGGGCAATCGCCGGCCTAAGAGCACGCCATGTGCCAATCAAAAGTGGCAGACTTGGTCCACGGCCCATAAAATCTTTTGGGCAAGCGGCTTAGAACGTTCCAGGGACGTGACGGACGGCAGAGTGCCGGTGTCTAATTAGCGGAAGATGCCCAATAACTAGGCAGCCGGTGGTCACTCATGGTGCATTCTTGTCGCGTTACGGTGGAGGGCGGGGACTGTCCCGAGTTTAGTCCGACGAAACTGGGACTGTCCCCTTCAAAGGCGGACGGCGGAAGGGGGAAGGCGGAAGAAAGAACAGGAGAGCAGGTGAGCAGGCGAGCAGAAGAAAAACAGAAGGGGAACGTGCACGGCCTCTCGCCTGTTCACCTGCTCAATTCCTCACCTGCTCTGTCCGGCCCCTCTCCCTCCGGGAGAGGGCAGGGCAGGGTGAGGGCAGGCAGGTGAGAGGTTGCAGATCGCGGGCAATGTTTCCTGGCCGCTTTCGGTTCTCGCTTCGCCCGCCTCGGCTGGACGTTGAAAGCGTCCCATATCAATTGGTGTGCAATCGGGATTGACTCATCCTTGCCCAACTGCGTAGAGTGGTCCCTGGATAGGTGGGGCTAGACTCTCCTGGCTTCCCGCCTTGATTCTGTGGACACGGCGGGCCGCGAGAAGATCGCCATCCTGTCAATCCGATTGGATCACGGAACTGTGAACTGCGTCATTCCCAAGGAGGAGAAATACCAATGTTGCATCGCGTGCTGTCCATCTTCGCTGCGTGTTTTTTTGCCGCTGTGATCGCTCTTGCAGGCGACAAGAATGCAAACGACGCCAACAACCTGCAAGGGACGTGGCAAGCGGTTGATCTGGAGGCCAACGGGCAGAAATCACCAGACGATCAAGTGAAGGAATTGCAGATCGTCATCAAGGGGGACGAGGTTCTCGCCCTCAAGCCAGATGGCGAGGGGCGAAAGTGCAAGTTCAAATTCGACTCCAGCAAGACACCGAACACGATTGATGTGAGTCCTATCGACGGACCAGACAAAGGGAAGATGGCGGCTGGAATCTACTCCCTGCAGAATGGACAACTCAGGCTGTGCGTCAACATTTTCGGTCAAGACACTGCCTTACGGCCTACAGAATTCAAGACCCAGCCCGGAAACGGAGTAATTTTCGTCACCCTGGAGCGTGCGAAACGGAAGTAGGCACCGCTCAGCGAATGGGGCGAACATGCAGGGACAGCACATACTGCATCGTGACGCTGGTCAGGCCCTTGGCACCAGCCGGGCAGCTTCCTCACAAAACATGGCTCCAGCGGGCCAATGCCAGCTTGGTTTCTCGGTAGAGGACCTTGACGCCTTCCATCAAGCAATGGTCGCCAACGGTATCCCGTGTCTGCAACCGCCCGAAGAAGAGGATTTCGGTGGAAGGTTGGCCGGGTATGCCGATCCCGATGGCCTGCAAGCATGGGGAAAGAGTGACGGCAAGGTGCCTGAGGGGTGTTCATGCCCCTTCCCGATGTGATGGCGCCCTGACTGTCGCGAGAAGCGGGGCGGCACGCTGTCAGTTGTCAGTTGTCGGTTGTCAGTTGGCGGTGGCCGTCAACCTGAATGCCGCGATAACCGGCACGGCCCCCCCGATGTCAGGCCGATTGCCACCCAAGAAATGCCGAAGAACTGGGCTTGCAGTTTGGACACGAATGTGATATACATCTGTATATATAAGGGGCGAGGGGTTAGGGGCGAGCGACGAGCCACCAGCCACGAGCCACCAGTGAAGAGGGATTAGGGATTAGGGATTGGGGATTGGGGATTAGGGAGGCCGAACGGGAATCTGTGTCAAACTGTGTTCATCCGTGGCTCGCTTGTCCGCAGATTTCATTTATAGGTACAAGTCGGGCCCTCGGAAAATGGCGAAAGTGGAAGGCGGGGAACAGGTTATGGCGCCAGAAAGGCCGCAAGTCGAACACGTACCCCTGGAGACGTATGACTTTACGCTCGCTAACAAAGGCGGTAGTGCAAGCCAGGCAATGGGTTACAGACTTCTCAAACGCGGTAACTTTTGAAAGGTACCTTGAGGCGGGCGACTGTTCGACAAGGCAAAAGGGGGGAAGGCAAATTGCAAAATGTAGATTGTAAATCACTGCTGTCCCATTGAACTCTTGCGAGATCGTTGGAACTGATTGTGGTGTAATTCGTTACGTTGCAAAATGAGCGCGCACGACTTCAATTTGGTACCAGGTTTCGGCCATTCTGAGTCCACCGAAAGGTGGAAAGGAGTGGCCTATGTACGCCGGGGAGGTTGTGTTCGCCCAGCTGATGGAGTTCCTGCCGCGAGGGCAGTTCGACCGGTGCGTGAGGCGATACCGAGGCAATCGTCGCGTCCGTGGCTTTTTCTGTCGCGACCAGTTCCTCTCGATGGCCTTCGCTCAGTTGACCTATCGCGAAAGCCTGCGGGACATCGAAACGTGCCTGCGGGCATTGCGGCCGAAGCTGTATCACGCGGGCTTCCGCGGTCAGGTCGCCCGCAACACGCTGGCCCATGCCAACAAGCATCGGGACTGGCGGATCTACGCCGACTTGGCTCAAGTGTTGATCGCAAGGGCGAGGGAACTGTACGCCGCGGACGACTTCGGTGTCGAATTGGAGCAGACGACCTACGCCTTCGACTCGACGACCATCGATCTTTACCTGGCGCTGTTTCCGTGGGCGCGATTTCGACGCCGCAAAGGCGCCGTGAAGTTGCACACGTTGCTGGATCTTCGTGGCAACATCCCCTGTTTTATCCATGTTTCCCACGGGAAAATGCACGATGTCACGGCTCTGGACCATTTGATCTTGGAGGCAGGAGCCTTCTACATCTTCGACCGCGGGTACATCGACTTCGCTCGGCTTTACCGCTTCACCCAGCAGATGGCGTTCTTCATCGTCCGTGGCAAACGGAACCTGGACTACGCCCGACAGGCATCTCGACGTGTCGACAAGACAACGGGATTGCGGAGCGACCAGAAGATCATTCTCAAGGGACTCAAGAGCTCTCAAGAATACCCCACGGCGCTGCGACGAATCACTTACGTCGATGCCGACACCGGCCGACGGTTCACCTTTCTGACCAACAACCTGACGCTGCCCGCGCTGACCATAGCGCGGCTCTACAAGTGCCGTTGGCAGGTGGAATTGTTCTTCAAGTGGATCAAACAACATCTGCGAATCAAAGCGTTCTACGGAACGTCTGCAAACGCGGTGAAGACCCAGGTTTGGATCGCCATCTGCGTCTACGTCCTGGTGGCCATTGTCAAGAGGGAACTCAAGCTCGACCGAACCCTCTACGAAATCCTCCAAATTCTGAGCGTGACTCTCTTCGAGAAAACCCCTGTTTTTGAGGCTCTGACGAGCTGGGATTACACAAGTAACGACCCCTCGTGTCCTAACCAGTTGAGACTATTCGACTTATAATGGGACAGCAGTGATTGTAAATTGCAAAATGAGGGCCGAAGACCGAAGTCCCAAGATCCAATCCCCAATCCCCAATCCCTAATCCCTTACTTCGGCTGCACCTCGACTACCGCGACCTGCAACCGCCCGATGACCTGGATCACCGGCATCAGGCTACTGTAGGCGGTGGATCCTTCCAGGCTGCTGTGGGCCAGTTTTAGATGGCCGCCGCCGATTCCGCCGCGGGCCAGCGTTCCGTCCAGCGGGATCCAGCGGTCGGCGATGAAAGCCTCGGTCCACATGTGGTAGCCCAGGGCGTGGCCGCGGGGCATGACCAGCAGCCCGATGGCCACCCGGGCCGGGATTCCGCGGGCCCGGGCCAAGGCCGCCAGCAGCACCGCATGCTCGGTACAATCGCCCTCGTGCGAGCGGGCCACGTCGGCCGCGGTGGCGAAGGCCTGGCTGAAATCCTTGAGCGTGACCGCCTGGTGCACGTAGCGCTCCAGGGCGACGGCCACCCGCCAGGGGTCCGACTCGCGGCCGGCCGCTTCCCGTGCCTGGGCCACGATCAGCGGGTCGTCGCTCTGAATGAAATTGTTCGGCTGCCGGTCGGCCCGCGTCGGTGCGTCGCCCCGCGCGGCCGGGTTGCCTTCCTTCCCCTCCGGATGAACCGCGTAAACGGTCACCTCGGCCGTGTGGGCGTCGATGCGGCGGACCCGCTGCGTGCGACCCTCGGGAAACACCTCGGCCGGATCGGCGCCCTCCAGGTGCACGCGATAGCCAACCCGGCGGGCCGCGTGCAGGGCTTCGGCCGTTGACGTGGTTACTAGCGGGACCAGCGTGACCAAGGTCAGATCGAGCCGGGCCGGACCCGTCTCGGCCAAGGCCAAGGCCTTTGGCACGCGGAAGACCTCCATGTCCATGGGCTCGATCCAGGACTTGAGCACGTCGCCGGCCGGATCGGTCCACACCGCGCCGCGAATCTTTTGCCCCCCGGCCAGCCGCTCCAAGGTATCGATCCGCAGCAGGCGGAACTTGCCGGTCGGCAGCTCGACGGTCTCCTCGGTCCGGGCCGTCAGCTCTATTTCCTCGACCTGGTTTTCGATGCCCAGATGGCGGACGCGGCGGGTCTGGCCGGCCTGCATCGGGCGGCGTAGGAGCGACAGCTCCGGCGCGCTGGGCCCGCCGTCGCCGGCCGACCAGGCAGTGGACTCCCTCCGCCGCTGCCCCAGGCTGACCGTTTCCAGTTCCAACCGCTTGCCGACCACGCGGCCGCTGGTTTTCACCGGCGTAGGACCCTGGCGAACCTCGAACTGGAAGTCCAGCAGGGCGCCCTCCGGCGTCTCCGTATCGGTGAAGCGGATCTCCTGCTCGGTCCGCTGGCCCAATCGCTCGACGCCGAAATGCACCAGGCCCTCGACCTGCACGGTGTTGGGCTGCGGGCCGCCCGGGCGGCGAATGCTCGTCCGGCCGTAGCCCACCCGCGTACCCTTCATGCGGTAGAGGTCCCAGGTCTCGCGGTCGGCAGGCCCGGCCGCCGCCTGCGGCTGTTCGCTCGCCGCCGACTGCTGGGCGGCTGCCACCGGCTCGCCGTCGGCGGGCGGCTGCTGGGCCGACGCGACCGGCTCGCCGGCCGCCGCCGCACCGACCGGCGGCGCCGCCGGCTCGGCGGGGCGAGAACAGCCCCCCGCCAATAGCACCGCGGCAAGGGCCATCAACCACTGACGCATAGGGATTAGGGATTAGGGATTCGAGTTCGTAGGGTGGGTCGAGCGAAGCGAGCCC
>JBEKTY010000143.1:0-21625 GCA_049515555.1 Thermoguttaceae bacterium
GGAGGTGGGAGGGCGGAAGGCGGAGGGCGGAGGGCGGAAGGCGGAAGGATAGGTCTTGGGACTTGGGACTTGGGACTTCCGCCTTTTGCAATTTGCATTGGTCGTTTTGAATTCTGCCTTCGTCTTTCCGCCTTCCGCCTTCCGCCTTCCGCCTTCCGCCTTCCGCCTTCCGCCCTAATCCCTAAATCCCCAAATCCCTAATTCGCGCGGCCCAGTTTCTTCGCCAGTGCTCGATAGTCTTCCCGTTCGAGCGGATCGAGCTGCTCCGGCTTGAGCCCGAGCTTCTGGGCGGCGGCGAAGGCTTCCGCGGCGGCATTGTCTTGCTTGAGTCGCCAGTAGGCCAGCGCCAGGTGGAACTGCCGGTCGGGCTTGGGCTCGTCGCGGAGCACTTCCTCGAGGTCGGCCACGGCCTTTTCCGGTTGCCCCAGGGCCAGAAACACGGATGCCCGGGTGTCCAGTAGCGCGGGCAGCGGCCCGGCAACTTCGATGGCCCTCTGGATGAGCTGGAGCGACTGCTCGACTTCCTTCTTTTGAAAGGCCAGGAGCATGGCCAGGTTGTTCAGGGCGATGGCGTTGTCCTTGTCGGCGGTGATGATCTCGCGGTAGATCGCCGTCGCGTCCTGCGAACGTTCCTGGTGCATTCGCAGATCGCCCAGGACCAGCAGGAGCGATACCGGGCGGTGGTGTTTCTCCAGCGCGGCCAGCAGGAGCTTCTCCAGCCGCTCGGTCTGGGCCGGGGTGGCGGGGCCGGCGGCGAGCAGGTCCCTGGCGGCGCCGGCAATCGCGGCGGGCGGGGCCTTCTGCCACGCCCCCTCGGCCAGCGTTATGGCCTCGTCGAGCTGCCCGCGGCGAGCCAGGCACGATGCCACGAGCAGCTCCTGGTCCGCGTGCTGCTTGGCGTAGTCGCGGTACAAGGCCTCCGCTTCGGCGCAGAGTTTGGCCGCCGAGGCCTTCTGATCGGCGCCGCTCGTTTGGCGGGAAATCAGTTCCAGGCACGCGGCCGCCAGGCGCACCCGGGCATCGCGCTCGGGCGGCTTGGCCGTGGGTTTCTCCAGGTAGGTACGAAGCGTTTGAATCGCCTCGTCGATCTGCCCGCGGCGGACCGACGCTTCGGCCTTGAGGCTGGCCGTCGCGAAGTCGTCGGGGGCGTTTTCTTCCAGCCGGCCCAGCCACAGCTCAGCCTCATGAATCTCCTTCCGCTCCAGCAGCATGGCCACATAGGCGGCCATGTAGCGCGACTGCTTGCCGTGGCTCAACAACAGAGCGAGCATCTGTCTGTTGGCCTGCGGCCAGTCGTTTTCGGCCAGGTACAGGCGGGCCAGCGCGAAGCGGACTTCAGCCAATTGCAGCCGCTCTTGTCCGGCGCCGGAGGGCTGCGACTGGAGGACGTTCTGCAAGGCGCGGATGGCCTCGCGGCGCTCGGGGCGCCGGGGACGAAGGGCCAGGAGAATCGCTTTTTGCGCCTGGTCCTCCGGGGTGGCGGCGGCGGCCAGGTTCTCGTCCACCAGCGCGATGGCTTGCAGCACGTTCTGGTAGCCGCCGCGGGCCTGCAAGACCGCCGCCAGCGCACGTCTGGCCCAGGCGACGTCTTCCGGCTTGGCGGAGACTTCGCCCTTGGCGATTCTGCGGAGGTGGGTTTCCGCCATTTCGGGCTTGTCGGCCTGCAAACAGAACTCGGCCAGGCGACGGACGACGACGGGGTCCTTGGCGGTCTTGGCCGCTTCGTATTGCTTGGCCGCCTGGTCCACGTCGCCCAGGGCTTCGTAGCAGGGGCCCAAGGCCAAGGGGGCCTGCTCGGCCGGGATCTTGTCGCGGGCCTGTTGGATCATTCTTTCCGCCTCCGGCTTCTGGTCCGTGGCGGCCAGCAACTGGATCAGGCCCACCCAGGTCTCGGGGGCCTGGGGGGCCAATTCGACCGCCTGCCGCAGCGACTTTTCCGCCTCGGTCCAGCGCGCCTGGGCTTCGTCGGGCCGCTGGGCCGCCTGCGCGCGCCGCCCCAGGAAGCCCAGAAGTTGGCCCAGCCACAGGTGGTCGCGCCACTCCTTCGACTGCGCGGCGGCCTGCCGGGCGATCTGCAGGGCACGATCCATTTGGTTCAGCCGGGCGGAAACCTCCGAAGCCAACCGCCCGATCTCGCTCAGCGAGAGGGCCTGCCCGAGTTCCAGCAGCGGGATCATCTGGTTGGCTTCGGCATACCGTTGCCGGCGACACAGCAACTCGAACGTGCGGCGAACCGCCAGCGGGTTTTGCTCGCCCAGCTCGATGGCCTTGCGGTAGTTTTCCAGGGCCGGGTCGATCTGGCCTCGCCCGTCGTAGAGACTGGCGGCGAGGAGCGGAATGCGGGCCCACGCCGGCCGCAGCTTGCCGGCGGCGGCCAGGTGCCCCAGGGCCTGCTGGTACAGGCCCTTCTCCTCCTCCTCACGCTTCTTTGCCTTCTCCGCCTTGCCCAGCAAGGTGGCTAGCTGCACGGCCTGTGCGTAGTGCCACTCGGGCCCGTCGCCTTCGATGGCTCGAATCTCCTTTAGCACCTGCTCCGTAGCGGCGACATCTCCGCTCTGCGAGGTCAGCTCGCAGAGCAGGAGGCGGGCGTCCAGGTTCTTGGGATCGGCTTCGCAGGCGAGGCGGCAAAACCGCGCGGAGAGCTCCTGGTCGCCGGCCTCGCGGGCCAACACCGCCAGAACGCCGCAGAGCCGCAGCCGATCGCCGGCCGAGAACGCCTGGCTCCCGTCGGCCAACTCCTTGAGCTTGGGGGCCGACTCCTTTCCATAACGCTTGACGAGGTACTGCCCTCGAGCGATCCGCAACCAAACGCGGTCCCCGAACTTCTGCTTCGCTTCGTCCATGATCTGGACGGCACGCTCCCATTGCTCGCCTTGCGGGATCAGCAACACCAGTGCCGACCACAGCCGGGGCTCGTCGGGCAAGCGGCTGCGGGCCGCCAGCAGCAGCTTCTCGGCCTCCGGCCCGCGGGCTTGGCCGATCAGGGTTTCCGCCCGCAGGAGCGTCACGTCGATCGGCTCGGCCTTGTCCTGAACCAGCCGATCCAGGAGCGTCTCGACCTCTTTCCAGCTTCGGTCCGAGGCCGGCAGGCGCAGGTTCTTCACGATCAAGAATCGTGCAACCTCGATTTCGACTTTGCGTTTGACCGCCGCCGGCAGCCCTTCCAAGTCGCTGATCTGGCGGTACTCTTCCAGGGCGTCGTTGGTCTGCCCGAAAGACGCCAAGGCGGCGGCCAGGCCCAGGCGGGCCGGCAGGTACAAGGGGTCCAGCCGGGCCGCCTTGCGGTAAGCCGCCAACTCGAGTTCCGCTTTGCCCAACCGCTGATTACAACCCGCCAGGCGGACATAGGCTTCCTTGGCCAAGTCCGGCGCGCTACCCAGCTTCTGAGCGGCTTGCTCGAATCCCTGGGCGGCCTTCGGCCAGTGCCCCAGGGCAAACTCGATCTGCGCCTCGAGATAGTCGGTCAGCGGGTCCGAGGGGTCGGCCTTGCGGAGCTTGGCGACGACCTGCCGGGCCTCCGCCAGCAACTCCTTCTTTTGGGCTTCGGCTCGCGCAAGTTCCTTCTGGGCATCGGCCTGGGGGTCTTCCTTCTGCGTTTGCGCTCGCTCGCTCTCGTCGATCAGCAGGCGGCCCAGGTCCCATAAGAGCTGCCAGTTCTGGGATGCTTTGCCCACGCCCTGCCGGAGGCAGGCGATGGCCTCCTTGCGATGCTCGGTGCGCAGCTCGATGCGCCACAGGGTGGCATAGCCCGCGGCGCGCGTCGGGTCCACGGCGAGCACTTGTTGCACGTAGCCACGCGCCTTGTCGTACTGGGCCGCCAGCGACGCCAGCCGCGCCGCCAGCAGCAGCGCGTCGATGTCCTTGGGGGCCAGATGCAGGGCCTTTTCAGCCTCCCCGAGCGCTACGGCCAGGTCCCTCTTCGCCTCCTCGGCCTTCTTTTTCGCCCCCTCGGACTCAGCTTTGTCGGGCGACCTGTTTTCCTGGCCGTATTTCTCCAGATAGAGTTTCTCCAGATAAACCCCGCGCAGCAGATGGGCCCGCGCGGAATCCGGGTTGGCCGCCACGAGCTTCTCCATCCACTGGTCGGCTTCCTTGTGGCGGTCAAGATTTCGCCGCAGCACGTCCGCCAGACGCCAGTAGGCATCCAACTGCTGCGGAGCGAAGCGCAGCGCCTTGCGGAACGACTCGACCGCCGCGGCATACTCCGCGCCCGCCGCCTGGCAGGTCCCCAACAGTTCCCATAGCGCAGGATCCTCGGGCGATGTCACCAACAGGTACTGCTGGAGATGCTCCCGGGCGTCGCCCCAGCGGCGGAGGTCCATGTCAAGCTGCACCAGCCGGCGCCGCACGTCGTCGCGGTCGGGTTGGTTGCGCAGGGCCTGCTCCAGGGTTACAAGGGCTGGCCGCGGCTGATGAAGGTCGGCCAGCAGCAGGCCAAGTTCCGCCTGGGTATCGGCGTCCTTGGGCACCAATGCCAAGTACTGCTGAAAGCCCTTGATTGCGGCGGGGAACTGCTTTTCCTCAATGGCCCGATGCGCCCGATCGAGGAGGAAAGTGGCGTGGCGGCGGACTTGGACCACGTGCAATGCGTGGACCGCCCCCCCCAGGACCGCCGTGACCAGCAAGAGCCCGCCCAGAAATCGCAAATTGATAACCGTTTTCATAGATTCACCCGGACGTAAGAGGGGCCAACCCCATCTTAGTCGCGCATGAGCGGCACTGCAAGCGCTTGGACGGCGTCCTTGGTCGCGTAGCGACCGCCGATGGGTAGGGGTAGGGAGAGCCGGTTGGTTCCGGCTCCCACTACCCCTACCGCCGCCTAAGACAACCGCCCCACCGGTACGGATAGGCGGACGAAACGGGGACAAGCGCGCTTACCGACGGGCGAAAACGATTGTAGTAGTCTCTGGGAAACATGGGAAACTTTCCATGTCGTGAACGCTTTCACTTGCGCCAGAGGGCCAACAGCAGCAGCACGGCGGCGGCCAAGCCATAGGCGGCGGCCCAATGAAACGGCGACTGGCAGCGAATAGCCGCCGCGGGGGCCATCCGGGCGACGACCGTCGCAGGCAGGGCGATCAAGGCCGGCTCGAGCGGCGAATGGATGATGCCCAGCAGGCTGCACGCGCCGGCCACCCCCAGGTACGCGGCCGCGCGAACCAGCTTCTCGTCCAGCATGGCGGCCAGGGCCGAGGCCCACAGCAAGCCGCTGACGATGAACCCGCTGGCCAGGCAGCGGAGCGACTGGACCACGACCGCCGCGCCGGCGTCGGGCGCCCGGCCGGCCAGCGCCTGCTCCATCGGCACTAGCGCCATGTATGCCAGGGTGGGCAACATGGCCAAGGCCACGGCGGGAAAGTGCCGCTCCGGCGTAGCGCGGAAGGCTTGCGCGGTAATCTCCAAGCCGATGAAGATCAGCAGGGGAAACGTGGCGGCCTCGGGCAGCCATTGGAAGAGGTGGGTGAACCAGCCCAGCCCCCCGGCGGCCCCGATGAAGACGGCCGTGGCCAGCGTATATGCGGCGCGGCCGCCCATGGCCTTGTAGGCCGGCTGGCCGATGTAGGGCGTGTTCTGAATGACGCCGCCGCAGGCCCCGGCCGCGACCGTGGCCAGGCCTTCGGTCAGCAGGATGGTCCGCGTATCGTAGGTATCGCCCGCCGCCGCCGCGCTTTCGGTGCAGTCTATGCCGCCCACGATGGTCGCCAAGGCGAAGGGCAGCAGGATGGGCAGGCTGGCCAGCGCGTGCCGCAGCACGTGCTGCCACCATAGCCAGTTGCGGGCGCATTCGGGCAGCAGATCGGGGGCCCGCCAGGCCGACACCGCGGTCGCGGCCGACGGCGGGACCACCGCGATCCCCAGCTTCCCGCCCAAGTAACCGCCGGCCGACCAGACCGCCATGCCCAGGATCACGGCGGCCAGGGCCCCGGGAACTCTAAAGGGCAGCTTCCGCCGGGCGACCAGGGCCACCAGGATCACGGTCAAGGAGACCAGGCCCACCACCGGCACGGCGGCGACGTGCGTCCACAGCGGCAGGAAAGCGATCAGCGCCAGGGCCACCCCGGCCAGCGAGCCCAGCAATCCCGCCCGCGGCACCCAGCGCCGCACCTGTCCGCCCAGCGGCGCCAGGAGCGACTTGAAAATGCCGACGAGCACCAGCAGCACCGCCCCCACGTGCCAGGCGAACACCATCGCCTGCTCGTGGCTCAGGCCGTAGCGGGTCATGCCCTGGCCCAGGGCGGGCAACAGCACCAGCGGCCCGACCACGAACGTGCTCGGCGTATCCAGTCCCAGCGGCATGGCAGTCACGTCCGGGCGGCCGGTCCGCCGGGCCAGTCGGACGGCCATCCAGGTGTAGGCCAGGTCGCCCAGCACCACGCCCAGGGCCGTGCCCGGGATCATTTGCGTCAGCACGAACTCGCGCGAGAAGCCGGGCGCGCCGCTGGTAAGCAGAACGACCAGGGCGATCATCACGGCCACGTTGTCGAGGATCAGGCCGAAGAAGGCGTTGATGTCGCCCCATTGGGCCCACGTGGAACGGGTCATGGCTGCCGCGCTTCGTTTCAACGTAGTCCGCACACGCCGTGTGCGGAAACCCGGCACACGGCGTGTGCCGACCACAATAAGGAGCCTCCCCATCGTATCGTCATCCGGTACGTTCGGGAAGTTCGATTCCGGCAACAGGATCGGCCGGCCGGGCCGTGCGTAGGGTGCCACTGCTGGCTTGTCCAGCGGTGTGAGAAGCACTGCTGGACAAGCCAGCAGTGGCACCCAGCAGGAGTGAGCGTCTTGATTATGGGTGGAGAATCAGGTACACCAACGACTCGTGGAGCCAATTGCCCCTCAAGCGCCCCCTCGGCCTTGCCCGTGGAAGCTTTGCAGGCGGCCCTCGAGCCGATGTACGCCGGAGCCGCGCCATGAAACCGTGCGACGGCCTGGCCACCCTTGCCTGGATGGTGCGCGATACGTTTCGCCAATCGCTGGCTTCCGGCATCGGCTGGCTGCTGGCGGGGCTGAGCACGCTGTGCATTCTGGTGTGCCTCAGCGTCAGCGCGGCGGGCCCGGCCTGGCCAGCGCCGCCGGGCGAGAAACCCGATTTCCTGCCCCGCTCCGATGCCGACGCGCAAGATGCCCACAAGCTTCAGCAATCGGGCGTGAAAGTGGCCGACGGCCCGCTGCGGCTGGCCTTCGGGGCGGTCCGAGTGCCCATGGCCCGCGACGTCCCCAGCGCCGTCCATTTCCTGGAACTGGTCCTGGCCGGCGGCGTTGCCGATACCCTGGGCCTACTGCTGGCCCTGGTGTGGACCGCCGGCTTCCTGCCCGGGTTCCTCGATTCCCGTGCAATCTCGGTGCTCCGCGCCAAGCCGGTACCCCGCTGGGCCCTCTTGCTGGGCAAGTATTTCGGTGTCGTCACCTTCGTCCTGACGCAGGCGGCGTACTTCGTCGTGGGCACCTGGCTGGCCCTGGGCCTTCGCACCGACGTCTGGGATGCCACCTATCTGCTGACCATCCCGCTGCTCTTGCTGCACTTCGCCATTTTCTTCAGCTTCTCGTTGCTGTTGGCGGTCTGGACGCGGAGCGCGGTCGTGTGCGTCTTCGGCTCGATCGCTTTTTGGGGCGTCTGCTGGGCGATCAACTTCGCCCGCATGATGTTGGTCGCCGCCGCGCAGGTCGCCCCGCAGGGCTCGTTCTCCGCCTGGCTGGCCTGGCTGGCCGAGGCCGGCTACTGGCTGCTCCCCAAACCGATCGACTTGGGCCGGCTGCTGTTCGACGCCCTCGGGGCGGGGACCGACTTCCGCCCCGTCCTGAACAGCACCGATACCCTCTCGCTGGGCCTGTCTGTCCTCACGTCGTTGGCCTTCACCGTCCTCGTGTTGTTCGCCGCCGCCAGGCACTGGACGCGCATGGATTACTGAGTCCGCGCGTACAGTGCCAAAGTAGCAGGCACACTCCGTGTGCCGTCTGCTGAAGCGGGAAAAGGTGTGGGCGGACGGCACACGGAGTGTGCCTGCTACGTTTCGCGCCGTGAGCGATTACGTCGCGGGCCTATGGCTTTGGTGCGGGCTGCGCGCGATGCGGGCCGTCTCCCGGCCGGCTCGGCGGCGTGCCTTGCGGTTGGTGGTCTGGCCCACCCGAGCGGTGCTCTGCCGAGCCCGAGTGCGGGCCGTGCTCGCCGGGCGATGAGGGCTGACCCGGGCGCGGGCCCGGCTGACCCTGGTGGCCATACTTGCCGTGCGAGGCCGGTTTGCCGTGGTGGCCCTGCTTCCCGTGGTGGCCGTGCTTGCCATGCTTACCGTGCGGGGCCTGCTTGCCATGGTGGCCATTGTTACCGTGTCCGGCCCATCCGCCGTGCTTGCCCTGATGACCTTGGTGACCATGTCCGGCCCGTGCGCCGCGCTTGCCGTGGTGGCCTTGGTGACCATGCTTCCCGTGCGAGGCTGCTTTGCCGTGGTGGCCCCGGCGGCCATGTCCCGCCCATGCACCGTGCTTGCCCTGATGGCCTTGGTGACCATGTCCGGCCCATCCGCCGTGCTTGGCCTGATGGCCCTGGTGACCATGTCCGGCCCATCCGCCGTGCTTGCCCTGTTGTCCGTGCTTGCCATGGAAGGCTGGTTTGCCGTGCTGGCCGTGCCCGTACCAACCGCCCGCCATGCCGTGTTGGCCCCAATGACCCTGGGGGCCGGGGCCACGGAATCCGGGACCGGCCGGTCCGGGGCCGGGGTGCCCGCCGGGGCCGCCTGGCCTGCCCCAGAAAGCAAACTGACCGGGCCGCGCCTGTCCCCGCTTCGCCCCTAGATTCTTGCGCACTGCCACGAACTTGTCGTAGGCCACTTTGAACTCGGCCAGGCTGATCGTGCCGTCGTGATTGGTATCGATCTTCTTGAACACCTCTTCAGCCGTTAGCAACATCCGTTCGGGCGAAGGCATCTGCCGCCCTTCCGGCGGTTTAGCCGGCGGGCTACCTTTGGGCGGATCGGCGGCCAACGCCGAGCCGGCAAGGCAGAACAGCATCGCACCGGCCAAGAAACACCACAATCTCGACATGACACACTCCTTGTTAATGAGAACCCTTGCGCGGGGCCCTGCACCCACAGATGCCGCCCAAATCGCCTAAAACGCCAGCCTCGGCCCAGACTTGGCCAACGGAGTTGAAACCCCGCCGCCGTGGCAAAGTTTCTAACGGCGCAAGGAAATTAGCGGTTTGCCCTGGGCCATCGAAAAAGCTCTTCTTGAGGCCGAATCCCCGGGCGTCGTGTGAGGTTCATCCCCGACCTCCATCCCGGCACTGGTCTCCAGGGCTCAGAGTGTCGGAGAGGGAAGTCCCCCTGAACTCCCAAAGCCGTCGTCGCGGCATCTCTCTATTTATTTATCGAGCGTCTTGACCAGGAAGTCGCGGTATCCGTCGAGGCTGGTCCAGTCGGTGGCCACCGACATCGACCGGCCGGCCGGGTCGATCCGCGTGAAGCCGTCGGGCGTGACGGCGATGTTGAGCGTTTCCAGTTTCATGAGCGGCCGATCGCCCGGATAGGCCAGGTAGATGGCCGCCGTGTCGAACAGCACGCTGCTGGAGTGGAGGTCCGCCAGCCGCGGCTTGTTCGACCAGATGCGGTAGTTCTCCAGCACGGCTTGGGCCAGCGGGCTTTGGCTGTGCTTCAGCCGCTCGAAGCGCTCGCCGGCCAGCGTGACCAGGCCGCAGGTATCCAGCGGCGTGATGGCGATCTGCCGCCAGGGGGCGGAGAGAACGCGGCGGGCGGCGGCGACGTTGGCGACGACGTTCCACTCGCGATCGGGTTGCTGCTTCCCGCCGTAGCCCTTCCGCACGCTGCCCTGCATGCCCACGAAGGCCGCCTTGGCGGCCAGTTCCGGCCGGCGCTCGAGCACGGCGGCCACGGTCTCCAGCGGCCCGATCGCGATCACCGTTATCGGCTGCGGCGAGTGCTCGATCACTTCGGCCAGCGCGGCGGCGCCGTCCTGGCGGACCGGGCCGGGATAGTCGCTCAGGCGGTAATCGCGGACCCACGGCTCCTGGCCGCCCGTGCCGCCGTGTCCGCCTTCGCCCAGGCCCACGGGAACCGCCGTCCGCTTCGCCACGCTGAGGAGCTTGGCGATGATCTTCGCCCGGTACTCGGCCTTGCCGTGCGTGGTGGTCACGAGGCGAATGTCCAGCTCCGGGCTGTTCAGGAGCGTGGCCAGGGCCCAGGTGTCGTCGATGTCGTCGCCGATGTCGGTATCGAGGACCACGGGCGTGGCGGCCCGCAGCGGCCGGCCTGGAGCGGCCACGGCCAAGCCGAGAACCAGCCCGATCAACGTTGAAACGTAACAGCAGTGCAGGATGCCCAAGCGGCGTGCGGTCATGTGTTGCTCCTTTTCGAGATGATGTCGGTGGCGCGTAGCACCGTTAGCCTACCATGCCCGCAGAGGCCCGGCCAGTGGGGTGTTCAACCCAATCCCGGCACAGAAGCGGGGAATGCGTATTCCGCTGGGCGTGGCCGAGTCTTCACCTACCCGGGGCTGTTTCCTTCGGCCGCCTGACGCGCGTGGCAGGGTTGACACAGCAAGGTTGACACAGGCGGCGGCGGCAACGATCATGGACCATCGTCGGGAGGCCCAAGATGACCATCGTTCTTCCTGTTGCGCGGGTGCTGTGTGTCGGGTCGCTGCTGGTGTGTGCCGCGGGCGTGCCATGGCTGGGGTCGCCGCCGGACTGTGCCGCGGGCGTGCCGGCGCCCAAAGAAGGGCTGCTGGTGCCCAAGGACCAGGCCTCGGCCGTGCGCCGCCGCGTGCTGAGCCTGGGAGAGGACCCGGTGCTGGTGCGGGTTCGCCAGGAGGCCGAGCGGATCGTGGCCCAGTGGCCGCAGGTGCGGCCCAAGATCGAAAAGCACGCGGGCGAGTTGCTCGACGTGCGCGGGGAAAACAATCCGCAGGGGTTCGTTTCGGCCGAGGCCCGCGCCGCGGCCGATAAGCTCGATCCGCTGCTGAAGAACTCGGCCCAGCTCGGTTTCGTGTATTTTCTGAGCGGCGAGCGGAAATATGCCGCGGCGGCCGCGGAGATTCTGGACGTGTCGGGCCGCGTGCCGCGCTGGGGCTGGTTCAACTGGGACGGCGCGAACATGCCGCAGATCCACTACGCGATGTACGCCCGCAGCGCCGCCTTCGCCGTAGACTTCTGCTGGGAAGCCTGGAGCCCGGCCCAGCGCCGCCGCGCGGCGCAGGTCCTGGCCGAGCGGTGCGTCGAGCCCTATTGGCGGCTGGTGAGCCTGTCGCCGTTCATGGCCCTGCACCATCTGCGGGCCAAGAACCAAGGCAACAACGCGCTGGGGGCGGCCCTGGTCGCCTCGCTGGCGCTGGGCGATAGCCACCCCGACAACCGCCTCTGGCTGCCCAGCCTGCTCCAAACCTGGTCCTGGATCGTGGCCCACGACATCGGCTGGGCAGGCACGAACCTGGAGTCGGGGCTGCCGGGCTACTGGGACATCTCGATGAGCAATCTCTATACGGCGGCGGCCTGTCTGAACAACGCCCGCGGCATCGACTTCCGCGCTCATCCCGCCTTCGCCGAGGCCACCTGGTATCCGGTGATGAAAGAAGCCACCGTGCCGCCCGCCCCCGCGCCCTTCGAGCGGCCCTATCCCAAGCACACCGCGGGCCTGTGGGGGATCGTACAGCACAAGCCGATCGAGCTGCCTTCGGACGGTTACGGCGGGCCGTGGTGGTACGACTACGCGGCACATTTCCCGCAGTCGCCGGCCGCCTATTTCATCAGCAAGCAATTCGGGCGCGTCGCGAATCCGCACCAGGAAGGGCACTTCGAGCTGATGGACCTGCTGTGGGTCCGCACCATGACCCCACCCCGGCGCCCGCCGGCGCCGACGCTGCTGCTGAAGGCCACCGATCGCGAGGCGATGTTCCGCTCGGGCTACGGCTCGCCGCACACGCTGCTTTCGTTCAACGGCGATTGTTTCCTCTCCGCCCGCAACGAAGTGCTCGGCTGCACGAGCGGTTTGGCGTGGCACTTCCCCTGGCACCAGTTCGCGGTGACCGAGTCGGCGTTGGAGACCGAAGGCCGGCCCTTCTCGCCCAGCATGCTGATCACGGGCTCCTTCGACAGCCCCCTGGCCAGCGCCGTGAGCAGCCGGAGTTGGACGAGCAACGTGCGTTACTATCCGCGCGCCGAGCAGGCCCGGTCGTACCGCGACTACCGCACGCGGACCCGCGACATTCTCTACATCCGCTCTGATCGGCGGGAGCAAGTGCCGGATTACTTCCTCTTCGTCGACCGGGTGGCCCACGACGGGCCGCGGTGGCACGCCTTCAACTGGCACATTTGGAACCGGCCGGGCAACCCGGGCTCGTACCAGATCCTCGACGCGCACACGGCCTTGGCGCGGCGCCCGAATGCCTCGCTGCTGCTGGCCACCCTCTCGCACGATCAGATGACCTACGAGCAGCAGCCCATCCCGTCGCAGCCCACGACCAACTACGTGTTTGACCACAACGCATTGCTGCTGCGAGCCATTGCGGGCCGCACGCGGCGGCTGGACGAGCCGCTGCGCCGTTTGCCCGCCGCAGGCTGGTCGGCCGGCGAGATGGTCGAGCGGGCCGGGAAAGCGGTGCGGCATTTTACGAACTTCAAGGGCCTGCGGCCCGTCGTCGAAGCCCCCTTGCAGTTGACCGCCGGCGCCAGATACCGGCTGAGCGTGCCCAGCCGCAAGCAGGAGGCTTGGGTCGACGACAATATCCTCTGGGTGCTGGACGTGGAGCTGCTGGACGCCCGGGGCCGCGCAGTCCGCACGCTGGAGGCCGATCCGCGATCGCCCGACCCGCTGCGATTGACCGATCCGGCCTCGGGTACGCCCGGCGCGAGCGACTGGCGCGAGGCGGTGAGCTATTTCGACGCCCCGCCCGGCGTGGCCGCGGCGCGGGCCAGCCTGCGCTTCGCCCAGTACACCAACAACGGGCCGGGCATCACCGCCCGCTCGCAACTCTGGCTGGGCGATATCGAGGTCGCCCCGCAGGGCATCCCGGAGCGTGGCGATCGCGATCTGCTGGTCACGCTCGTGATGCCGCTGGAGAACGATTCGCCGCGGCCGAGCATTTCCAGCCGGCGGTTCGGCCCACGCACGCAGGCGGAGCTGCTCTACACGGACGGCACCCACGACCGGATCAGCATCGATCCGAACGGGGGCCTGCGGCTGGAGCGCGAGGAACCCGGCCGGCACGCGGCCTTCGGCTGGCACGTGCCGACGCTGGCCTTGGGCAGCCTGGCTGCCGATCTGCCGTTGTGCGCCGCACTGGCCGAGCGCGGCGGCAAGCTTGCCGGGCACGTGCTCCTGCCGGTCAAGGCCGAGTTGTCGATCGCGAACCGGCGCCGGCTGCTCGAGGCCGGGGCCTACCTGTACGACGGCCAACTCCGGCCCGATCCGGCCGCGGCCTCGCTCGCGACCAATTCGCCCGAGAGCCAGCGGGCCCTGAAGCAAGGCCTGGCGAAGCTGGCCCAAGAGATCATCGCCCAGCGCGACCCGCCGGCGACGGCCGGGCGGAAGAACCTGGCCTTGGAGGCTGAGGTCAGCGCCAGCGGTATCCGCGACCCGCGCTTCGATGCCCGGCACGTGATCGACAACCAGACCTGGGAATTCCCCTTGGACGGCGCACTGAACTACGCGCTGGGCGAGATCGAAACGCCCGGCAACGGCGGCTACGGACGGGGCGACGGGCCGTCGTACACCCAAAACCTCAGCACCTGGCCGCTGCAGGTTCAGCCCACCTACTGGCTGCTGCCGCCCCGGCAGACGGGATCGCTGACGCTCAAGCTCAAGCAGCCCTCGCGGGTCCGCTTGGTTCGCCTGCTGAACACGGCCAACGGCGGACTGAACGACTTCGCCACCATCGACTTCGCCGTGGAACTGCTGGACAAGACGCAGAAGGTGGTGTTCCGCCGCGAAGGTTCCTTCGGCCGCGTGTGGGACGGCGCCTTCCGCTCCGCGTTTGCCAAGCCCATGTTCTTCGGCAGCTACGGCAAGGCGTTTGCCGGCATGCTTGAGCCCGGGGCCAAGGTCCCCTTCAGCGGCGGGTGGCAGGAGATCGCCGTCGACGCTCGGGTGCCCGTGCGTTACGTCCGCGTCCACGTGCTCAGCTATTGGGCCATGGGCGGCGGCCTGAACGAGGTGCAAGTGTATCCGTAGGGCGCTAGATCATGTAGTATAGCGGCGCCTCCTCCTGCTCTCCACGGCGCGGGCAATGCTCGCACAGGTCGTCGCCCAGCAGCTCGTAGGCATGGCGCACCGCCGAGAGCGTGGCGGAACCCGCTACGGCGGCGTCCTCCATGAAGACTCGATCTTCCGGCAGCCACTCTTGGAACCGCAGGTTCCGCATGGCGTGGGCGAAATCTGCGCGAACCCCGCACAGCAGCACGGTCACGCCCAGCTCCCGCATGTCGGCCATGAAATGTTGCAAGCGTTCCATGCAAACGATGTCCGGGTTCCGCGTTCGCTTGACCCGCAGAATAATCACGCGGAGCCCCTTCTTCGCCCGCTCGCCCAGATCGAGCAGGTAGCGATCCAGGTCCGGGGCCGCCCCGAAGAACAGCTCGCCTTCCAGGTCGAGCAGCACCTGCCGCGAGCAGGGCGGGTCGCCCGGCTGGCGGTCGCGGAGCAGCCGGTCCGGGCCGACGGCCAGCTCCGTGGCCTTCAGCCGGGCGGCGCGCGGCACGAACATCAGGATCGACAGCGTCACGCCGATGAGAATCGAGAACTCGACGCTTACCAGCACGGCGGCCAAGGCCGTCGTGAGGACCAACCCGGCGTCGAAACGCGAGGCCCGCAAGGTCCGCAGCAGTCGCCGGCGGTCCATCAACCCGGCGGCGGTCACCAGCAGGATGCCGGCCAGCGCGGCGGTAGGAATGTACCGCGCCCAGGAGGCCAGCAGAACCACGACCGCCGCCACGGTAGCGGCGGCGAATACGCCCGACCAGCGCGTCACCGCCCCGGCCTGGAAGTTGATGGCCGAGCGGGTCAGCGATCCCGACCCGGGCAAACACTGAAAAAAACCGCCGCCCAGATTGGCCAAACCCTCGGCCAGGCACTGGCGGTTGCAGTCCAGCCGCTGGCGCGTATCAAGCGCGATGGACTTGGCGATGGCCAGGGCTTCCAACAGGCCCAACAGCGCGATGGCCAACGCGCTGCCGGCCATCTGCTGCACCCAGCCGAGCCGGAATTCCGGGACGTGCAGCCGGGGCAGAGCGGCGGGCACTTCGGCCACCACCGCCACCAGCGACTTGCCGCCCGCGTCGGGCTGTGACCAGCCCAGCCCGGCGGCGATTGCCGCAGCGACGATCAGCGCCAAGAGCATGTCCAGCCGCGGCAGGCCGTAGGCCCGCGCCGCCTTCCGCATGGCCAGCACCAGCAGGGCCGTCAGCAGACCCAGCCCGAGGGCCCGCAGGTTCACCGCTCCGCCGCCCGTGACGGTCAGCCACAGCCGGTACAGGATGTGCTGATGGCCGGTGCCGCGGTCCGCCAGGCCCAGCAGGTTCCCCACCTGGCTGATGGCGATCAGGAAGCCGGCCCCGAACATGAACCCCAGCACCACCGATTCTGAAATGTAGCGGGTGAGATCGCCCAGCTTGAAGACGGCGACCAGGATCTGAATGCCGCCGACCATCACCGCCAGGAGGAACATGGCCTCGCAGCGCTCCCAGGGCGTGTGCACCGTGACGAAGGCCAGGGCGCTGAAGACGACCAGCGAAATGGCGTTGGTCGGGCCGTTGATCAAGTGCCGAGAGGAGCCGAAGATCGAGGCGATGGCCGTCACCACGATGGCCGAATACAGCCCGAAACGCGGCTCCACCCCGGCGATCAGGGCATAGGCCATCGCCTGGGGCAAACAAATGGCGGCCACCGTGACACCGGCCAGCAGGTCCTTGCGCGCGTCACTCCATGCGTAGCTCCAGCGCATGCGGTGCGTCTCGTGCCTCGGGGGTGCCGTAACCGTTCACGGCGTCGCGCCAAAGCAGCACGCCACACGCCGTGTGCTGTCCGCCGTAGCGGGAAAATGCATAGCAGTCGGCTGCCCCTTATGGTAACGGCGCTGCCCAAATGTAGCAAGACGACCCGCGAGAACCAACCTCGCGCATCAATCGCCGACCTTCTCGACGATCACCGGCAGTTGCGCGGGATTGCTGAGGCGGGCGATGTAGCGGACGCCCTTCGTTTCCAGGGGACTGCCACGCTCGTCGCGCCGCACGATGAGCCTGCCCGCCGGCGTGAACTCCTCGCTCTGGCCGCCGCGATGCCTCGTCCAGCCGGTCAAACTGCCGGCCGCGTCGTAATGGTAGTCGTCCCGCCAGCTCTTCGGCAGCGCCACGAGCGGATCGGTGTAGTTGCCGGGCTCGTCGGCCCCGCTGTAGACGACCGATTGGATCCGCCCCGACTTGTCGTACACCCGCTGCTCGTCGTCCAGGCTGTAGAACGTCACAAAGGCGGGGGGCGAGTAATACTTGCCGTTGGTGACGAACACGGCGATGTCCACGCGGTTGGACTCGAGCTGTGCGCCGGCCCGCACCGGCCGCCGCGGCTGGTAGGGCACGCTCAGCTCGACCTTCGAGCCGTCGGCGCTGAGCGGCTTGATGCGGATCGCCTGGGCGTCGCCCTGCAAGACCCGCCACTGCCACTTGAGCGGCCGGTGACCGTGGTCGAAGCTCTCGGCGGCGCTGACGACCATCCGCCGCAGGTACTGCGTGCCGCGCAGGGCGCGGGCCACCGCGCAGGGCGTGTCGAACAGCTTCTCGCCCGCGTGCAGGTCGAAGTAATCCCGGCCGGGCTGCGGCGAGTCCTCCTCGAGCACCTGGATGCGGGCCAGCGGCGGCAGCACTTCGGGCTGCATCTCGTGCGCCATGCGCACCATCTTGGCCTCGTCCAGATTGCCGCCCTCGAACACCACCGGATGGGCCACGCCCGACAGGTACTCGTCGGGCTTCGCCAGGGCCTTGCTCGAAAGGCGAAGGATCATCTGCGTAGCCGGACACAGCAATCCTTCGGCCACCAGCACCTTCTTCGTTTCGGGCCGAAAAGCGGCCCACGTGGCGGCCACCGCCTTCATAAACACCTGGTCGCTGCCCGAGGAGCCCTGCGAGGTGATCAGGTACGGCGTATTGGCCGGGAAGACGTCGCCATGGCCGCCCGGCTGCTGGCCGAGCTTGCCGTTGCGGCCCGGCGAGTGATCGCGATGGCAGGGGTAGATGTAGAGCTGGTTGCCGCGGTACTGGCGATACAGCAAGGCGGCGCCGGTCTGGTTTTCGCAGGCCCAGCGCGGCATGCTTCGCCAGAACGGGCCCTGGGTGCGGGCGACCGAGGCGTTGCCCAGCACCACGCCCTGATGGAAGAACCGATTTTGCAGGGCCCAGTGCAGATTGGCCGCCTTGGCCTCGGGCGAGTATTCGATCCAGGTCATCTGCGGGAACAAGTGCCGGTCCAGCATGGAGTGGCCGCCGTCGCGGTTGTCGTACAGATCGCCCACGTTGCCGGCGATCGAATGCTCCTTCTGCCACTGCCGCACGAGATCGCCCGCCGCGCCGGGCAGCGTCGTCACGCTCAGATCGGCGGCCCCGGGCACCGCGTGGCGGAACGCGGTGACGAGCAGCCGCGAGTCGCGGTCCAGGGCCGTGTTTTCGTTGCGCACCCAGGCCGTCTGGTCCGTAATCACATACGGCTGCGGCGTGCCGAACGGCAAGAGCGGCGGGGCCTCGTGGGCCTTCTTCAGAATGCCCTCGAATCGCGGATCGCCCCGCAGCGTGATGAGGTCCGGATCGGTCTTCAGATGCTCGACGTTGCTGAACCCGTGGGCCACCGCCGCTTCGAGCTGGCCGAATGCTTCCTCCGGCTTGTTGCGAAGCGCCAGCACGCAGGCCAGGTTGTAGTACCCGCTGGGGGCGAAGGGCACTTCGGCGATCAGCTTCCGGCAGAGCGTCTCGGCCGTGGCGACGTCGCCGCGCTCCATGGCGGCGGCCATGGTCTCCTCGACCGGCCGCACCGAGCGGTTCATGGCGGCCAGGATGTCCAGCACGCCCCGCGGTTTGGGCGGGGCGGCCGGCTCCGCAGCCTGCCCCCCCACGCAACCCAGCACCGCAACCACGACGCAGCCCACGCAAAACCAGGTCAGCCTTCGCATTTCAGCTCCCTCAGCCTTTGGAACGGCAAGAACTCGACCGGGTGCCACTGCTGGCTCGTCCAGCAGTGCTTGTCACACTGCTGGGCAAGCCAGCAGTGGCACCCGGCGGAACCGCAGTAAACCACGAAGACACAAAGTCGCAAAGAGACGAACTCGCATCCCCAAATCCCCCCCCTCATTTCTTCTCCACAATCCACACGTTCTGGAAGAACACCGGCAGCCCGTGGCTTTGCAGGTAGATGCCTTTGTCCGCCGGGCTCTCGGGAATTCCGCCCGGCGTGGAGTGCTTGATCTCGACGTCGTCCAGGATGCACACGCCGTTGAACTTCACCGTGCACCGCCCGAGCTTGGTCTTCTTGCCCGCCGCGTCGTAGCGGGCGGCCTGGAAGTCGATGTCGTAGGTCTGCCAGCTTAGCGGCGGGTAGCACATGTTGAGCTTCGGCGTGATCTGCGCGTACAGCACGCCGCAGTCGTGCTGGCCCATCGTTACGCCGAACGAATCCAGGATCTGAATCTCATACCGCTCCTGCAAGTAGACGCCGCTGTTGGGCCGCTGGTTGATGTTCTGCGTGTGCGGCACGTAGGAGATCATGAATTCCACGTGCAGCATGAAGTCGCGAAACTTCCGCTTGGTGGTGGCGCCGAAGTTCAGGAACTTCTGGGGCGTCAGGCTGGCGCCCTGCTGCCACTCGCCGGTGCCGCTGCCGTCGAAGAGCACCAGGGCCCCGGCGGGCGGCTTGGCCCCCAGCGTCGGGCTGCCGCGGTGCACCCGGGCCAGCTCGAACTTCAGCCCGCCGTCGGTCTGGCCGGCGATGCTCCGGCCGTCGCACACGCCCCGGTAGACCTGCTCGATAACGACCCTATCGCCTACCAACCTTGCGTCGGTGGGGACCTTGTCGTCGGTGCTGGGCGACCGCTGGATGATCGTCTTGCCGTCCCAGCCGTCGCCGGGCAGGCCGCCGGGAAAGAACGTCGTGCGGAAGGCCCCGTCGCCCAGGGCCCGCACCTGCGCGCCCAAGCGTACCGTGCCGCCGGCCCCGCTCAGCGTGCCGCAGTATTCGCCCTGGAACCGGAAGTCGGCGTCGGCGTGCTCGGGATCGGTGTAGACCTTCAAGGGTGCGCTGTTCGCCAGCCCGGTGGCCCACGCCAGGGCAAACATGCAAATCACAACAGTTCCCACAAATCGGATCGAGCGTTTCATGGCGGTTCTGCTCCTGAGGGTAAAGGACGGTGGGGAGTGAAAAAGGGCAGGTATGCTGTTCAGCAATCAACCACGGCATCGCACAGGCCGGGGACTGGCTCATTTTTCGGCCCGCCAGCGACTCGCGTTCCGTGAACGCCCGACGGCCGAAAAATGTGCCTGTCCCCTTTCGCCCGGCGCCGGCCGCTCGGGCTCTCAAGGCAAGCAATTAAGGTAGGCTGGAAGGAATCGGTTCAGGCCGGGGACGGGCTCATTTTTTGGCCCGCCATCGCCTCGCATTCCGTGAATGCCTGACGGCCGAAAAATGTGCCTGTCCCCTTTCGCCCATGATTGTACCACCACCCGCACAACCGATCCACCACTGGGCACAGATTCCGCGCTCACTTCTTCTTGACCGGCTTTGGGGCGGCGCCGGCGGCGATGCTCGTTGTGGCGATGAGGCACAGATGGACGGGGTTCTCGGCGGCCTTGTCCAGACCGGCGCCGCCGGCGGGGGCGAAGGTCACGGCGCCCACCAGGACCGGCTGGCCCAACGGCACGCGGACGGTCGTGGCCATCTCCGCCGCGGCCATGTTCGGCCGGTCCACGGGGCACGCGGCCGATCCGGCCGAGCCCACCCGGGCCGACGCCGCGGGCTTGCCCCAACGCGTGACCGAGCTGCGCACATCCAACACGGCGGTGTCGGCCCCCGGCGCAACGCTCGGCCGCACCTCTACGACAACGCCCGCATTGGGCACGTCGATCACCGGCTGGTAGGCCGTCTGGCCGGCAATTACCGGAACCGGGGGCGGTGCATTCTGGACGTTGACCGCGGGAGCCGCCGCCGGGGCGGCGGGCGCCGGCGGAGCACTGGGAGCAGACGGCCGTGGAGGTGTGTCAGCGGAAGGATCAGCCGCAACGGAGAACATCCCACCACCCATCCCGCCGCCCATTCCGCCGCCCATCATACCGCCTGTGGCAGTCGCGCCCGTGGGGTTGAACGAAGCCGCGGTCCCGTCCTGGGTTCTTGTCGGCTTGACCCCGACGGTCGGAATCGCGCCAGCGATGACCGAGCGCCGGTCGCCGGAGGCGAGGTGTACCAACTGGCCGTTGGTACATAGGATTCGACCGCGGAAACCGGAGGCTTTTTCGGCGATCTGGCCGAGTATCTTCGCGTCGACGGCCGACGGGGCGCGGCCGGCGGCCGAGGCCCCGTCGCCGGCCAACTGTTTGTATGGCCCCGTCGCCAGCCAAAGCCACTGAAAGTCGACGACCATGATCGGCGCCGCCGCCCGCTTGGCCCGAAGCTGCGCCAGCAGGGCTTCGAGTTCGTCGTGAACATCGAGGCATTGTGCGATGGCGAGCGAGTTGTCGAAAGGCGCAATGTTTCCCTGTCCGCCGTTCTGCTCCCAACTCTTGGTTGCGACCATCTGCGTGATCAGGTCGACGATAACGTCCATGTCACGTTGTGCGCAGGTGTTTGGTACTCGATTGTGCACTCGCGCGGGCACACATCCTGCCGGCCTCCCAAGGTTGTCGTAGAAACCGCCGTCACCGCGCGACGGGCATGGCAGCTCGTCGCCACGATACGGGCAATCCTCGGCAAAGGGAAGCAGCAGGTCCGAGACGTCATAGACCCTCGTGATGAGGAAATCCTCGCACTCGGCCTTGGCCTTGGTCGTGATCAGGAGCACGTCGTTGTGTGGCACGACCGTCAACTCGGCGTTGGGAATCTTCGCCAACAGCAACTTCAACCCCGAGCGAAGCGTAACACCATTGAGGCTCGCGCTGAGCTGCGTGTCTTCGCCGATGTTCTCTCTCTGTAGTTCGTTCGTGTCGAGCAAGATCGGGATGCCGTGCTTCTCCTGGAGATAATCGACGATATCTTGAAGCGGGGTGTCGCGGAAGCTCACCGAAGTGGGCTCATTCAGTGCCTTGAGGATGGCCTGCTCGCCCCCGACCAGCGGCTTCGCGTCTGTCTTCGGCGCCGCCACATGCTTCTTCTGCGGCGGGGCGCTCGCGGCCTGCACCCCCAGGACGACCGCCAACACGGGCAAGAGAACCGCCGACACGGCCAACAGCAAGATTTTGCGAGACATGAGCGATTGTCCTTTCCGAAGAGAGCAAGAGGGGCACCCCGCGCCGCCCATTCTACCACGGGCACTTGGCCACTGTCCACAATTTGGGTGGATCAGTTATCCGTTTGCGTCGGGTGCAAGCCGGCTGAACCAATTGGCTGGGGAGGCCCCGGAAGGTCGGAAACTTGTGATGGGTCGAGCGCCAGCG
>JBEKTY010000144.1:0-21145 GCA_049515555.1 Thermoguttaceae bacterium
ACTGAAGAACAACCATACGTTGAAGGTCGGTGTGAAGAACAAGCGTCTCGCCGCCGGTTGGGATGACTCCTACCTGGAACAAGTGCTCTTCGGACAATGATTTATGGTGCAATCGCCCTGGACTAGGTGGCCACCCGGGCAACCGTCCCGAATCAAGCATTGTGGAGGTAGCTCCCCCGCAACTTCCAGGGAAGCACACCCAATCGCATCAATATAGCCGCAACCGGCCAGAGAGCCTACCGCCCCGCTGCCAAAGCCTCGCTGGCAGCGTTCTGCTCAAGCACAGCGCGATATTCCGCCCAGTGGCGGACGAGGACCCCAAACAGGACCACTTGGGCCGATACCAGACGCTGGAGAACGGTTCCGCGAACCACATCCCCGGCATGCCTCGGCGGGAAATTCGGCCGTGCGACGTTGCGGTACCAGTTTGCTGGATTCACCCCCATAAGCATGTAGCGACAAAAATCGGCCGCCCAGGCCGCGTGTTCCGCGTTTTCGCAATGCCCGATCGTTACGTCCTTGCCCCGATGCCGGAGCTTGACGAGCCACTTGCCCGCGTGTCGGGTGACGCCCGCGTAGCGCTGGCATGGTTGCCCTGCAATCACCATCATGGTCTCTCCTCGTTTCCGATCAAGCCTGGGACGTGGCCGGAAGGCAGGAACGGCAACCCCCGACAGGTCCGCTTGGCCGGGGCGCTTGCAATCGCCGTCAGCCGTTCCGATGCCCGTATTTTACCACAGTGCGGCTGATTCCTTAACGGGTAAGCAAGATGTTTCTTGAAACAAGAAAACGCGGTAGCGGCCGGCCAGACTGATTCGCAGGATTTTGGCCGACGCGGCTTTTTCGACAAAGTAACGTTCTCTGACTTAACTCCGGCTGTGCCGCTTCAATGCGTCGGTCAATGTGACCGAAGCAGGTTAGTCCATCCACCGTCACTCCGAGAAAACGGTGGTTTTTCAAGGCGGATCACGTCCGACGACTCCCCGGCACTGGCACTGGTGTGCTGGCGACCTCACGCAGGCAAGTGCGTCGGTGTGCCACCGACACTTGCCGTCGATACCAGAACCGAGCGGGGGCGGCCACCGGCCAAGACATCAGAGAAGTCGAGCCTGCCGGCCCCGCTCAGAATTGCAGGCGGGCTGCCGCGTTATTAAACTACGGGGTGGCGCAGCCGCGCTTGCCGCAATCGGTCGAACCGCGTCTCCAAGACCATTAGGAGAAAATGCCATGCAAGTGATCTTCACCCTCATCTCGGCAGCCCTGCTGCAAGCCTCCCCGGGCGTGGCCCTGCAGCCGTGGGCCTCCAAAACCCTGCCCGGCGACATCGCCAAGAGCCACGTCGAAGAGATCTCCCAGACGGAGCACACCTACACCGTCGTCCACGGCGGCACCGTCGACGGCGAGTGCTGCCGCACGCCGATGGGCTGCGGCATCAACCGGGAAGGCGTTATCGACCAGAGCTGGCAGTCCAACCGCGCCGTGCGGATGGAAAACGTGGGCCAGACCGATCTGATCAATCCCTGGCTCTCCAACGGGCGGAACAACTTCCGCACCCTCGATGAGATCGTGGCCTCGGCCGTCACCCCCGGGATGAGCGACAAGGAGAAGGCCATGGCCCTCTGGTTCCAACAGGTCTCGCATCGCTTCCACCGCGGCGGCTACGGCGCCAACCTCGGCGACCCGGTGCTGGTCTTCAACATCTACGGAGCCAACGTCTGCGGGAACGACGCCCTGATCATGGGCGCTTATTGGCAGAAAGTGGGACTCAAAAGCGCCCCGGTCCGCCTCGTGTCGCACGCCATCGCCCAGGTGGCGTACGACGGCGGCTGGCACGTGATGGACGGCGACCTCGACAGCTTCTTCCTCCTCCGCGACAACGAGACGCTGGCCAGCGACCGGGAATTGGCCCGCGACCACGACCTGATCAAGCGGGCCCACACCTACGGCGTCACGCTGGCCGACACACGCCGCATCGATGAGGCGTATGCGGCCATGTTCGTTTGTGAAGACCCGGTCACGGGCGACCGCGCCAGCCAGCCGAAGTCGACCATGAACATGACGCTCCGGCCGGGCGAGGCCCTGGTCTGGCGCTGGGGCCACCTCACTCCGACCAAGTACAGTTGGCGGTCGTCGGTGCAGCCCGACTACCCCGACACCGTCTGCAACGGCCTCTGGGAATACCGGCCGGACTTCAGCAACGACCTCTGGAGGAAAGGCGCAACCACGATCGAGAACATCGTCGGCGGTTCGGACGGGCTTAGAGCCGAAGAAGGCAAGACGGGGACGATCATCTGGACGATGCGGAGCCCCTACATCTTCGTCGGCGGGCGATTCGAGGTGGAAGGCAACGGAGCCGTGTTGGCTGTCTCAGAGGACGGCAAGAAGTGGGTGGACGCGAGGGAAAGAGTGGAGTACTGGTTCTTCACGAACTGGGGACCGCAACGCTTCCGCTATCAGCTCCGCTGCCAACTCTCCGGCGCCGCCCGGCTCAAGCGACTGGCGATGATCAACGATCTGCAAATGGCCCTGCTGGCGCTGCCCGAGATGATCGTCGGCAAGAACGCGTTCACCTATTCCGACCAGTCTCCCGGGGAGCGGAAAGTGCGGATCACCCATGAGTGGGCGGAGCGCGCGGCCCGCAGGCCGCCGCCGCCCGACGTGGTTTACCCGCCCGACGCCGGTCATGCCGAGGGCACCGATCTGGTTTTCCGCTGGAACGTCCCCCAAGGGGCGGAGGGAGATAAAATCG
This sequence comes from Thermoguttaceae bacterium, assembly GCA_049515555.1. GTDB lineage: Bacteria > Planctomycetota > Planctomycetia > Pirellulales > Thermoguttaceae > JBEKTY01. The sequence goes on from JBEKTY010000144.1 coordinate 2,750, forward strand.
CGGACTACCTCTTCGTGCTCGCCGATCGCGCGGACATGAAATGGCCGCTCTCGACCAACTTCTACAAGCTCATCTCCCGCACCGCGGACAAGGGCAAACCGCAATACACGCTGCCTTCGGCCGGCCTGCTCACGCCGGACAAGCAATACTACTGGCATGTGCGGGCGAAGAACGAAAAAGGCGTCTGGGGGCCGTGGAGCAAGACGTTGAGCTTCACGTCCCGGGGGCCGGCCTATCCTTTGGACGTGACTCTTGATTTCGACCGCGACAAGGGCATGGGGACCCTCAAGTGGAAGCCCAATCCGGTCGGCCGGCGGCCCGCGAAGTACCGTCTTTACGGCAGCGACGAGAAGGGCTTTTCCGTGAGCGACGTTCCGTACATCGTCGCCGTCGGCATCTCGAAGGAGCTTTCGCCGCAGTTCTCGGCGAACTTCATCGCCGAAACTGCGGCGACGGAACTGCCGGTCCTGGGCAGCGAGGTGAATCTGTCCGCAGCCAACAAGACCTACTACCGCGTGGTGGCGGTGGATGCAGAGGGCAAGCGGAGCGGACCGTCGGACTATGCCACCGCGCCCCGCCCGGTGATCTACAGCAAGGCGGCGTTGCAGGCCAAGGTGGGCGCGGAATACCGCGGCCAAGTCTCCGCCAATCGCTCCCTGGGCGACCTGCGGAAGCGCAACCCGGAGGTCGCCAACTTCTGGGACATCGAGCATCCCAGGTATACCTTGAAGGGACCGAGCTGGCTCAAGCTGGACGCGGACACGGGCGCGCTCTCGGGCACGCCCGATCGAGCAGGGGAATTCAAGGTGGAAGTCACTGCCACCATCGACCGGCAGGTGCGGAAGCTGGATGAGGGCGTGCTGGGTTGGGGCAATGAGAAAGTCCTCTCCACTTTCACGGAGCGGGTCGGCAGCGCCACCCAGCGGTTCGTCATTGAAGTCAGCCTGTAGAGTGATCTCCGTAGGCAAGTATACGCCCGTGTGCCGCGAGCAACTGTCGCGGCGGCTCTTGGCGGGCATGGAAGCGGCGATTGCCGCCATCGGTGGGACACACATCGGTCGATGTGACCGATGCAGGCGCCCCTTCGGCCGCAGTGTGCTGTTGCCCGAATTGCGCTGTTTTTGTCCGTTGCGAGTTCTGCGAGTTCTGGGGTGCGAACGCGCGCCGAAACAGCTATAAGGGAGCCTACCCCCACAAGACCAAATCGTCGGGAGGAATTGATGGGAAAGCCGAGTGTGCCGACGGAGAAGCGTTTATTCGCGGTTTCGGGCAATCGCTGCGCCTTCCGACGATGCCGCCAGCCGCTAGTCGACGAGTCAACCGGCAAGGTCACGCCCCGCATCTGCCACATCAAGGGTAACAAACCCACGTCGAAACGATACGACCCGTCACAGACCGAAGACGAGCGGCAAGGGTTCGACAACTTGATTCTGACGTGTCCCATTCACCATGACGTTATCGACGCCGACGACGTGACGTTCACTGTGGCAGCTCTCCGAACTCTCAAGTCGGAGCACGAGGCGAAGTACCGTGATCAGTCACCACCTGGCACCCGAGCCGAGGAATTGTTCCTTGCGAACGTCGTCGTGGATGTTAGCGATGGCTCGATCATCCTCTCGGCTAACCAGTCTGTCGGACAGATCGCCCACATCATCCACAACAACTACGGCACTGCTCCGCAGCCCCAGTCCGCATTCCGTGTCGAGTTGGCCAGACGGCATCTCGCCGATGTTGACGATACCTGAGCCAAGGAAACAGACACTTGGGGCTACTGACCAGGCAAGGGATACCGGCCATGCATTTCCGCCAGCCGCACCATGCGTTGCAGCCGCGCCGGCGAAACGCCCGGCGCGACGGAACAGGCCGAAGAAAGGATATAGCCCGACTTGGGCCCGCCAATGCGGAGCCGCTCGCGGACGGCCTGGTCGAAGGTCACATCGTCGGCGCGAAGCATCTCATTGACCGCGTCGAGGTTGCCCTTGAAGAAGCAACGCTCTCCATATCGGGATTTGGCGACGGTGAGGTCAACGGTGCCCAGCGGTGGTGGATCGAGCGTGTCGAGGCCGTCGATGCCCGTGGCGAGCATCAGGTCGAGCCGGTCGCCGATCGCCCCGCAGGTGTGGGTATAGACGAGTTGCTGCTCGGCATGGGCCCTGGCCGCAAGGCGGGCTTCGTAAGGCAGTACGAACTCCTCATACATCCGGCGGCTGACGAACCCCGCCCCCGCAAACGCGGAACTGATGAGAATCGCGTCCGGCTGGCAGGCGGCGTATAGCGTCAACTGCGTCTCGACGATTCGCGTGAAACGCTCCAGCATCGCGTGGCACGTCTGCGGCGCTTCCACCAGCGCTATGAGCGCCTGCTCATAGGAAAAGAACTCCAGCAAGTGCGTAAACGGTGAGAAGACCTCGACGTGGACCGACGCCTCGGGGCAGAGGTCCCGGGCGTAACGCACTGCGCCGCCGAACCATTCCGGATACGCCCCCGGGTCGGTCAAATCGGCCTCCGGCGGAATGTCCCATAACGACGGCGCATGAAAAGTGTTCCACACATAACCGGGCAGGCGGTAGATGGCCGGGTCATTGACATCGACGCTCGTGTAATCCGCGCGGGGCAGCGGTCCGCCATAGGCGGTGAAGGTGTGGGGATTGTCATCCCGCGGCACCAGCGTCACCAGGCCACCGCGCCAGACAAGCCGCTCGCCCGCGGCGGTCTGCTCAGTGGAGGCCAAATAGTCGCGCCAGTTGGCCGGCCGTCCCGGCAGATTCAGCAAGAAGCCGTCGTGCCCGTAACGCCCGCAGAACTCCGCCAGGGTCTCGACGAAGATCCGGCTGTCGAACCAGATCTCCGCCGGTCGTCGGTCACTGTGGAGGAAATAATGTCCCAGTGCCAACTGGCACATCACCGGGACGCGGTCGGGCATCTCATGCCGCATCGCCGCCGCCACACGCGCACGCGAATTCATGGCGACCGCAGTCCTTTCTCACGAAACACATTCCGGAAAAGGGATGATTCGATGCGACGCCTCCGCGCCCAACGAAGAAGACACGTTGCCGGGCCGATCAGCATGCCAGTAATTGCACCATGCATGGCCAGGGGCTGTCAAGTGCGGCACAGGGACCGCCGCATCGGCCACCTTGGCACCAGCGGCCAACGATCGACCTGCTACAACAGAGCCGGTCCCAGGGCCAGAGCCTGACTGCGGCCCACCCAGCCGCCATTGCCAGGAAAAATATTGGGGGGTTAGTCGTGGGTTGGCCGTCCCGTGGGTCAGACTGCGGCGACCGGGGTGCTGCGGGCACGGCGTGCGGATTTGGCGGGCCGGGTGCAGTCAACCTTCGCCAGCCTTGCCCGACCGGAACTAACTCTGTAGAGAGAAGCAACTTGTGGTGCCGGAAATGCTTGGAGGCACAATCTGGTGGGGGTAGAATCGGGGCTTTCACGTCCGGTGGAGTAAAAGGATGACCGAACCGACCGTGCGAGAACCCAGGCAAATTCGCCAGGATTGCGCCCGATTGAGACCACTGGTTGAGGCATAAGGCCAATGAACCTGAGACCCGCTATCCTTGCCGCCTTCGGCCGTGATGATCTGAAACGGATTGTGGACGACCTGGATATCCTACAAAGCTCGTCACGTTATTTCTCGGTAACCATAAGTTTGCTTGCGCCGTGCGCGTGGGATGTGTGCAGATGGCAGGCGACATCCGCTCATTGACAATTCCGAGTTTCTGCGGCATACTGCGAATTTGAGGACATGAAGGCACGGCAACCGGGTGGGCAACGCGCCTGATGGCGAGGGAGGGTGGATGATGGGAATCGCTCGTGGCACCATTGTCCTGCTGGGCACTTGGCTCGCGGTCGCCGTGGTCTTTGGGCAGGAAGAGGGAGCGGGGCGTCGGCACGGCAACTACGCTCCGCAGGAAGCCGGTCCCGCCCGGCTGGCACGTGTGGTAGAATTCCTGCGCCGGTTGGATACCAACGGCAACGGAATGATCGAGGAGGAGGAGGCGACCGGGTTTCAGCGGCAGGTTCTGGAACGGGTCCTCAGCCGGAACGGCATTAAGGTAAAGTTTCCCATCTCGATCGAGCAGGTGATGCAGGCAACGACCAGCGCCGCCCGCAGTGAGGGCAATGCCGCGACGGGCGGCGGTTTACCGCTGGCCGTGGTTGGAGTCGGGCCCGCGCCCAGACCGCCGACGGCCGGCGCGGGGCAGGTCGCCGGGGTTGGCGGCACCGAGTTGCAGCCGCCCGTCCCCGGCTCCGGCGCGCCGCCCGGCAACGTGGCCGAGCCGCCAGTGGGGGCCGCTTCGACCACCGCGCCGGTTAATCCGCCGGACATATCCCCTTCCTCGAATTCGGGCGAATCGGCCCCGGGCAAGGCGCTGGTGCGCAAGTCGGGGCGATTTCTCACTGCCAAGGAGCGTCTGCCCCAGGGCTTGCCCGACTGGTTCATTCAGAAGGATGCCGACGGCGACGGCCAGATCTCCATGGCCGAGTTTGCTAGTGAGTGGACGCCGGAAAAAGTCAGGGAGTTCGAGTCCTACGACCGCAACCACGACGGCTTCATTACGGCCTCCGAGTGCCTGCAGACCGAGAAGGAGAAGCGATCGGCGTCGCGGCGACTGAAGCCATAGTGTGGAGGACCCGGATTGTCTGCGGAAATTGCCGATATCCTGCTCCGCAAAAGACTTCTCGACGCCCAGCAGTTGACGATCGACAACAACGTGAGCGAGCGGACCCTTCGGCACCAAGCTAATTGGCAGAAAGAATTGGCTCTTTCTGGGCAGTGAAGCCGCCGGTCCGCGGGCGGCGGTGTTATGCACGATCCTGGCCGGCGCGAAGCGTCATCGGCTCGAGCCATGGTGCTATGTCAGTGACCTTCTCCTCCGCTTGCATGCGGACGATCCGCAGTTGGCCCGTGGCAGGACAGTATCTTGGGTTCCCCGGCGACATCCATCCGCGCCCGTAAACTGTCACAAACTGCGATTGTTTATCAGTAAACTGTCGTATTTTGTGTCTTAACACTGTCCGAAAATGGATGGTTGTCCAGGCATCGCGCAGTGCCGGCCGAGATTCCGCTGGCCGCATGTTGCGGCGGGTTAAGCGTTTAAGTCGCGCGCCGGCAACCACATCGTGGTTGGCACGATTTGTGCTATGTTCTAAGCTGGCAAAAATGATCCGGTCTCAAAGTGGTGCAACGCGTAACGGCGGCAGTTTGGCTTTATCTGTCGCCGGACCGGTGTGACTGGCAGAAAACTGGAAGTGGCGAAAATGCTTGGCCGAGAACAGCAACGACTGACCGAAGCCTGGGGAACAGACCTTCCCCGTGAGATTCGGGCTGCGCTCGTCCAATTAGCGGAAACCCACGACGAAGAAACGTGTTTCGTCTTGACCCGTTCCGGGGTCTTGAGCGCGAGGGCCAACCCTACCGATCCAACGACTTTCCACTTGCGCAGCGGCGATGCCACGATCCGTAGGAGCGGTCTTTTCACTCCGCGCTGGGACCAAAAGCGCCGCGTCCTCTGGGCTGGTGGGCGGGTCGTCAAGCGATACGGGCGTCCCTCGCCTAACCAAGAGGCGGTCCTCATGGCGTTTGAGGAGGAAGGGTGGCCTTACCGCATCGACGACCCACTCCCGCCCAAAGGCGAAACGCACCCCACGACCCGCCTGCACGACACGATCAAGTGGTTGAATCGGAACCGGGAACATCCTCTCCTTCGTTTCCTGGGAGATGGCACCGGCGAAGGGCTGTGCTGGGAGCCGGTGGCAATTAGCACTTTCGTCTTAGCTGGCGACGCTCCGACAAAGCTGCGTCTAGCGCGGTTTATTCACGGACAGAAGGAAGATCGTCGTAAGTCGTTACCCTTGCGAACATAACAACCGATCCCCCTAAAGGCACTGTGTATTTCGCAGCGTCGGCAATTTACGAGTCTTGCTCAACCCGTGAATAATCCGGGCTAGCCACGTAACATCCTTTTTTTGGCGTTTTCACCTTGGCGGCGATGGTTCTGGACGGCGGCCGTTTTCTGAAGTTCGCAGCCGTCTCGCTCCCCAGATGCTCCCCAGACAGATTCGCGGCTTTCTGCCATATTGAGTGTTGGCTGAGTTGCGAATGGCCAGGAACCGATCGGGAGTCCAAAGGCGCGTTGCCGGCGGGCCGTTCTTGGCCGGGCGCTTTCCATTTACCAAACACCTGACAAAAATTCAGAAGTCTTGCACCTTGCCGTATGTGGCAAATTTGACGGATGAATCTGACAGAGGTTCTTGATGAACCTCACACGCGTACATCCTGATCAGTACCTTGGGAAATAGACGGGGATGTTTGTTGATTCCCTGCATTGGCATGCTTGGAAAATATCCCCGCTAAGTTTCGATAAGCGAGGTAAATCGAAATGTTTGTGAAAAGGTTGGGTTGGACGTGGCTCGCTTCGAGCCTTCTGCTCGCGCTTGGCGCGTGGGCCTCGGGCGGGAACGCCATCGCCCAAACGTACCAGGGCGACTCTTTCTGTTCAACGTGTCATAAGGCGGAGTACGCCGACTACCAGCAGCACGGGCACCCGTGGATGGAGGTGCACACGGCAGGCCAGGTGCCGGCAGCAAACCTGTTCGCTACCATCGGAGAGCCCGTGCCGGCACTTACCGCGGGAGTGACCTGGGATCAAGTGGAGGACATCGTGGGCAACTTTGAAGGGCAGGGCAGCCTGCTCACGTCGGACGGGAACCTCCATGAGCAGAGCGGCGGGGTGGTCAAGCCCATGCCAACCACCTGCAACAATTGCCATAATCCATGCGGCTTCGAGGCCACCGGCAATGCGTACAGCACACCAGGGGACACAACAGGGATCCAGGGCAGTTGGGCGTTGCCCGGCGTTCAGTGCGAGTGGTGTCACGGTGCGGGCAACACGATGTCAGTCCCCGATGGGCAGATATGCCGCGACTGCCATTCCAGCGGCGATTCGCAGTTCCGCATCCCGTTCGACCCGTCCACCGCGCAATTCACGAATCACCACCCGGAAGGGGATGAGTACCGCAGGTCGCCGCACGCGAGCCAGGGTTGCACGGGGTGCCACGATCCGCACAAATCGGTCTGGCACCAGAAAGGCGGTGTGAACTTCGTTGCCGACCCCACCAATGCCACAGAGGTGGGAAACATGTGCCAGGGCTGCCACCAAACCGCGAATCCCCCCGCAGGGGCACTGCAGGTGCGACTCCGCGGAAGCATGCAACAGATGGGCGTTCTATGCGCCGATTGCCACATGCCGGAGAGGAGCGGAGCCTCTACGGGCAAGCCCAACACCGGAACGAGGCGCACGCACATCTTCCTGATCAACCCCAGCGCCCTGCAGGCGTCGGACCCAAGCAATTGGACGACGCAAAACAGCGATACCGGCAAGGCGACGACTTATTGGAACCAGACGGCCAAGGACGGCACCTCCTATCTCACGCTGGACATGGTATGCTACAATTGCCACACCAAGGCCGAGATGTCGTTTGCCCAGCTACAGACTGCTGCCCAGACGATCCACCGTGCAGGACTGGCCGACATTACGGTCAACGGCCAGGATGGACTTCAGACCGTCAAGAAGGGCCAAACGGTCACGGTTAGCGTCTCGATCGTAGCGGGCGCGGAGGCGGGCAAATCGTCCGATATCTACGTCATCGCTCAGGGACCGAAAGGCTATACCTCGTTGGTCCCGGTGAGCAAGAAGAGTACGGCGACGAAATGGGTGAGCGGGGTTAAACCCTGGTATACGAAGCACGCGCTGGCGGATATGTCCTCGACCACCGTGCTAACGACGAAAACGCTGGCGCCCGGCGAGTACACCTACTGGTTCTGCGTCTATCCGGCCGATGGCTCGCAGTATGCCCCCAGCGTGCCGGTGTTAGTGAACCATTAGCAGGCTGCACGGCCAACCATGCTCTTTCGCGGTGGGAACCGGAAAGGCGCGCGGCGCGCCTTTCCGGTGTCCCGTCGGCGGCATGTCTATTCCTCACGCTCTGCGTGAGGGTCTTGTTGCCGGAAGTCGCCGCGGCGACCGCGGAAACGCGGTCGCTTTGCATTTCTCAAGAAGACAGAGTACCATTGGAACATGACTACGTTTCGACCAACAATCCTCTTGGCGTTGGGCTTGTCGTTGCTGTCCGGGTGCGAGCGCAATGACCGCCCGACCGTTCGGCAGACGTCGTTGCGCCCGGGGGAAGAGCGGAGCGCAAGCACGCCGAATCCGACGCGCGACGACGCGACTTGCCCGCGCCAGCTCCCGCACCTGCCTCAAGCGAAACGCGACGCCGGACACTCCATGCCCGCCGACGCGGTCCACGCGAAACTTGCGGACGCGGCCCCTTCCAGCCCGGCTGACGCAGGACCTGCGAAGCGGGCCGACGGGAAGCCTTCGAAGATCGCCGTGGCGAGTGCGGCGAAGGCGGGCAACACGGCGCCGAAAGCCGCCGCCCCGGCCCCCGCTGCGGGCGCCGGCCGGGACGTGCGAATGGGCACCATGGGCCTCGTTGCCCCGAAGACTTGGACCCGAGAGCGGCCGCCGTTGGGTTTTATGCTGGCGCAGTTCAACCTGCCGCGAGCCGCGGGAGACCCGTCCGATGCCCAATTGACCGTGGCCCCGGCCGGCGACAACGATCCGCGAAGCCTTGACCGCTTGCGCAAGCAGATCCAGCAAGTGGTCAAGCAGAGTGCGGTGGAACATCTACAGATCGGCGGCAACGAGGTCATTCTGGTCGACAGTTCGGGGGATGACGGCGATTCCAGCGACGATACGACACCGTCGCTGAAGGGAGGCCGCTATCGAGCGTTGAACGCCATGGTGTTTGTCGGAAAAAAGGTGTACGTCGTCAACTGCACTGGTCCCGAGAAGACGGTCGGCGAGCGGGCCGCCGAGTTCCGCGCCTTTCTGCAAACGATGAAACCAGTCGAGTAGTGGTGACGGAGTTCCGTGTGACAATACAAAAAACGCTTGGGGGCATCCGTCATGTGGCGCGAGTTCTGGTCCGATTGGCGGCGTCGCTGAAGCTGACCATTGTGCTGTTGGCGCTCTTGGCCGCCGAACTTGGCTGGGGCGCTTCCCTGGAAAAGGCCAAGGGACTTGAGTGCGCCCAGTGGTATGTCTACCGCAGCGAATGGTTCATCGGGCTGTTGGGCGTGCTGGCGGCGAACATCGCCGCAGCCACGTTGGTCCGCTGGTCCCGGGGTGGGAGGAACAAGGTGGCAGTCCTCGCGCCTTTCGGACTGCTGGTGCTGCTAGCTGGTTTCATTCTGACGTTGGTCCAGGGCATCGAAGGCCGGCTGATTCTCCGGCCCGGCGAGACGGCCGAAACGGTCCTTGTCACCCATCGTACCAATCTCACGCTGCTGTCGCGCCAGGGCGGGGATGCAAAATCTGTCGAACTGGGTTTCTCTCCCGGACCGGCCGACTGGCGGAGCGACCAGCCGTTGGATTTCGGCGAGGTGGACGGCATGGGAATCAAAGTGCTGCGGTTCTACCGTCATGCGCGCTACCGGATGGAGTGCGTGGCCGACGAAACCGGGCAGGGAAAGCCGGCGATCCAGGTCGCTCTCTCCGATTCGCCGGGCGGCGAGGCGTCCGAACGATGGTGTGTGCCCGTCCTTTTCGGCAGTCCGCAGGTTGCGAGAGGACCGCACCTTTCGCTCGAGCAAGTCTCGGTGGCGTCGTTGCGGGAAAGTTTTCTCCAGACGCCCTCCATGAAAGCTGGCAGCCGCGGCGTCCTGGACATGCATTACAAGGATCACGTGTACCCGGTTGCGGTCGATGGCAACATCGGCAAGAAACTTCCCGTCGGCGAGAGCCCCTTGAGCGTAGAGATCGTGGAGTATTATGCGAACTCGAAGTCGAGCAAGGGACAATTCAACTCCGAGGGCGCCGAGCCCAAGAACCCCATGCTGCGATTGCACGTCCATGTGCCCGGCCAGCAAGAGCCGATCTCGGAAATCGCCTACGCCAACCAACCGCTGGTGAACTTCGAATCGCTCAAGAAGCAGAATTGCCCGGTCAAGTTCTGGTATCACCATCCGGCCGTCGCGGCCCCCACGGGGGCCGAGTTTCTCGAGACGCCGGACGGAAAGCTGTACTGCCGGGTTGCCGCCAGCGGGGTCTGCCAGCCGCGAGGCGAAGTCAAGGTGGGGGACCGGATCACCGTCTCAGCCGATCGCCAGGTCTCGCTGCTCCGCTACATTCCCCACTCCCGCTTGGCAAGGATTTTCACGCCCGTCGAGCTTGATCCCGGCGAAAAGAACCAAGCCGAGGCTGCGGCACTGGTAGAGCTGACGACTGCCGACAAGAGCGAGCAGTTCTGGCTGGGACGAAACGACGCCCAGCTTGGGGTCCGGCGACTCCAAACGCCCGGCGGACCCCTCCTTGTCATGTTCGGATATGAACGGCGGCCGTTAGGTTTCTCCGCGAAGCTGGTCGAGTTTCGTCGGGACACGGACCCGGACTCCGCGAGCAACGCTTCGTGTGCGAGCCAATTGTATCTGTCCGAGAGCGCGCCGGACTCGGACGCCATCCCGGTGACCAACCCGCCCCGCGCGGTCTCGACGGACCATCCGTTGCGGTACGGCATATTTACCTTCTATCAGTCCGGCTTCCAGCAGTTGCCCCATAAAGTCGATTTGTCGGTCCTACGCGTGACGAGTGACCCGGGGCGCCTCTTGAAATACTCGGGCGGCGCGCTGGTCTGCCTCGGAATCCTGTTGATGATCGTTCTACGCGCCATCAAGCGCCGTCAGGACAGTCCTCCATCCGGAGCATACTAGGAAGTGACATGACGTCTTCTCCGCGCCTGACCTCGGTCAGCCCGACAATCCGCCAGTGGGCCCCCTGGCCGTTGCGTTGGCTGGCTTCATTGAAACTCGCCGTGATCCTGCTCGTGGTCCTTGCCGCGGTAGCTGCCGTGGCCACTTTCGTCGAGGTCGCCAAGGGGAGGGACTACGTGCTGTGGTACGTCTACCATAGCCCATGGTTCGCCGCGTTGTTGGGCGTGCTGGGTGTGAGCGTGCTCGCCGCGGCGATCGTCCGATTTCCCTGGAAAATGGGCCAAGTTCCCTTCCTGGTGACCCATGCCGGCCTGCTGGTGTTGCTGGCCGGAGCGGTCTGGACCTTTCGCGACGGGATCGAAGGGCGGCTGGTTCTCGGCGAAGGGGCGGCAGCCGATCGGATTGTGTTGAGCGACCGTTGCCAGTTTAGGGCGGAGTGGACGGAAGGGCAGGGCCGGCCGGACCGCTGGCCGGCCGCGTTTGTCTTCTCTCCCGGCCCCGTCGATCGGCGGAAGGGCGAGACGCTCGACTTGGGCCAAGGGAGCGGCGTACACCTGAAACTGATCAGGTTCTACCGCCACGCCGAAAGGCACGACGATTGCGTCGCCGACGATTCGGGGAAGACGCCGCCCGCCTTGAAGATTGCCGTGGCGGGCGCCGGCGGCGCGGCGGACGAGGGGTGGTTGGTGGCCAATCCCTTCCGCCCCGAGGCTACGCTGGGCCACATTCGATGCGAGTTCCAGCGCGCGCCGGCGGCCTCCATGCTGGAGGACTTCCTCAAGCCTCCGGAAGAAGACATGGATCCGAGCGGCGTCCTCTCCATGCATTATGCAGGGCGCGTCCGGCGGATCCCGGTGGGCGCGAACCTGGGTAAGAAGATCGACCTGGGCGATGGCAAGGTCTCGGTCGAAATCGTCCAATACCTGCCTAACGCCAAAGTGGATGCCAACCGCCACTGGGTTTCCCAGGGTAACGCGCCGGCGAACCCGCTCTTGGAATTGCGAATCTGGGCACCCGACCAAAAAGAACCCATCCGGCAAGTCGCTTTCGCCCACCATCCGTTCCGGACTTTCGACGGAGTTCACGGGCGGACTTGTTCCGTGAAATTCTGCTATCACCACCCTGCCAGCAAGGCCCCGGCCGGAGTCGAGTTTCTCGAAACGCCCGACGGCAAGCTTTACTGTCGCGTCGGCATCGAGGGCAAGTATCAGCCGCGGGGCGAGGTCCACGCGGGCGACGAGCTGGAACTGCCGGCGGGGTCCCGTGCGGTGCTGATGGACTACCTGCCGCACGCCCGCCGCCAAGTGACGTTCCAGCCGGCCGCGGGGGACGAAGAAGGCGCCGGGCCGCCAGCCGCCGCGTGCCTGGAGGTGACCGCCGGGGGCGAAACCCAAGAGGTCTGGCTGCAGCGGAACGACAAGGAGTACGGGACCCGGCGACTCACCACGCCCGAGGGTCCGCTGGCCATCGCCTTCGGCGACGAATACTACCCGCTGGGCTTCTCTCTGCGATTGGAAGAGTTCGAGCGCGCCCGGAACCCCGGCGGCATGGGCGACGCCTCCTTCGCCAGCAAGGTTCGACTGATCGACAAATCCCGCCAGATGGATGAGCAGCGGGAGATTTGGATGAACCACCCCCTGGCCCATGGCAAGTTCGTCTTCTACCAGTCCGGTTTCGACGAAGAGTCGGGAGCAAAACCCGTCTCGGTGTTCATGGTGGCCCATGATCCCGGCCGGGGGCTGAAGCATCTCGGCTGCCTGATGGTGTGCGTGGGAACGCTGCTGGTCTTGTGTCGCAAGGCGAATCTGTTCGGACCGTATAGGACTGTGACCGCCGGTTGCGCCTTGGCAAGCAACGGCGCCGGCCACTCAGCCTCGCCCACGTGTGCGCGCGTGGAATCCATCGTTCTTCTCTTGGCGGTACTGGCGCTGAGCGCGCCGGGGATGGCCGCCCGCACTTCCGAAGAGGGCATGGACTGGAAAGCCTGGCGGTTCCTGCCCGTACAGGACCGTGGACGTCGTAAGCCCCTGGATACCTTGGCCGCGGAAACCTTGGGGAGCATCGGAAACCGGACCAGTTTCACCGACCCGGAAACCGGCCGAACTCTGGACGCGACAGGGCTGTATCTGAGCATGTTGTTCGACTATCAGGGCCAAGACGCGGACAAGTGGGACCGTGAGCCGCTCATCCTGGTCAAGTCGCTCGATCTGCGCAAGGCGCTGGATATGGCCGACGGCCAGACGCACATATCGGCCCACGACCTTCGCGCGGCGGAAATCGAGGACCCCCGTGCCCACGCGAAGCTGCCGTTCATCGCGGTGGCGCAGCAGCTCTCCTCTCGCATGACGTCTCCGACCGCATCCAGGGACAAAGCCGTCCTGGACGTGGCTGGTCGCCTGGCGATCTACCAAGAGCACCGCAGTGGGCGAAAACTCGAAATCGCGCCCTTGCCCAACAGCGAAAACGAGCAATGGGTGTCGGTCATGCGCCTGATGCCCATGAAGCTCGACGATAGGAACGATCCGGGCGGAAGGCTGCGCCAGGTCAAGGAGAAGTTCCAGCAGGCGCGGGCTGCCTACGTGGTGCGCGACCCCCAGGCTTTTCATCAGGCCACGGTGGATTTCCTCGTCACGCTGCGCGCGGTCGGGCCGGAACTGGGCGATTACCCCTCGCAGTCAGCCATGGATCTGGAGGTGGCCTACAACCACTGGGCGCCGTTCCGTTTCGCCTGGGTGCTGATGCTCATCGCCTGCCTGGGCGTGCTGCTGAGCCTGGTCGCGACGCGAAAGTGGGGCTACGTCGGCGCGGTCGCGGCGTTCCTTGGCGGCGTCATGGCGATGCTCATCGGCTTCGGCATGCGAATGGCCATTGCGGGGCGGGCCCCGGTGACCAACATGTACGAATCGGTGCTCTCCGTGGGGCTGGGGACCGCCGTTTTCGGCCTGATCTTCACGGTCGTCTACCGCAAGCGGATGGTCCTGGCCGCGGCCGCCGCGATCTCCACTCTGGCCCTGGTGTTGGCGATGGCCTTCGATTCGAGTTTCCAGCCGCTGATGCCGGTCCTGCGGAGCAACTATTGGCTGATCATCCACGTCATAACGGTCATGGCCAGCTACGCCGCCTTTGCCTTGGCCTGGATCATCGGCAATAGCGCGTTGGCTTTCTATCTGGCCCGATCGAAGGACGAAGCCACGAAGGACGCGCTGGCCAGGGTCGCCTACTGGACGCTTCTCGCCGGCGTCCTCCTGCTGGAAACCGGCACGGTCCTGGGCGCGATGTGGGCCGACGACGCGTGGGGGCGGTTTTGGAGTTGGGACCGAAAAGAGGTCTGGGCGCTGATCTCCTTGTTGATCTACCTCGCCGTGCTGCACGCACGCTGCGTGGGTTGGGTGGGCAACCGGGGCCTGGCCGCCCTTTCCGCCATCGGCTTCTCGCTGGTCCTGATGGCCTGGTACGGGGTCAACTTGATGGGCACGGGCAGCCTGCACAGCTATGGCTTTACCGGCGACGCCGGACAGGCATACGTGGCCGGCGTGCTGTTCTCGGTCCAGTTCCTCTACGTGGGCTTGGCGGTCTGGCCGCACGGTAGGGGTGCGGACTAGAGACTCGATTCTCGACAAACAATGAGCCATACTTTCGGGCGTGTCGAAAAGTCGGCCATCTTGTGGTTTCTGTGCCGTAACGCCCCTCGTAGCGGCGCTATGCGGTCCTACGGGGTACTGGCCGCTGCTATCCGTCCTATCGGGCTATGTCCGCTGTCGGGCACCGGGCAGGAATCGGAGGAGACAAGTGCTTTACCGAATCCAGTTCACCGCCGACCGCGCCCCGCAACTGGACGCCCTTGCTTGGCTCCACGTGGCCGCCCCGACGCGCTTCGAGGCCGTGAGAAAAGCTCTGAAGCAACGCCTGGCCCAAGCCGACCCCGGAGCAGTTCACCGCGGAGCACCAGCAGGCGAGGCAGTAGCGATGCAGTTTTCGTTGAGCGTTTCCCCTGCCGGCCAGTCCCGCTGCCTCTACACGGAGGCGATTGACCTGGCGGCGCTGGGCAGTCTGACGATTGCCCGCGCCTCCCACGTGGAGCCGATCCCCGATGGGCGATGGAACGCCGACATGAGCCCGGTGGGTGGCCCCATCCTTGGCCCGTTCCCCAAGCGGTGGCAAGCCCTGGCGGCGGAGGTCGCCTGGATGGAGACGAACGTGTTGTGACCAAAGGCGGGAGGCCGGGGTTGCGCCCTGGCGTTGTGGTCGTCAAGCCTTTGCCCTGCGACGCCGCAGATAAACTAGCCCAAGCCCCAGCAGGGTCGTGCCTAGCCCGATGGCCACGGATGGTTCGGGGACTGGCGTGACGTCCGCAATCAGCCAAGTGCTGCTGTCCGAGGGGATGCCCAGCGTGCTGTTGAGTACGGACTGGGAGTCGTCGCGAAAGTCATGTGCGGCATCGGGGAAATTGAGTTGCCCGTAGATACTGTAGTTTCCGTCGGCTCCGTTATCCCAGCCGAGATACCCCGCGTACCACAAGGTAACGCTGCTGCCAATGGGTACGGTAATTTGCGATCCTGTGAAGATTGGACTCCCGGCAAATGCAACAGACCCGGTCCACGTCCCCGCCCTTGGCGTTGAAGAGCCCACAGGCGTATTCGAGAATGTTACGCTGTAGAACATTGATGTAATATCGGCGATCGGGATCGCCGCGTTTGGTCCGTAGCTCGCAAGGTCATCACCAACGATAGTGATGGTGCTCCCCGCAACGGAGTCTTGCCCACCATTGAATTGGTCCGCTTCGAGGCTGGGGTAGTCAATGATGTTGTAGGTAATCTGGTCGGCCCGGGCGATGGTTGCATTCCCAAAGCATGCCGCCACAAGGGCCACCGCCGATAAAAAGAATCGCACCATCGTCTTGTCGAACACGATTCATCTCCTTTAGTGAGTAGGTCTGAAATCTTCGTTATTTGGATCCACGGAGTTAACGGCCGTCAAGCCCTCGCCCCACGCCGCCGCAGATAAATTACTGCAAGTCCCAGCAGTGACGTGCACAGGCCCATGGCGACGGATGGCTCTGGGACTGACTCCACGGCCGTGGCGTCGAAGTTGGGTCCGAAGTAGTCGGGCGCGTACCAATTGAGGTAATTTGCGTAAAAAGCGTCCGTCGTTGGGTAAGTGCTAAGGCCGGGTTCGGCCACCCCGCCACCGTATGTGATGAATGACTGGGTCGTCACGCCATAAGCGTAGATCGCAACGCTGCTTCCCGGCGTCATATTCTCAACGATATAGTAGGTCTGTCCTGCCGCGAGGACCACCGGTGTGATTGCCTGGCTGTAGAATGGGATCGGCGATCCTTCGCGCGGGTCGGTCGTGAGGACGGTCGTGCTTGCGAGTACGTTGTCCGACGTGCCATACAGGTAGACCTGGCTCCCCCCGGGGGCCGGGTACAAGGCGTCGAGGGCGGTGACACTGATGGCCTGATTCGTCGTGAAGGACCAGCCCACAGTGTAATCGCCACCGGAGCCAAGGGAGCCGGAATACCCGTATTCCGCCACCGGGTCTGCATAAGCTGTTCCGGCAGCAGCGAGCCCGAGCGCCGCCGCCAGGGCCACCGCCAACAAACCCCGCACCGTCGTCTTGCCAAACATCTGGTTTCCCCCAAAGAGCACGAGTCTCAACCTTTCTTGTCCACATCCACGCGATGTGGCCGCCCAGACCATCAATTATCTATCGCCAACGATATGCAGGCGCGCCAGCCCGGCAACCATGCTTCTTCCCGGATTTCGCATTGTCGCAAGCGGACTGCGCAAACACGCAACTTTCTGGCCGCCAGTTGCCGTCTTGTTTCCCAAGACACCCCGGCCGACGCCCACTAGGCCCCGTCTGGCGGACGTCGCGCCGCCACCGTCAGGCATGGCTCTCGGCTCGCCCGTTTGCTAATAGTCGCCCGCCACCGGCCCTCTGAAGCCGCCCCCTCTGCCTTCTTGTAGGCAGAGCGCCTCTCCATTGCAGTCCCGCAATCATTGCGAGCATCATGCCCGCGAGGGTTGGTACATCGTCGAAGTCCAGGTTCCCCTTCCACCGCGAGGCGTCCCATGCAGTATGTCCGCGTCCTCGACGCCCGTGGCCGGCTGTTCTTCCGAGAGTACCGGACACCGGCCTACGTGTTGACCATTCGGGCCCAACAGCAAGCCAACGAGGCAGAATATCAGCGACAGCAGCAGATGCAGCAACAGTGGCTAGCTTCGCCACAGGGCCAGCAGTGGCAGATGATGCAATGGCAGGCGCAGCAGCAGTGGGAGATGATGCGCCAGAATCAAGAGTTCCAGCGAGGCCAGGCGAACCGGGACATGGAACTGCAATGGTTCCAGCAACAGCAGATGATCGACGCTATTCACAACAACAGTAGATGATCGACACTGGCACGTGCCCGGCGGATTTCCCGGGTCCTCTCCCACGCCAGCCACCTCAGCCCACAACACTGACATCATGTCAGTATCCGGCAAGGCAGATTACCTATCTTAAAAGTGAAAAATTGATGCGAGCGGAAGAGCGACTAGTGACTGCCGGAAGTCCGACCGCCCACCCGGGCGGCTACAGACTGGCTGGAGACGGGGGGCCCCGATGACCTGGCCACGTAACCAGTCCCGGCGCCGCCCCCATCGGCCAGCATCCGGCCGGCGGGCGCACCGGGACCATCGCGCGATCGTCCCCGCTCCTAAACCGACCAGGCACAGCTCGCCACCCCCTCCATAGCCGGGGTATTTCGGCCTTGTCGGCGTCTGGGTACAGTAGATAGATAGTCGTACCTCAGCGGTCTCGTGGCGGGTTTCGTTCATGGCGATCACCGTCGAGCAGTTTATCGAGCGGCTGACTGCGAGTGGCCTGATGTCGGCGGCTGAAATCTCCGCCTTCCAGGACAGCCTGCCGCCGGCCGAGCGGCCACGCGACGTGAAGGCCCTGGTGGCCGCCCTCTACCGGGCCGGCAAGATCACCAAGTACCAGGCCCAGGCGGTTTACGAAGGCAAGACGAAAGGGCTCGTCTTCGGCCAGTACGTGGTCCTGGACAAGCTCGGCGAGGGCGGCATGGGCGTGGTCCTCAAGGCCCGGCACCGGTGGATGGAACGCACTGTGGCCATCAAGGTTCTGGCGTCCGGGGCGATGAAGCAGCCAGGGGCGGTCGAACGGTTCCACCGCGAAGTGAAAGCGGCGGCTAAGCTCTCGCACCCCAACATCGTCACCGCTTACGATGCCGACGAGCACCAGGGGATGCATTTTCTGGCGATGGAGTACGTCGAGGGCCGCGATCTGGCCACCACCGTAAAGGATCAAGGGCCGCTCCCGATCCCCCAGGCGGTCGAGTGCATCCTCCAGGCGGCCCGTGGGCTCCAGTACGCCCACGGCGAAGGAATCGTCCACCGCGACATCAAGCCGGGCAACCTGCTGTTGGACAAGAAGGGCACGGTCAAAATCCTGGACATGGGTCTGGCCCGCATCGCCGGTCCCGAAGCAGCCCTGGGCGGACCGGAACGGTTGACGACCAGTGGCCAGGTGATGGGCACCTGCGACTACATGGCTCCGGAACAGGCCATCGACACCCACGCGGCGGATCATCGCTCCGACATCTA
>JBEKTY010000145.1:0-21028 GCA_049515555.1 Thermoguttaceae bacterium
CATGATCGGGAAGCTCACCGCGCCGGCCGAGCGGATAGCGGGGATCCTGGGCCTGAGCAACTCCACCATCCGCGGCTTCCAGACGATGGGCCGCAACTACAACCGGCAACGCAGCGGGTTCTGATCTAGCGTGCAGCAAGGAACGAGAACATGGCCAAGGCATTACGATGGACGCGACTGGCGGCGGCCTGCGGGCTGCTGTTGATCGGTACGGCGGAAGGAACCGTCGCCCAGGCACAGTGTCCGGCACAAGAGGGCTGCCGTGCATCGAACGCGTGCATTCCCAATGCGGACAACTACGGGTACTTTACGACGACGTGGCGGCAGTGGCCCGAGCCGAAGCGGCCGGAGCAGTCGATTCCGGCGGCCATTGGCGCCCACGTGTTGCCCGCGCCGCCGGGCGAGGAGGAGGTGCCGCCGCCGAAGGCCCAACCGCTGCCCAATCAGCCGCCGGGTAAAGAGGAAACCAGCCCGGGTCCGCTGCCGCCGTCAGGTCCACAGGCGCCGTCGGGTCCGCTGCCGCCGTCGGGCCGGCAGCCGCCATCGGGCCCGCAGCCGCCGTCAGGCCCGCAGCCGAAGGGCCAGGGGCCGTCGTTGGAAGTGCCCGCCACGCCGCAAGGGCCCGGAACGTCAGGACCGGAAATACTCCCGCCGGGCGGGCCGGGTTCTCAACTGGCGCCCGCGGAACCCGCGTTTCCGGGCGTGAAGGTGCCCTCGCTGGAGGGCGGCATGGAAGGCCTGACGCGGCCGGAAAAATCCTCTCCGCCTGGCAAGCATGAACTGTCGCCGGCCGAGCGCTCGCGGCCCGCCGCGGAGAAACCACCGGCGGACCAATCGCGGCCGAAGCCCGCGCAGCCCTCCGGTACGATCCTCGTTCCCGAACCGGCGGCGGACCAAGACCTGGTCCCCCAATCGCCGCAAAAGAGTACTCCGGCGGGCAGTCCGCCGAGCAAATCCGCTTCGCCCAAATCGCTCGACAGCGGAGCCATGAACCGGCTTAGGGGCAACTTCCGCATTTGGGAAGGAGACAGTCTCAGGCTGGCTGCGCGGGAATTGGGCCGGTCGCCGGACAATTCCTCGGCCGATACCGGGAAACATGCGACCCCCAGCGGCGGAAGCGAGGCGGTGTTGACGGCCGATTTGATCCCGGCCAGTGCATCGCTGTGCGGCCCTTGGGGCGCCGCCCTGCATTCGGAATCGCGCGGCGGCGGTACGGTCTGCCAGGCAAGTTTTTCCGGCCCGGCGGCGGTTTTGGACCGGTCAGCGGCCGAAGCCCCGCCGGCGGCGATGGGCGGCTACAGCCCGGTTGCGCTCTGCGAAGGCCAGCGATGGGTGGTGGGTGATCCGAAGTACAAAGCGGCGTACCGCGGACGGACATATTGGCTAGCCGACGACGCGGAGCGGCAACGGTTCCTGGCCGCGCCCCGACGATATGTGCCGGCCTGTGCCGGCAACGATCCGGTGGTCGAGGCCGACCAGACCCGTCCCGTGCCCGGAACGCTGGATCACTCGGCCTTATGGAACGGGCGGTTGTATCTGTTTTCCAGTGCCGCCACGTTGGCGCGATTCCGCACAGCGCCCGGCCGCTATGCCGACGCTGCACCCTAGCCCGGATTATTATCCAATCGTTCGTAGTGACCGCATTCATGCGGTCCTTGACCTGTTCACACTCTCCAGACCCGATAAATCGGGTCACTACGAGTATCGGTGAATAATCCCGGCCGGCACTAATCGTCGGCCGGTCCTTACCGCCCCATCGGCATGTCCTGGCCGCTGCCCGGAAAGTAGCCCCCGGTATTGCCGAAATAGTTGATGAAGCCTTGGGGGTTGGCCAATCCACGGGTGCCCTGCTGTTCCTGCTCAAAGCCTCGGTTCGCCGGGCCGCGGCCCTGCATCGTGCCTTGCACGCCGTTGATTTCCGCGCTGAGCCGCTGGTTCGTCTGCTGCTGCGACTGTGCCGGGCGGATGTAGTTGGTGTAGGGATCGATTGTCCCGTTGGCCGTCGGCTGGCTGTACAGCATCTGCCACGGACTGACGGGCGAGGACGGCTGCCACTGCTCAAACGGCTTCGAGGCCGCCGGGTTCAACATGGGGTTCGGCGGTGCGGCCGGTGCAGGCGGTGCGTAGTGGCTGAGTCCACGCATGGATGTCGGTGCGGAGGGCATGGTCGCGGTGGGCGGAGTCAACAGCCCCGCGCCGCTTGGACCGGCGCCGGGGGCGGCATAGCCGCCGGAGCCCATCCTTGCCGCGCCGTATCCGGAGGGCGACTGGCCCTGGCCGATCATCGGTGATTGTGGAAAGCCCGAGCCACGGGCACCGGGGTCGGTGGGTGCCAAGGGCATCGTGCCAGCCTGCGCCCCGCTTTGCGCCGCGCCCAAGCGTGACCCGTAGCGCGGATACGTCGATCCCGTCGGCAAGCTTCCCACCGGGGTAAGCAGCGAGGGAGGCGTTGGCAGTTGCACGTTCCTTCCGCTCTGCAGCAAATCGCCGCTCTGTCCGCCCTGCAGCAGACCCTCGTTCAGCGGCGGCGTGCTATCGTCGAACTCCGGCAACATCCACCCCCCCACCAGAAGCGTGCAAACGACAAGCGTCGCGTTCATCGGCGTCATCCCCACTACAGGGTTAAACCAGTGGCATTAGACAAGGCCATAGACCAGAATCCGGTCCGCCACCGGCACACTTGAATTCTATGTCGGGCCGCTCGGCAAGGCAATGGAGGAAAAAAATGGTGACGCAGGTGATGCAAGGCCCCGCGGCTGCATCGCGGGGATACCCCCCGACACGGTCGGGGGGGCGCTTGGGGGACATCAGATGTGATACATCTGCTCCTGCTCTGCCTTGAGCCGTTCTACCAGGTCGGCCAGCGTGACGCGGTGCAGCATTTTTCGTTGGACGTCGGCGACTTCTTTCCAGGCGCGACCGAGGACCCTGACGACCGGCGAGTCGGACGAGGCGCTGCCGGCCTGACCGCTGCCTTCCGTCGAGCCCTCGATTACTTCCATCACCTGTCCGAGCGAGATTTCCTTGGGCGGCTTGATGAGATTGTAGCCGCCGGAGGCGCCGCGGACGCTGGCGACCAGTCCGGCCCCCTTCAACTGCAGAAGGATCTGCACGAGGAAGCGCTGCGGCACGTCGTGCCGCTGGGCGATCTTGTGGATGCGGACCGGTTCGCCCGACCCGTACTGGGCAGCCAGCTCCAGCATGGCGATGCACGCGTATTCGGTCTTGGCGACGACTTTCATCGCACGGGCGCCCTGGTCACGAGGAACCCCCCCGGAGACTGCACGGCGGCTATTTCTTCAGCGTCTTGCGGACGGATTCCAACTGGCCGGCCGAGCCGAGCTTGCTGTTCTTGTGCCCGATGTAGTCGGCGTAGGCCTGCATGAAGACCTTGCCGATGGGGCGAAGGTCGAAATTGGCCGGATCGTCGCGGAAGGCCTCGCGGTGCACGGCGCACCACACCAGCCGGCCATCGGTGTCGATGTTGACCTTGCACACGCCCAGCTTGGCCGCCGGCAGGTACTGGTCCTCGTTCACTCCGCTGGTGGCCTTCATCTTGCCGCCGGCGTTGTTGATCCGATCGACCCACTCCTTGGGCACGCTGCTGGAGCCGTGCATGACGAGGGGGAAGTTCTTCGGCAACGCCTGCTGAATCTCGGTCAAGCGGTCCAAGCGGAGGCCCTGGGCCCCGGCGAACTTGTAGGCCCCGTGCGAGGTGCCGATGGCCACGGCCAGCGAGTCGCAGCCGGAGCGCTGGACGAACTCGACCGCTTGGGCCGGGTCGGTCAGGCACACGCTGCCCACGACGTCTTCCTCGACGCCGCCGAGCTGGCCCAGCTCGGCCTCGACCACGATGCCTTGGGCATGGGCCCGCGCCACCACCCGGCGGACGATCTCGATGTTCTTGTCCAGCGGCTCGTGCGAGGCGTCGATCATCACCGAGCTGTAGAAGCCGCTCTCGATGCAGTCGTAGCACACCTCCTCGGTGCCGTGGTCCAGGTGCACGGCGAAGATCGACTCGGGAAAGACCTCGTCGGCCGTGCGGATCATGGCCTCCAGGAATCGCTTGTCGGAGTAGCCGCGGGCGCCGCGGGAGATCTGGAGGATGAACGGGGCGCTCCGCTCGGCCAGCACCGGGTCGCTGTTGGCCCCCGACTTGCCTAGATTGCCGCGGAACAGACCCACCGTCTGCTCAAGGTTGTTGATGTTATAAGCGCCGATGGCGTACTTGCCGTACGCATGTTGGAACAGTTGTTTCGTCGTGACGATCATAAAACTAATTCTCTCCTTGGACCCAGAGCAGCAACCGCAAACCTCCCATTCTATAATAAGCCGCAAAACCGGACCAGGGGATGGAGTTGTCAGTTGGCGGTTCTCAGTTGGCGGTTTCCGGTGGCCGGCGGCTAGTGCCCCCAACCGCCCTCGGTTGACACGTTGGGTGCCGCTGCTGGCTTGTCCAGCAGTGCCGAGAACACGGTTGGGCAAGCCAACCGTGGCACCCGTCATTTCACGTCGGTCGAGGCACTAGCAGCCGCCGGAAGAGCCGCTCCCCGGCCCGGGCGGGCCGCTGGCCGCGTTCGACCGGCAACCGATAACCGACAACTGACAACTTTCACCCCGCAATAGCCCCCCGGCCGAGGAGCGATTAGAATAAGTGTAACCGTTCATGGCGCGGAAAGTAGCAGGCACACTCCGTGTGCCGTTGGCTGCACCTTTTACCACTTCAGCGGACGGCACACGGAGTGTGCCTGCTACTTTGGCGCGGGCGTCTGAACGGTTACGAATAAGTCTTGGCTCCTGGCTGTCAGTCATTGCTTTTATGGCTCTTGGTGGCGAACGTGGCTAGTTCCCTATTGCTGATCGGATGCCTGTTGATGGGCCAGGCGGCCGGCGACGACGCGGCCCTGAAGGCCGAGATCGGCAAGCTGGTCGGGCGGCTGGACTCGAACGCCAAGGCCCAGCGGGATGCGGCCGAGGCACAATTGATCCAGCTCGGTCCGCGGGTGCTGGACCTGCTGCCCCAGCCCGGGCCGGACATGCCGGCCGAGGTGCAGCAGCGCCTGAGCCGGGTGCGGCAGGTGCTGGAGCAGGCCGCGGCGGGGGGGGCCACTGGCGCCGCGCGGGTCACGCTCCGCGGCCGATTGCCGCTGGCCCGAATCCTGGCCGAAATCCAGCGGCAGACCGGCAACCGGATGGTCCGCGCGGCCAATGCCCAGCCGGCCGAGCCGGGCGGCAGCGAGCCGATCGTCACCGTCGATTTCAACCAAACGCCGTTCTGGTCGGCCCTGGATACCGTGTTGGACCAGGTGGGGCTGACGGTGTATCCCTTCGGACAGCCGGGCGCCATCCAGGTGGTTGCCGCGGGTCGGGAGCAACTGCCGTGCAGTGGGCGGGTGGCCCTCGTCGGGCCGCTGCGGATCGAGCCCGTCCGGGTCATCGCCCGGCGAGACCTGCGATTCTCGGCGGCCCCCACGCTGCGGCTGAGCCTGGAAGTGGCCTGGGAGCCGCGGCTGCGGCCCATCGGCCTTAAGCAGCGCTTGGCCGACGTAACCGCCGTGGACCCCGCCGGGCAGCCCATTCCGGTCGAGAACCCCGGGGCGGTTACGGAGGCCTTTCCCAGTCGCGATTCGGCGGCCGAAGACATGGACGTGGACCTCGTGCTCTTGCCCGAGCGCCCCTTGCGCCAAATTGCCAGTCTGAAGGGCACGTTTCGGGCCATGCTGCCGGGCAAGGTGGAAACGTTCCGCTTTACCGACCTGCTCGCCGCCAGGGGGGTGCAGAAGCGGATCGCCGCCGCTACGGTCACGCTGGACGAGGTCCGCCGCAACGCCGATACCTGGGAGGTCCGCATCCGTTTGCGGCTGGACGACCCGGGCGACGCCTTCGAGTCGCACCGCAACTGGGCCCTCGCGAACGAGGCCCGCCTGGAGCGGCCCGACGGCCGGGCCATCGCCTGTGAATCGAGCGAGACCACCGAGCGGACGCCCAGCGGGATCGGCATGAGCTACGTGTTCCGGCTGGATAAGCCGCCCGCCGATCTGACCTTTGTCTATAAGCCGCCGGGGACGGTCGTGACCAGGGATTTCCCTTACGAGCTGAAGGCCATCCGCCTGCCGTAGTAACCCCGGCTGACGCAGGGAAGGTGGGGGGTGGAAGGAGGCAGACGACGCGCACGACGCGCACGACGCGGGGACGCGGAGACACGGAGACACGGGGAGGCGGGCCACGGATGAAACACCGATTGAACACGGAAAAGGCGGCCGGACACGGGGCAAACGAGAGAACAGCTTGCTCGTGTCCGTGTTTCTTTCGTGTTCAATCCGTGGCTGCTCCCATCCACTCCCCACTCCCCCCTTCTTTCGCCCCACTTTTGCCGTGTCGAACAGTCGCCCGCCCCGAGGTACCTTTCAAAAGTTACCGCGTTTGGAGAGTCTGTAACCCGTTTTCCGGCTTGCATTAGCGGTTTTGCCCGCAGACGTAAAGTCATACGTCTCCAGGTGTACGTGTTCGACGATTGCCTTTCCCGGTTCCATAACTCTTTGGCCGCCTTCCACTTCCGCCGTTTTCCGAGGGCCCGATGTGCGCGCCGCTCTTGGACTCTGCGGAGAACTGGGCCACGGATGAACACAGATTGCCACGGATTCCGCGTGCCGCCTTTTGCATTTTGCAATTTTCATTTTGCATTTTGCCTTCTTCCTCCGCCCTCCCCCTTCCCCCGTCCGCCTTCCCTCTAATCCCCAATCCCTAATCCCTTATCTATACAAAGGTATATCATATTCTTGTTCCAACCGCAAGCCCGGTTTCTGAACATTTCTTGGGGCGGCAGTCGGCCAAGCATCGGGGGGCCGTTCCCAAATTGCCTTTCGTGATTCCAGAGGTTCGATCGACGCCCTGTAGGGAACACCCTCCGTGGCGTTCCGGGATCTGTTGGTGACGCGGAACGCCGCAGAGGGCGTTCCCTACCAGAAATTCCTCCACTAATCGCGAAGTTCCATTTAGAACTGCCCCGGTCTCGGGTCCGGTCACCGCGCAATCGAGCCCGATTCATCGGGCTTTCCGCCACGGTCGGTATTCGGCGTGGGTGTTGACGCCGGGTGGAAGGGGCGGCCACCGCAGTTGTCACCGCAGCAGAACCGCGAATCCGGCCTGCTCGAAGTGATGGTCCGTGGTCAGCGCATCGGTGATTTGTCGCGACTTCATCAGGCAAAACGAAGTGCAGTCGGTAAACGACCACGACTTGTCCCGTCGCCGCGAGTATAAAGTGAGCGCGCCGAGGAAAGAAGAATGGTCCGCCGGCACGATTTCCACCCGTTCCTCTGCCGACAGGGCGCGTACCAACGGACCCAACAGGCGGCGGTTCGATCCTTCCGCCAGATAGTTTCCCAACTCCGCGAGCACCCACTCGCTTGTGACGATTCGCACTGGGGAAGCGGTCATCCACTGCACGGCCCGCGCGTGGTCTTCATCGCGGGGGTTAAGATACGCCACGAAGAAGGACGTGTCTGCCAGAAGTGCGTTCATCGTTTGGCATGCCCGTAGAGATAGTGGTCAACGTTCCTGGCCGCGTCCGGCGGGAGGTTCTTGGCCTTGCCGGCGAGGCTCGCCAAGGCCCGACTGACAGTCGGTCGCTTTGCCCCTTTGCGCGTCTTGGCATTCGGAGGCAGCGGCTCGACGGCAACTTCCGTCCCTTCGCGCAAGGCCCCCTGGGCTTCCAACACCACCACGCCGTTATGCACTCGTCCGCGAATCATGCTCAGTCTCCCCGGTACTGTATTACGCCGTTTTCCACGTGGCCGCGATAGACCATGATTATTGCCTCCGTTGGGAACCCGAACCCCCTCCAATTCATTGTACCGCGCCGCGACGGCTGTTTATACACCCCGGTGGCCGATCGCGCGGCTCGCGCCTTGGCAGCCCACGGCCGGCAATGTTCCGCCACGGCCTTCCGGCGCGGCCGCCGGCGAGAGGAGCCGCGCAGGCGCGGCTGACATCGAGCCCGATTGTGTCGGGAACCGAACCGCGCTTGGCCGCGAACCTGGCGTAAACGCCAGGCCGAATACCGGCTGCGCCGGGAAGGGGCGTGAACGCCCCTCAGGCGCCTTGACGCCATTCTTCCCCCACCCTTGCACTTAAGATTTTGGGTTGGCACACCCGCTCAACTGCGCCGATGGGGCCACGATACGGCCGATTTCCGCTGCAAGCGATTGCGTCCTCGTTTCTCCCAGACCGACACTTCGACCGCCCGCCGGCACTGCCGTCAATCGTGTGGGCTGTGTGAACCAGTGGGTACTGTTCCTGGCCGTTGTTCCATCCACAGACTGGGCTCTACTTGGAGCGGCAACGAACCTCACTGTGACACTCCTCAGAAGATCGGTGGACACCAATCGCTGGGAGGCCAAACAAGGCGCGACGGCCAACACCGCACGACGGCCGCGCAGGTCGCCGCATGGTGGTGCAGGCCGAAAGGGTATGGTAAACTGGTTGGAGATTCAACCCGTTTCACGGCGGCAGGCTGCTGTCTGAAATCGCGAGGTGTTCCATCGGCATCCGGTTGTTCTTGTCTGGGGTAATGCTGCCGTTCGGGCTTCCCACTAGATTATGGTAACGCAATCGTGAATATCAGCCCGAGTGTTTATGCTGTCCTTCTCGTCTTCCACGCGTTCGACATACCGTATTTTCTGCCGCTCTTTTACCCCGCTGCGGGGATTTCGGCGGTGATTGTCGAGGTCGTGGTCTTTTGGCTGCTCAATAGACATCTTGCAATCGGGAAGATCATCGCCATTGTGCTGCTTGCCAGCTTGCTTTCTGGATTTGCTGGATCGCTCCTTCTTGGACTCTTTCCCGGTTTCTTCCCAAGCGGTTTGGTGAATTTTTCGCCTGGGCCGCGGTTCAAGAGTTACATGGTCCTGGGTTTCTTTTTTGCCTACGCCGTCAGGCTTGTGACCGAGTATGCAATCGTGCGGAAGCTTGCGGGATGGGCGAAAGTCACCGATCCATGCCTCACGGTCACCTTGGCGAATCTGACGAGCTACGCTGCACTCATCGTCGTCGCGTGGTGGTTCTGGATGACGTTTAGAATTGGGTTACATCCAGGCTTTATGGGCTTCAATGCCTAGCGCTCCTCCCGGCCCAATACAGCCGGCATGGGCCGTTTAGGCGGAAATGAGACTGCGTTTCTGCCGGATTTAGATTGCCTCTGTTGCGGGTCCTTGCAGGTCGCGTCCAGATCGTAATTGGAACGTCTGGCGCACTCGTCTCGGGCCCTGCGAGCTTCGGCCACGATGGGGTCGTCAATCACTGCGGTGCCCCTCGATCAGCACCCTGGGATACGAGGCGTTGGCCCAGCGGCACCCCGGTGGGGTGCGACATGTGTGGCACCCGTTCGGGGTGCGGGCGGTCTGCCGCTTGCCAACCCAGGGTGCGCTCTTACGCGACCCTGGGCTAAGGAGTTGAACCGCTTCGCGGTTGACTGCTTGCCACACAGGGCGCGGGACACGCTTTGCGCAAATCGACCTTGCAACGTGATTCTGGGTAATTTGCACCACAAAGGAAAGCAGTTTCGTAACACCATCGGGCGCGAAGCGCGAAGTTGCCACGCCGCGCCGGCGCGGCAGTTCGTTCCCCGAGTTGTCTGCGTTACCGACCTTAACGTGGTTTGGGGCTGCCGAGAGGCAAAATCACGGGCCGTCCGCCCGCGTTTGCCTGGCGGCGCGCAAAGCGTGTCCCGCGCCCTGCCACAGGGCGCGGGACACGGTTTGCGAAGGCGGTCTCCTGGCGAGCCCCAACGGGGCTTTGTAGCCCAGCCCAGGGTTGCGGCGTAGCCGCTACCCTGGGGCACGACCCACGAGTTCGTGTCAACCCCAAGGGGGTTGCGCCCACGAAGGACGAAACCCCGTTGGGGTATGGATCGTTCGGTGCCCTCTCAACCCAGGGTAGCCGCTCGCGCGGCAACCCTGGGCTAAGGTCCGCAGCCCCTTTCGGGGCAAATCGACCTTGCAACGTGATTCTGGGTAATTTGCACCACAAAGGAAAGCAGTTTCGTAACACCATCGGGCGCGAAGGGCGAAGTTGCCACGCCGCGCCGGCGCGGCAGTTCGTTCCCCGGGTTGTCTGCGTTGCCGACCTTAACGTGGTTTGGGGCTGCCGAGAGGCAAAATCACGGGCCGTCCGCCCGCGTTTGCCTGGCGGCGCGCAAAGCGTGTCCCGCGCCCCCTGCCACACACCCCCGTAAAGAAAAGTTGCGTCGGTGGGGCGGGGCGGTTATCATACGGGAAGTGTTTCCTGCCTTTGTTCCCCAGCGGTTGGAAATGGCACGAAGTTTATTGCGGTGGTTCACGCCATTTCGGGCCGTGTAAAGCAAACCTTCCGGGAGCCTATCGGATGAGCATGCACAGCAGACGTGATTTCTTGGCACAATCGGCCGCGGCGGCCGGAATGTTGACGTTGGGGGCCAACGGCCTGTTGGCCGCGGGGTCGGCAGAGGCCCCGGACATGACGATCGCCCGCTGGGCCGGAGCAGAGCAACCCGACGCGGCGGCCGTCAAGGCCATCGCCACCAAGCTGACCGAGAAGGCGATCGAGGGTTTGGGGGGCATGGGCCGCTTCGTCAAGAAGGGCGACGTGGTGTGGGTCAAGCCCAACATCGGCTGGGATCGCACCCCAGAGCAGGCGGGCTGCACCAATCCGCAGGTGGTCGCCGCCCTGATCCGAATGTGCTTCGACGCCGGGGCCAAGACGGTCAAGGTGGGCGACAACCCTTGCGACCTGGCCGCCAAGACCTATCAGACGAGCGGGATTGCCCTGGTGGCCGAGGAGCTGGGGGCCAAGGTCGTGTATCTGGACCGCAGCCGGTTCAAGGACGCGGCCATCGGCGGCGAGCGGATCAAGAGTTGGCCCTTCTATCCCGAGATCATTGACTGCGACCTGGTAATCAACGTGCCCATCGTCAAGCATCACGTACTGGCCGGCGCAACGCTGTGCATGAAGAATTACATGGGCGTGATCGAGAAGCGGAACCTGTTCCACCAGGACATCGCCACCTGCGTGGCCGACGTAACGCGGTTCATGAAGCCCCGCCTGTGCGTTTTGGACGCCGTGCGGGTAATGAAGGCGCACGGCCCCAAGGGCGGGAACCTGGCCGACGTCGAGCTGAAGACCACCGTCGCTGCCGGCGTGGACATCGTGGCCCTGGACGCCCTGGGCGCGGAGCTGATGGGCAAGAGCCCGACGGCCTACAAGTCGATCGTCAAGGGTCAGGAGGTCGGACTGGGCAAGATCGACTACCACTCGCTGGCCCTGCGCGAGTTTAAGGTTTCGTAGCACGGTTCGACAGGTCGCAAGGACCATTGGCGACTTGTGGCGGCGTGGGTGCCACGGTTGGCTTGCCCATCCGTGTCTTCCGCACTGCTGGACGAGCCAGCAGTGGCACCCAATTGAGGTTCTTTCTCTCATGCGCAGGAAGGTTCTGAGTGTTGTCCTGGCCCGGCGCGTGGTCCAGATCGTTGTTCTGTTGGCGTTTGTGGGGCTGATCGCCTGGACGCGGTCGCAGCCCGGCACGGAACCGGGTTGGGCGGCGCAACTGCCGTTTCTGGTGGACCCGCTGGTGCTGGCGGCCACCTGGCTATCGGCGCACGCGGTGCCCTGGGCACTGCTTTGGGCCCTGGCCACCGTGGCGGTAACGGTGGTTTTGGGCCGGGTGTTCTGCGGCTGGGTCTGCCCGCTGGGCACACTGCACGCCATCGCCGCCCGGCTGCTGCGGCGGCGGCGGGGCCGGCGACCGCCGCAAGCGGCGGTGCCAACGGCGTCTGGCCGGCGCCCGGCAAGCACTGGCGTACCGCCAGTGCCACACTTGACGGCCCATCGGGTCAAGTACTACCTGCTGGCCGGGGTGTTGGCCATGGCGCTGGTGGGCGGCCACTGGGGCATGATCTTCGACCCGCTCGTGCTGCTCTACCGCACCACGACCGTGGCGTTGTTCCCGGCGGCTCAATGGGCGGTGGAAGAGGGCTCGACCGCCATTTATCAGCACCAGCCCGACCACGGTTTCTTCCGGCCCGGGATAGTGACCGAGCCGGTTTACGATTTTTTGCGGCTGCACGTATTCACGGTGCCGAAACAGGCCTTTCTGGGCAGCGGGCTGGTGGCGGGGCTGCTGATCGTTACATTGGCCCTGAATGCCTATCGCCCGCGGTTCTGGTGCCGGTATGTGTGCCCCTTGGGGGCGCTGTTGGGGCTGGCGGCCTGGCGGCCGCTCTTGCGGCGAACGGTGCGTCAGTCGAGTTGCAATCAGTGCGATCTGTGCGGCCGGACGTGCCAGGGGGCGGTGGCCGCGGCCCCAGGCAGCGGCTGGATGGCCTCGGAATGCCTGGGCTGCTTCAATTGCAGCGGCTCCTGCCCCAAGGGGGCGCTACAGTTCCAGTGGGTTCTGCCCTGGCGTCGGTCGGCGGGTGGGCAGTCGCTGGACCTTTCCAAGCGGGCGGTCCTGGGCGGGGCCGTGGCCGGGGTGGCGGCACTGGCGCTATTGCGGGCGACGCCGCAGGGCCGCGGCCGCACCTTCCACCCGCGGCTGATCCGCCCGCCGGGGGCCCGGGCCGAGCCGGCGTTTATCGAGCGCTGCACGGCCTGCGGGCTGTGCATGAAGGGCTGCCCGACCGGCGGCCTTCAGCCCGCCTGGACCGAGGCCGGCCTGGAGGGCCTGTGGACCCCGCGCCTGGTGCCCGCTATCGGCCACTGCGATTTCAACTGCACGCTCTGCGGCCGGCTCTGCCCCACTCAGGCCATTCAGCCCCTGTCGGTCGAGGAGAAGCAGCAGACGAAGATCGGGCTGGCCAGCTTCGACACAAGCCGCTGCATCCCCTACGCCTACGGCCGCGATTGCATGGTGTGCGAGGAGCATTGCCCGGTGGCCGATAAGGCGATCTATTTCGTCGAGATCGAGGTGCAGGATCACGACGGCCGGAAGACCACGATCAAACAGCCGCGGATCGATCCGAAGCGGTGCATCGGCTGCGGGCAGTGCGAGAATGTGTGCGTGCTGAAGGACCGGCCGGCAGTGCGCGTGTTCAGCGCCAACGAGAGCCGCCATCCGGAGAACCAGCCCATGCTGGCCGACGACGCGTACGGGGGCTGAGCCACACGACGGACGACGGGCGACGGACGACGGACGGAAGCACTCCAGTCCGTCGTCCGTCTCCCGTCGAGAATGGCGGGGCTGCGCTGCGCTTGACCCACCCTACCACTGAGCGGCCAATGTATCCGGCACACGCCGTGTGCCGCTTCTTGCAACGGCACACGGAGTGTGCCGGATACGTTACGTCAGGCCGTGCTTGGCGAGCTTGTCGCGGAAGGTCGAGGGTTTCATGCCCAAGGCGGCGGCGGCGGCGGTCTTATTGCCGCCTGCGGCGCGCAGGGCCCGCTCCAACAGCTCGCGCTCGGTCTGGTCCATGGTGGCGTGGAAATCGCCGGGCGGCAGGGGCTTGGCGTTGGGGGCGGGGGCGGCCAGGCCGGCCAGCTCGGACTCCAGCAGCTCGGCCGTGACGTGGCCGTTGCCCACCAGGTAGGCCCGCTCCAGGGTGTGGGCCAGCTCGCGGACGTTGCCCGGCCAGGTGTGCCGGCGCAACAGGTCGGGCACGGTGGGATCGACGCGGCACTGGCCCTTGCCCACCAGCCGCCGCAAGAGGTGCTCGGCCAGGAGGGGCACGTCTTCCAGCCGCTCGCGCAAGGGCGGCACGACGACCCGCAGCACGTCCAGGCGGTAGTACAGGTCTTCGCGGAAGGTGCCCTCGGCGATTTTTTCCAGCAGGTTCCGCTTGGTGGAGACGATGATCCGCACGTTGGCCTTGATGGGCGTCGTGCCGCCGACGCGCTCGAAGACCTTCTCCTCGATGGCCCGCAGGAGCTTGGACTGGTGCTCCAAGGGGATGTCGTCGACGTCGTCGAGATAGAGGGTGCCGCCCTCGGCCAGGTCGAAGCGGCCTTTGCGGCGCTGGTCGGCCCCGGTGAACGAGCCCTTCTCGTGCCCGTACAGCTCGCTCTCGATGAGGTGCGGCGGGAAGAGCGTGCAGCCGACCTTGACGAAGGGGAAATCGCGGCGGTGCGAATGGCGATGGATCACGCCGGCGATGAGGTCCTTGCCCACGCCGGTCTCGCCGGCCAGCAGGACGTTGGCGTCGGTGCGGGCACAGATTTCCACCATTCGCCGCACGCGGCCGATGCCCGGCGATCGGCCGAGCACCGTCTGGTCGATGGGCGGGGGAGCGGAGGCGGCGGGGGCCAGCGCCCCTTCCACCGCCGGCCGGCCGACCCGCTCGACGCGGGCCAACAGCGGGAAAATGTCCTCGTTGCGAAAGGGCTTGGTCACGAAATCGAAGGCCCCCAGCCGCATGGCCTCGACGGCCACGGGAATGCTGCCGTAGGCGGTCATCATGATCACCGCCATCGCCGCGCGCGAACCCTGCTTGACCCGCTTCAACAACTCGATGCCGTCCAGCTTGGGCATCTTCAGGTCGGTGACCAGGACGTCGAAGGCCCCGGCCTCGAGCAGCCGCCAGGCCTCTTCGCCGTCGGCGGCGGTGACCACCTCGTAGCCCTGCGCGGCCAGATCGTCGGCCAAGGTGATGCGTTTGATCTTCTCGTCGTCGGCCACCAGGATTCGCATGGCTTCACTTCCGGCCCCAGAGCCGCTCGAGCAACTGGAACATCTGCGGATCGTGCCGCTGGAGCTCCGCCCGCACGAAGGGGAAGAAATCGTTGGTGCCGAAAAAGGCCTCCGACGATTCGGCGAAATACTCCTGGGGGTCGGTCAGGGCGTAGGCCCGCCGCACCTGGCCGCCGCAGCAGAGCACGGCGTCGTAAAGCTTGGCCTCCTTGGCGTGGCGATAGGCGGCAGTCAGCTCGGGATTCTCGAATCCGCCCGGCAGGAACCGATGGTGATAGCCGTGGGCCAGCTCGTGCAGGACCATCCACGGCTGGTCGAGCGTCCAGCGCAGAAAGTGCTGCGCATTGGCGATCTCCACTGCGCCGGCCTTGTCCGGGTTCATATCGTGCTCCCGCAGCCAGCCGGCATCGGGATGATAGGCCATGCAGGGGTGATGCGGCTCGCAGAACTCGACCCAAATCGGGATCTGCCGGAGCTTGGCCACGGCCGGGGCGGGCACGTGCCGCACGATGTTGAAAAGCTGCTGCCCGGCCACCTTAAGCGTCTCGGCGCACAGGTCCGCCCGCTCCCGCGTGAAATCCTTATTGACCAGCAGTCGCCAACCCTCGACCTGCCGGACTTCATAGCGATCGGTGGGATCGAACTTGGCCTTTTGGGCCTGACCCGGCGCGGCTGGCGGCCGGCCCGCCGGCTCGCCTGCCATGCCTGGCAGCCGCAGCAGGCACACAAGCAGGGCGACTCCAGCCCATAGGCATCTTGTCATGGATATGGCCCCCACTGAAATGGCGCGACGGGTGCCCCTGCCGGAAGGTCCGGCAGTGCCACGGCTGCCGCAGTTTCCGCCGGGCAAACGCGGGCCTGGCCCCGTTCACAACCGAATCCCGCCTCGATCATAACCGGCAAAAGCAGGGGCAACAACCCCGTGATCAGAACAGGGGGTTGGCCGGCGGCGCGCAAGCGAACGAGTCACCGGGCTCGTCCATAGCAGTTCTGCCCCCTTTTTCGTACAAGCAGAATAAGACCTGGCGCTGGCAAGCGAGGCCGTTTACGTCCCTTTACCTCGTGCGCCGATGGTATATACTGGTGGGCGTCATGGTGAGAATTACTCCAGGGCGAAGTGCGTTGATTCTGACGGTTGTGGCGGCGGCGGTCTGCCGGCCGGCCGCGGCGGGCGACTTGCACATCAAACTCGATCCGCCGGGTGCGCGTGAGTTCATCCTCGACAAGGCCAACAAGCTTGACCCGCCCACGTACGAAAAACTCCGCAAGACATGCGACAAGCTGCTTACCGACAAAGCCACGCCCATCGTCATCGTCACCATCAACTCGATGGCTGAATACGGCGGGGAGGGCTTGCGCATCGAGACCTTCGCCCGGCTCCTGTTCGACCAGTGGCAGGTGGGCATAGCCCGGCTCGGCAAGCAGAGCTGGAACACGGGGATTCTAGTGCTGGTATCGGTCGGCGATCGCAAGGCGCGGATCGAGCTGGGCGCGGGGTGGGGGCGAGAGAAAGACCAGACCTGCCAGCAGATCATGGATGAGCGGATGGTCCCGAGGTTCAAGCAGGGCGACTTCAACGGCGGGATCTCCGCAGGGGTCGAAGCGCTTGAGGCCATGGCCCGGGGCAAGGATTTGCCGGCCGTCCCCCGCTCGCCGGGGCAGTACTTGATGGCCGTGGGGCTCATCGCCCTGGCCGTCTTCACGGTCGTGTCGCTCGTTCGCCGCGGGGCCGGTGGTTGGGCGTGGCTCCTGTGGGGCCTGGTCTTCTCCGCCCTGGGATACCTGCTCTATAGCTTCCTGACCAGCTCCAGCCGCGGCGGGTCGGGCGGATTCGGCGGCGGATCGTTCGGCGGCGGATTCTCCGGCGGAGGGGGAGCCAGCGGTTCCTGGTAGACCGGTCATGCGACGAGCCAGCCAGCAGTTCAGCCACGAACAGCGCAAAGCGGTCGAGCAGGCGGTGGCCGGGGCCGAACGCAAGGCGTCTGTCGAAATCGTGCCGGTCGTGGCCACCGCGTCCGGGCGGTACGATCGACCGGAGGACATGGTCGGGCTGGGGCTGGGCCTGATCGCACTCGTCGCAGCCTGGTGGCTGCTGCCGCTGGAACCGGCGGAAAGCGGGAGCTGGGGCGGCATGCCGCAGTGGGAGCGGCTCCTGATCATGGTCGTGGCAGCCGTGGCGGGGTTCGTGATGGGAGCCGCGGCGGCCAGGCACGTCGGCTGGCTGCGACTGCTGTTCACCCCCAGGCGGCAGATGCGCGACGAGGTGGCGGAACGGGCCCGCGCCGTCTTCTTCGACAGCCGCGTCCACCATACGACCGGCAATACCGGTCTGCTGGTCTACGTTTCGCTGTACGAGCGCATGGCGGCGATTCTGGCTGACGAGAGCATCATGGACAAGCTGGGCCAGAACGGGCTTGACGAGCTGTGCGCCGCGCTCAGCGGCAAGCTGCGGAATCTGCATCCCGCCGACGCTATCTGCCAGACCATCGCCGCCGCCGGCGAAAAACTTGCGCCGCTCCTGCCCCGCGGGGAGAACGACGTCAACCAGATATCCGACGCGCTCGTCATCCTCGACCGCTGATCCGATCTTCGGAAAGGAACACGGCGAGGAGAGAAATCATGAAAGCCACCCAAGCACTGCACGAAATGGGCCAGAGCCTGTGGCTCGACAACCTCACCCGCGGTCTGCTGACCAGCGGCACGCTCCGCCGTTACATCCGGGAGTTCTCGGTTACCGGGCTCACCTCGAACCCCACGATCTTTGATCACGCCGTCAAGAACAGCCACGACTACGACGACGCCATCCGCCGGAAGGTGATGGCCGGGAAATCGGGCGAGGCCCTGTTCTTCGAGCTGGCGCTGGAGGACCTCACCCGGGCCGCCGATCTGTTCCGGCCGATTTACGACGGGACCGACGGCGTGGACGGCTGGGTGTCGTTGGAGGTCTCGCCCCTGCTGGCCCACGACACGG
This sequence comes from Thermoguttaceae bacterium, assembly GCA_049515555.1. Taxonomy (GTDB): domain Bacteria; phylum Planctomycetota; class Planctomycetia; order Pirellulales; family Thermoguttaceae; genus JBEKTY01. The sequence goes on from JBEKTY010000145.1 coordinate 17,628, forward strand.
CCGCGACCATCACGGCGGCCAAGGAACTCCATGCCCGAGCCCAGCGGCCCAACCTGTTCATCAAGATCCCGGGCACCGCCGAGGGGCTGCCGGCCGTCGAGGAGTCGATCTTTGCGGGCGTGCCGATCAACGTAACGCTCCTGTTCTCTCGCGAGCAGTACATCGCGGCGGCCGAGGCCTACTTGCGCGGCATCGAGCGGCGCATCGCCGCCGGGCTGGACCCCAAGGTCGGCTCGGTGGCTTCCTTGTTCATCAGCCGCTGGGACGTGGCGGTGACGGGCAAGGCCCCCGAGGAGCTGCGCGACCAACTCGGCATCGCCGTCGCCGGGCAGACTTACGAGACGTATTGCTCCTTGGCCGACTCGCCGCGCTGGCAGCGCATCTTCAGCGCCGGCGCCCGCCGCCAGCGCCTGCTGTGGGCCAGCACAAGGACCAAGGACCCCAAGGCCTCCGACATCCTGTACATCCGCGCCCTGGCCGCGCCGCTTACCGTGAACACGATGCCCGAGGCAACCCTGCACGCCTTTGCCGATCATGGCGAAATTGGCCCGGCCTTGCCCACGCATGCCGGCAACTGCGATGAGGTACTGGCCAAGTTCACCCGGGCCGGGATCGACATCGCGGCCCTGGCCGACCAGCTCCAGGACGAAGGGGCCGCGTTGTTCGTCAAGTCCTGGAACGAGCTGCTGGCGTGCATCGCGTCCAAAAGCCGGACGCTCAACAAGGCGGGCTAGCCATGGAACCTGCTAAAGCACGCATCCTGACGATCAACGGCGGCTCGTCGAGCATCAAGTTCGCGCTGTTCGAGTGTGCCGGCGCGCTGCGGCGGATTGTGGCGGGCGGGATCGAGCGGATTGGACTGCCGGAGGCCGTCTTTCGGGCGAAAGGCGTGGACCAGGCGGACAATTTTTCGCGGTCAGTTGCGGCGCCGGATCACGCGGTGGCGGTGGTCGCCCTGATGGATTGGATCGAGCAGCACAGCGGGCGCAACGCATTGACCGCGGTGGGGCATCGCGTGGTGCACGGCGGGCCGAAGTATAGCCAGCCGCAACGGCTCACCGCGGAAATGGTCGAAGAGCTGCGCCGGCTCAGTCCGTTCGATCCCGAGCATCTGCCGGAGGAGATCCTGTTGACCGAGGCCTTTCATCGCCGTTTTCCCGACCTGCCGCAAGTGGCGTGTTTCGACACGGCTTTTCACCACGACCTGCCGCGGGTGGCCCGCTTGCTGCCCATCCCGCGGCGTTACGAGGCGCAGGGCGTGCGGCGGTACGGCTTTCACGGGCTGTCGTACTCGTACCTGATGGGCGAGCTGGCGCGACTGGCCGGAGCGGAGGCGGCACAAGGCCGGGTCGTCCTGGCCCACCTCGGCAATGGCGCCAGCCTGGCGGCGGTGCATCACGGCAAGCCCGTGGACACGAGCATGAGTTTCACCCCGACCGCCGGCGTGCCCATGAGCACCCGCTCCGGCGACCTCGACCCCGGACTGCTGTGGTATCTGGCGCGCACCGACGGCCTGGATGCGAAACGATTCAACGAGATGGTCAACTTCCAGTCGGGGCTGCTGGGCATGTCGGAGACCAGCTCCGACATGCGCGACTTGCTCGACCGTGAAAGGCAGGACGTGCGGGCGGCCGAGGCGGTCGCGGTGTTCTGCTACCAGGTGAAGAAATGGATCGGCGCGTTCACGGCGGCACTGGGCGGACTGGACACGCTGGTGTTCGCCGGCGGCATCGGCGAGAGTGCGCCCACGGTCCGCGCCCGGATCTGCGATGGGCTGGCACTGCTCGGAATAGAACTCGACCAGGAGCGAAACGCGGCCGGTGCGGGCGTGATCGCCGCCGCGGCCGGCCGGGTGGCGGTCCGCGTCATTCGCACTGACGAGGAATGGATGATCGCCAGTACGGTCTGCCGCGTTTTGGGCCTCAAAATGGAAAAGGAACATGAAAGCGAACCCGATGACGGTAACGGATAAGCCGCTCGCGCCGGAATTGCTTGCGAAGATCGACGCCTACTGGCGGGCCGCCAACTATCTGTCGGTCGGCCAGATCTATCTCTATGACAATCCGCTGCTGAAGCGGCCGCTGACGCTCGCGGATGTGAAGCACATGCTGCTGGGACATTGGGGCACGACCCCCGGGCAGAACTTCATTTACGTGCACTTGAACCGGGTGATCAAGAAATACGACCTGGACATGATTTACGTCTCGGGGCCCGGGCACGGCGGCCCGGCCGTCGTGGGCAACACTTATCTCGAAGGCACTTACAGCGAGATCTATCCCGATATCAGCCGGGACGAGGCCGGGCTGCGGAAACTCTTTATTCAGTTCTCGTTTCCCGGCGGGATTCCCAGCCACGCATCGCCGGAGTGCCCGGGCTCGATCCACGAGGGCGGCGAGCTGGGCTATTCGCTCAGCCATTCGTTCGGGGCGGTGCTGGACAATCCCGAACTGGTCGTGGCCTGCGTCGTGGGCGACGGCGAGGCGGAAACCGGCCCGCTGGCTACGGCCTGGCATTCCAACAAGTTTCTCGATCCGGCCACCGACGGCGCGGTGCTGCCGATCCTGCATCTGAACGGCTACAAGATTTCCAACCCCACCATCCTGGCCCGCATCGAGCATGAGGAGCTGGAACAGTTGCTCCGCGGGTACGGGTGGAGGCCCTACTTCGTCGCGGGACACGAGCCGGAGAAGATGCACCAGGCCATGGCCGCGACGCTCGACGCGGCGGTGGACGAGATCAAGCAGATCCAGCGGGAGGCCCGCGTCGACGGCAACCTCACGCGCCCGCGCTGGCCGATGATCGTGCTCGATTCACCCAAGGGCTGGACGGGGCCGAAGGTGGTCGACGGCCTGCCGGTGGAAGGCACCTTCCGGTCGCACCAGGTGCCGCTTTCCGACCCGGCCACCCATCCCGAACATCTCAAGCTGTTGGAAGACTGGCTGCGGAGCTACCGGCCGGAGGAGCTCTTCGACGAGCGGGGCCGCCTGAAGCCGGAGCTGGCCGAACTTGCCCCCCAGGGCCAGCGGCGGATGGGCGCCAATCCCCACGCCAACGGCGGCATGCTGCTTTGCGACCTGCGGATGCCGGATTTCCGCGACTACGCGGCCGACGTGCCCGCGCCGGGGGCGCCCGGCATCGGCGACACGCACGTGCTCGGGCCTTTCCTGCGCGACGTGACGAAGCTGAACGGCGAGCAGCGGAATTTCCGCGTGTTTGGCCCCGACGAGACGCTCTCCAACGGCCTGGAAGCCCTCTTTGAAATGACAAAGCGCCAATGGGACGCCGCCACCGTGCCCGGCGACGAGTTTCTCGCGCCCGCCGGGCGGGTGATGGAAATGCTCAGCGAGCACCAATGCGAGGGCTGGCTCGAGGGCTACCTGCTCACCGGGCGGCATGGACTC
>JBEKTY010000146.1:0-21226 GCA_049515555.1 Thermoguttaceae bacterium
ACAAGTAGGAGCGGAGCCCAGCCATAAAGGAATGCGAAGAACAAATGCAACGCGTTCATCAATCCCTTCTCCGCCTTGAGCCAATTGCGTTCAGGTGGTTCCATATGTTCCATCCGTTCCGAAGTTAGGCCCCTCCGCCCTGAAGCAATGCCATGGGGTCGGAGCGCATTTAGGCGATAGATATGGCATCGTTGTTGTTGGGCGGAACCACATTTCCTACCGGCGCAAGCGGCGGGCGGCCAGGAGGGCGGCGCCGAGGGCCGCGGTCAGTTGGGCCTGGGGGGCCACTTCGACGGGCGTGGCCAGGGCCGCCGCCAGGGCCGACGCCATGCCCGGCACCAGCGCCACCCCGCCGGCGAAGACCACCGGCGCGGTCAGGGCGTGGGCGGCCATGGCCGACACCCGGGCGGCCAGCGCCGCCTGCACCCCGGCCACCATGTCTTCCACCGCCGCCCCGGAAGCCAGCAGCCCGATGATCTCCGTCTCGGCGAACACCACGCACATGCTGCTGATGGCGGCGGGCGAGCGGCTGTGCATGGCCAGCTCGCCCAGGGCGGGCAGGGGCACGCCCAGCCGCACGGCCAGCACTTCGAGGAATCGCCCCGTGCCCGCCGCGCAGCGATCATTCATGGCGAAGTCGGCCACCGCGCCATCCTCGGCCAGCCAGATGAGCTTGCTGTCCTGGCCGCCCACGTCGATGATCGTCCTTGACTGCGGGGCCACGTGGCGGATACCGTGCGCCTGGCAGGTAATCTCGGTCACGCACTCGTCGGCGCTGCGGATCAGCTTGCGGCCGGCGCCGGTAGCCACCACCGCCCGCATGTCGCCGCGGCCCAAGCCCCGGGCCTGGAGCAGCCCGTCCAGGAGCCGGCCGGCCAGGCGGTCCTGATCGACGCCCTGATCGGCCACCTCGGCCGCCAGCAGGTCCAGGCGGTCGGCATCCAGCAGCACGACCTTCATCGTCCTGGAGCCCGCATCAATTCCGGCACAGAGCATCGTGGGGGGAAGGAAGAAGTTAGAAGTTAGGAGTTAGAAGTCAGAAGTCAGGAGTCAGAAGTCAGAAGTCAGAAGTCAGAAGTCAGAAGTCAGGAGGATTTTATGGGACTTGGGGCTATTATACCAGGACTTCTGCGGACACGGGGACGCGGAGAATGCATCCCGTAGCGTTCATATTTCTGGTTCTCCTTGTCTCCTTGTCCCCGCGTCTCCGCGTCCCCGCGTCTCCGCGTCTCCGTGTCCCCGCGTCACTCCCCGCTGCGCCGGGCCGTCTCGACCAGCGCGTCCAGCCGGGTCCGCAGCGCGGGTTCCAGGGCGTCGGTGATCGGCGGCACCTCGATTTCGAGCACGGGAATGCCGATCCGCCGGCGAATGGTCTCGGCGATGACGGCCCCTTCGGTGGCACAATGGCTGGCCCCGGGAATGCGGGAGATCACGGCCGCCTGGGCCCCGAAGCGGCGGATCTGGCGGCAGACGTAGGCGGCCCGATCCGCGGCCGAGCCCACCATGGGGTCGGCCAGCACCATGCGCGCCAGGGCCTCCATGGGCGGCAGCCGCGTGGGGATGCGCTCCAGGGCGTGGCAGAACAGGTACTCGGTGCCGCAGATCCGGCCGCCGGCATCCTCCAGCAAGTTCATCACCCGCAGATCGGCCACCGGGTTGACCCAGAACACGCGGACCGCGTCGGCGGGCAACACGCCGGCGCCCGCGGCCACCCGCCGCCGCACCTCGACCAGCAATTCCTCCAGCACGGCGATCGTCTCGCCCAGATCGGAGCAGAAATGAAGGGCCAGCATCTCGGCGATCAACAGCTCGAGGGCCGGCAGCGGGCAGCGGGGTGCGCCGAAGCCCAGCCGGCGGAGCTCGCCCAACAGGCGCCGGACCACATTGGCCCGGGCGATGCCCGCGGCCAGCCGCTCATCGGTCAAAGGCTGTTCAGCGTAATCTGCCAAGGCCGCGCGGACCCGCTGGAGCTCGGCCTTCACCAGTGCCACGTGGGCGGCGGGGGCCACGAATCCGCCGGGCAGGCGGACCGCCTTCTCGCCCGGCTCCGGCCGCCGCCGGTGCGGCACCTCCCACCACAGAACACGGAAGCCCAACCCCGGCAGCCGCCCGGCGATGGCAGAGACGTCGTCGCACACGGCCCCCACGCTACAGGTTATGAGCCCCGGTCGGGGGAAATGCCGGCCGGTGACCAGCGCCCCCAGCATGGCCCGCACCGGGCAGAACGAATCGTCGATCCCCAGCGAGTCGGCCACTTCCAGCAAGCGTGTGCCGTGCTCCATGATGCAGGGAAGCCACCAGGCGCCGTCGGGGTAGAAGGCTACTACGCCGGGCAGCGCGTAGGCCATTACCGGCACCGTGCCCAGGTCCTTGATCGCGGCGACGATTGTGCGGCCCTGGTCGTCGGCGCGGCGGAGCCGGTCTTCCTCGGTCAACAGGAAGTTCCACAGCCGCAGCGCGGCAGCCGAATTGTCCATGCCCAGCCGCAGCAGCCGCCGATCGCCGTCCAGCACGTGGCGGCGCAGGGGCCCGCCGTAATCCGGCTCGCCAAGCCCCCCGGCCCGTAGCTCCGCATACCGCGTGTCCCACTCGTCGAGCGTGATTCGCCGCGGGCCGTCGCCCGGCAAAGGGGACAATCCCATTTTCGTCGGACGAAAATTGGGACAGTCCCCGGGCGTTACATCGTTCATCGGAGCATCTCCAGGAAGGCCTCGATGCGGGCTTCCGTCCGGCTGGCCACGGGCCGGTCGTCGTCGGCTACGTCGATTTCCAGGAGCGGCACGGGGCTCGACTGTTTCAGCCGGTGCAGCTCGGCGTGCCACAGGTCGCACCACACGTAACGGCGGAAGATGATGCCGCGGACGCCGTGGGCCGGCAGTTCCCGGCCCAACCACTGGTGAAGCGGATCGTTTGGCCGGCGGAAGACATCGGGGATGCCGAAATACGCCGCGCCCAGCGCGGTCAGCGGATCGGCGGCCATTTGCCGCGTGTCGAAAGGGGCCGGCAGGGTGCGGCAGCCGCCTTCGCTGGCGTCCAGCACGATCGATCCGCCGGCCCGCTCCACCAGGTCGAACAGGTCGTAATCCTGCCGCACCAACGGGCCGCCCAGCAGTGCCAAGGGGACGCGCCCGGGCGGGCCGCCGCTGTCGGCCGCCGCACAATGTTCCACCGGCTCCGACGGCGCTTGGCCGCTGCTGCGGGCCGCGATCAGGGTCTCGGCGAAGCGGCGGGCCGGCATCCGGTTGCGGGCGGCGACCGCGACGGTCCGAGCCCGCTGGTAACGCAGCATCACCTCGGTCAACTGCCCGGCCGTCGGCCGCACGCCACCCAACGAGAGCAGGAACCGGCCCAGCCGCTCGATCTCCTCCGCGTAAAGGGCCCGCGCCGCGGGTGTCTGCCAGGTGGCGGGCACGTTCAGCAGGAACATCGGCAGATGGGCGTCGCGGCCGACCAGGTCCGCGATCCGGCGGACTTGATCGCAGGTGGTCGCCAGGACTACCGCGGCGGCGGGGATCCCGGCCGCGGCGGCCTCCAGGATGGCGGCCGCATAGGGGCACACGCCGCGGCCCACCAGGTGGCATCGCCGCCTGGCCGGTGTTCCGGGAGCAGCGGCGGGCGATCCTTCCCGCCCCACCCGCCCGTCGGCGGCAGCGGTGTCCGCGCCGCTGCCATCCAACGGCCGGGTGCCACTGCTGGCTTGTCCAGCAGTGCTTCTCACACTGCTGGACAAGCCAGCAGTGGCACCCAGCAGCAGCCACTCGGGCCGCAGCCCGTGCGCCGCGATCCACTCCGTGGGAACCAGCGGACTGCAATAGGCAATCGTCTTCATCGCTCCAGGTTCTAGGCCGGACGGCCGCGAACCGTCTCCAGCAGCGCCTCGACCCGCAGGGCGATTCGGGCCGAGTCCGAGGGCGAGTAATCCGTCTCGATGCGGAGATACGGCAGCCCCAGCTCCTCTTCGGCCAACCGCCGAACGCGATACGACTCGACATCGTAGGTCAGGCAGGCCTGCCAGATCAGCTCGACGACGCACTGCGGCCGATAGCTCTCGACCAGCTTCCGCAGGGTTTCCAAGCGGCGATCGTTGGGGGTCATCACGGGGCAGGGGAGGCGGAAATAGTGCTCGGCCAGCGCGCGGAGCGGGTCGGCAGCGGTCGCGGGCACGTCTTCCAGCAGCGGCTTCACTCCGGTGCAGCTCTCCATGCACACGACCAGCCCGCCACTGTGCTCGATGATCTCCAGCACCCGCTCGGCGCCGTGGGCCATGGGCACGCCGGTGAGCAGCACGCGGACCCGCGCCGCGGCGGCCGCCTCCGGCGTCTTGCGGCCCAGCGCCGCCAGGGCCTGCTCGAAGCGCTCCAGTTCCTCGGGCATGGGCGAGATGCTGCTCTTCAGATCGAGGAGCTCCCGGCCCGTCAGGGGCGGGGCGTCGGACTGCATCAGCGCCGCCAACTGCCGGCGCAGGGCCCGCTCCCGATTCATGGCCAGAATCGCCTCGCGGAGGCGGGCTTCCGACGACGGCACGCCGAATCGGCCGGCCAGGAAGTCGCGGAACTTCTCCAGTTCCCGCACCCAATGCTTGAGGGCGTCGGGGTCGTCGGCCTTCTGCGGCAGCTCCAGCACGTATACCGGCCGCGACTCGGCCAGCAGCTCGTACATTTTCTTCTTGCCGTCGCAGGTGGTCTCGCCCACGACCAGGTCGGCCATCTCCAACAGCGGATTGTTCCGCCGCAGATGGTAGCCGTAGGTCGATTTGACCAGGGGGCAGAGGTTGGCGGGCAGGTGTTTTTCGGCGGCGGGGATCGTGCCGGCCGATCCGCCGCAGAGGCAGACGGGCACGCCGCCGGCCGCCAGGATCAACTCCCGCGGCGTGTACTCGCAGAGAATGCCCACCACGGGCCGGCCGGCCGCCTTGGCCGCCGCGGCGAATGCGATGCAGCGCTCGATCATGCGGCCGTCGCCCTGGCCCGCCCCGCAACAATGCCCCATGATTGCAAAACTCCAACCTTAGTTCGGATCACTTCTTCCGGGCCACGAACAGCCCTTGGGCGATCTTTCCCGCGTGGGCCAGATCGCGGATGAACTGCATCTCGCCGCCCAGCGATTGCATCAGTGCCGAGTCGAAGCCGATGATCCGCAGGGCGTCGTAGCTAAGCTGCGTGCCGAGCATGTTCAGGTACAGGTCTACGCAGGGGGCGAAGCGCCCGGTGTCTTCGGCCGCCAGCACCGTGCAGCCCTGGCCGGTCAACAGCCGCCGATAGCCCTCCAGATCCTGGATGTTGGGAAACTTCATGAAGGTCAGGAAGCGGCTCGCATCGGACGAGCTCAGCCCGCGCGGCCCTTCGATCCAGTCGGTAAAAGCGATCGTGCCGCCGGGCTTGACTAGCCGGCAGGCCTCGGCGATCAGGCGATCCTTGTCGACGACGTAGCACCATGCGTCTTCGCCCCACACGAAATCGGCCTGCCCGGCGGGGAGGCCCGTATCGCAGGCGTCGGCCTGCGTGAACGTGATGCGATCGGCCAGTTCTTCCGCCTCGCAACGGCGCTGCCCGCGGCGAATGACCTTCTCGGTGGCGTCGACGCCCTGCATGCGGGCGACGTTGCGGAAGCGGACGAGCATCCGCATGCCGGCCCCGTTGCAGCAGCACAGGTCGATGCCGGCCGTGCCGGGGGCGATGTCCGCTTTCTCGGCCAGCGCCAAGGACGAGTTGAGCCCGCCCAGGTGGATCTGTTCGCCCATGATCAGTTCCCAGAGGTCGCCCTCCGGGCCGCTGTAGACCGCCTGTACCTCGCCCAGGCCGATGCCGCTAATGGTTTTCATGTCGTGAAGGCCTTTCGGAAAAGAGAGGGATCGAGACCGGGCCCACGCCGCCGGAGGGCAGGCCGGGCCGAAAAAGAAAGGATTCCCGCCTGGCACGGGCAGATCGCCCGTGTTCCGGGATCGATCGCAACGAGCCCCCATCCAATCCCCCCTCTCCCTCTGGGAGAGGGGCAGGGGGTGAGGGCATTGGGAAGGCGCACAAGCAAGGCAGGGCATTCTCGCGGCCGAAGGCCCTCACCCTATTCATCTCCCGGAGGGAGAGGGGACCGGGCATCCGCAATTCGCAGCGCGCCACCCGCTTAGGTCGGTAGGGTGGGTCGAGCGCAGCGAGCCCCACCACTTTCGACGGACGACGGGAGACGGACGACGGACGGAAGCACGCACATCCGTCGTCCGTCGCCCGTCGTCCGTCGTGATTCTCGTGGGGCTCGCTGCGCTCGACCCACCCTACCAGGAAATCGCCGCGGCAGCCGGCAGGCGCAACCGCCCGCCGGGCCCCAGCGCGCGCAACAGCACACTCCGAAGGCCGATCGCTGTGGACACCACAGCGGAAACTAGGTCCCTCAGCAACGCCTCGTCGTCTTGGCGTGGTAAATCTGAGCAATCTGTGCGCGCTGCGTTTCAAGAGTGTCGTACCAGTTCCGTAATTGTGCGATGTACTTGTCGGCCTCGTCTTGCGTCTTGGCACGGAAGAAGACGTGCCACTCGCGGGTCGTTTGACCCGTGCCGCGGAGAATAAAATCCAACAGGAAACTGGCCGTGGGCTGGGTGCCGCCGACGACCTGGAAGCGGACGTCTGCCCGCTCGGCGATGGGGAACACCTCGGCCGTACCGACGACGAAGAAATCGTCCAGCGTCTTCCTGCCGCTGCCCTTGGCAGGCTTGAACGCTTCGAGTTGGCCTTCGATCGACTGCGAGCGGGCCTTGCGCTGCAAGACTTCGGCCGCCTTCGCGTTCTTGGCGCGGCCGAACTCCTTCCACACGCGGATCGCGCCGGCCGGCTTAGCGGCCATGAAATCGGCCGCCTTCTCGGCCGCCTTCCGCAATCCCTGTTGGATCGGATAATCGACGATCGCCTTGTGCCCCTCCAGATCGATCGTGCCGATGACGAAGAAATCGCCGGCCTCTTTCTTGGCGCTGCCGGCGGGCTTCTGGGCGTCCAGCTTCTTTTGGGCCGACTCCACCAGCTCCAGCCATTTCGCGTTGTGCACGGGGCCGGCATCCTCCGGGGAATAGTCGGCGCGATCCGTGTCGCCGGCCGGCGACCGCTGGGCGGGCTTCTTGACCGCACCGGGCAACGGCGACTGCTCGGCGGCTGGATCGGCCCCCAGTTTAATGTCCGGTGCCAGCGCGTCGTCCGTAACCCGGCCAGGGGCATGGGCCGGCCCCGAGCCGATCGCCAGCGGAGCCGGGTCGTCCACCTCGTTGCCGCCGCGGGCCGCCAGCACTCCCATCGCCAACACCAGCCAGCCGGACGTCACCCCGGCCATCGAGATTCGGCAAAATGATTTCATCTGGTTCACTCCTCTGCCAGATTCCACCGTCTTACGCCTGCGCCACGCGCGTCCGGCGCATCAAGGACTATTATTCTAGCCGCAAGCAGTGGGCCACCGCAATCCCCCATTCGGGCCAATTCGGCGCCCAGTTGGGCCGGCGGCGCCTGGAATTGCCGCCCAACTCCTCAATCGCCCGCCGGCGAAGCACCAACCCGAACCGTTCGCCGATCGTTCGTAGTGACCGCATTCATGCGGTCCTCGGCCCGATCACAGTCTCCAGACCCGATAAATCGGGTCACTACGAGCCTCGGTGAACGATCCCGGCTAGTCGGAGATTCTGGCCCCGGCGATCAGCTCGATAAATTCGCGGTTGGAGGGGAACTTGGCCAGTTTGGCCGTGAGCTGTTCCATGGCCTCGACGGGGTGCATGGTGGCCAGGGTCCGCCGCAACATGGTGACGGCGCGGAGGACTTCGGGCGGCAGGAGCTTTTCCTCGCGGCGGGTGCCCGACTGCGTGATGTCGATCGCCGGCCACACCCGCCGGTCGGCCAGGCGGCGGTCCAGCACCAGCTCCATGTTGCCGGTGCCCTTGAACTCCTGGAAGATCAGCTCGTCCATGCGGCTGCCGGTGTCGATCAGGGCGGTGCCGGCGATGGTCAAGGAGCCGCCCTCCTCGAAGAGCCGGGCGGTGGCGAACAACTTCTTGGGGATGTCCATGGCCTTGATGTCCACGCCGCCGCTCATCGTGCGGCCGGTGTTGCCGACCCACTTATTGAAGGCCCGGGCCAAGCGCGTGATCGAGTCCAGCAGCAGGACCACGTCTTTGCCCATCTCGGCCAGGCGCTTGCAACGCTCGATGACGAGCTGCGATAGCCGGACATGGCTCTCGATATCCCGGTCCAGGCTGCTGGCCACCACCTCGCCCTTGACGGCGCGGCGCATGTCGGTGACCTCCTCCGGCCGCTCGTCGATCAGCAGGACGATCAGCTTGACGTCGGGAAAGTTGGTCGAGATGCCGAGGCTGATATGCTGCAAAAGGATGGTCTTGCCCGCGCGGGGCGGCGAGACGATCAGCGCCCGCTGGCCCTTGCCCAAGGGCGTCAGCAGGTCCATGACCCGCGTGGTCATGGGCTCGGGGCCGATTTCCAGGCGGAGCCAGGATTCCGGGTTGATGGGCGTGAGCTGATCGAAGCTCTTGACGTTCTTGTAGTCCTCCGGCGGCATGCCGTCGACGTCGAGGACCTCCCGCAGTCGCGGGCCTTGCTGCCGCCGCCCCGGCTGGACCATGCCGTTGACGATCACGCCCTCGCGGAGCCCGAACTTGTCGATCATGCTCCCCGGCACGAACGGGTCGGTCAACTCGCGCATGTAGTTGTTCTTCGTGTCGCGGAGGAAGCCGTAGCCGTTGGGGTGCATTTCCAGGACTCCCCCGCCGGGCTCCAGGACGACCGGCTCGCCGTTATCGGGTGGGATCTCCTGGTTTCGCGCCGGGTCTGCTTCGTTATAAGAAGGTCGCATAGGCCGGTTCGAGCCGCGGTAGCCATTGGAGCCGCGGGGACCGTAACCTTGCGTACCACGGCCGCGAAGTCGGCCTCGTTTCTTTTTGGCCATATTGCCCACCTAAGAGGAAACTCCTTCCGAATTCGGATCCGCCACGCCGCCGGATACTGCCGGGCGCCGCGGTCCAGAGGTGTCGAACTTCAAACTATTCGCCCGCCCCGCCAGGGCGGTTGCGCGTTTACACTCCGCACGGTTTGAAATGCCGCGAGCCGCGCCAAGCCGGTAAGCTTCGCGTCATTCCAGAGCGTTCACAGTATGTAGACTGGCATGGACCCCGTACGTGGGGCACACGGTCCTCAGAGGTATATTCTCGCCCTGCGGCACACCGGCCGAGTCCTTAGCCGACCGCGCAAGCAATCGACCGACGGAACACAGGTCGAGAAGCGTTTCCCACACCCCCGTGAAAGAACCATCCCTTGTGCGGGGGGGCGGCTGTAAGACGCCAGATACGAACCCCAGCGGGTCCGCTACTGTGCAGAACTCAATGTCTACTTGTTATCTTAACGTTGTTTGCGTGCGTGTCAAGCCGCAAATTCGATGCTCGGCCGGAATTCTGTCGCGGCCCACCTAACCAACTGCCCAACCGGCTTGGCGACAGCATCTTTTTCCACCATTCGGTGAACCTTGGCTTCCGATACTAGTGACAGTCGGCGTACTTGTTACAAACGTAAGGATACGTAAAATGGGCAAGCTGAGATGCGTGCTGATCGCCATTTTGTACGCGATGCTCATCCCAGCATGGGCCCACGCCCAGCAGACCATCCATTGGGAGGCATCGATTGATAGCGCCAAACGAGTTGCCGGTCAATCTAATCATCTGGTTGTGGCGATTTTCACGGCCCCGTGGTGCTCGGCGTGCCGGGCGCTAGAGACCGATATAGCTAGTCAGCCGGTGTGGATCTCGGCCCTGGAAGCCAATTATGTGCCCGTGAGACTCAACGTCGATTACTTCCAAGCCACCGCCCGGCAATACGGCATCACGGCCTTGCCGACCACGCTGATCCTTGCGCCAACGACTCAAGGAGAGGTGCTCGACACAATCCGGGGCCGGCTGCCGCCGGACCAGTACATCGGCCGGCTGAATCAGGTGGCTGCCGACGTGAAGCGACGCAACACGGCGGTTTACGCTCAGATTCCAGGTGCTCCAGCCGGCGGACCACCCGCCGCGAGCGCACTGCCGCCGGGTGCCGCCCCGGAGCAGGTGGCAGCACCACCTTCGGGCAGCTCGTCTCAGCCGGCCGGCGCAACGGCCCAGGCGGCAGCACCGGTTGCGGGGCCCTCATCACTGCCGGCGGGGCCATCGACGCCGGCAGCCACAGGGTCGCCGATGGCCGGTTCCGGCGCGGCGGCCGCAACTCCCGGATCGGCCCCGGCGGCTGCGGTCCCACCGCCCATCGGCCTGGATGGCTTCTGTCCCGTGCAATTGGCCGAGAAGTCGGTCTGGAGTCCCGGCAACCGACGTTGGGGGGCCATCCATCGCGGCCGCACATACCTGTTTGCCGGTGCGGACGAGCAACGCCGATTCCTGGCCGACCCCGACCGATATGCACCGGTGAATTCCGGCGACGACGTCGTGTTGACCTTGGAGCAGAACCGATCGGTGCCGGGCACTCGGATACACGGGGTGTCCTACGGCGGTCGGGTCTATCTGTTCGCCGATGAAGCCTCGCTGGATAAGTTCAGCAAGAACCCCAAGTATTACGCCGAGCGGGCAACACAACCGGCCGGGTCGGCGATGTCCGGCGGACCGCAAGTGCGGTGATTCTTCCAATGTATCCGGCACACTCCGTATGCCGCCTGCCGGCAGCGGCACACGGAGTGTGCCGGATACATTTCAGGCGAGCGGAGGTTGATTCACCGGTGCCTACTGGTTGCCCTCGACCATCCTGGCCAGTCGCTCGGTCTGTGCGCGGACGCCTTGCAGCTCGGGGTTCAGCCGCAGGGCGCGGCGAAAGCTTTCCAGCGCCGCCAGCGGGTTGGCCAGTTCCAGGTAGGCCCGGCCCATGCCCACGGCGGCGATGAAATGATAGGGATTCAGCTCCAGCGCGGCATGACAGTCGCGGATTGACTCGGCGAAATGGCCCAGGGCGTGATGGGCGTAGGCCCGCTGGCTCCACGCCTCGGCCAGGCCCGGACTGCGGACCAGCAGTTCACCGGCCACTTGCAGCACCTCCTGGAACTGCCGGGCGGCATTCAGGCGGGCCATTGCGGCGAGTTGGGAGCGGTCGGTTTCGTCGCCGGCCCGGGGCCAGACGCTGCGGATGGCGTTCTCGGCCAGGATTCGCACGGTCCGGTCCTTGTCGAGCAAGGCCCCGCCGAGGGCGGCGTTGGCCTGATAATCGCCGAGCAAACCCAGGGCCAGGACGGCGGCCCGGCGCACTTCGCGGCTGGGGTGCCCGGCGAGCCGCTCCAGGGTACCCGCCGCGTACCGCACAGAAACTTGGTTCGCGAAGGTGGCAGCCTCCCGACGAGCCAGGTATCCTTTATACAAGGCTAGCAATTCGGGTGGACGAGGCGATTGGCTCACTACGTTGCTCCTGGAACGGCCTGATTTGTTCTCTGTTGCTGAATTAGAACCCCTGCCACCGGGCGGCTAATGTTCATTGTAACCACAGTTGGCGGTTCTTGTCGAAAAATCGTGCCGGTGCTGGCCGTTGCCGTGGCCGGTATGCTGGCGGTGGATCGGTCTGTGGCGGCGGAGGGGGGTGTAGCGTGGGCCACCGGCCCCGCCCTCCAGGAGCGACTCGACGCCAAACTGGACCTCATTTGGTCCGGGTCGGCCAACCCCTTGCAGGCCGCGCTGGCCAAACTCTCGCGGGCCGAGCGCGTGGCGGTGCTGCTGGATCGGCGGGTGGACCCGGATCAGAACGTGGCGATCAAGCTGGTCGCGGTCCCACTGGTTACGGCGCTGGGCGAGATCGCCCACAGTCGGCAACTGGGCGTGGCGATGCTGGGGCCGGTGGCGTATTTCGGGCCGCCCGAGGCGGCCGCCCGGCTGCCGCCCCTGTCGGCCCTGCGCGAGGAAGAGGTGCGGCGGCTTCGGCCGGCCACGGCCCGGCGGCTCCTGCTCCGCAAGCCCCTGGTGTGGCGGGATTATGCGGCGCCACGGGATGTGCTCGGGCAATTGGCCGAACAGGGCGGGGTGGAACTGCTCGACCGGGAGCAGGTGCCCCACGACCTGTGGGCCGCCGCCGATCTGCCCGCCTTGCCCTGGGTCGATCGCGTCACGCTGATTGTCAACCAGTTCGACTTGACCTTCCAGGTGGCCGCCGACGGGCGGAGCGTGCGGCTGGTTCCGGTGCCCCAGGGCGTGGCGTCGAGTGCCGACGTGGCCGGCCCGCGACCGGCGCCGCGTGCCGAGCCGGCGGGCAATCGGCCGCCCCTCGCTGCCCGACTGCTTGTCACCCGACTTTCCGTGCGCGAGAAACCCTTGGCAGCGGTTCTGGAACAACTGGCCGTCAAGCTGAACTTCGAGCTCCGCCTGGATCGGCCGGCGCTGCGGGCGGCGGGCATCTCGCTCGATCAGCGGGTCTCGCTGGAAGTGGAGAACGCCACCGTGGACGACGTACTGCGGGCCCTTCTGCGGACAACCCCCCTCACCTACCGCCGCCACGGCAACCTGGTCGAGGTCGTTCCCAGGTGACGCTACTGCTTGGCCCTGCCCGGCGGCGACGGCGGCGCATTCAGCCGCGTGCCGCACCGCGGGCAATGGGTGAAGGCTACCGAAGTCGTGCCCTTGCAGTGCGGACAGATGCTCTTTTGACGCTGAAGTATCGCGGCGCTCAGCAGGCTCATCGCCGACTCGTCCCCCGGCGCATCGTCGCGGGCCGGTTCCTGTGGAGCGGCCGGCACGGGCGTGGCCCGACTCTCGTCGGGCGATTCCGCCTCCGGCTCCTCGACCGGCGGCTTAGCGAACTTGGTCCCGGGGCCGAGCATGGCCAACACGTCGTCGTCTGAGACTTGCCCCGGATCGCCGATGTTCACCGGCATGGGCACTTGAATCCGGCAGCGGCAATGGGGGCAGAGGCCCGATTTCCCGGCGAACTCGTCCTTGACTCGCAGGTCGTGGCCGTTCGGGCAACGCACGGAGATGGCCATGATTCTCGCCTCCTGCGGCCCCGAGCCGCGCTCGACGCCACAACCGCCGGCCGCCGCGCCACCTGATCGACGGGCACGCCGGACATCGTCACGGACAATTCTACTATACCCCGCTGTGGTACTCTCTATTTTCTACCGGGCGATTATTTTCTCGTGGCTGGTCTGGCGCTAAGCAAATCTTGTCGCTGCTAGGTGGTGGGGGCGAGTCGGAGGGCCAAACTACCACCCATTATCGGTTACCACCCGAAAAATGCAAGCAAGAACCGGCAGCCCGCAGGAAGTTCCCGGTCCCCATTTCCGCCCGCCCCTGGCCGGGCTATATTGAGCCTTCGGTATCCGTTCCTAGCATAGAAGGCGGCGCGCCGGGAGGGAATCCATGGAAGCTGAGACGGTCTTGATTACCGGGGCGTCGGCGGGGATCGGCTGGGAACTGGCGAAGTGCTTCGCCGCCGATCGCAGTCGCTTGATTCTGGTCGCCCGTCGCCGGGAGCGCCTGGAGCAATTGGCCGCCGAGCTGCACGAGCAGCATGGCGTCGAGGTCCGCGCGCTGCCCGGCGACTTGAGCCGGCCGGAGACGCCCCAGGCCATCTTCGACCAGTTGGCCGCCGATGGCGTGGCGGTGGACGTGCTGGTCAACAACGCGGGCTTCGGGGCCGTGGGAGCCGTGGCGAACCTGCCGCTGCGGCAGCAGTCGGAGATGATCCAGGTGAACGTCATGGCACTATGGGAGTTGACGCGGTTGTTCCTGCCGGAGATGATCCGCCGCGGCCGCGGGGGGGTGCTCAACGTGGGCTCGACGGCCGCTTTTCAGCCGGGGCCCTACATGGCCGTCTATTACGCCACGAAGGCCTTCGTTCTTTCCTTCACCGAGGCCCTGGCCGACGAGCTGGCCGGCGCCGGCCTCCGCGTGACGTGCCTCTGTCCCGGCCCCACCGTGACCGAGTTCGCCCGCGTGGCCCGGCTGGAGAAGGCCCTCCTGTTCCGGCTCGCTCCGATGAGCGGTCAGTCTGTGGCCCGCGCCGGCTACCGCGGATTTCGACGCGGCAAGCCGCTGGTTGTCCCCGGGCTGGTCAACCGCCTGGGGACGGTCGCCGGCCGCCTGGCCCCCCGCTGGCTGCCGCGGAAAGTGGCCAAGACATTGCATTGGAGCGAATAAGCCCTGGGGACGCTCACGATTTTCGTCCGCCGAAACAGGGGACTGTCTCCGAACCTTCGCCCCTTCCCCTGCTCCGTC
The DNA here is from genome assembly GCA_049515555.1 of Thermoguttaceae bacterium. Classification (GTDB taxonomy): domain Bacteria; phylum Planctomycetota; class Planctomycetia; order Pirellulales; family Thermoguttaceae; genus JBEKTY01. The sequence continues at coordinate 14,210 of JBEKTY010000146.1, forward strand.
GCGTAGCGACGAGTGACAACTTTGCATCAATGGAATAACACCCAACCGTTCCACCAATACCGGTTCTCCCCTACCAACCGACTATTACGCAGCCCAGCCGCCGGCTATTTCCGCCCTCGTCCCTCACCCCTCGTCCCTCGTCCCGCCGCCCAACGAAAAGGGCCACCCCGAAGGATGGCCCTTGATATCAATCTCCAGTTTCGCGTCAGGCGTCATGCCGCCGCGCGACGGCGCCAAACCAATCCGATCAGGCCCATCCCGGCCAGGCCCAGCAGGGCGACGATCCCGGTGGGCTCTGGGACGCCGATAACCGCTGGGTTGGCGAGGCTAAACTCGAAACTGCCAGCGGCAAAAACCTCCGGGGTCACGTTAGGATAGCCGTTCTGGGCGGTGGTATAGTATGGATAGTCCAGCGTTGTCTTGCTGTCATACCGCCCGGTCCCCACAAAGCTAAGCTGGGAGCCCGAATAGGCGTTTACTATGAAGGACGGTGGTGAGATGTTCTCGTTCCCGTTGGGGTTGCCGGACCCGAAACCGACGGCCACGATCGAGTAGTCGCCCGGCTGCAACTGTATCGCCGACGATAGCGGCACGTACCGGTAGTCCCCCTCCCAGTCCGCGGGCGTTCCTAACAGGCTCTTACTCGCCAGCAACGAACCGTAATGCTCGGTGGACGGATTACCGGCCGTTAACGGCGGAGGCGCCGTGGTGGAGCGTTGATATAGCCCCACGGTAATGGTGCTTGAGAACCCATTGCCGCTACTGTCGTAGGCCCCGAGCGCGGTCACCCAAATGGGCGAAGCCACGTTGAAGTCCAGCCCCAGGTTGCCGGTCCAAGTTTGGTTGCCGACCAGATCGGGCGTCGATAAGGCCACGTAGTCTGCCTTTGCCTGCACAACCAGCCCGCACACCAGCGCCACCACCAAAAGAGCCAGAACCCTCCTCACGCCGCACCTCCCTTTTCCCTGGAACAAAGGCCCCGAGGAACAAAATGCCCAATTGCACCAATAGCTATCAAAATACCACGGCGTTCCACCCTGTCAATCAGTTTTTTCACGGATTTCGCATAGTCGCAAGCGGACTTCGCAAACCCGTAGGTTGCTGGGGGGTCGCAAAATAGAGTTCCCGGCCACCCAATCCTCCGGCTCAGCCACGGATCAAACACGGATGGAACACGGATTGAGGGCAGGGGTCGAAGGCGCTCCCGCAACGGCCCGACGAGCCGAGGGCGAATTGCCAGCCCGCTCCCACATCCGTCACCCTTCATCCTTCCGCCCTCATCCCCAATCCCCAATCCCCAATCCCCAATCCCTAATCCCCAATCCCTGTCCGGTCCCCTGCCGCCCAACGAAAAGGGCCACCCCGAAGGATGGCCCTTGATATCAATTTCCAGTTTCGCGCCGGGCGTCATGCCGCGGTGCGGCGGTGCCAAACCAATCCGAGCAGGCCCATCACGGCGAGGCCCAGCATGGCGACGATCCCGGTGGGCTCGGGGACGAAACCGGTCGATCCGCCTACCGGCTCCACTGAAACCTCATCGAGGGCGGGGCCGAAGCCGGTATTGTCGTCGCTTTGGAAGGAAAGCGGCGTGCTCGTCCCCGTGGCCACGAATGTCAGCGATTCCGGAGCCCAGCCCATGCTAGTTTGACTGTGACCGCTTGTATTGAAGGAGAAGTCCTGGCTTGCAGCCCCGACCTTCACCGTCATATCCTTGGTGGTCGGAGGGCCAGCGGGATTACCTGCCATTTCGAACGTGAGCTTGTACGACTGGCCCGCAGTAGTGCCAAGCACTTGGCTTACAATTACGCCCGCATTAGTTCCGCTCATATCCAAACTGTAGCCGTGGTTGGCGGACGACACATAATCAGCCGCCCTCCAATAGGTAGAAATCCAATCAATCGAGCCCGAGTGGACCGTCCATCCAAAGATGGCCGTGCTGGGGGCAACGAGGTCCTCATAAGAATTTGCGCTCGTATACGGGTTACTTGTGGTGGGGTCAAAGCTACCATTGACCACGATTGCGTCGGCCCAGGCCGGAACGGCGAGCCCGATCACCGCAAGCACCGTTGCAATAGCTACCAGTCTTCTCATGAAACAGCTCCTTCATGGAAAGGCATGATTTCGCTTCGGATCTCAATCCCCAAGATACCCCGGCGTTCCACCCTGTCAATAACTTTTTTCACGGATTTCGCATAGTCGCAAGCGGACTGCGCAAACCTGTAGGTTCCTGGGGGGTCGCAAAATAGAGTTTCCGGCCACCCAGCCCTCCGGCTCAGCCACGGATGAAACACGGATTGAACACGGATTGAGGACGGTAGGGCGAAGACTCCCTCACAACGGCCCGACGGGGCGAAGGCCAACCGCCGGCCCGTCCTAATCCCCAATCCCCAATCCCCAATCCCCAATCCCTAATCCCCAATCCCTAATCCCTCCGCCCCCCGCCGCCCAACGAAAAGGGCCACCCCGAAGGATGGCCCTTGATGTCAATTTCCAGTTTCGCGTCAGGCGTCATGCCGCCGCGCGGCGGCGCCAAACCAATCCGATCAGGCCCATCCCGGCGAGGCCGAGCAGGGCGACGATCCCCGTGGGCTCGGGAACTGGGATCGAAAGAGGAGAAGGGGGGGTGGACGCGACATAGTCCTCGCTCCCATCCGCAATGATGGCTTCGCTGTACATCTGCCCGTCATAGCCCCCGCCGCTCAGGGCTTGGAAGTCGCTCGCCGTGAGCGTTGCGCCAGAGGGCGCCCCACTAAGTTTGATTTGAAAGAAATCCGTCTCACCGGCCTTGAACACCGGCACCCCGTTGGCATCGTTGCCCCACTTGAACACGATTCCGAAGGTCCCACCAGAGTCGATTCCCTGGTCATACTGGATCGGGCTGTTCGGGGGGCCGCCAGACAGATACGTGATGGCGAGTTGGCGCGCGTCGGTTAGCTTTGTGGTGCTGTTTTCAAGGACATTGAAGGCCCAGAGGTTAACCCCCAGCCCATGAGGCGGTAGAGAGTAGCCCGTGTTGGCGGTTACGACCCAGTTGGCCGTAGTCAGCGCCAAGTCGACTGTGTTCGCGGGGAGGCTCCCGCCGCTCGTGAATATCGCGGTGAGCCAGGGCTCAGGGCCCAAGTTGTAGGGGAACGCGCGGGTGGGGTATTGAGAGGAATACCCTACCGTCACGGGCGCAAAGTTATTGATTGTGAGCGTGTCCCCCAACGCCGTCCCGGCGACGGAGAGGAACAGGAGAGCCACAGCAACCCGCATGCACGTTTTCATTTCTCACCGTCAATCTGCAAGAGGAACAAAATTATCAACCTTCTACCGACGCGTTTCCAGCCGGCAATTGAACATGGGACCTAAGATACCACAGCGCAGAAGCCTGTCAAGAAGCTTCTCAACGGATTTCGCATAGTCGCAATCGGACTGCGCAAACCTGTAGGTTCCTGGGGGCGCAAAATGGAGATCCCGCCCAGCCAATCCTCTGGCCGCACAACAGGTTCCGCCATACTCCCGATCAGCAGGTAAACATAACATGAGCATACCAAGGTGATTCACCCTGTCAATCAATAACTCGCCGGATTTCGCGGATTCGCAATCGGACTGCGCAAACACGCAGCTTTCCGGGGGGCTTCTGGAGTCAGCCACGGATGGAACACGGATCGAACACGGATCGAAGACGGGGGGTCGGTTTGTTATCTGGATCATCCGTGTTTCATCCGTGGCTCGCATCCGTGGCTAAGTCACTGAGGATCCCCGGAAATGCTGGCCAGTAGCCGGTCGAGGCTGGCGGTTGCCGCGGCCGGGGTGGCGTGGGCGCGCCGCGCCCGATCCGAGGCCACCAGATCGCCCAGCCACCGAATGTCGGCAGATGTCGGCTCGGCGGGATCAGAACGCAGCAGTGCATCGACCGCCAGGGCAGTTGGCCCCACCGCGGACTGCGCAGTTGTCAGTTGTCGGTTGTCGGTTGTCAGAGGCTCAGTTATCGGTTGTCGGTTGTCAGGCGCAGTTGTCAGTTGTCGGTTGTCGGTTGTCAGAGGCGCAGTTGTCGGTTGTCGGTTGTCGGTTGTTAGCGGACGCGGTCCGGGGGGCGCCGCTGGCTGCTCGTCGGCCGGCGTGGCGGCCGCGGCGGGCTCGGCTGTTACCAAAACCGTGGGCGCGGCGGGTGCGATGGGCGTAGGCTGGAGCACCGCCGCCGCGGCCGCCACCGGCCCGCCGCCATAGCTCACCGCTGATCGCTGATCGCTCAAAGCCGGGAGCACCGCCGCCGCGGCCGCCACCGCTCCGCTGCCATCGCTGACCGCTGATCGCTGATCGCTGAAAGCCGGGAGCACCGCCGCCGCGGCCGCCACCGGCCCGCCGCTGCTGCCGCCGTAGCCCAGGCCGCTGGCCGGCGTCAAGAGGCTGTCCAGCACCAGCCCGCCGCCGCCGCTGAGGTCCAAGTCTCCTCCGGGGGGCAAGGCATCGCCGGTGGTGATGACGAGCGTGCCGTCGTCGACGGCCGTGCCGCCCTGGTAGTTGTTCTGGCCCGACATCACCACCGTCCCGGCCCCAGTCTTTTTGAAGCTGCCGCTGCCGGTGACGGGGCCCTCGATGGTTACCGCGGCGCCCTTGAGATTCTCGACGGTGAGGCAATTCCCATTGGTGTCGAGCGACCCGCTGAGGGCCAACTGTCCCCCGGAAACCAGCACGGTAGAATCGGCGGCGAGCCGCATGGGCAGGGCGATCTGCGTCTGGCCCGCGGTGTTCTGGATGCCCGCGCCGTCCGTGGGCGCCAGGACGAATTCGTTTCCCGTGAGTGTGAAGTCGCCGCCCTGGAAGGCGAGGGAGCCGACGGCCGTATCGGGGGCCAGGTCGTTGACCGAGTTGACGGCGCCGCTGCCGGAGAACAAGAGCCGGTCGCCGGCTTGCGGGCCGACGCCGCCGAGCCAACTGCTCGCCGCGCTCCAGGGGCCGCCGGTTCCGCCTTGCCACACAGGCGGCCGCTCCAGCGTGATCGTGCCGTCAGCGATTAAGGCCGGAATCCCGGCGAAATCCGTGGGCCCGTTCGCCGTAACGGAGAGGTCCAGAGTAAAGGTCTGCGGGTCGTCGAAGCCCGTAGTGTCGATCGTCACCGTTGCCAGCAGGCCCGAGGCGTTGACGGCGCCGCTGGCGGTGGTCGTCTGGCATCCTTCGAACATGGGAACCAGATCGACCCCTCCGGCTCGATCCACGTCGGTGACATTGGTGTTATTGGACTGGAAGATGGTGCCCGTGAGCCGGTCCACGCTTTGGTTTACCGGACCCGTGCTAGTGCCGCCGGCGGGGATGCCTCCGTCGGCGATCTGGACGTTCAGGTCCAGCCCTTGAATCGGTTGCCCGCCGGAAACCGAGATCTGAATCACCTGGTTGGGCGTATTGGTGAGCAGAATATGGTTTCCCACGGAGATCTGGGGGACATTCGCGTCGCCCGGTCCGGGGTCTCCCGGGGCCGGGCTGCCCGTCGCCCCGCCGTCGCTTCCCGAAGGCCCGGGGACCGTGATGAGCTGCAATGCGTCGGCGAAGTACGTGACATGGTCGCGGGCGATGATCTCGTCGGTGGCATTCACCTTTAGGTCGCGGTTGTAGTCGTAAGGATCGGTGATCGTCGCCGGATTGAGGAACCAGCGCGGGTTGTTGCGGGCGCCGATCTCGTCGGCCACATCGACGATAGCGTCGGTAGCCGAGTTGCCCGATTCGCCTACGGCGTTGCCGAAATAGAACACGTCGGGCTGCAATAGTCCCGTATGATCGTCGGCCAGCACGGTGATCTGGAGCCACGTGTTGCCGATGCCGCTGGAGTTGGGCGGATCGGAGTATTGGTCAAATGCCAAGTAGTCGGGCCAGATCAGCGTTACGCGGTCCGAGCCGTTGCCGCCCGCCCCCGGCCGCACGCTGACGCTCTGCGGCCACGGGGCCGGCGGCCAATCACTAGGGGAGTCGTCGTTGCCCATGGCGAACTGAAAGTCGGAGGCGTCCAGGGCGGCGTGGTTGCCACCCTCCTGGATGTCGACCATCACCCCGTTGATCCCGCCCGCGTAACTGGTGTAGTTGGCAAAAGTCGCCGTCTGGCCTGGCAGGAGGGCCGTCTTGTCGGTGGCGATGGCGGCGTCGTCCAAGGCGGAAGGGCCCGGCGTGTAGCCGTCCCAAGCCGAGTCGTGGTAGAACACGTACCGCCCAACCACCTGCGGCACATAGGTCACGTTCACGGTCATCGTGCGGGTCACGGGGTCCAGGTCCACGCCCCCGTTGAGCGTGCCCCCGTCGTCCTGCACCTGGAAGCCGAAACTGGCGTAGGGCGTGCCGCTGCTGTGCGCGGCCGGGGTGAAGAGCAGCTTTCCCGCCGCCACGTCCGCCTCGGCCACGAACTGCCCCGGCGTCACCGCCGCACCGCTGTCCGCCAGCGTCCCGGCAGCCGGCGGGGCCGTGATCTCCACCGTAAGGAAGTTGTTGGGCGGCGAGTCGTTCGGATCGCTGAAGCCGAAGTCCGACACCTGGAGCACGTACGGCACGTTCTCCAGCGTCGTCACCGTGTTGCTCGTGCCCTGCGGCGCGTGGTTCACCTCCGACACATTGACCGTCAGCGTGCGGATCGTGGGATCGGTGTCCACGCCCCCGTTGAGCGTGCCCCCGTCGTCCTGCACCTGGAAGCCGAAGCTGGCGTAGGGCGTCCCCCAGTAATTGGCGGCCGGGGTAAACACCAGCTTGTTGCTGCCGATATCCGTGGCCAAGACGGACTGCCCCGTGGTCACCGCCACGCTGTTGTCCGTGAGCGTGCCCGCCGTCGGCAGGCTGCTGATCTGTGTTCGGCGGAATATCGTTGGGGTCGCTGAAGCCGAAGTCCGCCACCTGGAGCACGTACGGCACGTTCTCCAGCGTTGTCACCGTATTGCTCGTGCCCTGCGGCGCGTGGTTCACCTCCGACACATTGACCGCCAGCGTGCGGATCGTGGGATCGGTGTCCACCCCGCCGTTGGCCGTGCCGCCGTTGTCCTGCACCTGGAAGCCGAA
>JBEKTY010000147.1:0-20884 GCA_049515555.1 Thermoguttaceae bacterium
AGCGCAAACGGGCGCACCGATCGTAAGCCAGTCAGGCGGAGTCCCACCTGGCACAGATTCTCGACTGGTGAGCGCAACCATCTTGATGCTTCCGAAACCACAGGCTCGGCATCCGGCAACGTACTTCACAAGCTGCGCCTGAGTGGGGTACTCCGAACCCTTCTTGGCCTCAAACACGACGATAGCCTCGTTTCCAAGCCGGATCTCCACATCAGTGATTCCGGCCGAGGACCTTGCCGTCTGGATGTGAATTGAGGCTGCTTCGAAGAGGTCGGCATGCTCAGGAGCTACATCTGCGAAGACAGCGCGAAGCAAACTCGGCGATCGTGACATTCCCAACGCGAAAGCCGCCGAAAGATCGTTTTCGTCGGTCCCGTGCAACCCAAACACCGACTGAATACGAGTGCCTGACCGATGGAGTGCCGTTGACATAGGGATACTTCCTGTCCTCCGGTGACACGACGCGCAGCGGCCAGGAGAGTCGTCGCGTAGCGACGAACGACAAACCTCGCTAACGGATATTCGGCTGCCGAATTGTCGCAAACCCCATAGCATTGTCGCGGCCGAGCATGGCATTGTCAAGTTTGGCGCGGCGAGCGCGGCCCCGAAGATCGCGATGGCCATCGGGCAGCCGCGGAGGCTGCGTGACGCGGGCCGCCGAAGCGGGCATTGGGCCCGGCTCCGGCTAGGCAAGAACGCGAGTGCAAGAGGTTCCCGGGCATGCTTCGGCAACATCGGCTGGCGCACCGAAACGGCATCGACCGAGGAAGCGCTGGCCGGTGGCCCGGCGGGCTGCCTGGCAACCGGCCCGGGGGGAGGATTTGGACGGGCTCCGGCCCGCCGTCGGCGTCTGTCGTCGCCCGCAACCTTCGGGCCCGTTTGGGCCATCCGCCCCCGCAGCGCCACACGACCCTCCCGGTGTAATGGGGTACAAACTACGACACGTAAAGTGCAAGCAGGGGGAACAGCGGCGGCAAGGCGCCCTACTGGTCCCTCACCACTCGCCACTCACCACTCGTCTCTAGGCACGGCCCCCCGACGCCGGGCCGCTTTCCGCCCAAAAAACTTCAAAAACCGGGCTTGCGGTTTGGACAAGAATATGATATACAGATGTATAGATAGTGGGGAGTGGGGAGTGGGGAGTGGGGAGTGGGGAGTTTTCAGTTCTCAGTTCTCAGTATGAGCCTGAACACTGAACACTGAACACCGAAAACTAAATCTGTGTCAGTCTGTGTTCATCCGTGGCTGGCTTGTTCGCGGATTTCACATTCAGGTACCAATCGGGCCCTTGGAAAAGGGCGGAAGTGGAAGGCGGCCAAAGAGTTATGGAACCGGGAAAGGCAATTGTCGAACACGTACCCCTGGAGACGTATGACTTTACGTCTGCCGACAGAATTGCAACCTCAAGCCGGCAAATTGGTTGCAGACTGTTCAAACGCGGTAACTTTTGAAAGGTACCTCGGGGCGGGCGACTGTTCGACACGGCAAAAGGGGGGAGTGGGGAGTGGGGAGGGAGGAGTGGGGAGTGGGGGGTGGGGAGTGGGGAGTGGGGAGTGGGGAGTGGGGAGGGAGCAGGGGGGAGGGGGAGGGATGGGAGCAGCCACGGATTGAACACGGAAGAAACACCGATTCGCAATTCTCGACTTGAAGGCCGCCGATAGAGGTCGGTTTCGCACGTCACCGGAAGAACGTGGGTTGTCCGTTCGTATTCCGCGGCGAGCGTGCTGCGGCGGCCGCCTTGCAACCGGCCGCCCACTGTCCCTCGCTTGTGCGACTTCCCCATTCCATTGCCCCATGCTTGGAAGCCTGCGATAGTTGGGCAAGGGAGGAAGCCGCAGGCGACTTATCCTTTTAAGAAATCTTAAACGATTATTCCGAGTTTAACCGAAATAAGACCACGAGCTTATCCAACTCCCTTTGATCCGCTCGTTGAGCCCCGTAGACATAAGGACTTGGTGGACTATGGCTGTGAAGGCAATTGGTATGCCCGCGGCTGCCGGCAGTCGCGCGGCACGGCAACGGGAACCTGTCGCGGGGCTTCGGCTTCTGACCGCGGTGGTGGTCATCGCGGCCGCCGCGGTCGGGTTTGGCATCTCGCCGACCGAGGCCCAGACGCCACCCTGGCAGCAGCCGCCGGTCCGGCAAGACGGCAACTCATCCGGCAACCTGCAATGGCTTCCGGGTCGGCCGGTACAGGCGGCCCGGGTGGCCGAGGATACCGTCTCTGACGTTTCGCAGCCGCCGCTGCGGAAGGTTTCACACACGACCGGTGCGGCCCGGGCCGTCGCCGAGGACCCCGTGCCGGAGGCCTCCGATTTCGCCAACGAGCGCCCTGCGCCGCGCGGCTCCGCAGAAGTCGCACCCGGCTACGCACCGGGCTACCCAGCCGACGAGTCGCTGCCCTCGCAGCCACCGGCCTATTGGACCGAGGACGGCGAGGAGTGCCCACGGACCGCGGTTTTCGGGTTCCCCTGCGGCTTCTGGCGTAACCTATTGCAAGATTCCCTGTGGGCGCGGACTGAATACTTAATGTGGTGGACGCGCGGGACACCGATTCCCCCCCTGTTGACCACCAGCCCGGACGGCACAGCCCAGGCGCAGGCCGGCACGCTCGACGGCCCCACGACCGTGCTGCTGGGCGAGCATGGGCTGAACGAGGAGCTGCGGTCCGGCGGCCGGCTCTCGGTGGGGGCCTGGCTCGACCCCGGCGACAACCTGGGCGTCGAGTTCGTCTATCTGGGCATCGCCCAGGCGGCCGATCGGTTGAACGCCAACAGTTCCGGCAGTCCGACCCTCGCCCGGCCTTTCTTCAATGTCACCACCGGCCTCGATAGTTCCGAGTTGATCGGCTATACCAATCCCGCCGGCACCACCGTGGCCAACGGCACGTTCTTGGCCGTCTCCAACAGCAACATGGAGGCGGCGGAGTTATTGATGCGGCGGGCCCTGTGTCGCGGTTGCGGTTATCGGGTCGAATTGCTGGCAGGTTATCGCTTCCAACGGCTCGACGACGGCCTGAAAATCTCGGACGACTTCAGCAACACCGTCCTTTTCCCCGCGGGAAGCAGCCTCCAGCAGATCGACGAGTTCAAGACGCGGAACAACTTCAACGGCGGCGAGCTGGGCATCGCCACGGCCGCCCACTGGTGCCGATGGTCGCTGGAGACCAGCATGAAGCTGGCGCTGGGCAATACCCGCTCCATCATCGACATCGAGGGCCAGACCACGACGACTTCCCCTGAAGGCCAAGCCGTCACCCTCGGCGGCTTTCTGGCCCAACCAACCAACATCGGCGTCCATCAGACCAACCAGATCTCGATGATCCCCGAGCTGGACGGCACCTTGGCCTATGATCTGACGTGCCGCCTGCGGCTGACCCTGGGCTATTCGCTGATCTACTGGAGCGACGTGGCCCGCCCCGGCGACCAGATCGACCTGAACCTCACGCCGCCCACGGCCACCATCGCCGCTGTCAAGCCGCAGTTCCAATTGAAGACCACGGATTACTGGGCTCAGGGGCTCAACTTCGGCCTGGATTTCCGTTTCTAAACAGTGATTCATCAAACCTGTTCGGACACGTTGGATGGCACGGACAACCTGCCCGTGCCGGGCCAGAACACCGGCCAGCCGCCAGTGTCAGCCGGCCAGGTCGTGGGGCGCTGGGAGCTGGTGGCCTTGGCGGCGGAAGGAAGCTGGGCGCGGATTTATCGTGCCCGGCCCGCCGAGGGGCCGGTTGACCGGCTCGCCACCTACGCCTTGAAGATGCCCCGGCCCGAGAGGCGCGACGATCCGGCGGCGATTGGCCTGCTGGCGCGCGAGGCGTTGGCGGCGCGGAGTGTTTCGCACCGCCACCTGATCGCCGTGCTCGAGGCCCACGTCAGCCGGGAGCCCCGGCTGCTGGTCATGCCCTGGCTCGAGGGCGCGACCTTGCAGGCCGCTCTGGCCGGCGGCCGAAGAATCGACTTGAGCAGCGTGCTGTGGATTGCCCGCCAGGTGGCCGAGGCCCTCGAGGCCCTGGACGCCGCCGGCTGGATGCACGGCGACCTGAAGCCGGGCAATATCTTTCTCTCGCCCGAGGGGCACGTGACGCTGTTGGATCTGGGCTTCGCCCGGCGACGCGACGAAACCGGCCCCGCGGCCGAGCGCCGCGTCATGGGCACGGCCCAATTCCTGGCCCCGGAATGCGCCAGCTCGACACTGCGGCCGGACATCCGCAGCGACATTTACAGTTTGGGCGTGGTCTTGTACGAGCTGCTGGCCGGCCGCCCGCCGCTGGCGGGCGATTCCGTCGGCGAGTTGGCCCGCGGGCACAAGCAGACGGCCCCCCCCAGTCTGGTGCGCCTGGCCCCGAATCTCCCGACCGCCGTCGCCCATCTGGTCCATCGCATGCTGGCCAAGGACCCCTTGCGCCGGCCGCAAACGCCGCGAGAGTTGACCGGCGCCCTGGTGCGGCTGGAGATCGGCGCCCTGGCCGTGGCGTCAAGGATGAAGTATGAGGGATGAATGACGAAGGCGGAAGGCGGAGGGCGGAGGGCGAAAGGCAGAATGGACACCGCAGCCATCCATTGAAATCTGAAATTTGAGATTTCAGAACTGCATCCCTAATCCCTTATCCCTACCCCTCGCCGCCAATCCCTAATCCCTAATCCCTAATCCCTCACCCCGGGCGGACGCCGCGGTAGCTCATGTCCAGCAGGTCCATGGGGTGCATGACCAGGATCGGCTGGCCGGCCTGGCGGACCTGACGCTTGATCTGCAGCAGGCATCCGGCGTTGGCGGCCAGCACAATGCTGGCCCCGGTGCTTAAGATGTTGGCTAGTTTCCGCCGCGCCAGGCGGTCGGACATGTCGGGCTCGGTCAGGTTGTAGGTACCGGCCGAGCCGCAACAGAAGCCGGCCTCGGGCAGCTCGCGCAACTGAAGGCCCGGGATGCGGGCTAACAGTCTCCGCGGGGCGGCAGTGATCTGCTGGGCATGCGCCAGGTGGCAGGCGTCGTGGTAGGTGGCCACCGCCTCGATGCGGCCGTCGGCGGGGACCACCCCCAAGCCGTCGAGAAACTCGTGCACGTCCTTCACCTTGGCGGCGAACTTCTCCCGGTGCGGCTGCAAGCCGTCCTGCCAATGCAGCCCGTAATCCTTAAGCATCGCCCCGCAGCCGCCGTGGTTCACGACGATCACGTCATAGCGGTCCAGCTCGAAGGCCCGCAGGTTGGCGTCGGCCAGTTTTCGCGCTCCGGGGCTGTCGCCGTTGTGGAAATGGATGGCCCCGCAGCAGCCCTGGCCGGGGGGCACGAACACGTCGCAGCCGTTCTGCTGCAGCACGCGGAGGGTGGCCCAATGCGTGGGGCGGAACAAGGCGTCGGCCACGCAACCCACGAAGAAGGCCACGCGGGCCCGCTTCCGCCCCACGGCGGGCAGGAACTTCGGCAGCCGTGGCCCACCGCGCACCGGCGGCGGCAACAGCGTCGCCAGCCGGCCCAGCCGACCAGGCAGCAGCCCAAACAGCCCCAGCCGCTCCGCCGCGGACCACAATCCCAGCCGCTGCAACAGGCGGACGGGCCCCAGCATCAGCCGCAGCCGATCGGCGTACGGCATCAGCCGCAGCAATACCAACTGGCGAAAGTAGTCCACACGCTTCTCGACCCGCCCGTCGGCTTGCTCCAGGGCCAGGCGAAAGGGCTCGATCAGTCGGCCGTAACGCACCCCCGAGGGGCAGGCACTCTCGCAGGCGCGGCAGTCCAGGCACAGCTCGAAGTGCCGCCGCATGCGATCCGTCAGCGGCCCGCCGCCGTCGGCAATCAGCCGCAGCAGCCGGATGCGGCCGCGCGGCCCATTGTTCTCGTCGCCCGATTCGGCGTACGTCGGGCAGGTCGCGGTGCACAAGCCGCAATGGATGCAGCGCAGCAATTGGTCGTAGCCGACTGTCCCCGCCGGGTCCGGCGCTTCCGACCGGGATAGTACCCTTCTGGCCCCGCCGGAATCGCGACCGTCGCCCGTGGGCGAACCGTGACCGTCGCCGGGGCGGGCATCGGGCCGCTGGCCCGCCGGTTCCTCGGGACTGCTCAGGTGGTGCGGATTCATGGGCGGTCAAGTTCCGAAGACGAATCGGCCCGGATTCAGGATCCCGGCCGGATCGAAGCGCTCCCGAATGCGGCGCATGACGGCTTCCCCGTCGCAGAGCGGGCCCCAAATGTCGGCGGCCGTCAACTCGGCATCGTCGGGATAGGCGAGCACGAGCAGGTGGCCGCCGGCATCGGCCGCGACGGGGCGGAGCCTGTGCCGCACCAGCGTTGCGAAGGGATCGGCCGCCAGCCGGCCGGCCCGCGAGGCCGCCGACGGCAATTCCACGCGGATTGCGCCGTTGCCGGCATGGGCCTGGAGGGAAATGCCGGGCAGGCCGCCGATAAGTTCCTCGGTCACGCCGACCAGGGCGCTGGGCAGGACGTTGATCTGCACCTGGCCGAAGGCCTCGGCCAGCCAATTCCAGGCCGTCACGGCGTGGTCGCCGCGCAAGCCCGCCAGGCAGCGTGCGCCCGCCGCTCGCCATTCGTCGCACAACCGGTGGAGCATCCATTCCACCTCCGGCTCGCTGCCGTCGAAACCCACGATCAGGCGGGCGACGGCGTCGCCGGGCATGTCACCCCAGGGGCAACCCGGCCGGCACCGGCCGGCCAGCAGCTCGACGGCCACGGGAAACGTCCGGCTGCGGTTCAAGGCCACCAACAGGCATTCGGCGGTCTCGAAATCCGCGGCGTCGCACAGCACCAAGGCCGAGCACTGAGGCAGGGGCCGGACCATCAACGTCACTTCGGTGATGACGCCCAGCGTGCCCAGCGAGCCGGCCAGCAGGCGGGGGATGTTGTAGCCGGCGGCATTCTTGACCACGCGGCCGCCGCCGGCGAAGACCGCGCCCCGGCCGTCCACCGCCCGCACTCCCAGCAGATAATCGCGGATCGTGCCGTAGGCGTAGCGTCGCGGGCCCAGCGTGTTGGCGGCCACCACGCCGCCGATCGTGGCCCGCTCCGGCTGCGGCACGTCGATCGGCAGCCACTGCTTCTGACTGGCCAGCCGGCGGCCCAAGTCGCCGATGGTCAGGCCCGCCCCGACCGTTATCGTCAGGTCGGCGGCCGAGTAGTCCAGCACGTCGTCCAAGGAGGCGGTGGAAAGGCCGATGCCCTGCCGGCTGGCCCGCAAACCGTAGGCCAGATTCGTGCCGCCGCCCAGCGGATAGACGGCCGTCTTGGCCCGCCCGGCCTTCCGCAGCACCGCCGCCACCGCCGCTTCGTCGGCGGGGGCCACGGTCTCGCTCAGCGGCAGGCGGTGGTCGGTCAGTGACATCGGGCGACGGATCCGTTGTGGGCTAGGCCGCCGGCAGCGGCAGTTTCTTACCCGGGTTAAAGCGACCGGCGGCATCAAACGCCTGGCGAACGCGCCACATGGCGTCCAGGTCGGCGGGCGAGAACAGCTTCTCCATGAGGGCCAACTTCTCCACACCGATGCCGTGCTCGGCCGTGATGCTCCCGCCGCAGGCGATGCAGGCCTCGAGCAGTTCCCGGCCGGCCGCCACCGCCCGATCCACCTGCCGGCGGTCCCGCTCGTCGAACAACACGATCGGATGCACGTTGCCGTCGCCGGCATGGGCGACGTTGACGATCCGCAGCCCGTAACGGCTGCCGATTTCGCCGATCGAGCGGAGGATCTGCGGCAGCCGCGTGCGGGGGACCACGCCGTCCTGGATCATGTAGCTGGGGCTCAATCGCCCCACGGCGCCCACGGCCAGCTTGCGGCACTTCCAGAGCAGCTCGCGCTCGGCGTCGGTGTTGGCCTGAAGGATCTCGCGGGCATGCCACTTGCGGCAGAACTCGATGACCTGCTGCTGAGCCTGATCCAGGCCGGCCGTCAGGCCGTCCAACTCGATGACCAACAGCGCGCCGGCGTCCGGGGGGACACCCATCCCGAACGCCTCCTCGACCGCGGCCAGGATCCCCTGGTCCATCAGTTCCATGGCGGCCGGAAGGATCCCCGCCGCGATGATCTGGCTGACGGCCTCGGTGGCGTCGGCCACGCTCTGGAAAATCACCCGCAACGTACGATGGTCCGGCGGGTCCGGCGTCAGGCGGACCCAGATCTTGGTCACGATGCCCAGCGTGCCCTCGCTGCCGCAGAGCAGGCCGATGAGGTCCAGCGCGGCGGGGTCCTCGACCGGGCCCAGCCGCAGCACCGAACCGTCGCCCAGCACCGTCTCCAGCCCCAGCACGTGATTGGCCGTCACGCCGTACTTGAGCGTGTGCGGCCCGCCGGCGTTGGTCGCCACGTTGCCGCCGATCGTGGCGCTCGATTGGCTGGAAGGATCGGGCGCGAAATGATAGCCCGTGCCGGCCAGCGCGCGAGTGAGCTCGAGATTGCGCACCCCCGGCTCGACCAGGGCCAGAACATCGCGGAGCTGCACCTCGAGAATCCGGTTCATCCGCGTGAGCATGACCACGACGCCGTCCGGCGGCGGCAGACATCCGCCGGCCAGGCTGGTCCCCGCCCCGCGGGGAACCACCGCACAATCGTGCTCCCGGCACACCCGTACCACCTGGGCCACCTCGGCCGTCGATCGCGGAAAGACCACGGCCAGGGGCGGCCGCCGCTCCAACGTGTAGGCATCGCACTCATAGACCGCCAGCTCGGAGGGCGCCGAAAGGATGCCTTCCGGCCCCAGCACGATGCGGAGGTCTCTAACGAGCGGACTTCGAACCATGGCCTTTCTACCAGGGATGCGGCACGCGACCATCAATTATAGCCCGGCCACGCAACTGATGAGAGCCACCAACCAGGGCAACCCCATCTTTTAGGTGCGCCGCACTCCCCTCACATTCCCCTTGCCGTGATCCGGCCGTGGCCATTAAACTACGCCCCCATTTTGATAGGAAGCAGTGTTGATGTCTTGGCACCGCATTCTGACGGTCTGCCTGGGGACGGGCTGGTTGTGGCTCGCCACCGCGGCCGAGGTTTACGGCCAGCCCCAGGCCCTGCCACCAACGATCCTACCCGGCGGGCCGCCCGGCGGCGTAAATGGACCGCTGTTGCCCCCCCCAGTGGGAGATGCGCCTGTTGAACCCGGAGGTTTCGTCGTGGGCCCTCCGCCTCGGGCCGTGGCACCACCGCTGGCCGAGCCGCCTGGACCGGCACTGTCCCTCCCGCCGACCGCCTGGACCGGGCCTTGGTCCGCCCCGCCGACCGCCTGGACCGTGCCCTGGAGCTGGCAGATCCTCCCCGACGGGTTAATGTACAGGAACTATCTGGCCGGCAGCGAGGAACCGCGTTTCGCCAGCCAATGGGTCCACGATAGCCGCCTGGGCGGGCTGTGGGACGTGACCTTGGGCGGCCACGTCGGAATGCTGCGCTACGGCACCCAGGACGCTCTCCAGCCGGAAGGCTGGCAGGTGGACATCGACGGGGCGGCCTTTCCCCGCCTGGACGCCTCGCGGAACCTGGACTCGTGCGATTTCCGCTTCGGCATCCCCCTCACCTTCCGCCAAGGCCCTTGGGAAACCAAGTTCGGCTACTACCACCTCAGCTCGCACCTGGTCGATCTATACCTGATCCAAAATCCCTCGGCCCTGGCCACGCGGATAAATTACGTTCGCGAGGCGGTGGTTTGGGGTGTCGCCTACCGCCCGCTGCCCGACTGGCGGCTATACGGCGAGGCCAATTGGGCCTTTCACGAAGACGGCGGGGCCAAGCCCTGGGAGTTCCAGTTCGGCGTCGAGATGAGCTCCATGCAGCCCACCGGACTGCGCGGCACGCCGTTTCTGGCCGTCAACGGGTCCCTCCGCCAAGACGTCGATTACGGCGGAAACGTCACCGTCGAGGCCGGCTGGCAATGGCGCGGCGCAACAGGCCACCTGTTCCGCGTCGGGGCCCAATACTTCAACGGCAAGAGCGAGCAGCGCCAGTTCTACCGCGACTACGAGAACTTCATCGGCGGCGGAATTTGGTATGACTACTGACAGTGTTCAGTTTTCAGTTTTCAGTCTTGCTGAACACCGAACACTGCACACTGCAAACCTGGATCACGGCTTGGGTTGCGGCGGCCGCTCGCCCACCGTGACCGAAAGCGTTTTCTCCTGCCCCTCCCGCACGATCGTGGCCGTCGCCTGCTGGCCGACCTTGGTCCACGCCACCTCCATGCTCAGCTCGCTGGGCCCGTGGATCGCCTTGCCGTTCCACTTGACAACCACGTCGCCGGGCTTGAATCCGGCCCGCTCGGCGGGCGAGCCGGGCAAGACCCCGGACACCAGCGCCCCGTTGCTAACGTGCAGGTCCAGCTTCTCCGCCAGCTCGGGGGTCAATTCCTGCATCGACACGCCCAGCCAACCCCGGGCAACCTTCCCCACGCTGATCAACTGCTCGTAAACTCGCCGCGCCATGTCGCTGGGGATGGCGAAGCTGATGCCCTGGTAGGTTGGGCCGACAATGGCCGTGTTGATGCCTACCACCTCGCCTTTCATATTCACCAGTGGTCCGCCGCTGTTGCCGGGGTTCACCGCGGCGTCGGTCTGGAGGAAGTCCTGGTAACTGACGTTCTCGACCACCGCATGCCGCCCCTTGGCGCTGAGGATGCCGGCGGTCACGGTTTGGGCCAGCCCGAAGGGGCTGCCGATGGCCAGCACCGGATCGCCCACCTCCATGGCCGCGCTGTCGCCCCAGCGGGCGGCCGCCAGGCCCGAAACGTCCAGCTTCAACACGGCCAGGTCTGTGCCCGGGTCGATCCCCAGGATCTTCGCCGGGTGTTGGCTGCCGTCACTCAGCTCGACGCTCACCTGGCTGGCATGATCGACCACATGATTATTGGTGATGACGTAGCCCCGCACGTCGACGATTACCCCCGAGCCCTGGTCTTGTTCCCGCCAGCGGGGCCCTTGGCCGAAGAGCAGGAACGACAGCTCGTCGCCCTGCTGGCCGCGGACGATCCGCGAGGCCTTTACCCCCACCACGCTGCGCTGCACGGCCTTGACGACGTATCGGTAGTCGGCAATGGTCAGCGGACGCCCGCTGGCCAACTGCGCCTGGGCCACCTCGGCCTGGGCCCGCTCTCGGCCGCGGGTGACGGCGAACTCGACCTGCTCGACCAGCGTGGGCAGGATCAGCAAGGTAATCAGGACGAGCAAGACCCAGACGGCCCAACTTACGCGGGCCGCCGGCCGTACCCCGGCCCGCGGCGAGCAACCGTAACCGCCCGGAACCGGCGGTGGCAGACCGCCGCCGAGCGGCTGCGAATGAATTTCGTCTGACATGCTACGACCTCCAGTAAAGCGGGCCTCACTTTGTCGGGCCTCCGGAATTATAGCGTTTTTCCCCGCCAGCAAAGTGTCCCCCCGCGTGGCCCCGATAGATTGCTACAGCGGCAGCCAGGGCACGTCGATGCGGGTATGGAGCCGCGCGGCGACCTCGCGATACTGGGGGCGGCCATCCAACAGTGCCGCCGCCACCCGCCGCAGGGGCAGTTGCTCGACTTCGTAGCACACCATCAGGGTGTTGTCAGCGTCGGCGACCACCGTGGGAATGGGAAGCGTCTGGTCGCCCAGCCGGGTTGCCAATTGCTCGGCGGGCAGACTGGCCGGGGCGAGCACGAGCAGCCGCCGGGCACCGCCGCAAGGGGGCAGCCGCGGCACCGCCGCCTCCAGAGCGGTGACGAGTGAGAAGATCGGCTCGCCGGCGGCGCCTGTTCCCGGCGGCTGCATCTCCTGTTGGCTGGCTTTCTTGAACAAGCGGAGGATGGCGGATCGCGCCGTCGAGCGCAGGGCGCCGCCCAGGGCGCGGTGCAGATCGCTGACGTCGGCCGCGACGGCCCGGCGCAAGTCGTCTTCCAAGGCGGCTTCCATTTCCGCCATCAGTTCCGGCTTGTGACTGTTGATGGTCTCTTGTGCCGCCTGGCGGACGCCCTGAGCGGGGTCGCCGGCCGGGCTGCCGCACGCGGCGGCCGGGACGTTGCGCGCGAATTCCTCGGCCAGCCGGTGCAGATCGGCCGTCACGTTCCGCAGCTTGTCGCCGAGCATCGCCACCTGGGCCAGGATCAGCCCGCTCAGCCGGCACGCAGCGTTAAGCGTTACCTGCTCGATTTTCCATTGAAAGTAGCGGGACAACCGGCGATCGACGACCAGCCGACGGCGGTGCCACAGTCCGCGGAACTGCGCCCAGCCGCGGGCGCCACGGGGGTCCTCCAGCAGGGCGAGCCGCAGCGAGCGGAGTTCCCCCAGCACGGCCTTGAGCGGCTCAGTGGCTTGGCGGCCCAGCACCCGCAGGTGTTCGGCGGCGTAATCGGCGGCGCGCTGCGCCCCGCCTACGCGATACTTGGGCGACGCGACCAGCCCCAGGATCCACTCCCGCAAGGCAGCGGCATGGCGGTTGGTTGCTTCTTGCAAGCGTGCCTCCAAGGCCGACTGCAGGCAGACCTGGCCGCCGGCGGTCTGGTCTTCGACGCGGATCAGGGTGTCCAGCGCGTCGAGGATCTCCTGGCCGCTGGGCAGGCACTTGGCGAACACGCCGTCGGGCGTTCGTGCCCCCAGCAGTTCTCCCAGCACGGCCCGCAGATAGGAATCCGGATCGTTGCCCAACTCATCGGCGGCGGCGGCGCGGAGCTGGGCCGCCATGATCTCGAGGATCAGTCCGCAGGACTCGGCCTCGGCGGTCACCTCGGCTTGCAGTTGCTCGTTGCCGAGGCTCCCCGCGCCTTGGGCGGCCAGCATCTGCGTGGGGTCGGCCAACGAGGCCGGGCGATCATCCGTCTCGAGCCGATCGAGGCCCCGCCACCGCGTCACCAGCGACTTGCACAACTCGTCGGCCGCGGCGGCGGGAATGTCGTGGCCGGAAAAGCCGGCCTGGCAGAGCCCGAAGGTCCGTACCAGCGGATCGGCCTCGGCCGAGCAATCGCCGGATGCCGCCGGGGCCCGGCAGCGGTCGAAGAAGGTCCCCGCCGCCGTGACCGCGCCCGCGTACAGATACTGGGCCAGCGTGTCGGCGGCGGCGGTAAAGCCCTCGCCTTCCAGGTCCTCGCCCAAATGGACCACGTAGGCGTGTGCAAAGGGCGCGTCCTCGGGGGCGAAGGCCGGCAGCCCGCACCCCGCGTCGCCCGGGTAGCCGTGCTGCCGGTCGCTATAGTAATGCAGTTCGGTGAGGAAGGCATAGCTGTTGGCCACGGCCAGGTCCCGCACCTGCGAGCTGCGGCCGGCGCAGTGGGCAAGGATGCCGCACATCCCGTCTTCCGGCAGGCCCAGATCGCGGAGCACCTTGCGCGCCACGTACGCCACGTCCAGCGCCATGCCGCTGCCGGTGCCGCCCGAGATCGAGGCCACGATGAAGATCCGCGGCGGGCCCGCTCGGAACGGCAAGCCGGTCTGTTGGGCCGAGGCCGCCAGCGACTCGCCGGCCACCGCCGTCTGCACCGCCCGCGTCAGCCGATCCAGGACCCGATCCAGGTGATCGACCAGGGCCAGCCGTCCCAGCGGGCGAAAACTCTGCGTCTGCGACGAGCGCGGAATGTTGTAAATCCAGCGGCGACTCAACCATTGCAGACGCTCGGCGGAATTGCGGCGGTAATCGGCCGGCTGACCCAGCGGCAGGAAGACCGCCGAATCGTTGCCCAGCGCCGCCGGCCGATCGCCCTCGGTGACGGCCGTCAGGCTCTCCGGATCGCTTTCGATCACGAGCATCTGCAAGGCGGGCACGGCGTGCACGTCCCCGAAACGATCCGCCAGCCGCCGCTGGAGCATCTGCAGCGTGCGGGCCGCCAGACCGCCGATGCCGATGAAGACCGTCGGGCGATACTCGATCTCCTCGGGCCGAATCTCCAGGGGGGGCAGCTCGCGCGGCGGCAACGCGCGCGGCTCGGGCGGCGCCGCCGCTGGCTGGGCCGCGCCGCTCTCCGCGGCACAAGCCTGGAAGCCTTCCGCCGGCAGCACGTCAGTCGGCGTCGGCGCCGGCGGCGCATAGGGCACCCCGGGCCGCACCGCCACCCGCGCCGCCCGCGTCCCGAGGTTCGGTGTCGCGTCCAGCAGACTCTCGATCATGTCGCGGCAGCCGGAGAACCGCTGCTGCGGATCTTTCGACATTGCCCGCGCAATCGTGGGCTGGTCGGAGGCCGGCAGGCGGTCCAGCCGCGGGGCGCTGTGCAAGTGCTGGGCGGCAAGCTGGGCCATCGTCCGCCCTTCGTAGGGCAGCGCCCCGGTGAGCATCTCGTGGTAGACGATGGCCAGGCTGTATTGATCGCTCCGCTGGTTGGGGCGGCCGTCGAACAACTCGGGGGCGGCGTACGTCGGCGTCAACCCGCCCACGATCGAATTGCTCGGGTCGTGCAGGTCCTTCACCAGGCCGAAATCGGCGACCTTGATCCGGCCGCCCACCAGCAGCAGGTTCTCGGGTTTGACGTCCAGGTGCTGCAGGGAATATTGTTGGGAGATATAGTCCAGGGCGTCGGCGGCGTCCTGCAGGTGCGCCAGCAGGTCGCTGCGCGGAATGCCCGCCTGGCCCGACTGGCGATACTCCGCGAACAGGTCCTTCAGGCTCGAGGTAGCCAGCTCGGTGACGATTACCAACTGGCCGTCGACCAGCTCGATCCGCTCCAGCGAGAGGAGGAAGGGGTGGCGGACCTCCTTGATGCGATTCAGGGCGGCCAGCTCGCGGACGGCCCGCTCGTCCTCGTGCCGGCCGAAGACGATCTTGACGGCCTTGGCGATGCCGCCGGGGGCATCGGCCCGCCACACCTCGCCGTAGCCGCCGGCCCCGATCCGCTCTTGCAGGCGGTAGCCGGGGATCGGCTCGGTCATCGTCGTGCCATTGGGTTCGGCGGCGGTGCTCATCGCTCGGCGGTCGCTCGTGTAGACGGACGCCTGGAGAATCTTCAAAAGCGGCTTACAACTTGCCCAAAACCGTGGCGAAATAGGATTTCACGGCCCGATCGAAATACTCCGGCCGCAGCTCCATGGGCTGGCGGGCGTAATTGCAGTAACTGCGGATCTGCAGCAACAGGTCCCGCGGCTGGCAGCGGCGGAGCCGGCGGCCCGTCTTCCGGTAATGCCGCTCCAGCAGGTCCTCGATCACTTCCCGGCGATAGTCGCAGCCGAAGCTCTTGGAATACAGCCGGAACAGGTGCTGGAACTCCTCCTCGCTGGGATCGCCGATCTCGATCTTGAAGGGGATGCGCCGCAGGAAGGCCTCGTCTACCAGGTCGCGGGGCTCGAGGTTGGTGGAGAAGATCACCAGTTGATCGAACGGCACCTGCAACTTCTTGCCCGTAGACAGGGTCAGGTAATCGTGGCGCATCTCCAAGGGCACGATCCAGCGGTTGAGCAACTGGGTGGGCTCGATGCGCTGCCGGCCGAAATCATCGATCAGCAGGCAGCCGCAATTGCTTTTCATTTGCAGGGGGGCCTCGTTGACGTTGCTCCGCGGATCGTGGCGGAGCTCGAGGTTGTCCATGGTCAGCTCGCCGCCCACGACCACCGTGGGGCGGGAGATCTTCAGCCAGCGGCGGTCGTGCTCGCCGCACTTGGTGATGCCCCGCTCGTCGTTGAGCACCGGCTTGTGATAGGCCGAATCGAAGAGCTTGATGATCTGGCCGTCTTCGCACAGCGCGTGGGGGATCCAGATCTCTTGGCCGAAGCAGAGCGTGATCCGCTTGGCCAGCGTCGACTTGCCGTTGCCCGGCGGCCCGTACAAGAACATGCCGGCCCCGGAGTTGATTGCCGGGCCGAGGCTCTCGAACAGATTAGGATCGACCGAGATGTCGCGGACGGCCTCGGCCAGCCGCTCCGGGCCGGGGGCTTCGGCCGTGATCGACTGGGCCTCGACCGAGATGACGTAGTCCGCCAGCGGCACGGGGGCCGGCCCGACGTACGCGCAGGCCTCCATGAACGACATGGCCCGCGCCCGCCCCTGCGTGGTCAGGCTGTAATAATAGTCGTTGAAGGGCGCCGCCCCGGCGTGCACCACGAACTGGTTCGTCCGCAGCGTGGCCAGCATGGGCTCGACCAGGTTGAAGGGCAGGCAGAGATACTCGGCCACCGACCGGCCCTTGCTCGTGCCGAACACGGCCAGGTACTTGAAGATCAGTTGCTCGACAAGCTCCTCGCCCAGCCCGGATTCCTCCAGCGAGGCGGGCTTGGCCGGCAAGAAGTTCTCGTCGGCGAGCAAGGAGGCCAATAGACTGTCCTGAATGTCCAGCGTCTCTTGGGTTAGCGACATTCCGGTTCCCTCGCGTGGAAGATCTTCTTGTTTGCTCCGCGAGAGGCTTTTCTCGCGTAGAAGGTCTTTCTTGTTCCGCGCGACGCTTGTCACGCGTGGAAGGTCTTTATGGACCAGGCACAATCGGCACGCCGGCACCCCCTCGTCAGGGGCGCATGTAGTGGCGATCCGCTGGGGCAAGGTCCCCGTGAAACTTTAGCCCAGATTGTGGCCCTAAAGGGCCCCGCGGCAAGAATTTCCGGCCGCGGCCGCCTTTCCGCCCGGAACTGGCCGGTTTCGCCCGTTTTTGCAACCTATACTTGCATAACTTAGGGAGCGACGAAGATGCCCACCCGCGGGATCGCCTCGAACAAGGCCGTGTGGTTCCTGATCGGACCGCTCGACAGTACCGACGCCGTCCGACACTTGCCGGTTTACACGCTGCCCTTCGTGATTGGCCGGCGGCAAGGTCTTTCCCTGTCGCTGCCCAGCGGCACGGTTTCCAGCGTGCACGCCGAGATCATCCAGGCCGGCAATGCCGTGGCCTTGCGCGACCTGAACAGCACCAACGGCTCGTACGTCAACGGCAAGCGGATCAGCGAGCCCGTCGTACTGCACCAGGACGACCTGGTGCAGTTCGCCAACGTGGCCTTCCGCGTCCGCGAGCAAAGCGCCCAGGAAAGCCTGCACACCGTGCAGCAGGACGTGTGCGACCGGGCCCTGGCCCTGGTGCAGTTCGACAAGCTCATGGCCGACCACGCCGTAACGCCCTTCTTCCAGCCCATCGTCCGCATGGAGAGCGGGGAAACCATGGGCTTCGAGGTGCTGGGACGCAGCCGGCTGTTCGGCCTGGAGACGCCCAAGGAAATGTTCGGCGTGGCCTCGCAGCTCAATCTGGAAGTCGAGCTCAGCACGATGCTCCGCTGGGAGGGGGTCGAGGCGGGCCAGGCCCTGCCGGGGCCCCCGCTGCTGTTCCTCAACACGCATCCCCGCGAGCTGGTCGAGCCGGGGCTGGCCGCGTCGCTGCGGGCGCTCCGCGAGCATCATCCCCAGCAGGCCATGACGCTGGAGATTCACGAGTCGGCCGTGACCGACGCGGCGATGATGGCCGAGCTCCGCCCCGCCCTGACCGAATTGAACATCGCCCTGGCCTACGACGACTTCGGCGCCGGCCAGTCGCGGCTGAACGAGTTGGTCGAGGCCTCGCCGGACTACGTGAAGTTCGACATCTCGCTGGTGCACCAGATCGAGTCGGCCTCGGCGGCCCGCCAGCAGCTCGTGGCCACGCTGGTGAAAATGGTGCGCGACCTGGGCATCGCCGCGGTGGCCGAGGGCGTGGAAACCGCGGCCGAGAACGAGTGCTGCCGGCAGTTGGACTTCGACCTGGGGCAAGGCTACCTCTACGGCCGCCCTGCCCCCGCCAAGGCCTTCCAGCCCACCGCCTGATCCGGCCCGCTTCAGCCACCCCACGCCGCGGAACGCCGGGTGCCACTGCTGGCTTGTCCAGCAGTGCTTCTCCCCGCCGGGCAAGCCGGCAGTGACGTCCACGCCTTGCCTTGGTCTACTGGCGGTGCTACAATGGTCTAACTATGGTGAGGCACGCTTCCGGCGGAGATAACGTGATGATTACCAAGAAGCTGAGCAAGCACGGCAACAGTCTGGCGCTGGTCATCGACCGGTCGATCCTGGAACTGTTGGGCATCGACGAAGGGACTTCCCTGGACATTTCCACCGATGGCCGGGCGCTGGTCGTCGTGCCGGCGCATGGCAAGCGGCGGAACAAGCGGTTCCAGGATGCCTTGACGGCTTGCAACCAGCAGTATGGCAAGGCGCTCAAGCGGCTCGCGGAATGACACCGTGCAGCCCACCTTCCTCACGCTGGACGAAATTGTTGCCATTCATCGCGACCAGATCGCACGCTACGGCGGATCGGAAGGCGTGCGCGACTGGGGCCTGTTGCAGTCGGCCGTGGCCACGCCGGCCGCCAGTTTCGGCGGGCGGTTCCTGCACCCGGACCTGTGCGAAATGGCGGCGGCCTACTTGTTCCACCTCGTTCAGAACCATCCCTTCATCGATGGCAACAAGCGTGTGGGCACGGTAGCCGCCTATGTGTTCCTGGCCCTCAACAATCTGACGGTGACCGCCGGCAACGATGCCTATGCCGAATTGGTGCTGTCGGTTGCCCGCGGCGAAACGCCGAAGTCGGCCGTGGCGGAGTTCTTCCGGGCCAACACAACGCCGGCATGAGGCAAAGCCAGCCGCAGCTAGGGTGCTGCTTGCCGCGTTACGATGGGGACGTAACCCACCTCCAGGCCCTTGGGCGGCGTCACGAGCAGTGCCGGATCGAGTGTCACCAGCGCGCCGCGGCTGGGCGGCGCCATGTAGTCCCGGTCGATCGGCCAGCTCGCATGCACCTTCTCCACAAAGGCCTGCAAGGCGGCCTTCTTCTCCGCGCTCCAATCGTACTGCTGAAAGGACGGCTGATCGACAAAGCGGTACCAGGCGTAGGTAGCCAAGGAACCGTCGGCCAGCTTGACCACGAGCGGTCCGCTCTTTGGGCCGGGCCGGCTCCAGGCGCCGCTGGCCGGCGAGGTGTAGGGCTCGCCCCGTGGTGCCAGTTGGAACTCCTGCGCCGGCAACCGCGTCTCGGCGGGCACGTCGGCGGCCGCTACCGCGACGCGATTCTGGCCGACGTGCTTGAAATACTGCGGGAACAAGCCTTCGCGACTGATGTTGCTTGTGAACCACTCCAGGCCCCACACGTTGTCCTCGAACACTTTGGTGTCAAAGACACGCTCGACGCCGGTTATCGTCTTGCCGGCCTGGTCGTAGCGCGTGCTGTGCGTGGTCAACTTGGACTTCCAAGCGCCCTGGGCGTCGAATCGTCCGGAGCAAGCCGGGCCGCCGTTTCGCCAGGCCCGGAAGGCGTCGTACAGGGCCGCCTTCGAGTAGTAGGTCACATCCTGCACCAGGATGCTTCTTCCCCGGCCGTCCACCGGGAACTGCAACTTGGGTATCTTCGAGTAGACCACCCCCTGCGCATCTCGGGCCTCGAAACATGGCACGGTGTTGATCTCCATGGCGCCGCCGCCCATGTCGCCCGGGCGGGCATCCAGCCCGCGCCCATAAATAAAGGGATACTTGAACAGCTTGCCGATCTTGCTCCAGGTCTCTGGAATGTAATAGGCGATAGGCCCCTTGAAGTTGGCCGCGCTCAGGAAGCAGGTCCAGCTCTGGTCGCCCGTGGGCGGGTCGCCCGTGGTGCGATCCGTAAAGGGCAGGGCCATCCAGGTGTAGCCCAGGAACTGGCCGTTGGGATGCCCCTGGAACGGCAGCGCATCGGGAGGAATCAGCAGCCGGTTGCTCAACTGCGCGATGCCCAAGCGATTGTCCGGCAGGGCTTCGTTGCTGTAGAAGAAGGACCAGCCCGGCGATCCGATCTCGTAGTCGTAACACTGCGGCGTGGCGTTCATGCTGAACTTCGGGGGCCGTAGCGGAAGTGGTTGCCCGCCCAGTAGCCCAGGCCGCCCTCCACGGTTTGGAACACGCTGCTCCAGGTGGGACCCCGCTCCCGCCACTTCCGGGCCAGCGTGCCTTCCGGAGCAAGCGGCGTGTCCTTGTCGTCGGAGTTGTCAGGCGTGATCCAGGAGCCGGCCAGGCCAATCTGAAAGTTAGCCAGCGGCCGGTCCACCAGCGGCCAGACCGCGGAGTAAAAACCCATGCCCGCACTGTACTCGGACCGTGCGGGCGGGCGGCTCGCGCCGAAGCCAATATACCCATGCAGGCCGTCGCAGTGGGCGGCAACCTTGGCGCCTTCCGCCTTATCCGCGGCCAGGGTCTGGTTCTCTCCCCCGGCACAGGTCCACCACAGGAGGGCCATACCAGCGACAGGCAGAAGTCTGGTTCTCATGCGTCCCTCTTGCTTACGTGTAGAGGACGTCGACTCGCCCCTCGCCACTCCCCGATCGCCCCTCGCCCCTCGCCACTCCCCACTCCCCTTCTCGCTTACGCGTAGGGGATCGTGCCCTTCTTGGCTTCGCCGGACGGCGGGCGGGGCAAGTGCCGCTCCAGCAGGTCGGCCACCAGGTCGGCCGCCGCCCGCCGCTGGGCCTCCGCCGCCATGCTCAGGCGTTTGGCCACGCCGGCCGACAGATAAATGGTTAGTGGTATCTTGTCCTTGGGGGCTTGTTCCGCCATGGCACTTGTGCTCCGGGGGTGCGTCTTTCTCGCCGATAGCCTCATTCCACTCATGCGTTATTATACAGGAAGGAACCGGGCGGTGCCACCTGCCGCCGCGGGCCCACACGAGCGATCCGGGCCCGGGCGCGAAGAACCGCCTTGCCGCGTGCATGCCTCGATCCTCAGGCGCCGGCCCGGCCTGGAGAGGCGTGCTATCCAGGGGGGAAAGTTCGAGCCCCCGGGACCGGCTCGTGTGACGATCGGCCCCCGGTCGCCCCCCGAGTAGTGCTACAGTTTGGCGGGACTGTCAGATAATTCTTCGGACTTCTACCGTACCAGGATTGGAGTCAGGGCACCCGGTCATTATACTGACTGTCACTAGTGCCGCAAATCACAATTGTTAGACCACCAAGGCTGAACTTTCTCCAGATTGCCGGCAGCTTGCCCAATTTTCCCTCCAGGTCGCCGGTCGCTGCACGGTGGCGGCCGTCACGGGAC
>JBEKTY010000148.1:0-20320 GCA_049515555.1 Thermoguttaceae bacterium
GAGTTCGAGACTCGCTATCGTGAGTCTACGATCGAGCGTGATTTGCAGGATGCCGCCGTCAGCGGTGATGCTTTCAACCCCGAGACGGTGAAGGCAGTCCTCCGCCCGTTGACTCGCTTGGAAGAGATCACGGACGACAAGGGCAAGCCCTCGGGCAGGTTCTGCGCGATCGTGGACTTCCCCGACACCGATCCCAACACCGGCGAGCCGATCACGTTGCCGCTGCCGGCCAAGAAGGCTGTCAAGCGGATGATGGAGATGCCTGAAAAATTCGGGAACCTTTGGCGGCACACACTGGCGAGCGGAGTCGGCGCGAATTCCGGCTTGCCGACCGGTGCTGGCGGGAAAATCGACCCCAGGAAGCTCTCGCAAGAGCAATATCTGAAGATCCGGCAAGAGAACCCTGCTCTCTTGGGTCTGCGCCCCCAAAAGGGCAAGCCCGGCCGCTAGTCGGTCCGTCGTAGGAAGCCGCGCTGCTGCGGCTTCTCGTCTTGCTTGAACCAACTCGTGGATCAGCGAAGACGCTGATCTCCCGCATGGAATCCGAGGACGGGTCCCGTGCGGTCTTACACCTTGACGGCTCCCTGGTTGACACCAGGGAGCCGTTTGTTTTTTGCGGAGAAGTCAATGCTCGTCTACCAAGTCGTGTTCGACCACAACGCCGGCCGGCGTCGTATTCGTCGGCGAACAGTGAGGTTCAAGAAAAGGCAGCCGTCTTGGCCAGGTCCACCGGCATTATGGCCTTTGCCATCGTCGATTTGCAGGCGACGTGGAGACGCTGCGGCTTCGATCAATGACCGCGAGCCGTTCATTGACGGCTGCGTCCCGTGTCAAGGACCCGATCCGTCCAGGCGTCGGAAGTCCAATGACTGTTGAATCACTGGATCACGGAATCCTGTGGGTTACAACCGGCACAACCGCCCCAGCGGCCAGCAACGCAAACGAGGATTTTCACTCCAACTGGATTTGTCCCGCTGATTACAAGGATAGAGAGCCATTTGACGCCGCCGACTTCCGGCAGTGAGGGTGGCCGCCCCTGTCACCCTCACAAGCGGCGCGCAAAAGCGCCGGCTCGCGGACCCTTCAGACAGATTCACTCTAATTTCCGGTGTGGAAGTTGATTTAACTAATAGAGCGACCTTTGATATGCCGCCGACTTCCGGCCGCAGGTTGTGTGACCCAAGAACCGACGCTTTGACCCGCAGGCACCCCATGAACGACAACATTGCTAACGACTTCACCGACTATCTTCGTCTGGCGAACGGCGACACGACGGCCGCCTCAAACCTGATCTTGGCCGGCGTGCTGGCAAAGCAGCCTGCGCAACAGTCTGCGCCGCCCGACGCCCCGCTGACCGTGAAAGACGTGGCCTGTAGGCTGCGGATCAGCGGCCGGGTGGCCTACGAGTTGCTCCAAGGCGGCCAGATGCCATCCTTCAGGGTCGGCCGCGCCATCCGCGTGAAGCCCGAAGACCTGGACGCCTACATCGACAGCCAGAGCGGGGCCGGTCGCCCGGACCCCCTGGCCTGCCATCGCCGGCCTAGAAAGCCTCGCCGACTGTAGCCTTCTCCATCGTCTCGGCGAGCAGGGTGGGAAAGCGATAGTAGTGGTTGTACGCCGTTCGGCCCATCCGCGTGTCCTTGTGGCCCATCACGGTCGCCACGGCGGCGTCCTCGGCGTGATTCGCCCCGGCATGGTTGCGGAACGTGTGCCTCAGCGTGTACGTGCCAATGCGGACGGTGAATTTCAACCTCCGCATCAGCCGGTAACAGGCCGAGTGCAGGGCCGAGCCGGTCCAAGGTTTGTCCTCCCGATTGCGGAAGATCGACCCTTCCGGGTACTGTTTCGCCAGCCGAGTGACCAACTCCGGCATCGGCCCGACCAGGGGCGTGATGCGAGCTTCCCGGCCGCCCTTGACCAACTCCGGCTCCAGCGACCAGAAGGGCGGTTTCTGGTCAAGGAACAGGTGGCGGGCCTCGATCCGGCGGACCTCTTGCGGCCGGCAGCCCGTGAACCGCAAGGCCACCAGGAAGTCCCGAAACGGCCCCGACTTGACCTTCGCCAAGACCTCATTCCACTGTCCGGGCAGCAGGCAGGTGTCTCGGGAGACCTTGCCCGGTTTCTTCACCTTGGCGATGGGCGAGTAGGGGATCAGGTCCATTTCCACGGCCCAGTTGAAGGCCCGCTGGACGTTCGCCATCATGTCGCGCACGGTGTCCTTCGCGTACCCGCCTTTCTTGCCGGGGCGTTTCAGCGGGAAACGGTCGTCGGCCCATTCAATCAGGTGCCCACGTCGCAACTCGTTGACCTTCAGGCCAGGCTTCTTTCGCTTCAGCCAGTCGCCGAACGAGTCCACAGCCACGCCGTACTGTTGGTAGGTCGCCGGGGCGCGGTGCTGTTGCACGTAATCGAGGAACTGGGTCAAGAGCACCGTCACTTCGGCGGTGGCGGTGATCTCCTGCCGGTGCGCCTCGATCTCGTGCCACTTCTTGAACGCTTCGTCCCGGCTGTTGCCTAGCGGGACTTCACGGCGTTTCGGCACGCCATCGCCGTTCTTCTCCGTGACCCACAAGTACCATCCCTTGCGGCCGGGCTTCTGGTGCGGGCCGCTGCCTCTCGGTTTGCGTTTCTTCGCCATCGGTTCGCCTCCACTGAAAGCTAGGTCGTGGAGGGAAGCTGGGCAAACCGAGAAATCAGACGGCAATCAGACAGAAAGGCGTCGAAAGGGAAATGCGCTCTCTCGAACCGCTTGCGCCGTCAACACTTAGAAAAAGGGCGGCTAAAGATACCTAGACTCCCGAACCAAGCGCTCTAGCCAGGCTGAGCTACGCCCCGCGACAATCAACTAGGATACCAACCGGGCAGGGTGGGGTCAACTCGTCTGCGCTGGAGTTCGCGGATGTTGAAAGCACTGGAGGTCCATGAAGGATCGTAAGAGTCTTGTGGGGGAGATGAAATTGGGGTAGACCAGGTTCGCAATTGAGTGCCTCTTGTGTAATCGCCTTTCGGCTGCTTGACAAGCCGGTGGCGGGCCGATACAATGAGCGCCAGGCAAGGACAGAGAAAAGGAGACCTGCGATGCGTTGCTTGCATCTGGCGCTTGCGGCGGGGGCGCTGGCGGCTCTGGGCAGCTTCGCGGCTGACGGCTTGGCCCAGCAGATGACCATCGCCACGCCTTTTCAAACCAATGCCGACAGCTTCTTCGAGCGGATGGGCCTGGACTTCGCGCTGACGCTCACCATGAACAACAGGAACCCGGCCGCGGCGGGCTACACGCCGATCATCGATCCCGCCACCGGGTTGGCCACCCTTTCGCGTGCCCCCGGCAGCGGCACTTCGGTGGTCGGTTTGCTGAACCTGGGGAACAACCCGGCCCAAACCGGCTTGTTCGCGCCCGACCTGGGCATCGCCTTCCGGCAGGGCTCGTTCGGCCAGGCGGTGCCGCAGTTCGGCGGGATGCCCAATCCCAGCCCGGGGCTGGGCGCGAACTGGGCCATCGCCGGCCCGCAGATGCAACTCAACTTCGGCCTGAGCCTGGCCCAAGGCAACAAGCGCAGCTCGGCCACGCAGACGCCGATGGTCACCACCATGAACGGCCAGCCGGGATTCGTCTTCGATACGTCGCAAACGCCGTTTGTGATTAGCGCGATTCCGGTCATCGGCGGGCCGCCGGTGTTCGGCCCGATGGGCATGCCCAACTCGATGTGCCTGCCGCCGCTGGCGACGGGTAATCCTCGGATCCAGGAGATGTTGCGGGCGGCGCAGGCCAGCGGGGACGGGGCGTCGGCCCCGGCGGTGCAAGTCGGTCCGCCGGCCGTCGCGGCGCCGCAGCCAAAGCCCGCTGCGGGGCCGGACGCGAATGTGCCCGCCGCTGCGCCCCCGGCCGACCCGGGCTTGGCCGACCAGTTGGGCCGGGCCCAGGAGAGTTCGGCCGGGCGGGCGGCCCCCAGCGTGGCCGAGGCCCGCCGCCTGCACCAGCAAGAGCAAGACGCCCGCAACGATCAGTTGGAGGCCGTCATGGAGCGGGCCCGAGCGGCAGAGGAAGACGGCAAGCCGGGCGTCGCCAAGATCTATTACCAGCGGGTGGCCCGCGAGGGCACCGGCCCGCTCCGCCAGCAGGCTTTAGAGCGCCTAGACGCCCTCCACGGCACGGCCAACCCGTAGAGCGCCTAGACGCCCTCCACGGCACGGCCAACCCTTAACGTCGCTCAGGCGATGCTGCCCCGCAAGGCGACTCGCGAATCCAGGCTTGGCAGCCACCAGCCGATGGTCGTGTTCTGCTGGCCCGCGTTGAAGCCGGAGCCGCTGGCCGACTGGGCGTAGGTGACGCTGAAGCCGTTGCCCGAGGCATTCAAAGCGGAGGTCGTGTCCTCGGTGACCCCGCGTGAGGCCATGTTGATCTGATAGGCTTGCCAACTGGCGCTGTTGATGGGGCCGGTGGTCGTGCCATTCAGGGTGGCCGACGCGCCGCTGAACGTGACCGATCCGAAGTTGGCCAGCGGCAGGACGCCGGAGTTGGACGACGGCGCCTCGACCACCCATTCGGCCGACGAGCGCTTGGCATTGGATGCGGTCTGGGTGGTCGAGAATGACTGGCCGGTGGTGTTGTCCTTGATGCTCAACGTGAACTGGCTGCCGGCGTAGCTCACCGAGGCAGTCATGCTATCGCCCGGCGAGATGGTCATGTTATTCACGTTGATCGAGTAATTCGGATACATCTCCCACCAGGCGTAATACGTGGGCGTGCCGCCCGAGAGGTCGGAGTCGGTCCCAAGTTGCTCGACGGTCGAGGAATTGGAGCCGTCCAGGCCGACCCATACCGAGGCGTAGGCCGTGCCGTTGCCTTTTGCCGTGGGCACGGTCCAGGTGCCGGTGACGGACGTAAAGGCAGAGGAGGAACTCGTCGTCTCAACGGCGTAGCCCGACCAGTTCGAGCTGGTTGTGGTGGTGACGTTCCCGTTGCCCCCGGGTGTAGGCGTCGGCGTCGGTGTCGGCGCTGGAATGGCTGACACCACGGTCGTCGCCGAGCCGGACAGCTTGCTGCCCGCGGCGGTGTCGGCGGCCGTAAGCGTCTGCGTGCCCGGCGTAACGAACGTCACCTGGAACGTCGCGATGCCGCCGTGGAACGTCACGCCGGTGGGCAGACTTACGCCCGTGCCGTTGTCGGTGCTGCTAAAGCTCATACTGTCGGAGAAATTGCGGACCACGCGCCCGGAGGCATCCAGGGCTACCAACTGCCCCGTGACGGGCATGCCCGGCTGCACGCTCTGCGGCAGGTACACGGCAAGCCGGGTGGCCACGTCGGGCTGGGCCACCGTGGTCTTAGCCGAGACCGACAGCTTGCTGCCC
Source organism: Thermoguttaceae bacterium (assembly GCA_049515555.1). Lineage (GTDB taxonomy): Bacteria > Planctomycetota > Planctomycetia > Pirellulales > Thermoguttaceae > JBEKTY01. The sequence goes on from JBEKTY010000148.1 coordinate 5,350, forward strand.
GTGGCGGTGTCGGTGGCCGTGAGCGTCTGCGCGCCGGGAGTAACGAACGTCACCTGGAATGTGGCGAAGCCGCCGTAGAACTTCACCCCCGTGGGCACACTCGCGCCTGTGGCGGTGTCGGTGCTCTTGAAAGTAATGCTGTCGGAGAAACTGCGGACCACGTACCCGTAGGCATCCAGGGCCACCAATTGTCCCGTGACGGCCTGGCCGGGCCGCACGCTCGGCAGCAGGTACATCACAAAATGGGTGGCCACGTCACGCTGCGCAACCGTGGTCGACCCCTTGGCGGTTAGGGTGCTGCCCGTGGCGGTGTCGGTGGCCGTGATCGACTGGCTGCCCGGCGTAACCAGCGTCACTTGGAACGTCGCGATGCCATGGCGCAACTTTATGCTAGCAGGCAAGCTCACGCCGGTGCCGGTGTCGCTGCTGCTGAGGCTGATCGTGTCGGAGACGTTGTTCACAACGAATCCCTGGGCATTGACCGCGGCCATTTGGGCCATGAAGGGCACGCCCGGTTGCACGGTCCGCGGCATGGCTACCACCAAGGCACTCGCGGCCTGCGACCTGCTGTAATAGTTGATTGAGCCGAAGTCCGCCCACGCCGAGTTGGCGCAGGCGGCCTGCGGAAACCCAATGCTGACGCTCAGCAGCGACCGGTCCTCCAGCGGTTCAACTGCCAGTCGCCGATCGGCAGCCGATCGCCAGCCCAAGCCCAAAGTTCGCCGGGCAGAAGCGGGCCTTCGGCCCGCGCGATTGGAAAAGAACCTCCGAATCACGATGCACCTTCCTTCGTTTTGCTCTCTGCCGCCTTTCGGCTTGCCCCCAGCCGAAAACGCTTGAAGAACACTCCTGGATTCCGGCCTGATTCGCCGGAGTCCGCCTCGGCCCATGAAGCACTGTTCCGTGGCAAAAAGCCCCGGCGCCTAAAGCCCGGCGCCGGCCCACTTTCTGTCTGCCGTGCTAGCGGTGGGATGAAACTCTCACCTGATGCAGCACTCTCATATAATTTACCCGTGGGCGGGATTTTGGTCAAGCAACATGGGCTTAATTCGTTGGCCCACGCGGCTTCCCCGCAAAGCTAGCTCTGGGACAGCACGATCCCACCGGTGTCCAAGTGGCAGACACATTCCCGACGTGATGTGTTATGGCACCCGCTACGGGGTTGGCATCTACGCTCTTTGTGAGGTCTGTGCATAATCCCGCAGGGCCAGGACGTTGGCCACCGGGGTATCGCGGGGGACTTCACAGCCGGCGGCGAGGATATAGGCCGGGCCCGCCTGGCGGTGGCACTCGGCGGCGGCCCGGGCGATCGTGGCGGGGGTCCCGTTGCGCACGTCAGCCACGGGGTTGAGATTTCCGGCCAGGACCTGGCGGGGACCCATCTCGCGTCGGGCCGCCTCCAGCGGCACTGGAAAATCGACGTCGACCAGGTCGCAGCCCAGCGAACCGATGCCGGCCAGGATCCGCCGCGTGTTGCCGCAAATGTGCAGCCGCACCTTGGCCCCCATGGCGTGCAGCGAATCGACCAACTTCTGCTCGCAGGGCCGGACGAACTCGTCATAGATCTGCGGCCCGACCAACGAGGCGGCCGCGTCGCCCAGGCCGATCAGCTCCGCGCCCGCGTCGATCTGGGCCCGGGCGAACCGCAGCTCCATCTCCACGATCCACTCGAACAGCTCGCGAACGAAGGCGGGGTCGTCGAAGAAATCGGTCATCAGCCGATTGATGCCCCGCAGGTCGGCGGCCTCGGCACAGGGGCCTTCGATCCAGCCTTCGACCAGCCGTTGGCCCGCCGTCCGCTGGCTGAGCAGGGCGGCCGCCTGTACGCGATCGTGCATCCGGCCGCCGCCCAGCGGGTCGGGCATCTTCAGCCCCGCTAGCGCGGCCTTGTCGGCCAGCCGGGCGTGCACCTCGTCGATGGCCGGCGGCTGGTCGTCGAAGAATTGGACCGTCGCCCCGCAGTCGGCGGCCTCCCGGGCCGGATCGGAAATGCACGACACGTAGTCGAAATCGAACTCCTCGGCGGTGCGAAGCTGGGCCTCGGCCATCACGCGATAGTCGGTGGCGTACCGCCCGTAAGGCACCCCGATGCGGTCGGCGGCGAACATCATGGTAATGGGCATCAGCGGCAGGCGGTCCGCCGGCCCGCCCTCCAGCACGGCCAAAATCCGCTCGCGACCGTTCATGGCGATTCTCCTGCTGGTGGACTTTTTGAAATTGCGTTTGCCGGTCCCCTCTCCCTCCGGGAGAGGGTTAGGGTGAGGGAGAATCGGCGTGGATCGTGCCTCCGCCTTCGCATGACCCAATATATCTTATCACGCAAGGGCGCAAAGCCACGATTCCGCCTTCATCCTTCATCCTTCATCCTTAACTTGTCGAACGCCTCGAAGGTGCGTTCGAAACTTACGGTGATCGACAAGTCTGTAACCCCTTGACTGGCTTGTATTAACGATTCTGCCGGCGAGCGTAAAATTATACGTCTTGAGAGGTACGTGTTCGACTTAAGCGTTTTCTTGCCCCAAAATGGCCGGCCGGTCGCTCCAAACGTGGGGTCTGCGGCGGGCCGGCGAGTCGTCCGGCACGGGGAAAACCGTATGTCAGTGAATTGGTGATGATTCGTCATTTTTCCACGGGCACACGGCCAGCACGTGGGAGCACGGGTTACCTCGGCCGAGACATATTGTAGTCGGCACACGCCGTGTGCCGGATTTCCGCACACGGCGTGTGCGGACTACATTGAAACGCAGAAGTTATTTTCCCCGCCGATCCCTGCCTCGGCCCTCTGTCCCCAGGGACAGGCGAGCAGCCCGCCTCCCGCCTTCATCCCACCCTTCATCCCTCATCCCTCGCTCTTCCCCGTCCGCCCTTATACTATACTACTGTACACTATTTGCCCGCGGACTGCAAGACCAGTTTGCGGGCAAAATTTCAAGGGGCGAGAAACCGGGGTTCAATATCGGCTGGATGGGCACTGTGCATTGTTGCCACGCGTTCCTTGATCGGGCCTTTCCCACCTTCCCTGTCGAAACCAGTCGCTATGCGCAATGCGTGAGGCACCCCGAACAGGGTTGCCAGCCGTTAGGGTCGCTCGACGCCTTAGGCATGATGGCCGTCGTCCCGTACGGCCTTGATTACTTTGTCGTCGAAGCTGGGGGCGATGCGGGAGCCGGGGGGGACTACGAGGTAGCGGTCGTCGTCCCAGGGGCCGTCGACCAGATCCTGGATCAGCCGCATGTCGCCGATGAGGGCCTCGAACTGCCAGCCGCGGCGGCCGGCCTCGTCGCGGGCGGCCTGCTCGAACCGCCCGTCGGGCTCGATGCCCATCTCGATGAACGTCATCTTGTTGTAGTTCCGCAGCATGTTGCCGAGCTGCTCGTAGAGGAACTGGGCGTTGTCCGGGCCGTACTTGGCCGTCAGCTCTTCGAGCGAGAGCGTCATGCCGGCCTGCTGCTGGATGGTGTCGGAAAGGGGGACAGTCCCATTTTCGTCGGACGAAAATTGGGACAGTCCCCCGCCCGATTCGCCGCGCTCGATCCAGCCGCTGGTCTTGAAGTACACCCCGGGATGGCTCTGGAAGTAATCGAGATATCGCTCCTTGCTTCCCAACAGGAGGGTGATGCAGTCGTGGGCGCGGGCAACGACCAGCGGGAGCGGTTGGGCGGCCAGGCCCACCAGGGCGTTGCTGCACAGGCCGTAGCCCAGCAGTATGGCCTCGTAACGGGCGGGGTCGATCTGCGTCAGGGCCTGGCCCAAGCGGGCCGACATGCCGGCCTGGCCGATGTCGTGCAGGCCCTTGGGCAGGAACTCGACGTCGACCGCGTTGACCGAGCGGGCCACCGCGGCGCAGCATTCCCGATACAGGATCTCACAGGCCAGGAGTTTCAGTCGCATTTTGGGTTTCCGGCGGCTCGACGGGCGGCTCGCCTCCGGCGACAAAGCGGTAGCCGGCGTCGCGGATGGTGAGGAAATGCCTGGGCTGTGCGGGCTCGGGCTCGAAGATCTTTCGCAGCCGGCGGATGAACTGGTCGGGGGCCCGCGTGTTGATGTTCCCCGGCATGCCCCACACGTTCTCCAGCAGCTCGCGGCGGGGGATGACCCGCCCCTCGTTCTCGATGAAATAGCGCAACAGGCTCAACTCGAGTTGGGTCATGCGGACCGGCTCGCCGGCCACGACGACCTGGAAGCTGTCGAAGTCGATCTTGGCCTGAGCGAACTCGAAGGCGGCCAGCCCGCGCGCGGCGGGGGGCCGGTTCTCCGGCCGGCGCCGCGAAAGGGCCAGCAGGTTCCGCACCCGGCTCATGAACTCGTCCAGGTCGAAAGGCTTGGTCATGTACTGGTTGGCGCCCACGTCGAAGCCGCGGGTGCGGTCCTCGGCCAGGGTCCGGGCGCTCAAGATCAACACGGGGATCTCGCGGTCGATGGCCCGCAGGGCCTCGCACACGTTGTAGCCGCTCATGCCGGGCAGCATGAGGTCCAGTACGACCAGGTCCACGTTGCCGGGCGAGGGGGCCAGCAGTTTCAGCGCCGCGCGGCCGTCGCCGATCACGGTCACGCGGTAGCCCTCGGCGACGAGATTGTACTTGATCCCCATCGCCAGGTGCTCTTCGTCTTCGACGACCAGGATGTGTTCGTTGGCTGCCATTGGGGGATCATTGACGCGGTGGCGGATCGGTCGATGAGTCAACGGGCCGTGAGGCGACGACGCCCGGCAAATGGACCTCGAATACGGTGCCGGGGCCCCCTTCCTGATCGCGGACGCGGATGCGGGCGTGCAGCCGGCGGGCCAGGTTGCGGACCAGGTACAGGCCCAGGCCCGTGCCCGGCTTGTCGCGTTCCAGCTCCAGCCCCAGCCGCTCGAAGCGGCCGAAGATCTGGCGGCGGAGGCGGGGGGGGATGCCCCGGCCGTTGTCGCCGATCCGCACCACGGCCCGGCCGCCGTCGGCCGGCCGCAGCGTCACCTCGACGCGGGGCTGGCTGCCGGCGTACTTCACCGCGTTGTCGATCAGGTTGCGGAAGAGCACGTCCAGCTCGACCCGCAGGGCCCGGACGGTGCACGGCGCCAGGTCGAAGCACACGGTCTCGATCGGCACCCGGTAGCGGAGGCAGACCGTGTTGGCGCAATCGGCCAGCAGGGCGTCCAGGGGCACGTCCTCGACATCCTGATCCATCCCGGCAGTGCCCAACCGCCCGGCTTCCAGCAGTTGGTTGATCAGCCGGTCCAGGCGATCGAGGTCTTCGACCATGAAACGGTAGAACTCGGCCTGCTCCTCCTGGCTCACCTGGCGGCGATGCAGCGTTTGCAGGTACAGCTTCATCGAGGCGATGGGCGACTTCAGCTCGTGGGTCACGCTGTCGATGAAGTTCGACTGCCGGCGGTTCAGGTTGATGGCCTTGATGGAAAGGACCAGGTACACGATTACGCCGGCCAGCAGCAGGCCGATGAAGGTGGTGCCGATCGACAGCAGGGCCCAGTAGACGCCGGCGTAGTGGCTGTCCTTCAGCGCCCCGAACACGCTCAGCAGCACCCAGCCGATGGTGAGCACCACCAGGAGCACGATCATCACGACCGCCAGCACTATCGGCAGACTGCGCGAGCGGCGTACGGGCAGGATGCGGACCGCACGAATCAGCCGATCGGTCGAGGGCATGGAAGGGATTTGGGGATTTGGGGATTTGGGATTTGGGATTCCCTTGCCGCTCATCCGACTCCTTTTCGTCGAGCATAACTGGGCGCTGCGGGGATCGTCAAGATGGGGGCGGCTGGCCTGAAGGCCGGCCTAGTCGACGGGCGACGGAAGACGGACGACGGACGGCGGATTGAAGTGCTGCTGTCCGTCGCCCGTCGTCCGTCCCGAATCTCGCCCCTCGCCCCTCGTCACTTCCGCAGAGGTACCACCCCTGCCAGCGGCCTCCCCATAGTGGCGGCGACGGCTCGGTGGCCTGCGTTACAAAGGTCCACCTAAAGGCCCGAGCCCGGAACCTCGACGCCCCGCAGGAGGCTATTTACAAATCTATTACACAACGGTTACATAGTGAGCCTTTGCCGCCGAGCGAACAGACCTATAATTGTGAGAATTCATAACCGTTCACGGGAGTTCTCGAAAGTAGCAGGCACACTCCGTGTGCCGTCCGCTGCTTCGTCGTTCCGGGAGCGGGCGGCACACGGAGTGTGCCTGCTACTTTACAGCCGACCACCCGTCACGTTTCGAAACCACCTGCGAAAACCAACGAGAGATTATTCAGCCATGAAGGCCGCAGCCAAAGATCGTCCCCAACAATCATCTCCTGCCCAGCCCGTGGGCGTGCATCCGGCCGGCTCGCGGGCCCGGGTCTTGCTGTCGAGCGTCTTCGGGCCCTACGCCCAAGACGACGAGTACGGCAGCCGGGTGATGAACCCCATGGAACTTTACCACAACCAGGTGACGCGCACGCAAGGGCCCTTTTCGCTGCGGATGTTCCATCGAAGCTGGGGGATCATGCTCATCCAGGCGAACATCGAGGCCCCCTGCACGGTGCTGGATTTCCCGACGCTGGAGCGGTTCGTCGAGGAGCTCCGCAGCCACAGCTACGACGTGATCGGCATCACGTCGATCATTCCGAACCAGCTCAAGGTGAAGAAGATGTGCGAGCTGATTCGGAAGTACCAGCCGGGGGCGAAGATCGTCGTGGGGGGGCACATTGCGAATATTCCCGACCTGGCCCGGCGGATCGACGCCGATCACATCGTCCGCGGCGAGGGCGTCGAGTGGTTCCGCCGCTACCTGGGCGAGAACCCCGACCGGCCGCTGCGGCATCCCATGATCGCCTCGGGCTTCGGCACGCGGAACATGGGCGTGACCGTGCGGGAGATGCCCGGCGACGTGGCCGCCACGCTCATCCCCTCGGTGGGCTGCCCGCTGGGCTGCAACTTCTGCTCCACCTCGGCCATGTTCGGCGGGAAGGGCAAGTCGCACGACTTCTACGCCACCGGCGACGAGCTGTTCGGCGTCATGTGCCAGCTCGAAAAGGAAATGAACACCCGCTCCTTCTTCGTCATGGACGAGAACTTCCTGCTGCACCGCCGCCGGGCGCTGCGGCTGCTGGAGCTCATGGAGCGCCACAACAAGGCCTGGTCGCTGTACGTGTTCAGCTCGGCCAACGTGCTCCGCTCGTACACGATCGATCAGCTCGTCCGCCTGGGCATCTCCTGGGTGTGGATGGGCGTGGAAGGCTGCAACAGCCAGTACGTGAAGCTACAGGGCATCGACACCTTCGCCCTGGTGCGCGAGTTGCAGTCGCACGGCATCCGCGTGCTGGGCTCGACGATCATCGCCCTGGCCGAGCACACGCCGGAGAACATCGGCGCGGCGATCGAGTACGCCGCGCGCCACGACACCGACTTCCACCAGTTCATGCTGTATACGCCCATTCCGGGCACGCCCTTCTGGGCCGAGTTGGAGGGGCAGGGCGTGCTGAAAGATCCCGCCTCCTACGACCAGGGCGACATCCACGGCCAATTGATCCTCAACTATCACCACCGGAACATCCCCGACGGGCAGGAAGCCGAGTACATGCTCCGCGCCTTCCAGCGCGATTTCCAGCGTAACGGGCCGAGCACGCTGCGGATCGTGCGCACCACGCTGGCCGGCTGGAAGCGGTACAAGAACCACCCCGACCCGCGGGTCCGCAGCCGCATCGCCTGGGAAGGCCGCGAGCTGGCGACGGCCTTTGCCGCCGCCGTGGCGGGCGCCAAGCTGTATTACCGCCGCAACCCGGCCATGTACGCCAAGATGTCGGCACTCCTGGCGGACCTGAAGCGGGAGTTCGGCTGGAAGACCCGGCTGGCCGCCGCCGTGGGCGGTCCCTACGTTCTGTGGAAGCTCCGCCGCGAAGAGAAGCGGCTCGCCGCCGGCTGGACCTACGAGCCCCAAACGTTCTACGAGCAGAACGACGCCTGCCCGGAGGGCTCGGAAGCGGCGCGGTGCCGCTGGGTGCTTCCGGCGGCCGCGCCGGCCGCGCCGACCGCGGTCCCGGCGGCCCCCGCGTCCCACGCCGGCACGCTCGACGTGCTCAACGCCTGAGCCCGGTGACCCGACCGGCCTGGGCTGACACTTTGGGTGCCACTGCTGGCTCGTCCAGCAGTGCTGAAGGCACGGTTGGGCAAGCCAACCGTGGCACCCGTCATTTCGGGCCGTCGGGGCACTATGGCCCCACAGGGGCCGGCCGGTCAAACTTTGCCGTCGCGCGTCAAAGTATTCGCCGTTCCACACGCTTGTCCAGTCCAAACAAGTGGCCTGTTTTCCGGGCGTTTCGCCGTAGATTGCAGGAATTCCTCTTGCCGCCGGGGCCTGGTTGTGATAGCATTGAGTGAACGGTTGACAGCTTGCTACCGCACCGAGAAACGGAGGGGCAACCATGCAAGATCCCCCGGCTGGTGTACTGTGAGGAGCGGCCCGGCTGCTCCTCAGGTCGTGGTGTTCTGACAACCCTTTTTCACAACTCAAGTCGAGCTAGGGCCCCGGTCAAGTTGGCCGGGGCCCGGCCGTTTCTTGGGAACTTGACACCTGGCGCCCAGCCGCTAAACTGCGACGATGTAACCGTTCACGAGGCGCGTCACGGTAGCAGGCACACTCCGTGTGCCGTCCGCTGAAGCGGAAGCAGATGTGGCGGACGGCACACGGAGTGTGCCTGCTACTCTCCATGCCGTGAACGGTTACGCGACGATAGACAACCCTCTCTCCAAGGAGTCCCGGCATGAACATGGCCATGAACCGACGCAGTTTCCTGCAAGCGGCCGCAGCGGCCGGCGCCGCGCTGCGCCTGGGGGCATCGGCTTCCGCCGAGCCTGCCCAGGGCGCCGCCTCCGCTACCCCGCATGGCGACAGCCTTGGCTGGCGCCTGTCCAACACCTGCTATACTTTCAACTCGTTGTGCTTCTTTGACGCCGTGCAAAAGACCGCCGCATTGAACGTTCGATACGCGGAAGGCTTCTCCTGGCAGCCGGTCAGCAAGAACCGCGGCGACGGCCAGATGAACGAAACGATGCCCGCGGCGCTGCGCAAGCGGGTGAAGCAACGCCTGAACGACCTGGGCCTGAAGCTCCTGAGCTGCTACATGGCCGACCTTCCCAACAACGAGGCCGCGGCGCGAAAGAAGTTCGAGTTCGGCAAGGACCTGGGCATGGAGTATTTCGTCTCCGAGCCGGCGCCGGCCGCGATGGACCTCATGGAGAAGCTCTGCGACGAGTACGGGATCTCGATCGCCATCCACAACCATCCCAAGCCTTCGTCGGTGTACTGGAATCCCGAGAAGATTGTCGAGGTGACCAAAGGCCGAACGAAGCGCCTTGGCGCCTGCTGCGATACCGGCCACTGGGTCCGCTCAGGACTGAAACCGGTCGACTGCCTGAAGCTGTTGGAGGGCCGGATCATTAGCTTCCATCTTAAGGACGTCGACGAGTTCGGCAAGGTTGGCGGCGAGGAGGTTCCGTGGGGTACGGGCAAGAGCGACGTGGCGGGAATCCTCAAGGAAGTCCGCCGGCAAGGGATCAAGCCGGTGATCGCCATCGAGTACGAGCGCCAGGGAGACACCCTGCCCGCCCTTCGGCAATGCATCGCTTTCTACGAAAAGACGGCCGTCGAGCTGGGCGGATAGGTTTGCCGGCTCTCCCGCCTGGAGATCGCCGGGCGCCACGCCGGCGCGAACTGGCAGCGTGCATGAAAGACCCCGTTGCAGAGGCCGCCGGCCGAAAAAATCCGGCCTTCGCTTGCAATGGCCGCACGTTGGATTACACTTGACCGCGTCGCGAGCGTGGATCGGTTCCACGGTAGCCGTCGATGATGAGTGTCAAATGAAGGAGGTGTGGCGTGGCGTTCGTCGCAAAGCTGTTCGCGGTGGCTCTGGCGTTGGTAGGCCCGGCTCCGGCCGACTGCCCCAAGGAATTGCAGATCAAGGCCGGCGATCAAATCGTGGCCATGGGCGACTCGATCACCGCGGGCGGAGGATACCTGCGCGATATTGATGCGGTGTTGGCCCAACAGTATCCCGACTTGAAGATCCCCAAGGTGATCAACAAGGGGATCAGCGGCCAGAAGGCCGAGGACCTGGTGCAGCGGTTCGCCAGGGACGTGCTGCAGCTCAAGCCGGCCTTCGTGACCATCAACATCGGCATCAACGACGTGTGGCACCGCCTGGGCAAGCCCCACGATGAGAAGGTGCTGGCCGCCTACCAGGAAAACGTGGCCAAGATGGTCGATGAGGCACAGAAGGCGGGCATCAAGGTCATTCTGCTGACGCCCACCGTCATTCAGGAAGACGCCAGCGCGGAGGGCAACAAGCGGCTGACGCTGTACGTGGAAGCCCAAAAGAAGATCGCCGCCGAAAAGAGATGCCAACTGGTCGATCTGCACTGCATGTTCCTGACGGCCCTGAAGCAGAAACCGGCCGACCAAAAGGGCAAGAACTGGCTTACCGGCGACGGCGTACACATGAAACCGCTGGGCGATGCCATCATGGCTACCGGTGTGCTGCGAGCGCTGGGCGTACCGGACGCGAAGATCGCGGCTGCCACTGCCCGATAGGAGATCGCGTCAGAATAACTTTCGTTGTGGCCGGTCTCCGACCGAGCCACGCCGCCGACCGAAGGTCTCCTTATTCGCGGAGACCTTCGGTCGGGCTGCGGCGGGGTCGGGAGACCCGCGCCGAACTGCAGGCTACTGCTTCTGCCCCGCGGCCGCCGGCACGCGGACGGCCAGGTCGTCCCAGTCCTCCGCCCCCTTGCGGTCGCCCACGCCCTTGCCGCCGTCGTCCTTGCCGTTGACGCCCACGCTGTAGAGCAGGTAGCCGCCGCCTTCCGGCCGGTAATGCAGCTCTGAGGCACTGAAGATGTCCTTGGGAACCGCCGCGGCGTACTGGGGCGCCAGGTCCGCGAGCTTCGCCGGGTACGAGCCGTGGTCGGCGTGATACGCGGCCAGGGCGAAGGCCAGCCTGTTCAGCTCGAACTGCATCACGCCACGGTCCTCGGCGTTGGCGGCCGACGAAATGCCCGGCACAAGCAGGGACACAAAGACCTGGCCGATCCGCTCGGAAATGGCGTTTCGCGGGCCGCTTAGCATCGACAGCCCCAGCGATTTCCAGTCCCTGGTCGCCTCGGCCAGTTTGCGGATGTCGCCGTCGATCTTGCCCAGGGCCGCTCGGCGCTCGGCCGGCGTGGGCTTGCCGTAGGCGTCGGCCACCCGATCGTACCAGGAGTTGCCCATGCGAAGCACCTGGTCCCAGTCGACCCCCGTACCGGCCGCTGTGTCGAACAGCGACTTGAATGCAACCTTGGGTCTGCTGACGCCAGCCAACTCGGCCAGTAAAGTTAACCCTTGCCGGGCGACAATTCGCACTTCGTCAAGGTACATGAACCGCTCGGCCACGTCGATCTTGCCAGCCATCTTGGGCAGCGGCGGCAGTTTGTCGAGATCGGCCCGCATTCTGGCAATCTGGTCTCGTGTGAGCCGCGCGTGCTGCAACAAGGCCTGGTCCCCGGCACAGGCCGTCGCGTCCACGGCAATGGCGACCAATGCGTTGACCAACGTCGGCCCTTGGCCGGTCAACCTTGCCAAACGATGGCAGGCCAGCAGATCCTCCCACGCCTCGGCTATTCTGCCCTCATCCGCATGCAGCATCGCCCGCGCAGTCAAGGCCCGCGCAGCTTCCCGGTGTTGGTCCACGGCCGGCAAAAGAGCGGCGATTACAGAGCCATCCCCCGAGATGAGCGGATCGTAACGCCGCGGGCACTTCGAGGCCGCGACCAACAATGCCAGGGGTTTCTCGTTGGCGGCCAGCCAGCCGGCCAGCATGGGGAATTCCTTCTTCGACCAGGGGCGCTTCATGGCCTGAGTCTGTTGTTTCCAAAGCAATTCGCGCCCTTTCTCGCCGGCCCCGGCGGCGGGCTTCTCCGCGTCCTTTAATCCCTTCGAGTACTGGTCGAGCCTGACGTAGTAGTCGCCCTTCTCGGGGAGCGGCTCGATGTCGAGCATCTTGCAATACTGGTCGCGATACCTCGGGCCGATCTCGCCGGGCCCCATGGCCTTCAGGAAAGGCACGGCCGCGTTGTTCTCCGGCGTAACGCCCGCCCGGAAGCGCTGATTGAGCGCGGCGACGTAATCCACATAGCCGTCTTTGCGCAAGGGCTCGGTGATGTACGTCGTCGGCTTGGAGATCGTTATGGCGACGTAGGGTTTCGGGGGATCTGCCCACGCCAGTATCGCCGCCAGTCCGATCGCCGAAATCTGCGTCAGTCCCATCGTGCACCTCCTCGGCCGGCTGCCCGACCGGAATGTTGGTATGCCGTGTTTCATTGTACCGCGGGCTGCGCCGTGCGAAAGACCTTGGCCGCCGGGGGTGGCCGCGGCCGCTGCGCAGCCCAGGTTGGGACCAGAGTCGCGCAACAGTGCCTTGCCAGGATGTATGACACTGGACAACCGGCGGCGCCTGAAGTACCCTGAGTGCTCTTAGCTCACAACCAGGCTGGGAGGCCCGCTCCCGGCGAAACTCCAGACAACGAGGAGAACGCAATGCGAAGTGCAAGTCGAAGGTGGTCGGTACCGGGCTTGGCCTTGGCGGCCCTCACGGGATGGCAGTGCGCCGCCGCCTCGGCGGCCGACAGCGCGGCCGGCGCCCCGGCACTGCCCAATCCCTTCTACGCCTATTGCGTGGGCATCGGCACCGATCAGCAATCCGGCACCCTCAAGGCCCAGCTCGAGCTGGCCCCCATGCTGGCAGAGCTGGGCTACGCGGGGATGGCCCACGTCGGGCTGGGCGGGGCCATGGAGTTGCTCCAGACCCTCGAAGAGCGCAAAGAGAAGCTGCTGGCCGTGTACACCGACCTCATTGTCGATCCGGGCGACCGCGGCTACGATCCGCAGCTCAAACAGCTTATCCCGAAGCTCAAAGGGCACGGCACACTGGTGTGGCTGGTGGTCGGCACAAGGAAATACAAGCCGTCGTCGACCGCGGGCGATGAGCGGGCCGTCGAGCTATTGCGGGAAATCGCCGACATCGCCAAGCAATCCGGCGTGGCGGTCTCGCTGTATCCGCACAAGGGCTGCTACGCCGAGCGGATGGAAGACGTAGTGCGGCTGGCGAAGAAGACCGATCGGCCCAACGTCGGCGTGACGTTCACCTTCTGCCATTTCCTGGCCGTCGACGACGCCCAGAACCTGGACCGCGTGCTGAAGATGGCCCGGCCTTACCTGACGATGGTCACCATCAACGGCACCTCGGGCTACGCTTCAGGGAACCTCGCCAGTTGGATTCAAGTGTTGGGCGAAGGCACCTTCGACGTCGGCGCCGTGCTCAAGGCCCTGCGGAAGCTGGACTACCGCGGACCGATCGGCATCATCGCCTACGGCATCAAGGGCGATCGCCGCGCGATTCTCAGCCGCTCGATCCAGGCCTGGAAGAAGCTCTCGGCCGATGCGGCGGCCGGGCAGTAGCATTTGCGGAGTGCGTCGCGACCGGCCAGCGCGGCCGGCCGGCACATCGGGCCACGTTGCCAGGAGCAGGCTATCGTGTCAGAAAACAATTCGGTCAGTCGTCGGGACTTCATCCGGGGCGCAGCGGCAACGGGAGCGGCGTTCGGCCTGCCGCTGGCCGCGCATTGCGCATTCGGGGCCGACAACGCGGCGGCTGCCCGCCGCCGCCCCGAGGTCGCCGCTATTTACTGTCCCCTGTGGCATCGCTACGACCACATGGACGCCTGGCACGGCTACGGCTGGTGCGAGTGGGAACTCCTCAAGACCGCCCCCCCGCGTTTCCCCGGCCACCGTCAGCCGCTGCGTCCTTCGTGGGGCTTCTTCGATGAAGCGGACCCCAAATGGTCGCAACGGGAGATCGAGCTGGCCGCCGACAGCGGTATCGACGTGTTCTTGTTCGACTGGTACTGGTACTCGGGCGTGCGGCTCATGGAAGAGGCCCTGGAGAAGGGCTTCCTCAAGGCCCCCAACCGCGGCCGCCTGAAGTTCGCCCTGATGTGGGCCAACCACCTCTGGAGCGACTACTTCCCCGCGCCCTACGACAAGCCGTGGAACTCTTGGCTCCCCATCCGCCACTCGTGCGCCGACCTGGCGCGGGTAATCGACTACTCGATCGAGCACTACTTTCGCCAGCCGAACTACTGGCGGGTGGGCGACCGGCTGTTCTTCAGCCTTTTCGTCCCGCAAGACTTCATCCGACAACTGGGCGGCCCGCTCCAGACCCGCTCGCTCCTGGCCGATATCGACGGCAAGCTCAAGCGGGCCGGTTTGCCGCCTATGCACTGGAACGCCATGCTCTGGAGTCCGCAGCAGGCGGCCCCATGTCTGGAGGCCGGGTTCCATTCGACGACGACCTACAACGTCACCGACAGCGGCAAGACCGCGCCCAACCTGACTCAAGACTACGAGGATCTGATCCACGCCCACACGCGGGCGTGGCAGGCCATGGCCGGCACGCCGCTGCCGCACTGCCCGGTGGTCACGATGGGCTGGGACGTCACGCCGCGCTGTGAGCACAACGTGCCTTTCCCCTTCGCCAAGCCCCGCTATCCTTACGGCCACGTCGTCGTCGGCAACACGCCCGAGCGATTCGGTCGCCTGTGCCAGCTCGCGGCCGAGCACGTTGCCGCCGACTCCCAGCGGCCTCCGGCGATCTTCGTCAACGCCTGGAATGAATGGACGGAAGGCTCGTACCTCCTGCCGGAGGAGAAACACGGCACGGCCTACCTCAAGGCGCTGCAACAGGCGCTTCACGGTTAGCCGGGGAATAAACGGGGTCGGGTCTCATTTCTATTCTATTCCAAGGCGAGCAAACGCGAACAAACCGCCGGAAAATGAGACCCGACCTGGGTGGGTGAGAACTGGTCTGGTGTCATTTGGCGGTTTTTGTTCCATTGATGTCTTTTGTTGTGGCGCGGTTGCCACGCAAGCCGTCGAGGTTTTCGCATGGAGGTGCTCTGATGCCAGCC
>JBEKTY010000149.1:0-20288 GCA_049515555.1 Thermoguttaceae bacterium
CACCCGCGATGTTACCACCGCCGGCGCATGACTCGGGGTTAGGATGGTTCGCTACTCCTTTCCTATGCGGCTCTTTCATCCGCTACTCCATGCCGGTCTATCCCGGCGCTTTCCTCCCGACCGCTTTTGTCCTTTTGTGCGGCCCTTTGCTCGGTAACCCGCTTTCTGCCCTGGCCACAGCGTTGACAGCAGCGCCGCGGCTTGGGACAATGGGCCGGTACGAGCCGGTGGCGAATTCTCGTAATTTCGTAACGGGGCCCCTAATTCGCGTAGGGCAGGGGCCGCGGGCGAAAAACGGAAAGGCCCCGCGGCCGGGGCGCGGCAGGCATGAATCAGATTGGGATAAACGCCGAGATAAACTTCCACGAGCAGGAGGTGCTCTCGATCTTCCACGAGACGAGCGCATCGGACTCGGACGAGAAATTTGCTGAACTGGCGTTCGCCGGCGCCTTCGCGATCCGTATGATTAGCAACCTTGGGACCAATCAGGTGACCGACGTGCTTGCGCAGCACCTGCGTCTCATTGGTCGATTGATCGCCGAAGCGTCGCGCGACCTGCTCACGGCGACACCCCGCATCGTGCCCTACCCTGGGACGAGCGGCCGTAAGCGTTTTCTCAGTGGATTGACCTTGGCGGATCACCGGATGAAACTTGACTTTTCGCAAAAGGGTTTCGGCTTCCTCGCAACTGGGGTGCTATATTATGGACCCTCGGCGGTCCACTCGCTGTTTCGTTACTTCGCGGGGCGCCGGACGGAGGACGGGGAATACATAATGGCTTTGGCAAACACCGCGAACACGTGCGGCGAGATGCAGGCGAACCGGCACATCCGCCTGACAAACCACGTCCAACTCCAGGCGGTTCTCATTAAGACCTGCATGCAGGCGTTCGTGCCTGACTGGATGTAAGAAATCCCAGGGAGGCTCGGCTATGGCAATTCGGGACGAAATGGGAATACTCAAAGGCGACCTGGACTACGGCGCCCGATGTCCGGTTACGGTCCTGTCTCTCATAGCGCCCGTTCTCTACCCTTGCGTGAAGTGTCGCTCGATGACGTTCCATCTTGTTGGGGAACAGCACGCTGGCATCTGGATTAAGGTGCCGTTCGCGCGCAAGCCCATAGCCAGCAGCGGCAAGGGATACCAGCTTCTCTGCAACACTTGCACGACGATTGCCACGCAGCTCCCGAGAAGCGCTGTGGCTAAGCTGGAGGCCAAGGTTATCCCCCACGAGATCTGCGACGCCTACCGGCGGTTGGAGATCTGTCCTGAACCGTACACGGACGGGTACGTGCGGCCGTTTATGTCGTCGCTCGAAAACGCGAACGAGGATACGCGCGTATGTGCGGGCCATCCTCGCCACGTATCGGCGAGAATCATAATGGTTGACTATCGATTGCAGCGCGCGGCGGTGCGCGCCGCCGCTGAACCGGCTCGTTAGGACTGAAGAAGGGGGCCCAAGAATGAGCGATCCAAGCCAGACCAGTCCATTCGGTCCGAAAGAACAGTTCCGCTTGTACGAGTTGTTGTGGGCGAAGCTTAATCAGGAGGGTGACGGCATCTGGTCACGGTTCAACATTCTCGTTGGCCTGCACCTCGCCCTGTTCGCTGCTTTCGGGTTCTTCTTCGCCACCGTCAAGCCCCACGCGCTCTCGCGCGCGTTTGCCGTTGGAATCTCGCTCCTTGGTGCCGCCGCCTCGCTCTGGTCCCTGCTTGTCTTTAAGGGTCTCTGGACCTGGCACCGCCATTGGAAGAGCCTTCTCGTTGAGCTCGAAAAACACTTTCCGACGGGCAGTGGCTGGGTCAAGCCGCATACGGATCTGCCCGAGGGCTTGCCCTTCTGGCGCGGAGCGCCAGGCTCCAGTCAGCCGTTCTTCGTCGTACTTCTGTTCGTGTGGGGCGTCCTACTTGGGGTTGCCATTGCCTATGGCGGTTGAACCCGCGCGGACGCGGACGTTCGCGGTGTAGCAAATGCGTGGGCACAACAGCCGATGCGGCCACGTCGCGTGGTTG
The DNA here is from genome assembly GCA_049515555.1 of Thermoguttaceae bacterium. Classification (GTDB taxonomy): domain Bacteria; phylum Planctomycetota; class Planctomycetia; order Pirellulales; family Thermoguttaceae; genus JBEKTY01. The sequence continues at coordinate 2,014 of JBEKTY010000149.1, forward strand.
CGTAAGCGCGGGGCTCGTCGGGGGAAGATGAGCGGTCGGGAGTCGTTGTTGGCCAAATAGGCAACAGTAAAGACTCCCGCCCCCCAACGCGCTCCTGGAGCACGATCGGCCAGCACAGCGGGATTCGCCGCCTATTTCAGCGGGATCGCCGGCAGGCGTTTGAGGGTCTTGTCGGCCGGATCGATCATGATGCCGACGGACTCCAGGGCGGTGGCGCCCAGCAGCGGTTCCGCGCCCGGCGCGCCGAAAACGACCCGGCCCGCGGCATGCGCCAGGGGTCTTGGTGATGTGTTGCGTCAATACGTTTTCCACCAGGCCTCACCTATCGTCGAATTCGGATACGGCCGCGCGTGATGGTGATCACGACCGGGCCGGTGAGTTCCGCCGCGTGGCGGTCAAGCAGCTCGGTCATGCCGCCGACCTGTTGATCCACAGTCAGTTCCACCAGCCGGACGATGGGGCCGTGCGGCAGCCTACGGACGAAGACGAGTTCACCGAAGTCCTTGTCCTCGGTCACCAGCACACGCCCATCTTGAAGTGCCAGACCTAGTAACCGTTCGTCGCTGGCCCTGGGGTCGACGGTCACGGCCGACAACACGTCATGCCCTCTTCCGGCAAGGAAAGTTTCCAGCGAGCGCGACGACACGCAGACGTCGAGCAAGAACTTCATGAGGCCTGGGCCCCTGCAATGCGCTCTTGCACTTGCTCACCTGCCATCGACCGATGCGCGTAGGCCAAACACGCCTGGATATCGGCTGGTTCCAGGAACGGATACTCGCGAAGCAACCGGTCGGGAGTGTCTCCTGCCGCCAGCATTCCGAGCAGATGTTCGACGGCCATCCGCATGCCGCGGATGATGGGCTTGCCCGAGAAAATCGCCGGGTCCACCGTGATGCGCTCAAGCAATTCATCTTCAGTCATTGCATCTCCCTACAGTTTCCTCTTACCTGCTCTTATGACCTATTCTACCGAACGCCAGGGCCCATTGCCATCAGAGCGCCGCGGCGTCCGGCGAGCTCTTGTCCCCCGACGCCGCGATCCGGGAACAACCTGCGGTACAGGCCGGTCACTCCGGTCGCCGCAAGGTGTTGCGTTCCAATACCTTATAGAAACGGCGGAGAAGGGCGACAGGTTCGATATTGGCAAGATAGATAACGCACGAAACAACCCGACCATCCAAATATGGGACGACTCCCGTTTGTTCCGCCGTTTTGTTCCCCCGTTCCTGGAGCACGATCGGCCAGCGTAGCGGTACTGGTCGCCTATTTGAGCGGGATCGCCGGCAGGCGTTTGAGGGTCTTGTTGGCCGGATCGACCATGATGCCGACGGACTCCAGGGCGGTGACGCCCAGCAGCGGTTCCGCGCCAGGGTCGCCGAAAATGACCCGGCCCGCGGTGGTCTCGCCCATTCATAATTGCCTTCGTTCAAGACACCCGACCTCAGAATTAGAGTTGGTGGCTGCCGCGTGGTCAAGTCCGCTTCGACGGGCGACGGACGAGCAATAGAACGACACGCCGAGCCCCGCATCCAAGGCCAGCAGTGTAAGCGCGCCGACAATACTCGCCCTAGTGCCGCGGTGAGACCAAGCCTTGCGAACAAGGATCGTTAACCCTGCCTTATCGTGCGACCGCTCAGGCGGTTGGCGTGAACCGTCCTGCAGCATACGCCACTCCTTTTAGGCCGCCTCAAGTTGGGGGTTCGAAATCGCTGTTCCAACCCTGAAGGGGTTGCACAAGGTTCGGTGGAACCCTTACAGGGTTCGACTGCTTATGCAAACTGCCACCCAGGGTAGCCGCGTACCGCGGCAACCCTGGGCTGTGGTATACAACCGCTTCGCGGTTGACCGGACGGACCGCAAACGGAAAAAGAAACTTGCAACCGGTCAATACACCCGCCAATTACGACCTTACTGGCCGGTCACTTCCAGGGTCCAGGCGTGCTCGCAGGGGGGCGCGCGGCGAATGCTGGCCGGGATGTCTACCGTCAGGCCGGCGTTGTCGATTCGCCAAGCCAGGCTCTGGTCGGCGCCGAGCAGGCGGACCGCCTTGGCGCGCTTCACCGAGGCCACCTTGACTTGCGGCGGCGGGCCGCTTTCGCCCTTCTCGGCCAGCAGGATGAGGTAGATCGTGCCGTCCTTGCGGGTCCAACGGATGCGTCCTTCGCTATACGGCGCGACCGCCCGCGTGCCGTAGATTGCCGCCGAGTTCACCCGCATCCAGCGGCCGATGTCGTCGAGCCGCGCCAGGGCCGTGGGGGGAAACTGGCCGTCGGCGTCGGGCCCCACGTTCAGCAGGAAGTTGCCGCCCTTGGAAACGATGTTCACCAGCAGGTGGATGAGCGTACGCGTGGACTTGTACTTATCGTCGGGCTTATAGGACCACTGGTCGCCCATCGTAAGGCAACTCTCCCAGACGCACTTCAGGGGCCGCTCGGGGACCTCTTGTTCCGGCGTGCGATAGTTCTCGTAGCGGCCGCCGACCGTGCGGTCGACGACGATCAGGCCCGGCTGGTGCCGGCGGGCCATGGCCGCCAGCCGCGGCATGTCGATGTCCTGCTCGGGCGGGCGGACCTGCCCGCCGTCCAGCCACAGGATGTCGATCGGCCCGTAACCGCTCATCAACTCCTCGACCACCGCGTGCGTGAAGGCCACGAATGTCTGCCACTTCTCGGGGTACTTGCGGATGTCGTAATTCACGTTGCGGTCCTTGTGCGGCCACTCGGGGGACCAATATCCGGCGTGGTGCCAGTCGGACTTCGAGTAGTAGGCCCCGATGCCGAAACCCGCCTGGCGGAAGGCATCGAACACGGCCTTGACCACGTCGGCCCGCGGGTCGGCGTGAAAGGGGCAGCTTGCGTGCGTCGTGCGATAGTCGGTCTGGCGGGTGTCGAACATGCAGAAACCGTCGTGGTGCTTGGTGGTGAAGACCACGTATTTCATGCCCGCCGCCTTGGCCGCCGCGACCCACTGCCGGGGGTCGAACTTGCGGGGCGAGAAGGTCGTGTTCAGCCGGCGGTAATCGCCGACGAAGCGGGCGAAATCCTTGTTCCGCTCCAGCCAGGGTCGCAGGTCGTCGGGCCGGGCCCAGCGGTCCACCTCGACCAGCGGCCACGACTCGATGCAGCCCCACTGGCTGTAGATCCCCCAGTGCATCATCAGGCCGAACTTCCAATCCTGGAATCGCTCCAGGTGGGCCAGGACCAGGGGATCCCGCTCGACGTCGGCGGCGGGCGGCTCGGCCCGGCAAGGCCCGGCGGCGGCACAGAACACAAGCGGTATCATCACCGCCAAGACCGCGAAGAACCTGCTTTTCGCCATCGTGTGCTCCCCTATCCTTGAAAAAGCTCGCTCACCGGCAGGCTGAAGTTGGGCAGCAGATCGCCACCGCAGAGGGTTTCCGATGTGCCGAGGACGGCGATCTCGCTGCGGCTGCGGTAGAAGGTGACGGTGCTGGTCCGCGGATCGACCACCCAAACGGCGCGGCAGCCGGCGTCGAGCCAATTCTGCACCTTAGCCAGCACTTCGCCGGCGCGATCGTCGGGCGAAAGGACCTCCACGGCCAGGTCGGGCGGGCCTGGAAAGAAACCCGGCGCCAGCTTGTCGCCGATTCGTTCCGCGATGACGAAGGCCACGTCCGGCGCGCGGACCGTATCGGGATCGTGCCCGATGCGGAAGCCGGTTTCGGCCCCGAAGACCCGCCCAAGTGAATGCTTTTTGACAAACGCCCCTAACGGCACCCCGATATTCATTACAATCCAGCCGTGCTCCGATCCTGCCGGTGACATCATTATCAATTCTCCGCGGACCAATTCGCAGCGCCCGATATCGCCGGCCGCAAGCAGTTGTTCGGCAGTGGTGACGTGCTGGATGGTAGCCATGGGCGCCTTTCGCGGCTCTATTGTACCGTCTTTCGGGCGGTGCGAGAAGATAGCAGGATGCCGCCCGGTCTTGCGGCATTATCTTGCCGGAAACGCGGCCACACACTGCCGGGCGGGGCCGGTTGACAGTGCCCGGGCGGAAGGGACAATTGTTGAATTGAAGGGGAGAACCCCTTCGGCCTGTGAACGGTTAGGAGCCGCGAAGAAATATGGTGACCAATTAGGGTGGCACGCCCTGAGGAACGAAGGGCGTGGCGCGGTGCGAAAAGCCACGCCCTTCGCTGCGCTCAGGGACGTGCCACCCCCGCTGGAAGTTGCTCAAGCTATTTTTTCGCGGCGCCTTACCCACCTCTGCCGTGCCAAGGAGAATCACGATGGGAACCAAGGGACTCCGCAACGCCGCCGTACTGACGTTTATCGTGAGCATGGGAATCTTGCTCGTGGGCGGGCACTATGCCAAGGACCGCGTACCGCCCATTCCCGAGAAGGTCGTCGCCGCCGGCGGGCCGGCAACCGACGGGGCGGCCATTCGTCGCGGCCAGGACGTCTACCAGAAATACGGCCTGATGGACCACGGCAGCGTATGGGGGCACGGCACGCTGCGGGGCATGGATTTTTCGGCCTACACGCTGCACTGCCTGGGCGAGCTGGTGCGGCAGTATCACCGGGCCGCCCCGGCGCAGCCGCCCGCCGAGGCCTTCCGGCAACTGCCGCCCCGGCGGCGGACCGAGCTGGACGAGCTGGACACGACCGTCACCAAGGAGCTCCGCACCAACCGCTACGACGAGCCGACGCAGACCCTGGAGCTGACGCCCGGCCAGGCCTACGCCTTCGGCCAGATGCGGCAGTTCTGGGAGCAGGAGTTCGCCCAAGGCGATGCGCACTACGGTTTTCTGCCGGGCACGGTGCCCACGGCCGGCGAGCGGCGTGACCTGGCCGACTTCTTCTTCTGGACCGCCTGGGCGGCGGGCACCAACCGCCCGGGCCAGAACTACAGCTACACCAACAACTGGCCCTCGGACCGCACGCTGGGCGGCACGGCCTCGACCGAGGCCCTGCTGTCGAGCCTGGCCTCGATCATCGCCCTGCTGGCCGTGCTGGGCATTGTGATCTACGTCGTCCACCGGCACGGCTTCTTCTACGGCGAATCGACGGCCGTGCAGGCCGGCTACCGGCTGTTGGCCGCGCCGGTCACGCCCAGCCAACTGGCCGCCGCCAAGTTCTTCCTCGTTGCCGGGCTGCTGTTCGTGGTGCAGATCTTCAACGGCGGGCTGCTGGCCCATTATACGATCCATCCCGGCAGCTTCTATATAAAGTTCATCGGCGAGATGTACCCCTATAGCTGGGCCAAGAGCTGGCATTTGCAACTGGCCATCCTGTGGATCGCCGTGTCGTGGATGGGCACGGCCGTGTACCTGGCGCCGTTGGTGGCCGGCCGCGAGCCCCGCGGCCAACGGCTGCTGGTCAATATCCTGTTCGTGGCCACCGTGGCCGTGGCCGTGGGCAGCCTGACGGGCGAAGTGCTGGGCATCAAGGGCTTCTTCAACCGCTTCGGCGAGCACGTCTGGTTCTGGCTCGGCCACCAGGGTTGGGAATATCTCGAGCTGGGCCGGCTCTGGCAATGGCTGCTCTTCGGCGGACTGCTGTTCTGGCTGGTCGTGGTCTATCGGGCCATGGCCCCGGCCCTATGGCGCAAGGCCGGCGAGACGCCGGAGGCCGCCGACCGCCGGGCGCTAATCACCTTCTACGTCTTTAGCGCGGTTTTCGTGGTGCTGTTCTTCGGCTTCGGCCTGTTCTATGGCCGCGGCACTCACCTCACCGTGGCCGACTACTGGCGCTGGTTCGTCGTGCACATCTGGGTCGAGAGCATTTTCGAGTTCTTCGGCGTGGCCGTTATCTCGCTGTTCCTGGTTACGCTGGGATTGGTCTCGGCCCGCTCGGCCCTCCGCGTCGCTTATTTGACGGCCGTACTGGTGTTCCTGGGCGGCATTCCCGGCACGGCCCATCACTATTTCTGGTACGGCGGGCCGAGCTTCTGGCTGGCCATCGGCGGCGTGTTCAGCTCGCTGGAGCCCATTCCCTTGATCCTGCTGGTGGTTCGGGCGTGGATGGAGTACCGCTCGATCCGCGAGGAGGGCCGCCAGTTCCCCTACCGCTGGCCGCTGTACTTCCTTACGGCCAGCAGCGTGTGGAATTTCGTGGGGGCGGGCCTGTTCGGCTTCCTCATCAACCTGCCCATCATCAACTACTACGAGCACGCCACATACCTGACGACAAATCACGCCCACACGGCCCTGTTCGGCGTCTACGGCATGCTGGCCATCGCCCTGATCCTGTTCTCCTGGCGGGGCCTGGTCGAGAACAAGTATTGGAGCGACCGCATCCTGATGACGAGCTTCTGGGGCCTGAACCTGGGGCTGGTCTTGATGTTTACCACCGGGTTGCTGCCGATCGGCATGCTGCAGGTATGGTACGCCTACGAGCAGGGCTTCTGGTGGTGCCGCAGCGCCGAGTTCTACGAGCTGCCGCTGGTGCAGACGCTGGGCTTCTGGCGGGTCGTGCCCGATACGATCATCATCGTGCTGGGCGCCCTGCCGCTTCTGCTGTTCCTGCTCACAACCTACCCGCGGCTGAGGAAGGCCGGCCAGCCGGCCAGCCCGCCGGAGGCATAAGACCAAGAGGAACCACGAAAGAACAACTTGAACAGATTCCAACGAGGGTGGCACGTCCCTGAGCGCAGCGAAGGGCGTGGTCTTTCGGCCGTAGTATGGGCCGACAAATTACTTCCGTACTCATCACGCTCCGCGTGATGCCATCCCTCTCGCGGAGCGAGAGGAGTACGGGAAATGCGGAACTTGTTTTTCGGCCGGTCCTAACCACGCCCTTCGTGCCTCAGGGCGTGCCACCCTGATTGGTCAGCCTATTTCTTCGCGGCCCATAAGCGGCAAGTCGCGCGAAACGGGAACGTATCGGCATCACGCCGACCGGACAACCCGCAAAGCGTTCCTCAAACCGCCGTTGGCTTCCCGCCGAATGCCGCGATCGGTTGCCCCGCGACTTCGGCGTACAGGACGTCGGGGTCCAAGTCGGCGCCACTGGGCCAGCAGACGGTGCCCAGATCGCGGTTCACCGTCATTCGGGCGAACTCATCCGGATCACGCAAAGGGGCAAACACACCCTCGAAACGAATCAGGCGGCCCAGATCGACCATCCCTTCGACACCGTCCTCAAACCGCAGATAAGCCTTGTATCCTTCCATCGCCCGGGCTTCCACAATGTCCTTGAGCATGATGTCTCACTCGAATCCAAAGGCACTTCCGCGGCCCGCCCGAAAGGTAAAAGGGGTCAGAACGATTTTCTTCAACCGTTCCGCCCTATTTTCCGCCCTGGCACTGCGGAACAGTTAGATCATGTTCGCTCACGCCAATAATTGGGGCGCCTCTTTGCGTGCGCAATCGCGACAACGTAGATCCCGGTGCCGTCATTACGGAATACGATCTGAGACGGGTATCGATGTACGCCACATGCCTGATGCCGCTGGTCGATGTGCGGAAACCGTGCCGGATCACTCTCGATCTTCTTCAGTGCGGCATCAACCTCAATCGCAAAACCGAGAGCCGCGGCCGGGCTCCTTTGAGCATACCAATCGGCAGAAATCTCCAACTCGTCGGTCGCGGCCGGATGAAAGTCAACTCGCACCTTCCACCCCGTGTTTGTCGAACAGGCGACTGCGGATCGAGTCCCAGGGTTCCGTCGTGACCGCGCCGCTATCGATCTCCTTCGAGCGTCGAGCGATCTCAGCCATCCATTGCTCCGAGAGCGACGGGGGCTGATCGTCGGGAACCGAGGCCGCAAGCTGGTCGATCAGCCGCAGCCGATCGGCCACAGGAAGCTGTGAAGCTGCCGAAACAATCGCGTCGAAATCAAGCATAAGCGACTCCTCCGCGAACTATTGTACCTTCTATCGGGCGGTCCGAGAAGATGATAGAATACCGCTTACGCTGTGCACCGCCCTCACCTCGACCCTCTCCCGGTGGGACGGGGGGATGAATCGGAAACCCAACTCCACGCCCCATCGAGAGAGGGGGACGAGTGGACTATGCTCGCCAAACTCCAGACCTTTTCGCTCGTGGGGATCGACGCCTTGCCGGTCGAGGTCGAGGTGGACGTCTCGCCCAGCGGGCTGCCCAAGACGGTGCTGGTGGGCCCGCCCGAGGCCGCGGGAGATGACGCGCTAGCTGGCGTCGGGGGAAGTCGATGCGTAGCGGTCGGGGCATGCCGACATTCTGCCAGAGCCCGCCGGCGTCGCAAACTGAATGTTGAAAGTCTGCCCCTGCTCGCTCCTGGTTGTCTTCGCTGGACTGGCGCGTGCTCTTCAGTGCGTAGGGCGGTGCTTGCCGTTATCCTTGAAAGAGCTCGCTCACCGGCAGGCTGAAGTTGGGCAGCAGATCGCCACCGCTGAGGGCTTCCGATGTGCCGAGGACGGCGATCTCGCTGCGGCTGCGGTACACGGTGACGGTGCTGGTCCGCGGATCGACCACCCAAACGGCGCGGCAGCCGGCGTCGAGCCAATCCTGCACCTTAGCCAGCACTTCGCCGGCGCGATCGTCGGGCGAAAGGACCTCGACGGCCAGGTCGGGCGGGCCTGGAAAGAAACCCGCCGCCAGCTTGCCGCCGATTCGTTCCGCGGTGACGAAGGCCACGTCCGGCGCGCGGACCGTATCGGGATCGTGCCCGATGCGGAAGCCGGTTTCGGCCCCAAAGACCCGCCCCAGCGAATTCTGCTTGACGAACACCGCCAACGGCGCCGTGATATTCGTCACAATCCAGCCGTGCTCCGATCCTGCCGGCGACATCATGATCAATTCTCCGCGGACCAATTCGCAGCGCCCGATATCGCCGGCGGCAAACAGTTGTTCGGCAGTGGTGACGTGCTGGATGGTAGCCATGGGCGCTCCTCGTGCCTCTATTGTACCGTCTTTCGGGCGGTGCGAGAAGATGATAGAATACCGGCTACCAGTGGCAATGGCCCACCCTGGCCCTCTCCCGGAGAGGGGACCGATGAGAACCGGCTCCGAACGGAGCAGGGGGACTCACCCATGCTCGCCAAACTCCAGACCTTTTCGCTCGTGGGGATCGACGCCTTGCCGGTCGAGGTCGAGGTGGACGTCTCGCCCAGCGGGCTGCCCAAGACGGTGCTGGTGGGCCTGCCCGAGGCGGCCGTCAAGGAGAGCACGCACCGGGTCGAGCGGGCGATTGTCAACTCGGGCTTCGAGCGGCCGCAAAGCCGGGTGGTGATCAACCTGGCCCCCGCCGATCTGCCCAAGGATGCCGCCTCGTTCGACCTGCCCATCGCCCTGGGCATACTGCTGGGCAGCGGGCAGATCTCCTCCGAGCTGTTGCAGCAGTATGCCGTGGTGGGCGAGCTGGCCCTGGACGGCAGCACCCGGCCGGCCAAGGGCGCACTGTCGATGGCCATGGCGGCGGCCCAGGCCAATGGTCTGCGGGGCATGCTGGCGCCGGCCGATAGTGCGGCCGAGGCCGCCGTGGTCGAAGGCATCGATACAATCGCGGTCACCAGCCTGGCCCAGGCCGTCGCCTTCCTGACCGGCCAGATCGAGATCGAGCCCACGCCCTCGCGGCTGGAGGACCTGTTCCGCCAGTTATCGAGCTACGAGGTGGATTTCTCCGACGTACGGGGGCAGGAGATGGCCAAGCGGGCAATGACCGTCGCCGCCGCCGGGGGCCACAACCTGCTGATGATCGGCCCGCCCGGCTCGGGCAAGACCATGCTGGCCAAGCGGGTGCCCACTATTTTGCCCGACCTGACGCCCGCCGAGTCGATCGAGACCACGCGGATCTATAGTGCGGTGGGGCGGCTGGGGCTCGGCCAGCCGCTGCTGGCGGTGCGGCCCTTCCGCTCGCCGCACCACACGATCAGCGATGCGGGCCTGGTGGGCGGCGGCTCCACGCCCACCCCCGGCGAGATCAGCATGGCCCACAACGGCGTGCTCTTCCTGGACGAGTTGCCCGAGTTCAACCGCCGCACCCTGGAGGTCCTCCGCCAGCCGCTGGAAGACGGCACGGTAACGATCTCGCGGGCCCTATCGAGCACCACCTTTCCGGCCAACTTCATGCTCATCGCGGCGCTGAATCCCTGCCCCTGCGGCTACCGCGGCGATCCGCGGCGCGACTGCCATTGCACCATTCCCCAGATCGAGCGTTACATGTCGAAGATCAGCGGGCCGCTCTTGGACCGCATCGACATGCACATCGAGGTGCCGGCGGTGCCCTTTCGCGAGTTGTCCGGGGGCCCGCCGGGCACGAGCAGTGCCGAGATTCGGGCCCAGGTGGTGGCCGCCCGCGGGCGGCAGATCGCCCGCTTGAACGGCTCGAAGGCCCGCTACAACGCCGACATGTCGCACCGCCAGACCCGCGAGTTCTGCCCCCTGGACGACGAGTGCCGCAACCTGCTCAAGGCGGCGATGACCGAGTTCGGCCTATCGGCCCGGGCCCACGACAAGATCCTCCGCACCGCCCGCACCATCGCCGACCTGGACACCAGCGAGACGATCCGCCCCCCGCACCTCAACGAGGCCATCAACTACCGCATGCTTGATAGGAACCTGTGGACGTGAAAACCAGGAACGTCGTATAATTGATTGCAGGTGGTGGTCCAAGAGGCTGTATGAAACCTGTTGAGCTGTTCGGTGTGATCGTGCGCACTATCGGCCTGCTCGTTACGATGTGCGCAGTTTTCCTGATCTTCGTGGCAACGGTGCATCTTGTTCTGAGAGGCCCAGGATTCATCGAAGGCTATCTGCTCGGAGTTCCGGGCTTGTTCATCGGCATCTATTTCCTTTCAGGCGCCGAGTTGCTGGTCAACTCCGTTTACCCCAAGGAACCGTGAGCAGCCATCCCACGACGTGGCTCGGCTCCTAATCGGGCGATTGCCTACGCTTGGTCCTGCGGGCCGCTCTCGTCCTGGAAGTGATCGGGGTGCATCCCACGTTCAATCATCGCCATCCGTTCGCGGTGGCGGAGCAACTGCTTGGCGATAACTGGGATTCCGACCACCAAGAGGGCGACGATTCCTACTGCGCAACCCATTGTCTTGTGGTTGAGAAACACCGACCACCACTCCCCGTCGGCCAGTAAAGCAACAATCTGATTCATTGGAAAACCTCTCGCGCGGCAATGGCTTCCGATACATCCTCCTCATTATAGTTATTCGCCGCCCGCGAACAGATATTGGGACAAACGCTTGGGACAGGCCGGCAGTGGCACACACCCATCTAAAGGGTGGGAGCATTGCGTCCGACGGGCCGGTTGGTTAGAATTAAGAATTCGGCGGGAGGGCCCTTGCCACGAGGTCGGTTTGATGCGAATTGCGGTCGGGAGCGACCATCGAGGGGTAGACATGCGGGCCAAGCTGGTCGAGCTGCTCTTGCGGCTGGGCCAGGAGGTGGTCGACGTGGGCTGCCACGGGCCGGAGCCGGTCGATTACCCCGACATCGCCGCTCTGGTCGGCCGCAAAGTCGCCAGCAAGGAGGTCGATCGCGGCATTCTGATCTGCGGCTCCGGGCTGGGGATGTGCATCGTGGCCAACAAGATTCCCGGGGTCCGGGCCGCACCCTGCTACGACGACCTGACCGCCGAGATCAGCCGCCGGCACAACGATCTGAACGTGTTGTGCCTGTCGGGCGACATGCTGGGCGACCGGCTGGTGGATCGGCTGGTCGAGATCTGGTTGAAGACGCCCTTCGACGGCGGCCGGCATGCCCGGCGGCTCAGCAAGATCGCCGCGTTGGAGTCTCGCAACGGGCGGCCGTAGGGTTATTGATTATTCGCCGCACGTGCGGGCCAGCTCGCGGAGGTAAGCCAGGGCCTCGTGCACGTCGGGCACGGCAACGCCGGCCCCGTGGCCTTCGCGGTCGCAGCGGGCCAGGAGCATGAGCTCCTCGAAATCTTCGGAGGCTTGCAGCCGGCGGCGGCAGCGGGCCCCCAGCGTATGGTTGGCCAGGGCCAGGGCCTCGCTGTGATGCTCGACGAGCCAGGCGGTCCGCGGCGTGATGAAGCCTTCCAGGGCCTGGCAGGCGGCCGCGGCGTGCTCGCGGGGATCGATCGCCTTGCCCACGTCGTGCAGCAGTGCGGCCAGCAGGAACTCCTCGTCGTAGGGCCGCTGGGCCCGGGCCAGCTCGAACACCTGCAGGCTGTGGTACAGCACGTCGCCCTCGGGCCGGTCGCGGCGGCCTTCGCGGAGCTTCTCTAGGGGCTCCAGCAGCAGGGCGTAGTGCTGCAAGCGGCCGATGCGCTCGTCGCCGCCGGGCGGGCTGTCGGCCAGCCCCCGCACGGGGCCAAGCCCCTCCGGCCCGGCCTCGCGGCGGTCGGCCTCGGTAAAGCGGATGACCCGCTCTTGGACCTCACGGCGGGTGGGCAGGTCGGCGGGTCGGAAGGGGCCCTGGTAGACCTGGCGGGCGGCGCGGATCTTCGCCCGGTGCAGTTCCGATTCGTCCCGGTCGTGGAGCAGCCGGGCTGCTTCCCGTGCCACCCGGCCACGCAGGCGATGGTTAGACATAACTCACCATAGCATGTACAATCGTGGCGTGTCAAGCAAACGGCTATGGGCCTTGAGCTATGGGCTTTGAGCCGCTCACTGCGAACCCGGGCGAGGAACAAAACTCATGCCTGCCACATCGACGGCGCGGCGGTATGCGATCGGGGTAGACTATGGCACCAACAGCGTTCGGGCGCTGGTGGTCGATCTGTCCGACGGCAGCGAAGTGGCCACGGCGGTGTACGACTATCCCAGCGGCGAGTCGGGGGTGCTGGTCGATGCCAAGGACCCCAACCTGGCGCGGCAGGATGCGGCCGATTATATCGAGGGTTTTTTCCAGGCGGTGAGCAAGGCGGTGCGGGCGGCCCGGCGGCAGCCCGGTTTCCGGCCCGAAAGCGTGGCCGGCATCGGCGTGGATACCACCGGCTCGACGCCCATCCCGGTAGACCGCCAGGGGATGCCGCTGAGCATGCTGCCCGAGTTCCAGCACGACCTGGCGGCCTACGCCTGGCTGTGGAAGGACCACACCAGCCATGCCGAGGCGGCCGAGATTACCGAAAAGGCGGGCAAGAGCCGCGAGGGCTACCTGGCCAAGTGCGGCGGCACCTATAGCAGCGAATGGTACTGGTCGAAGCTCCTGCACTGCCGCCGGACCTCGCCGAAGGTCTTCCAGGCGGCCTATTCGTGGGTCGAGCTGGCCGATTTCGTGCCCGCCTTCTTGACCGGAAACCTGGACCCCCAGCGGCTGCCGCGCTGCATCTGCGCGGCGGGGCACAAGGCGATGTACAACGAGCAGTGGGGCGGGCTGCCCCGGGCGCCGCTGCTGGAAAGTCTGGACCCGGGCCTGGCCGTGCTGGCCGAACGCTATGCCACCCCCGCCCTGACAGCCGATTGCCGGGCCGGCGGCCTGGCGACGCTGTTGGCCCGGCGGGTGGGGCTGCCGCCGGGCGTGGCCGTGGCCGTCGGCGCCTTCGATGCCCACATGGGCGCCGTCGGTGCCGGCATCAAGCCCGGCAGCCTGGTGAAGATCATCGGCACCAGCACCTGCGACATGATGGTCGCCCCGCTGGAGCAGGCGCTGCCCGATATCCCCGGCCTGTGCGGCATCGTGCCGGGGTCGATCGTGCCGGGCATGTACGGGTTGGAGGCGGGCCAGTCGGCCGTGGGCGACATCTTCCACTGGTTCGTCAAGCAGCTCACCCCGGCGGCCTACAGCGACCGCGGCGACGCCCACGCCAACCTCACCCGCCAGGCCCAGCGGCTCGCCCCCGGCGCCAGCGGCCTGCTGGCCCTGGATTGGAACAACGGCAATCGCACCATCCTGGTCGATCCGCTGCTGACCGGCCTGTTGATCGGCCAGACGCTGCACACCACCGCGGCGGAGGTTTACCGGGCCCTGGTCGAAGCCACGGCCTTCGGGGCCCTGACCATTATCCGCCGCTTCGAGGAGTATGGCATGGCCGTCAAGGAGGTGGTCAATTGCGGCGGAATCGCCGAGAAGAACCCGCTGGTAATGCAGATTTACGCCGACGTCTGCCAACGGCCGATGAAGATCAGCCGCTCGGCGCAGACCTGTGCCCTGGGGGCGGCGATCTTCGGGGCCGTGGCCGGCGGGGCCTTCAAGACCGTCGGTCAGGCCCAGCGGAAAATGACCGGCACCAAGCCCACGGTCTACCGCCCGCGAAAGGCGGCCGCCGCGGTCTACGCCGAATTGTATCGCTTGTACCGCATGCTGCACGACGCCTTCGGCACTACCGCCTACCGCGGCTCGCTCGGCGGTGTTATGAAAGACCTGATCGCCCTGCGCAACCGGGTGCGGCAGGAAACGGCATAAGGAAGGAATGCCCGGTCCCCTCTCCCTCCGGGAGAGGGTTAGGGTGAGGGGAATGGGTGACCAACGCAGCTTCCCCCTCACCCCGGCCCTCTCCCGGCGGGAGAGGGGGACCAGTACAAGCCGCCCATGACCCAGCCCAACCTCGCCGACCTCCGCGAAGAAGTCTGCTACGTGAACCGGATGCTGTCGCTGGCCGGGCTGGTGACCATGCACTCGGGCAACGCCAGCGGGCTGGACCGCCGCAGCGGCCGGCTGGTGATTAAGCCCTCCGGCGTGGACTACGACCGCCTGACGCCCGCCGACATGGTCGAGGTGGACCTGGAGACCGGCCGCGTGCTCGACTCGCGGCTCCGCCCCAGCGTAGACCTGGTGCATCACCTGTTCCTGTACCGCAACCTGGCGGAGGTGGCCGGGATCGTGCACACGCACAGCAACTACGCCACGGCCTTTGCCGCCGTCGGCCGCCCCATCCCGCTGTGCCTGACCGCGATTGCCGATGAGTTCGGCGTCGAGATCCCTTGCGGCCCGTACGTCGACAACGAGGTAGACCACATCGGGCGGGCGATCTTGAAGCATCGTAATCGGGCCCCCGCCATCCTGCTGGGCAACCACGGGGTGTTTGCCTGGGGGCCGTCGGCCCGGGCCGCCCTGAAGGCCGCCGTCATGACCGAGGACGTGGCCAAGACCGTTCACCTGGCCCTCCAACTCGGTTCCCCCGCGGCCATCCCGCCCGCCGAGGCCGAAAAATGGTACCATCGCTATCACAACACGTATGGACAAGGAGGGGATGAGGGGTTAAGGGGTTGAGGGACGGACCTACTCCTCACGCTCCGCGTGAGGGCAGGCTTCACGCGGAGCGTGAGGATTACGTTAACCTGCGGCTATTAGCCGTCGGCTATTTCCTCCCAACCCTCAACCATCACCGCTCAACCCTCACCCCTCAACCCCTCACCCCTCAACCCCTCAACCCCTCAACCCCTTAACCCCTCAACCCCTTAACCCCTCAACCCCTCAACCCCTTAACCCCTTAACCCCTCAACCCCTCAACCCCTCAACCCCTCAACCCCTTAACCCCTTAACCCCTTAACCCCTCAACCCCTCAACCCCTCAACCCCTCAACCCCTCAACCCCTCAACCCCTTAGCACCTCACTCCCATGACCACACTGCTTCCCCTTTTCGCGGCTGATGCGGCCGGCCTGGATCGCGGCGCCTTGCATCCGTTGGATTGGCTGGCCATTGCCGTCTATTTCAGCGTCCTCTTGGGCGTGGCCTGGTGGGTCGTCCGCCGCAGCAAGGATACGGCGGCCGACTATTTCCTCGCCGGGCGGAATCTGGGCTGGTGGGTCATCGGGGCCTCGATCTTCGCCTCGAACATCGGCTCGGAGCACGTCGTCGGGCTGGCCGGCTCGGGGGCCAAAGACGGCGTGGCCATGGCCCATTACGAGCTGCACGCCTGGTGCCTGCTGGTGCTGGCCTGGCTGTTCGTGCCCTTCTATGCCCGCTCGCTGGTGTTCACCATGCCCGAGTTTCTCGAGCGGCGGTTTTCCGTCGGCTCGCGCTACGTGCTGTCTATCGTGTCGTTGGTCACCTTCGTGGTATCGAAGATCGCGGTGGGCATTTTCGCGGGCGGGGTGGTCTTCTCGACCCTGCTGCCCGAGGTGCACCTGGGGCTGGGCAAAGTGGCCCTGGCCGAGTCCGGGTGGCGCGCCGTGCTCCAGGCGATGAAGGTCTACGACCCCGCCACCGCGATACTGGACATCAACAGTTTCTGGATCGGATCGGTGCTGGTCATCGTGCTGACGGGCCTTTATACCATGTTGGGCGGCATGCGGGCCGTGGCCTACAACGACGCCGTGCAGACCTTGGTGCTCATCACCGGCTCGGCCACGCTCACCATCTACGGCCTGTGGAAACTGGGCGACCACAACCTGGCCCACGGCTGGAGCGAGCTGCGGCGGATCTGCGGCTCGGACATGTTCAACCTGTGGAAGCCGCTGATCCCGCGGGGCGTCGAGGGCACCTGGGCCCCCGTGCTGGAGAAAGACTCCGCCGGAACAATCGTCCGCGAGGCCTGGTACTTCAACGACCGCTTCCCCTGGCTGGGCATGGCCATCTGCGCGCCGGTGATCGGCCTGTGGTACTGGTGCACCGATCAGTACATCGTGCAGCGGGCCCTGGGCGCGCCCAACGAGCAGATCGCCCGGCGGGGCAGCATCTTCGCCGCCTTTTTGAAACTCTCGCCCGTGTACCTGTTCCTCATCCCGGGGCTGATCTGTTTCGCCCTGGCCGCCAGCGGCAAGGTGCCCGAGCTGTCGCCGATGGTGGTCAACGGCCAGCCGGTAGCCAAGGAAACCCAGGCCGCCTTTCCCATGATGGTCAAGTACCTGCTGCCGCCGGGGCTGCGGGGGATCGTCGTGGCCGGCCTGCTCTCGGCGCTGATGGGCTCGCTGGCGGGCGTCTTTAACGCCTGCTCGACGCTCTTTACCGTCGACCTGTACGAGAAATGGCGGCCGGGGGCCACGCAACACCAGATCGTCCGCACCGGGCGGATCGCCACGGTGGTCATGGTGCTCATCGCCTTGGCCTGGATCCCGGTGATCATGGGCGCCCGCGGCCTGTACGAGTACCTGCAGGCGGTGCAGGGCTATCTGGCCCCGCCCATCTTCGTGGTGTTCTTCCTGGGCGTGTTCTTCAAGCGGCTCAATGCCAAAGGCTGTTTCTGGGCCATGGCCATCGGCCTGGGCCTGGGCCTCTTCCGCCTGCTGGTCGATACGCCCGTCACCATGAAACTCAGCGGCTTCGAGAACGGGTACACGCCGGGCTCATTCCTGTGGATCGTCAACAACATTTTCTTCCAGTACTTCAGCGTGCTGATTACGCTGGTGTCGGCCGTGGTCATGGTGGGCGTGAGCTTGATAACGGCCCCGCCGCCCAGCGCCCAGATCGCGAGCCTCACCTTCGGCACGGCGACGGAAGAAGACCGCCGCCGCACGCGGGCAAGCTGGGACTGGCGCGAGGTGCTGGCCTCGGCCCTGGTGCTGGCCGTAATCATCGGGGCCTACGTGTACTTCACGGGCTGATCGGCGCGCGGGCGCCGCTGCTGGCTTGTCCAGCAGTGTGAGACGCGCGGGCGCCGCTGCCGGCTTGCTGGCCCTGGATCACGAGCCCCGCAGGCGCGACTTCAAGTAACCCCAAACCTTTCGCGCCCAGTTGCGCGGATCGACATACGCCCAATACACGAAGTATACGACCCAGTGGATTGCCCGGTAATTGCCGAGACACTTTCGCAGGAACTTCGGTAATTGCTGCACGGCGGATTCGCGCATCGGCAGGCCGTGCCAGATAAGGGCCTTTCTGCCCGCCAGAAACACCGTGCCATCGTAGGCCGAGAAGATGTAGGTGACGGCCATGAGCTGGGTTCGCAGAACCGCCGGGCGGTTGTCGTCAATTTCAAATCGCGGGTAATACTCGGATCGCACGAAGAGCGCGTTGACTTTCCCAATCCATACCACCTCGTACCCTTTCTCCTTGCCAAGCTCGACCAAAGACAGGACGCTGGAGCCTTGGCTTACGGCCGGGTCCGCCGGTTGAACGAATCTGACCTCGGTGGGGATCGTGGGGTTGAACTCGACGCACACGACTTTCGGTCGATACCTGGACACCGCTTTCCAGACGTGGTAGTCGTTCCCGTCTATATCGATCGAGAGGAAATCGAAATCCACCGGGATGGGAGTCTGGCTGAGAATGTCGTCCAGCGTGTTCGGCGGAGTGAAGCCTACGAACTGATTGATCCCAATCACCTTGGGGTTAGCCCCGTGTCTCTTGCGCAAGTCCTTGCACCTCTGTGCGCTGCCTTCAATAAGGACTGCGGAGTAATCCTGCTTGTCAATCAAGTTGCAGGTATTGCTCAAATACTCTCCGTCCCACGCGCCGAACTCGACGCACCATTTGTCATGGTCGGGCAGTCTGTGCAGAACTTCCTGAATGACGCCGTCCTCGCCGCATT
>JBEKTY010000150.1:0-35223 GCA_049515555.1 Thermoguttaceae bacterium
GGGGTTTCCGGAGCAAGACCCATGATATCGAAAGAATCGAAAGCGGTGGCCGAGGCCGCCAGCAGAATCTATGAGTCCCGATTACGCGAGGAACTCGAACAGAAGCATTCGGGCAAGTATGCGTGCATCGAGCCCGTGTCCGGCAGCTATTTTCTCGGAGACACCTTTGATCGAGCCGTCAACGCAGCCCTCGACGTATTCCCGCAACGACTGACGTATACGCTACGGATTGGGCACCCCGCGGCCCTTCATCTGGGAGTATTGGTTCCGTGAACGGAATCGTCGATGAATCTATGCGAGCCTTGGTCGACGTTTCCGTGGCAGCGGCCAAGGATGCTCAGAAACAAGTGTTGACGGCGTGGATTGACACGGCATTCAACGGTGGCCTGGTAATTCCGCGTCAGCACGTCGAACGCCTGGGATTGAAGCAGGCATCCACTACACGAGCAATCCTTGCTGACGGCCGCTCTGTCGAGCTAGAAACGTTCACTTGCCACCTGGAGTGGTTCGGCGAGGTGTATCGAACGCAGGCGGTCTCAAACGATGGGGAGTTTCCTCTGCTTGGGACGCTCCTACTGGCGGATCGAAAGCTGACAATCGACTATCGGACGAAGACTGTGACGCTGGATTAGGCGCGCCAGACGCCAGGCCGCGTCCGCCAGGTCCTTTGGGCGGCCAACCGCTTTCTTATTCCGGATCATGTCCTTTTCCGCGAATAACGCGAACAACATCTCTACGAAGTCGGGGGTCAACGACCGGTTCTCCCATCATTTCCCATGCGTCCAGGGCCAGTTGCCACATCATGCCCATCCGCTCTTCGGGCGTGGTGTTCTCCAGGTCCCGCTCGGCGCCTTGCGCCGAGAGCTTGGTAACGCGAATCGTGCGATCGTCCTGGGCCATCATCCACACCCCGCCGTTATCATACCCTGCAAACCCCGCGGAACAACGCTGCCCGGCAACTATTCCCACTCGATCGTGGCCGGCGGTTTCGAGCTGATGTCGTACACCACGCGGTTCACGCCGGCCACCTCGTTGATGATCCGCGTCGAGATGCGGGCCAAGAGGTCGTAGGGCAACCGGCTCCAGTCGGCCGTCATGAAGTCTTCGGTATTGATCGAGCGGACGGCCACTACGTCGGCGTAGGTGCGTGCGTCGCCCATTACGCCCACGCTTTGCACGGGCAGGAGCACGGCGAAGACCTGCGAAGTTTGGCGGTAGAGTCCCGCCCGGCGGATCTCGTCGATAAGGATGGCGTCGGCCTGGCGGAGCGTCTCCAGTCGCGAGCGGCTGACTTCGCCCAGGCAGCGGACGGCCAGCCCCGGCCCCGGGAACGGATGCCGCCACACGATGTCTTCCGGCAGGCCCAGGCGGAGGCCCAGCGTGCGGACCTCGTCCTTGAACAGGTCGCGCAAGGGCTCGATGAGCGTGAAGGCCAGGTCCTCGGGCAGGCCGCCCACGTTGTGGTGCAGCTTGATCGTGGCGGCCGGCCCGTCGGGCGAGCCGCCGCTCTCGATCACGTCGGGATACAAGGTGCCCTGGGCCAGAAAGCGGGCCCCTTCGATGCGGGCCGCCTCGTCGGCGAAGCATTCGATGAAGGCATGACCGATCCGCCGCCGCTTCTCCTGCGGATCGACCACGCCGGCCAGCGCGGCCAGGAAGCGGTCCTCGGCCTCCACCACGTGCAGGTCGGTGTGGAAATGGTTGGTGAACTCCTCGATCACGTCGCGGGCCTCGCCGCGGCGGAGCAGGCCGTTATCGACCAGGATGCAGGAGGCCTGCGTGCCCACCGCCTCGGCCAGCATGGCGGCGACGACCGAGGAATCGACCCCGCCCGAGAGGCCGCACAGCACCCGGTCGTGGCCCACCTGGCGGCGAATGGCGTCGATCGCCTCGCGGGCGAAATCGCCCAACTTCCACGTGCCCGAACAATGGCAGATGATGTTCAAGAAGTTGCCCAGAATCTGCGGGCCGTGCGGGGTATGGGTAACCTCGGGGTGGAACTGGAGGCCGTAGATCGGCAGCCGGCGGTGCCGCACCGCGGCGAAGGGGCAGGTATCGGTCGCCGCCAGGGGCAGAAAATCGGCCGACACGCCCGTTACCTGGTCGCCGTGGCTCATCCACACCTCGATCTCGGGGGGCAGGCCGGCCAGCAGCTCGGTATCGTCGGTGATGCGGCAGTGGGCCCGGCCGTACTCCCGCGCCGGGGCACTCTCGACCCGGCCCCCCAGGGCCTCGCAGGCCAGTTGCATGCCGTAGCAGATGCCCAGCACGGGCAGGCCCAGCTCGAAGATCGCCGGATCGCACCGCGGGGCGCCAGATTCGTAGACGCTCGACGGCCCTCCGGAGAGAATCAGCCCCCGGGGCGCCAACTGCCTGATTCGCTCGGCCGTGATGTCGTGGCGGACGATCTCACAGTATACCTGCTGCTGCCGCACCCGCCGGGCGATAAGTTGGGCATATTGCGAGCCGAAATCCAGCACCAGCACCCGCTGGCTGGCAATCTTCGTCATCGAGCTTCCCCCGCGGAAAAAATCCCATTATAACTCCCTACCAGCGGATGGGAAGTAAGCGGTAGCAGGCACACGCCGTGTGCCGTCCGCTGAGGTGGAAAAACGTAGCCGGCACACGCCGTGTGCCGTTTGCCGAAAAAAGCATGGCGGACGGCACACGGAGTGTGCCTGCTACTTTCCCAGGCGGAATCGTACCATGGCACTTCACGACCTGGAGCTCGAACTGGCGATGGCCTGGCCCCCGGCCGCCTGGCAGGACGTCACCGTGCTGGTGGCCGTCTCCGGCGGCGGCGACAGCGTGGCCCTGCTGCGGGCCATGGCCGCCCTGAAAGCGGCCGGCAGCGGCCCGGCGCCGGCCGCGGCGGGCCGCCTGGTCGCCGCCCACGTGAACCATCAACTGCGGGGGGCCGAGTCCGAGGCTGACGAGGCGTTCGTCGTCGATCTGTGCCGCCGGCTGGGGATCGTCTGCGAAGTGGGCCGGCCGGGCGAGGGCGGGGAGGAGGACGCGGAGACGCGGAGACGCGGAGACGCGGGGACAGAAGGACGCGGAGACGCGGAGACGCGGAGACGCGGAGACACGGGGACAGAAGGACGCGGAGACGCGGAGACGCGGGGACGCGGAGACGCGGGGACAGAAGGACGCGGAGACGCGGAGACGCGGAGACGCGGGGATGCGGAAGGCGGCGCGTTTCCCCCCGTCCCCCCGTTCGCCCGTCCCCGCGTCCCCGCGTCCCCGCGTCCCCGCGTCCCGTCCCCTAATCCCCAATCCCCAATCCCTAATCCCCAATCCCTAATCCCTAATCCCCAATCCCCTAATCCCTGCTCCCCCGAAGCCGCCGCCCGGCACGCACGCTACGCCTTCCTCGAGCAGGCGGCGGGCCGCCTGGGGGCCCGCTACGTCGTCACCGCCCACACCGCCGACGACCAGGCGGAGACGATCCTGCACCGCATCCTTCGCGGGACCGGCATTCGCGGTCTGGCCGGCATGCGGCGGAGCCGGCCGCTGGGACCCGCCACCCTGTTACGGCCGCTGCTGGGTGTCCGCCGGGCCAAGCTGGCCGCCTACCTCGAACAGCTCGGCCAGCCCAGCCGCCGCGACTCCAGCAACCGCAGCCTCCGCTTCACGCGGAATCGCATTCGGCATCGACTGCTCCCGCACCTGGCCGAGCGGTTCAATCCCGGCGTGGTCGATGCCCTGCTGCGGCTCGGCACCCTGGCCGCCGAGTCGCAAACGATCATCGACCGGCTGGTGGACGATCTGGCCGAGCGAAGCCTGCGGCCCGGCGGCCCCCAGACCCTGCGGATCGCCCGCCAAAAGCTCGAGGACCAGCCGAAGTATCTCCTCGGCGAGCTGCTCGCGGGCCTCTGGCGCCGCCAGGGATGGCCGATGCAAGCCATGGGACACGAAAAATGGGAGCTGCTGGCTGCGATGCTCGGCTCCGGCGGGCAGGATCCGCACACGCCGCGGAAGGTCCTCTTTCCCGGCGCCGTGACGGTCGAAATCGCCGGCGACGAGTTGCGGGCAACCCGCACGCCGCCACCCGGCTAGTGCCCCGACCGTCCTCGGTTGACACGTTGGGTGCCACTGCTGGCTTGTCCAGCAGTGCTGAAAACACGGTTGGGCAAGCCAACCGTGGCACCCGTCATTTCAGGTCGGTCGGAGCACTAGAAGCAGAAGGGGCGCTTTGGTAAAATGGTTGGCACTGCGAGTTTAGGTTATGTATCGAATGTGGCATCTGCGGGCCTGGTCGGGGATGACCGTCACCATCTGGTGGCGCGCGCTTTGGCGCAATCGGTTCCGGATTCATCCCACCCGGGTGCCGATGGTGGCCATCATCACGCTCATCAGCCTGCTGAATTCGGCCTTGGCCCTGGTGCAACGGCTGCTCTACCGGCGGCGGATCGAGGCCACCCCGATCGTCGAGGACCCGGTGTTCGTGCTCGGCCACTGGCGCTCCGGCACCACGCTGATGCAGGAGTTGTTGGTGTGCGACCCGCGGCACGCTGCTCCCGATACGTACTCATGCTTCGCCCCCAACCATTTCCTGCTGACCGAGCCGATGTTGTCGCGGCTGCTGGGGCTGTTGCTGCCGTCGCATCGTCCGATGGACAACGTGCCCATGAGCTGGGATCAGCCGCAGGAAGACGAGTGGGCGCTGTGCAACATGGGCCTGCCGTCGCCGTACCTGACGATGCTGTTTCCGAACCGGCCGCCGCAGGACCCGGGCTATCTCGACCTGCGCGGCATCCCCACTGCCGACCGCGAGCGGTGGAAGGCCGGCCTGGCCTGGTTCCTCAAGAGCGTGACGTTGCGTAATCCGCGGCGCATGGTGCTCAAGACGCCGTTGCACACGGCCCGGGTGCAGACGCTGCTGGAGATGTTTCCCAAGGCCCGCTTCGTGCACGTGGTCCGCGATCCGTACGTGATCTTCCCCTCGACCATGCACACCTGGCGGCAACTGTACAGGTTCGAGGGCGTGCAGGCGCCGCGCTTCGCGGGGTTGGAGGAGCACGTGCTGGACACGTTCGACCGCATGTACGCGGCCTTCGAGGAGGATGTCCGGCGGCTGCCGCCCAGCCAGTTCTGCGAGCTGCGGTTCGAGGACCTGGTTCGCGACATGCCCGGCCAGATGCGGCGGGTCTATCGGCAACTCGAGCTGGGCGATTTCGAGCCGGTGGCGCCGGCCGTGGCGGCCTACGCCGCCAAGACCGCCCACTATCAACGCAACCGCTACCAAATCGACGAGGAAACGCGGAACCGCATCGGCCGGCGGTGGCGCGGGTACATCGAGAAATACGGCTATACGAACGGGAGCGGCGGGTGACCAGGCATGGTTAAACAATAACCTACCGGGTATCAATGTAGTAGGCACACGCCGTGTGCCGTAATTTGCGGACGGCACACGGCGTGTGCCTGCTACAATTCCGTACACGAGCCGAGGGACACATGCAAGCGCGGATCCTGGGGATCGCCGGACATCTGCCCGACCGGCTGGAGACCAACGCCGACCTGGCCCGGCAGCACCCCGATTGGGACATGTCGCAGATCGGCGAGAAGACGGGGATTCTCGCCCGCCGCATCGCCGCCGCCGGCGAGACCGCCTGCGATCTGGGCTGCCGGGCGGGTGAGAAGCTGCTCGCGCGGGGCCTGGCGCCCCTGGCCGAGATCGACTACGTGCTGTTCGCCACGCAGACGCCCGATCACTTCCTGCCCGCCAACGCCTGCCTGCTGCACCGGCGGCTGGGACTGGCCCCGCACGCCGGGGCGGTCGACGTCAGCTCGGGCTGCGCCGGGTTCGTCCTGGCCCTCCAGTTGGCCCAGGGGCTGATCGGCGGCGGCTCCGCCCGCAATGTCCTCGTGGTCACCGCCGACACGTACTCGAAGCTGGTGCACCCCGACGACCGGACCGTCCGCAGCCTGTTCGGCGACGCCGCCGCGGCGACGCTGGTCGGCGCCGCCGAAGGGCCGGGGATCGGACAGTTCGTCACGGGGACCGACGGCAGCGGGGCCTCGCGGCTGGTGGTTCCCGCCGGCGGCTTTCGCCTGCCGCACTCGGCGGCCACCTGCTTGCCGTCGGTCGACCCGCAGGGCGGCGTCCGCAGCCAGGAGCACCTGTTCATGGACGGGCAGGCCGTCTTCGCCTTCACCCTGAACACCGTTCCTCGCGCCATCCACACCTTGTTGCAAAAGACCGGCACGGGCGGCGAGCAGATCGATTGGTACGTGTTCCACCAGGCCAACAAGTACATGCTGGAGAACCTGGCCAAGTGCAGCCGGATCCCGGCCGAGAAGATGATCTACCACCTGGCCGAGGTCGGCAACACGGTGGCCTCGTCGATCCCGCTGGCGATCGAGGCCGCTTGCCAGTCGGGGCGGATCCGCGCCGCTCAGCGGCTGATCCTGGTGGGGTTCGGCGTGGGCTACAGTTGGGCGGCGTGCGACGTTACCTGGACCGCGCCCCCCTAATCGGTTTCGAGGCTCAGGAAGCAGCGTCATGTCCCTTGGCGAACCGACTGCCTCGCGTCCGTGCGGCGCGCCCCGCGATGCGCTGGAATTCCAGCTCGTGCAGATCTGGGAAGACCTGCTGGGTGTGCGTCCCATCGGGGTCGACGACGAGTTCGTCCAGTTGGGCGGCGACTCGCTGCAGGCCATGTCGCTCTTGGCCCGTGTGGCCCAGGAAACGGGCTTGAACGTGCCCATGGCGGGCATCGTTTCGACGGTTACGGTGGCCCGTCTGGCACGCCTCCTGCGCGACGAGTCGCCGCACGCCCAGTGGTCGCCCCTGGTGCCCTTCCGCACCGAGGGCCGCCGCCGGCCGCTGTTCATGGTGCATCCCGGCGGCGGCAACGTGCTGTGCTATCTGCGATTGTCCGAGCTGCTCGCTCACGATCGCCCGTTCTACGGCCTGCAATGTCCGGGCGTGGACGGAGAGCGGCCTTTACTGGCCACGGCCGAGGAGCTGGCCGGCGAGTACGTGGCCGCCCTGCGCCGCGTGCAGCCACAGGGCCCCTATGCCCTGGGCGGCTGGTCGGTGGGCGGCGTGCTGGCCTTCGAGATGGCCCAGCAACTGCGCGCCGCCGGCCAGCAGGTCAGCCCCCTGGCCATCCTCGACAGCGGCGTGCTCTACGCCTGCGCCCTGATCGCCATCATCTTCCCCAAGGGCCAGCTCGGGGCATTGGACCTGCTGCGGATGCCCCCGCACGAGCAACTCGCCGAGTTCCGCCGCCGCAGCGCCCCCGCCCGGCTGATCCCCGACAACGCCGGCGACGAGCTGGCGACGCGCATCATGCGGCTCTTCACTTCCAACATGCGGGCGATGGTCCTGTACCGCCCCCAAGCCTACGACGACACGATTACGCTCTTCCAGGCCGCCGAGTCGCTGGTCAAGCCGCGGTTCGAGCCCCGGCGCGAATGGCGCCAGGTCTGCCGGCAGGTGGCCGTGCAGCGCGTGCCGGGCAACCACCTGACCATGATCCACGAACCGCACGTGCGGCCCCTGGCCGAGCAGTTGAACCTGTGCCTGGACGCCGCCGACCAGTAGGGACCGGCGAATCAATTATTGTCGCGTTCGCCAACGTACTCATCTCGCTCCGCGAGATGAGTGCCCATCTCGCGGAGCGAGATGAGTACGTGTGTTGATTCTGCGGTGCCAGGCCGCCGCACTTCTGCAAGGCGCCAAATGCGCCCCCTTGAACCCCAATCGGGGCTGGACCGGCTGGCAGCGGATGTATATCAATTAGTGTGCGGGCAGGCACGCTGCCAAGCACGGCTTTCACAAGTGGTCTGACGCATCCAATTTGACGGGTTGGGTGCCACTGCTGGCTTGTCCAGCAGTGCAGAGAACACGGTTGGGCAAGCCAACCGGTGCCACTGCTGGCTTGTCCAGCAGTGCAGAGAACACGGTTGGGCAAGCCAACCGTGGCACCCGACAGTTTGGGTGTGTCAGACTGCGAGGCCGTCGGCTGCATGCGGCATGTCGGCGCCGCGGTATTTGCTTCTCGTTGTTTCTCGTCAATCCTATTGCGAAATTGGGGGGTGTCCTATGAGATTTCTTACGATTACAGCCACGGTCCTTTTTACCCTGGTCGCGCTCGGTCCGCTCGACGTGACGGCGGCGCCGCCTAGCGGCAGTGGCAGCGGATGGGGCAGCGGCAGCGGATGGAGTGGGGGCGGACACCCATCCGGATATCCGGGCCACTGGTATGGCGGCTCCTACGGTTACTACCCGCCCGCCACGCCGTACTTCGTCGAGCGGCCCATCCTTGGACTGCCGATCGAAATCGCCAATCCGGCCGCGAATGCCGTGACTTTGAGCTACACGCTCAACGGCACCGTCTACACGATCCCGCCCGGTCATCGTCAGGACCTGCTTTCGGATCGGTCCTGGGTAGTCGGCTTCAGCCGCGGGGGGAACTTCGGCGAGGCCCGATACAGCCTGGAGCCCGGGCTGTACACATTCTCCCCCACCGATCACGGTTGGGAACTGTTTCACGGGGCTCTCGCGCAGCCCAGCGTAGCGCCCACGCCGACGAATCCGCTGCCGACGAACCCGACGCTGCCCGGTCCGACGCCGGCCAGCCCGACGCTGCCGAACCCGGCGCTGCCCAGTGCCACGCTGCCCAGTCCCACGCTGCCGTCCGTGCCGACGCCACCGGTCCCGATGCCCGTGCCCCCGGCGCCAACGTCATGAGATAAGGACCGGCCGAAAGATAAGTCCGGCCTTTTCCGTACTCCTCTCGCTCCGCGAGAGGGAGGGCATCACGCTTCAGCGTGATGAGTAAGAAACTACTTCCGCGTTGTGGCCGGTCGCCGACCGAGCCACACCGCCGACCTCCGCGTTGTGGCCGGTCTCCGACCGAGCCACACTGCCGACCGAAGGTCTCCCGAGCCCTGGCGTCCCAAGTTTCCCGTACTCCTCTCGCTCCGCGAGAGGGAAGGCATCACGCTTCAGCGTGACGAGTACGGAAGTCGTTTGTCGGCCAACACAAAGAAGCTGTCTCAAGAGGATAAATGACCTTGCGGGATTCTGGGAAAAAGGGGACAGGCACCATTTGTGCGAAGCACCCTCCGGGCCGTTCCAGCAAATGGTGCCTGTCCCCTTTTTCCCTCCCAAGATCATGCAAGGTCATTTATATCCGCCGGTCCCCTCTCCCTCCGGGAGAGGGCTAGGGTGAGGGCGGCTCGCGGGTGAGCGGTCATTTCTTGCGACGGCGCCCACAGTGCCCTCACCCCCGGCCCCTCTCCCAAAGGGAGAGGGGAGCTTTGGGACAGCTTCATAATGGGGCATCGAATCACGTTCCGGCCGTACGATGTTCAACGTCCGCGGCAGCCCGGCGCCCGATCCGGGCAATGAACTCCGCAAGCCGCTCCGAACCGTCGATCGCGACCGCTTGTCCCTCGTCCAACGCCTGGAATCCCTCCGACGCCAACGACCGCAGCAACGTAAGCTTCTCCTCGTTTTCGCGGGCCTGCTGTTCCAGCAGCCGAAGCCCCGCCCGCATGACCTCGCTGGCGTTGGAGAACCGGCCCGAGGTAACCGGTAACTCCTGACTCCTAACTTCTAGCTCATCCCCAATCCCTCCCGCCCTGCGGCCCGGATTGCGCGCCGGACCGAGTGGGGCGTCGAAACGCGGACGCAGCTAGCACTGGCAATACGGACAAACCCTGCCTGTCGTCAGCTAGCCGCGTCCGCGTTTCGACGCCCCGAAGTAGGGAAGAGACCACAGGAGGGTTCATCCCCGCGCGTGCGGGGAACACCCCATGATGAGCCGGGCCAGCGTCTGCATCGACGGTTCATCCCCGCGCGTGCGGGGAACACCGCATAATGGCCACGGCCTGGTCTGGACTGACGGTTCATCCCCGCGCGTGCGGGGAACACAACAACGGCACGTTCAATGGGGCCGTCAGCAACGGTTCATCCCCGCGCGTGCGGGGAACACGTTCCTGCTGCGTCACTCGCTCGCCATCGCCTCGGTTCATCCCCGCGCGTGCGGGGAACACGTGCCGGTGACGGGCGGAGGAAAGCCCGCCGTCGGTTCATCCCCGCGCGTGCGGGGAACACGTCGGTGCCCCGTAAAAGGCACGCAAGATTTCCGGTTCATCCCCGCGCGTGCGGGGAACACAGTTGCACCGGCAGCCGGCGGTACTGCTCGCCCGGTTCATCCCCGCGCGTGCGGGGAACACCATGGGCTGCCTCTCTCGTCGCGTAGCAGGGGCGGTTCATCCCCGCGCGTGCGGGGAACACGTTTGAGTCGGCAAGGCACCATTGACATATACCGGTTCATCCCCGCGCGTGCGGGGAACACTGGGTATCGAAGTCCGCATTCAGCACGTCCTTCGGTTCATCCCCGCGCGTGCGGGGAACACTCTTCACTATAAGGCCTAGCGGACCAACAGGTTGCGGCTACGAAAAAAGCCTACCGGCCGTTTTCAGGTTTCTTGTTGTGGCCCTTGGGGCCGCCGTCGGCAGGGGGCACGAAGCAACACAACTTAAGCCCGTCAAGTTCCACCGGGACACGACGATTGACCCCACACGTGTCAAAATCGAGGCCCAGGTCATTCGGATTGGCCCAGACCAGCACGGCATTTCCCTCCCCGATTTCCCCCTTCACCACCGCCCATGTCCGCTCACGGACCCTTTGCGAGTAGTCGCCCACATACACCCCTGCACGGACCTCCAGGAAGAGCCGCGTCAGGTAGCCGCGCAGGCGGGGCGGGGCGTTCTCAAGAACGATGACCAGCATCTCCCGTCTGCTCCTTGTTGGGAATGGCGATGGGCATGGCTTCCTCGTGGGCCGCGGGCAGCGGAATGCCACCGGCCGCCAGAATCTCTTCGATCGTGGGAATGATCCGCTCCAAGAGCTTATGCTTACGGAAACTATTGCGGCAGTAGAGCCGCGTTTCACGATCCGGATTGTCTCTACGCGCCGCCACGACCTTGAAGGCGATAGGAACGGAGGTCTCGAACTTGAACAGGTCGGCGATATCGTACACGAACGACAGGGGCTTGCCGGTGTGCAAGAAGCCGATGGCCGGGGCATAGCCCGCCGCCAGAACGGCCGCCTCGCAAAGCCCGTACAGGCAGTGGTTGGCAACACTCAGGCAGCGGTTCACCACGTCGCTGGCGTCGAACTTATTGGGATCGTAATCCCGTTTATCCCAGGGGACCCCGTATTGCCCGGCCAGCAGCTTATACATGGTGCGGACGCGGACACCCTCGATCCCGCGCAACTGGTCGATACTGCGGCGTGCGGGCGGGTCTTCCTGGAAGCGAAAGCGGTACATGGCGCGGACAACTTTGATGCGCAGCTCGTCGTCCAGGGCCAGCTTGGCCTGATAGAGCAGCCGATCGGAGCGGGCCCCGCCCGGTTGCCCGGCCGAATACAGCCGCACGCCGCCCTCCCCGACCCACTGGATCAGGCAGCCCACCTCAGCCGCCAGGGCGACGGCGTCGTGTGTAATGCGCGTGCCGGGCTCCAGGAATATGCAGGCCAAACCGCCGACGGGCAGGTGCGTGCGCACGCCCTCCTTATCGACCAACACCAGCGCGCCGTCCTGGACCTCGATGCTTCCGCGCTCCAGCCAGACCATGCTTGTCCGCTCTTTCATCGGGATGGGGTTGGAATCGAGCCTCATATTGCCCCCTGAGAAATTCGTATTCTGCGGGGTGCAAAGGCACGGCGATCCGAGGCGAAGGACAGCGGCTCATCTGGCAGGGAGTCCCGCCCGTCGGCGAACGATTCGGCGTCCTCTTGCCGGGTGAAGGATTCGAGAGGCTCATCACCGATGAGGAGTTTCAACGCCTCGCTCTCGGAGTCACGCAGCCCGGCCAGCACCGGCGCCGACGGAACACAAGCCTTGCGTCCCAGCCAGACGCCCCATTTCGGATCGGAAAGAGCGCCCTCGATTTGCTTGAGAAGAACCGCGTTGCCCTCGATAATAACGCCGAAAGAGGCATCAGCCAGGTATTGCCGATGGGTGATATGGCAATCCTTCATCCCGCCATCCGCCTTTCTCGTGTTCTGTACCGTGTGGTAATCTTGAAGCCGCCGAACGGCCAACCTCGTTCTTCTGGCGCCGTTCTTGAAGTGGCGTTCGGCAATGCAAGGAATGGCGAGGGTTGTAATTTGCACGTCCGCGAACTTCGCAAGAAACGTCGTTTCGTCGGTACCGCCGCGCGCGAAGCCAAGGGCGGCGCAGCACATTCCGGCTATGGCGCTCTTGGTGGGCATGAGGCCCGTGTTGCGCCGATTGTACTGGCTATCGAAGCCCCACGATTGCAGCGGGCCTTGCAAACGCAAGGCAAGGCACTTGTCTTCAGATGACATGCTTTACCACCTCATCAAGAAATGACCCCAGTGTCACGGGCTGAGTCCCTTCCTTTCCCGGAACGCATTCCTCCCCCGGAATCTCTTTCTTAAGGACAGCCTCGATTCCCCATGTGGCCCTCAGCTTTTCATACTCGGCCTTGAGGCGTGTCACCGATTCGACGGCGTACCCCTGTTTTGAGCGAATCGGGTTCTCGAAGGCGTTAACCAGTTGGACAGGGTGCCCCTTTTCCCGCACGACGCCCAGTACGAAATCCGGCAGCGTATTGCCGTTCATTGTGTACTTGCGGGCGCCGGGAATCGCCTTGATCGTGGCCTCCGCGAAGGCACGCACTACGGCCTGCCGTTCTGCCAGGGTCATGGACGCAAGGTGCTCCGCGTTGGCCAGCATATCGAGGTTGACGGCGGCAAAGCGGTAATAGGTGGCGGAGTTGAACTCAAGGGTGCCGGTCATGCCAGCGCCGGATTCCTCCTTGGGCTGAAGGTCGTCGACCGCGGCGAAGAAGTCGATCTCGTTGTCGGCTTTGTGCGTGGAAAGGGCATGGGAGAACATCGCGGCGGCTTCCACTGTTAAGGAGTGGTCGTTCGCGACCATGCGGCCAAAAAGAGCGATGTCGGCGGCGTCTTTCGGCAAGCTCTCGTCTTTGAACGCTCTCTTGATAAGTTTCTTGAGAACCCCTTCGACGAGCTTGGTAAACGCTTTCGGGCTCAGCTTCTTGTCGCCCTTGTTGTGTTTCGCCGTCGCCTCCTCCTCCGCATCGTCCTCCGAATCATCTTCATCCGCGAGCTTTGCCGTATCCACCGATGAAACCGCTGAAACAAGTTTCTGTTTGTCCGCCTCCTTGAGCGAGTGAAGGAGTTGTGCAAATGCCTCATACTCCAGGGGTGATAGAAACACAAGGGTTTTCACCTTTCCCTCCTGCTTCGGATCGAGTTTTGCGAGGTAGTGTCCCGCGCAGAGGGACAAAGTGTTAGCGGTGGCTTCGGCTTCTCCGACAGCGGTAAGGAGTTCGGTGATCTTTTTGATGAAGAGCCGACTCCGCCGCCCCTTGAATTGCCCAAGCAAATCGAAGTCCTTCTCGGCCATCATCTCCCGAATCGCCCGTTTCCACGACTGGCTCGACACCCGCGCCCGTTGAACACCCCCGAAGACCGCCGTCTTGGGCGAATTGAGGTCGTCCCGGTTCAGGCAGGCGACGGGCACGGACTGGATGATGTGGAGTTCCAAATGTTTCATGCTTTTCTCCTTGCGAAATGGGTTGTTCACAGATCGACGGGTGCGAGCAGGAGCAGGCCGAACCCGAAGCCCTTGGCGCTGCCGACACCGGCGTGATACGTTTCCCTGAATCTACTGAGGTCGGTCACCTCCAGCACGCCCCGGAACTGGACGCCCCCGTGGCAGGCCGCTTGTTCCCGCTTGCGAAAATGGCTCTTGACCATTGGGCCGATTTCCAGCGGTTTGTCTGCGACGATTTGAAAGCCGCCCGCCTGCGCCTTGCGGTCGAGCCAGGCGCGGAGCTCATCGGGCCGGATCAGGGGGACACGCTTCCCATGACGCTTTCGCTCCCCGTGGCCATCGCGCTGCACGAGGCACTTGACGGGGTTTGCGCGCAGGTCGAAGGTATAATACCGATGGGCGAGAAACGAAGGGGCGATTTCCTTGGCGGCAAAACCTTCGGGCGGGCACCAATCCGGGCGGCTCGGCCGGCCCGGAGACAGGACCCACAGCCGAAATGCGGCCTCCAGCGTGTCGATGCGGGTAAGAAAATTCCGTTTGCGATCGGGTTCTCCGGGGAAGCAATCCCAGAGCCGCTGATGCCAATCGTAGGTGTCCCGCACGCCGTCCGCATAGGCGGTCTCGGCGTCGATTTGCATACAAGCGAGCCAGCTCATGAGGCCGCTCCTCCCTCCCCTGTGGGCGGCAACGCGGCGTCCACTCCGGGCGTCCAGAAGGCGGCAGCCCAATCGGTCTTTGTGCGGTCCGTCCAAAGCTTCAAGTCGGTTTCAAGCTGCTCGTAGTTGACGGGCACGCCCTCCGACTTCGCCACAAGCACCATGCGGGTGACGCGTTGATGGAGTTCCTCGCCCTTTTCCGCAGCGAGCAGGTGCAAGAAGCGCCGCTCGGTCGGCGTCAGTTTGCTGTCATCGCCGCGCTTGTCGCCGCGGCGACCTTGAACCGCCCGGAAGGTGGTTCCGAAATTGCCATCTTGCGTCTCCTCAGGATGGGTGGCGTACAGGGCGGCGACGACAGCCGCCGGCCGGTCCGTGACCGCCGCGCCCAGCCGATGCAAGGCCGGCCAGGCGCGGTGTTTCTTGCTCTCCACCAGTGCACAGCGAAGATCGGCCATCATTCCCCGGTCTTCCTTGTGCCTGCGGAGCTGCCCCAAGAGCCTGCTCATGCGCCGCCCTCCTTTCCCGATGGTTCGGTTTCGTCTTTCCGGCTGACCAATCGTTTCCAACCCTCGGCGAATGCCCGGATTTGCCGGGGCGTTTCCTGCCCGCAGGCAGTGCGATAGGCATCGCAGGCGGCAGCAAAGAGCTTTTTCCGCCAGGCATCGCGGGTCCGAAGGCTCTTATCGGTGCCGATAGCTTCGACGTGTGCCATGAGGAGGGGGAGATTCTTTTCGACGGTCGTCCAGTAGTTGGTGGTAGCGACGCCGTGGAGTTTAGCTTTCAGTTCTCCCTTACTTGGCCCCGCGCCTTTCAGGCGACCTTCCCATCCCCCATCAATCGCCGATCGGTAACCTTCGACCGACCAACCGAGGCGGCTCGCAATCTCATCTGCGCTATTGACCTCGGATTCGTAGGCCGATACCCCCTCAGGGCTGGAAAGGCGTGGCGGAACTCTGAAAACCGATTCGGCAGTATCGACGATGTCGGCCTGATCACGAGCCAACGCCCCGACCACCAAATCACATCCGCGGCCGTCCTGAATCGCGCGAAGAGAGAGCGGCCCACCCGTGCCCCCGGCCCTTCGCTTTACGATTACCGCACCAAGCTCGCGCCAGAGTGCCCTGGATGGACGGTACGACAGGACCGCTCTTTCCTCCTTCTTGGCAATTCGTCGTACGACGACCGTTGCGGTCGGCTCCGGAGGGAAACCGTCGGTAAACGTGGGATAAACCAAACCATCTCCGAGAAGCATCAATGCCCCATCGGAATGCAAGCGGATGAACCGGCTCATGGGCACCAGTCGTCCGGCATAGGTCTCCGTGGCGTTTTCGATATTCGGTTTGTCGCTGAGAGAACGAGGCGGCTGCTCCCAGATCGGTCTTCCGATCCCCCTCTGCCCGTAGCTGAAGCGAATATCCTCATGGGTTGGCAGATTTAGGTGGATCGATTCGAAAAGATCCCGCCCTCGCAAGAGCGCGTGAACCATCGAAGCGGTCACGCAAGGCGCGTCTTTCGACGACTTCGTGGTTTGTTTTCCGTCCCAATAGGCTTGCGAGATCAGCCCCCCTGTAGAGAAGCACTGGTAAGTCAGAACGGAAAGAATCAAATCCGGAAAAGCGACTGGCCGCGTTTCGGCCATACCGCGGTGATCGAAAAGCGTGGTCTTATTTCCCGTCGCAAAGGAGAAGGTGAGCTTTGACGTGGGAGTCCAACCAGAAGTATCGTCCGGCGCCTTCTGTTCGCCAGCAACCTTAGACAGCCCCGCCACCTGCAACCATGGCTTTTCCGGATCAAACAACTTGAACGCGGCCCTCCACTCTCCCAGATATTTCCGCGTTGCTTCGGGCAGACGCGCGGGAACTTCACACCATTCGTCGTAATCCTGTGGTCCATCCAGCGCCGCATGGGCAACGCACAGCAAAAGGCGCATCAACGCCACCCGCTCGTGCGGACGCACAGCCAGATCGGCAAACTGCGCGCCCTCGGCCAGAACCGTGCATAGGCTGGCCAACTGTCGCTTGCCGGCAGTCGTCACCACTGGTATCCAGGCGTCGAAGGCTACGTTCATCCCTTCTCCTCACCAGACGTGTTTTCGATGATTATACCCAGATCGCTCGACCAACACAGCCGGCCGCCGTTCTGAAGGCCCTCGACCATGACCGTCCCGTCGTGATCCACCACGCCGACGCGCTGCGCGCCGCGAAGGTAGCGGGCAATGCCGGGGTGCTCTTTCACTTGCAGGAAATGGCGTGCGGGGACTTTGACCAGGTTACGATGAATGGCTTTCGCAGTCGCTAAACGAAATTCGTCGCCGCCGAGAACTGCCCGGGAACCATCGATGAACTCGGCATCTGTTTTCGAAAGCCAGCGGCAAAGCACCAGCGAGAGCGTGGGAAGTTCATTGAGACGGGTCTGTACGCCCTCGTCGTCCTCCAAAGCGACGGTCCACAGGTTGCTATTGCGCGCCGCAAATATCTTCTTGCAGGAATCGGTTGCAAACCATTCATCAAACAGGTCTCGCCACGGCTGTGGCTCGTCGTCCCGCCCCGCATACGTCGCCTCGATCAGGGTGCGGATTTGGTCCGGAAGTGCGACACTCTTCCTCTCCTTCCACACCTCCAACGAGCGAAGCAGCACATACGGGGCGTAAACATACGCCTTGGCGCCGAGCGCCTTGACGATAGACGTCTTGTTCATCCGGCGGAAATCGTCGAGGCTCGCGGTTTCATCCAGGACAATGAGGCGGGGGGATAAAGCCGAAGCCGGACGGCCCCGCTCGTGTCGCCAGAGCCGGCCAGTTCGCTGCAAGAGCATGTCGGTGGGAGCCAACTCGCTGATGAGCAAATCGGCGTCAAGGTCCACGCTCTGCTCGACGACCTGGGTGGAAACAAGGATCGACGCGCACCGCGTTGCCCCGCTCTTGCCAAGTCGTTCCATCCACTCATCTTCGAGCTCCTGCCGGCGCCAGAAGGGAAACCGAGAATGGAGTAGGCCAAGGCGGTATCGCTCGCCAGCCACGGCGCGAAACCTTTGATATTGCTCCTGCGCCGCACCCACCGTGTCGCAAACCCAGAGCACACAGCCGCCGTTCTCGGCCAGTGCGACCGCCTCGTCAACGGCATCCTCTGTCGCTTCGAATACAACGCCAACATCGCGCGCGGGCGGCGGCGTTGCCGGAACCGCCGGGATCGGCTCGTTCTCCCTTCGTCCCGTGATTAGGGGATAGGGAAGGCTCTCGCCGTGGTCTTCTTCGTCCCCCGACCGCACAATCTGGCCCCGCCTCTTTCCGGTGAGCGTCGCCGAAAGGACGATGACCGTACAGCCGAGCCCTTCGAGGGCAGAAATCAACTTGTCGATCAGCGTTCCCGTGTAAATGTCGTAGGAGTGAATCTCGTCGAGAATCACGACTTTTCCCGCCAGGGCGTAGTGACGTACAAAAAAGTGTTTCGCAGCGACGACACCCAGAAGTGCCTGGTCAACCGTCCCCACGCCGAACGGGGCAAGCAGCGTCCGCTTCGCCGATGCAAACCAGTCGCGCCCCAATCGAGCATCGTCCACCGCATTTTGCTTTCCACTTGCCGCGGGTGAGAAACGAAGCTCCTGCTCCAACAGCCAGGAATTGCCATGGATGATCCGGCTCCCAACGGTCGATGGCGCGATGCGCCGCACGAACTCGGCCATCCGCCGCTGCATGCGGTTACTGGTCGCCTGGGTCG
This sequence comes from Thermoguttaceae bacterium, assembly GCA_049515555.1. Lineage (GTDB taxonomy): Bacteria > Planctomycetota > Planctomycetia > Pirellulales > Thermoguttaceae > JBEKTY01. Next base: position 17,948 of record JBEKTY010000150.1, read on the forward strand.
GCAGGGCGAAATAGATGCCCCGCGCTTTCTTGCCTGCCAGGAGTTGATAGGCTGCGCCGAGGGCGGCTTCAGTCTTTCCGGTGCCCATCGGGGCTTCAATGACGTAAACGCCGGGCGCGGTAATCGTGGAAATCGCCCGCAACTGCATTTCGTTGGGCGTGAATTGAACCTCTGGCCTTTGCTCGTCATGAAACAGATCATGGAACGACAACCCTGGCGTGACCTCGGGAGCGTCGAAACCAATAGCGGCGACCGCCCGCCGGGCAATCGCTGCCGCATCAGTTTGCAGAACCACGCTGTCCGCGGGGAAGAAGGTCACATCCGAGCCGATCCAGTCGGCTACGGAGGTCAGACCAGCCAACCACCACAAAGCCGGGGACTCGTTGTCCACCGCCAGCTGCGCCAGGCTAACACCGAAAGCCTCGCAAACGGCGCTGGCGGCGTCGCGGCGCTCCAGATCCCAATCAATACCCGCGTGCTGCTCGGAAATCTGTTTACCCGGTTTGAATCCTCGATCGCTCGGCGGATTGAGCCTTCCATGGTGGCCGCCCAACGCCGCGGAAAGGAATTTGGCCGTCCGTCGGTCCGTTCCGTTCCTGACGAGAAAATCCTGCACGGCAGCATGGCTCACCTTCCCGTGGTCGGGTTCCATGGCCGTGTCCCAGGTCCAGCGTTGCGCGATTTCCCGGAGGCGGTTCCGTTCCAGCCAAGCCGCACACTTCTGCTGAAAACCCGGTGAAATCTTGCCGAGATCGTGCAAAGCGGCCAATGCACCAGCCTCTGCCGCCCCGATTTGGAAGCGATTTAGCAGGTTCGGGGCGATCTCCGCCAGGCAGCGCGCCACGCACCCCACATTTGCCATGTGCGCAGAAACGGAGATTCCCGGCTTATCGTCAGGGGTGGTCTTTGCCCAAAACTCTACCTTCATGGCATCGTCCCCTACGCAGAGTCCGAGAGCCGGTCGGTATCGTTTTCCCCGCAATCATCCTGCTACGGCCGCCATTCTACCGCAGAACGGGCTTGGCCAAGAGTGGCCTGAACGAGGAGTTGCTTCGCGGCAACCAGGCCGCCATTCCTTTGCCCAGTCTCCCACCCGCCTGCCGCCATGATGGGGACACCCCATCCGTTGTGCCACCCGTTCCCACCCAAAAAATGTCGAAGAACCGGCCTTGCAGTTTGGACAAGAATATGATATACAAGTGGACAGTATAGGGGCGAGGGGCGAGGGGTGAGGGGCTAGGGGCGAGGGGACGGAGGAGTTTTCAGTGTTCGGTGTTCGGTTTTCAGCATGAGCCCGAACGCCGACCCCTGAATTCTGACCGCTTGCCACCAGGCACTAGCCACTACCGACGAACAGCGGCAAGGGCGCAGCCCGCTGCCGGCGCGATTTTGGGCTTGAAATTGGGCCAGCAGGTATGGTACAAGTGTACATGCAGGGGATTGGGGATTAGGGATTAGGGACTGGGAAGAAGGCGGAAGGCGGAAGGCGGAGGGGCGAGGGAAGAGGGGCTAGGGATTAGGGATTAGGGATTGGGGATTAGGGGATTAGGGACGACAGTAGCCACGGATTGAACACGGAAGAAACACGGACAACAGCCCGGCCTATCGTTTGGCTGATTGCCGGCCATCCTTTCCGTGTTCAATCCGTGTTTCATCCGTGGCGGCTCAACCTTATTCCGAGCGGAAGCATGGGCAAGTCGAACACGTACCCCACAAGATGTACAATTTTACGTTCGCCGGCCGAATCGCTAATGCAAGCCAGTCAACGGGTTACAGACTTGTCGATCACCGTAAGTTTCGAACACGCCGCCGAGGCGTTCGACGAGTTGAGGGATGAGTGGGGAGTGGGGAGTGGGGAGTGGGGAGTGGTGAGTGGTGAGTGGGGAGGGGTGAGGGACGAGGGGCGGAAGGGCGAGGGAAGAGGGGCTAGGGATTAGGGACAGCGGTTTATAGGTGGGGTGGTTTTCCCCGAGAATAACACGTGCTTTTCACAGAATCGCGGAGAGCCCCGTATTTTGCGAGCTGCATCGCACACATAAAACACCGGGAATAACGCAGCTAGAAGGCCAAAGACGCGTTTTCAGTTTTCAGCATGAGCCGGAACACTGAGGGGTAGTGGCTCGTGGCTAGTTGCTGGTTGCTAGCCACAAGCCACAAGCCACCAGCCACTAGCCACTAGCCACTAGCCGCTAGCCACAAGCCACCAGCCGCTAGCCCCTAGCGGCGCTGGACCGCCGCATCCGGCCAGGGATTGCGGGCTTCTTCCAGCCGCGAGACGCCGTAGACGCGATAGCGGCCCGCCCACTGGTAGTCCGCGCCGTAAAGGTCGAAATAGCGCTCCCGCGGCGCCTGCAGCAGGCGGTAGAATCGCCACTCGGGCACGATCAGCATCTCGCCCTCGTCCGGCAGCCGATCGGCGGCCTGTTGCAGGTCGACCATAAGCGTGCGGTCCTCCAGCAGGCCGAGCCGATGGTCGGGCTTCAGATAGAAGAAGAATGATCCGATTCGCGAGTCGGTTACCACCAGCCGCGGCGGGAAGCGGTCCAGGCGGTTGAAGTGCTCGGCCAGCGGTCGGGCCGTTTTTCCGGTGGCCACCCGCGGCATGATCATCGTCATGATGACCACGAAGTGCATGGCCGTGGCCAGGGTGCCCAGCGTGAGGGTGGTCCGCACGCGTCCGGCCAGCCAGGCCCACAGCGGGACCATGGCCGCCAGCGAGGTCAGGGCGGCCACCAACCATTCCATGCGGGAGAGCTCGAGCGAAAACTCCCATTGCACCACGCGGCAGAGCACCGGCATGGTCAGCGGACCGGCCAGGCAGGTCCACCACACCGTTTGGCTGATAGCCTGCCGGGCCCGCGGGCTGAGCCGACCCTCCAAGCGGCGCGCCCAGAGGGCGGCCACCAGAATGGCCACCGCCGGAAACACCGGCCATAAATACGTAATCAGCTTGGAATGCGCCACGGATAACAGCAGGGTGCTGCCCAACAGCCACCAGCCGGCCAACAGCAACGGCCGCGGCGGGCGGTCCTGGCGGCGGGCCTCGGCCGAGTGCCGCCGCTGGCGCCACTGTTCCTCGACGAGGATGGGCAGATAGGCGATCCAGGGCATCCCGCCGCCGACCAGGATCGGCAGATAATACCACCACGGGGCGTGGCCATGCCGTTGCGTGCCGGTGGCGAATGCCAGCAGGTGCCGCTCCAGGATGAAATAGCGGAGGTAGCCCGGGTTCTGCCGCTCGACGGCCAGGTACCAGGCCGAGGCCACCAGGCAGGCCACCACCAGGGCCATCGCGGCGAAAAGCCAGTTGGCCGCTCTCAGCCGGCGGGCCAGCAGCAAATAGCCGCCGAAGGCCAGCGCCACCAGGGCCACCCCGACCAGCCCCTTGGTCAGGATGGCCAGACCCAGGACCAGGCCGGCCGGCAGGGCCATGGCCAGTGCGGCCGGATAGGATCGCGCGGTGTCCGATTCCCAGCAGCAGAGCAAGGCCAGATTGACCCACGGCACGAGGGCCACGTCGTGCACGGGGACCTGTGCCAGGGCCGTCGGCAGGACGCTGGTCATATAGAACAGCCCGGCCAGCAGGCCGGTAACGCGGCCCAGCATCCGCCAGGCCAGGGCCATCGTGGTCACGGCCCCCAACAGGCCGAAGAAGAGGCCGGGCAGCCGGATCGCGGCCTCCGACATGCCCAGGCACTTCAGCGACAGGGCCTGGGCCCAGAAGTAGAACACCGGCTTGTCGAGAAAGGGCGTGCCCAGGAAGCGGGGAACGATCCAATCGCCCCGCTCGACCATTTCCTGGGCAATGGCGGCGTGCAGCCCCTCGTCGGGGTCGATGATCGGGATGTGAGGGGCCAGCAAGAGCGGGTAAAAAAAGACCACTCCGGCCAGGCCTACGGCCAAGAGTGTCCATCCCCGCCAAGCGCTGCCCGAGGGGTTCGGTCCCACGCCCCAGCCTCCATGCAGTGGATTACCAGCCCAACCACAGACGGGAAAGGCCGGATAATCCGGGCGGGAGTCTTTTACTGCCAGCGGCCACGAATGATACAACCCTTACCTAATTCTTCCGGTTCGCATCATTTCAAATCGGGCGGAGTATAGAGAAGTCGGCTCCCTGGGGAAATATCAACTGGACGGGACAAATTGGCCCAGCCCCCCGCCAGGATGGGCAAACGACCCGGCACGGGCGTTTTTTCGCCGCCAAAGGGGACAGTCCCATTTTTGTGGCCTCCTGCCACAAAAAATCGGGACAGTCCCCGTATTTGGAACATTCCGTCTAATCCTTCCAACCGTTACAGGCCGAATCCCAGAATAGGCTTGTTCATGGTCGGCGGATGAAGGAGGGTGACATGAAGCGGCTTTCAATCTCGTTCTTGATTATCTCGGTGCTTGCGGCGGCGGGAGGTCTGGCGCAGCAATTGTCTGCACCCGGGGCGAAACCGACGGCCACCGCGCCCAAGGCGGCCCCGCAGCCGGCATTGGCCGCGCCAAGCGAGATCCCGGCAAGTCCCGCGCGTGGGCCGGAGCCGGCACTCGGGGCGCCTGCCAGCCCGCCGGCGGCTGCATTGCCCGCACCCGAGCCACCCACTTTGCGGGCGGAAACGAAGACCACCCGCGGCTGGGCCGACACCAGTTATCCCAACCTTCCCTCGGGCGAACTCCAGGCCACGCCGGAAATGTGGTTCTACCAGCAGGCCATGCGGCAGTACCAGGATCCGAACATGGCGGTCCGCCGGGTGGCGGAATTTCGTGCCGCGGAGCGGGCCCGCCGCACCGAGTCGCGACGCTGGTTCGGCTTATCGAATCAGCGGCCGCTGGCCAGCCCCGACCCCGTCAACGGCGACTATTCGCCCGGCTGGGTGTCGAACTACCAGTACTATCCATTCCGCTGGGCCGGCGTGGGGGGGTTTTGAGAAAACCCCCGCGTGCATGGTGGGACTGCGCTGGGGCTTGTCCCACCCTACGTTTCCCGGCCCCTACCAGTCCGAACGCGCCGAATCGAATGTGTCAGAGCACTACGTTTTCGCGCCGGAATACTCAGACCAGTTCCTTCCGCACCGCCCACACTGCCGCTTGCGTCCGATCGGTCACGCCGATCTTCCGCAGAATGTGCTGCACGTGCTCCTTGACCGTCTCGTAGCTGATGTGCAGCGTCTGGGCGATTTCCTTGTTCGTCAGGCCGTAGGCCAACTGCCGAAGGACTTCGCTCTCGCGCTGGGTGAGGGGGACCTCGACGTCGGCCGCCAGTCGCGGCGTGGCCAGGGCCCCGGTCACGCGGCGGAGCTCGTCGCGGGTCCAGGCACTCTCGCCGGTGGCCACTTTGCGGATGGCCGCCAGCAGTTCCTCGCGGTTGCAACCCTTCAGCAGGTAGCCGGCGGCGCCCAAGGCCACGGCCCGGGCTACGTACGTGGGGTTGTCGTAGGTCGAGAGGATCATGATCGGCAGGTCCGGCTTGTCCAGCTTGATGCGGCCCAGACAGGTCAGGCCGTCGCCGTCGGGCATGCGGATGTCCAGCAGCAGCACATCCACCTCGTTCTCCAGCGCGAACTTCACGGCCGCCGCGCCGCTGGCCACCTCGGCGACCACTTTGATTTCCGTGCCGGCCAACAAGGTCTTCAGCCCGTTGCGGACGACTTCGTGGTCGTCGGCAATCAATAGTCGGATCTTGGTCTGTTGGTTCATCCAGGACTCCTGGTGGGAAAGAAGCCGAAGGGGTGCCGGGAAGTTGTGCGGGGCTTCTCCGGGCAGTGCCCCCCTGAACTAGTAAAGTCGCCACTACCCTCTAATCATAACAAGTTTTCTGCAGGGGGGGAAGCGGCTAATATGTATTCGGGGGAAAGGGGGGCCGCAAGGCTTGATGCGGCACCACCCTGATGTTCTCCGCAGCAGGGCCGGCGGGGGCGTGACAGCTTCGTTACGGACTCGTCTTGGCCGTCGCAGCCTTTTTGGCCGGCTCGGCCTGCTTGGCGGGGCCACTCTTGGCGGGGTCACTCTTGGCCGGCTCGGGCTGCTTGGCCGGCTCAGTCTGCTTGGCGGGGCCACTCTTGGCGGGGTCACTCTTGGCCGGCTCGGCCTGCTTGGCCGGCTCAGCCTGCTTGGCGGGAACAGTCTTTTTGGCAGGCTCGGCTTTCTTGGCCGGCTCGGCCTGCTTGGACGAGGGTTGGTGCCCCAACAGCACGTCCAGTTTATCGACCAGGCCGGCATAGCGCGCGCGGAGCTCGTCATCCTTCCGGCTCGGGTCGTGGAACCGCGGGTCCAGAAGCATCAGCGGCTTGAGCAGCTTCAGCGCCTGCTCGGCCTTCTCCTTGTCGCCGGAGGACTTCGACCACTTGCAGAGGCAGAAGGCCTCGTTGTAGGTGACCTCGTAGAACTCCTTGGGCTTGGTCTTCTCCTTGGGCTTGGGCTTCAACCGTTCCAGGGCTCGGCGGAGCCATTCCCATTGGGCGACGGCCTTGGGATAGTTCTCGGCGTCCTTTTCGGCCCAGTCCTGCAGGATCTGGCCCTTCTCCAACTTCGGCTCCAGGGCGTTGGGGTTCTCCTTTATAAGCCGCTCGACCTGCTCCAGGGCTTCGGCGTACTTGCCCTTTTGACGCAAGATGGAGGCGATGAGGGTCCGCAGGCGGGGAATGGCTTTCTTGGCCGAGCGGGCGAAGTCCTCGTCGTTGTCGATCTGGTCGAAGACCTTCTGCGCCAGTTGCTCGGCCTCGTCGTCCATGCGCAGGGCGGCGGCGGTGGTGGCGATCCAGATCATGCCCTGGGCTTCGAACTTGCTTCGCCCGGCCAGGTTTCGGAGCACGTCGCGGAGCAACTTGTCGTAGGCGTCGCGTTTGTCGCGGGCCGGGCGGACGGCGGCGGGGTTGACGGCGTTCTGCACCTCGTCGTCGGTCTTCCGCCGCTCGATGTACAGCCGCTTGGCGAAGTTCAGCAGCGCGAGGTTGACCTTCGGATCGTCGTCGCCCAATTTGAGCAGGGCCTTGCCCACCGTGGCGGCTTTCTCCAGGTCGTTGGCCAGCAGGTAGGCGGTCACGGCGTCGTTGAAGATCCGCAGCGTGCCCTCGTCGAACGACTGCAGCTCGCCTTTCTGGACCTCGTCCACCAGGGCCTGGAACAAGGGCGCGGCCTTGTCGGGCTCGTTGCCTTCGAGCATCATCTCGCCCAGCAGGAGTTGGGCGTCGATGAGCATGCGGGGCATCCTGTGTTCCGGCGTGGGGGGCAGCGCAGTCAGGGCCGCCACGGCCTTCTCGACGCCCGCCACGGCGCTGCCGCGCAAGGCGTCGCGCTTCTTCTTCGCCTCGGCGTCGGGCTCCTCGGACTTCTGCTTCTCCAGCCGGTAGTGGCGCCAATGGGTGTAGCCCAGCAGGTACTGGGCCGTACCCCAATGTTCCGATTTCGGATTGATGAGTTTGAAGATGGCTTCCGCCTCGGGGAGCCGGTCGTTGAAGATTTCGAGCCGCAAGAGGGCCAGTCGGGCGGCGTCGGCTTCCGGTTTCTCGGGCCAGGTGTTGATAATCCCCTTGGCGATGCCGGTGACGTGTTTCAGCGCGAGCTCCTTTTCATCCTTCTGCGCGTCGCCCGCCGCGCCGGCGTACTCGTTCAGGGCGACCGTCAGGGCCAGGGCCGCGGCCCGCGGGGCGGTCGGCGTGTCCTTATGCTCCCGCACGACCTGGACCAGGGCCGCCCGCGCCGCGGCCAGCTTGCCGTTGCGGAACTCCTCCAGCCCGATGTTGTACTGGCAGCCGGCGATGGCGTCGCTGGCGTCGGCGATATCCTTCTGGTGGGCCTGGATCACGGCCGCGATCTTGAACGTGTCGATGGCCTTCTGGTACAGCTCGATGGCGGCGAGCCAATCCTTGCGGCCGGCGGCCTCGTTGCCCAGGACCACCAGCTCGTCGAAGCTGCCGCTGCCGCCCTTGTCGCCCCGCAGCTTGCGGAGGAGCTTGATCGCCTCCTGCTGGAATGGGCTGGGAATCTTGGCCATCTCCGTCAGGACGCCCACTCCCAGCCCGGTGACCTTCGCCTTGTCCTTGGCCGCAACCTTGTCCGCCACGGCCAGATAATGCTTGGCCAACTCGAAGCTGATCGCCTGGTAGCCCTCGGTTCGCTCGGAGCTCGGCTTGTGCTGGGCCCGCCATTGCTCGGCCTCGCTGATGTATTCCCTCTTCGACGCGTCGGTGCACTGCTTGGCGACGATCTTCAGGTAGTATTGCTCGGTCTCGGCGAAGAACTGTTCCATGCCGGTGGCCTGCTGCCGCCGCCTGGACTCGGGATCGGAATCAGCGACGAGGACCTCTTCGTAGATAGCGCGGGCATCATCCAGGTTGCCTTGTTCCTGGCGGCAGCGGCCGTCGAAATAATGGGCCATCAGGCCCCAATATTCGCCGCGATTGGCCTGGTACAGGGCCTCGAAGGTGCGGTGGGCCTTCTCCAGGCTGGCGGCCCGCTCCGCGGCATCCGGATCGGTCGCCGCCTGGGCCAGGTAGAAGTCGGTCATGGCCACTTTCAGCTCGGTTTCCAGGAGCTTCGCCTCCAAGGCGTCTTTCTTCTTGCGGTCTTTGGGCGGGGCTTGCTTGACGGCCTGCTGGTAGCTGGTCACGGCCGAGAGATAGCGGGGGCGGATCTCGGCGAGCGTCTGGCGGACCTTCTCCAAGAGGGCCGCCTTCTCCTTCGCGTCGGCGAGGTCCTTGGCCCGCCCCAGGTCGCGAATCGCCTCCTGTCCGGAGATGTCGGCCCACCAGGCGCCGGCCTGGATGGCCTCCGGGCGCTTGGGGTTCTCCTTGATGAATTTCTCCAGGTGCCGGTGGGCTTCCTCCAGGCGGCTGTTCTTCTCGGCCTCGTTGTAGGCCGTCCTGGCCGCCGCCCGCAAGCACCGGCACATCTCCAGGTCCCAGATGGTCATGATTTCCTTGGGCGCGTCGGGCCGGCTCTTCAGCAGGTTCAGATACTCGACGCCGACGTCCGAGTAGCCGTTCTCCTGAAGCGCGTGGAGGAACTCCAGGGGATCGTCCACCGCGCGGGCGGCGTGCGTGCCAAACAGAACCAGGGCCGCCGCCGCGGCGGCCGGCAGGATGCGACGGTTCTTCATCTACCGCTACTTCTTTTCTTGGGCGGCGTCTTTCTTGGCCGGGGGGGCTGCGGCGTCCGCGGCGGCCGCTTTGGCCGCGGGCGCATTGTCGACCACGGCTCCGCCGGCCGGTATCTCCGCCTTGAACAGCGGCAAATAGCGATAGTAAATCTCCAGCGTCAGTGCGGCCAGGCTGGTCATCATCACCCGCCCGCCCCGACTCGCCCATTGATCGCCCGCCGGGTCCCAGCTCCCGTTGGCACAACTGCTGCTGTCGCGGTTCTGCGACTTGACCAGCAGTTCCCGCATCCGCCGGTTCCAGGTGTCCCATTCATAATTGTTCATGTTGTGCAGCACCTGGGTGGCGTAGTAGTCGTAGTAGATGTTCGACGCGTGCCGGAAGTCTTCGCCGGGCATGTTGTCCATCAGGTACTTCACGCCGTCGGTCATCATCGGGGTTTCGCGCTTCGCCCCCAGGTATTGCCGGCAGAGGAGGCCCACGGCGGTCATGGTGTTCTGCGGGCCGCTCCCCGGCTGGTAGGCATACAAGCTGTTGTTCGCGCCGGACTGCACCGAGTCGAGCCACTTGCTGGCCCCGTTGAACGACGCGCCGCCGCCGCCGGAGCCGCCCACGTTCAGGCCGGCCATGATGGCGCTCTTCAGGGCCATCACCTGCCAGCCGACAACCGAGGTATCGCCTTCTTCGCCGGGGGTGTAGCGCCAGCCGCCGGTGGCCTTGTTCTGGGCCATTACGATGTAGTCCACGGCCCGCTGGGCGGCCAGCCGCACGCTGTCGTCGCCGGTCATGCCGCAGTCTTCGCACAGGGCGATCGTGGCCAGGCCGTGGGAGTACATGGGCTGACCGATCCCGGCGGCCAGGTTGCCGTCGGCCTTCTGATGGCGGATGAGCCACTGTACGGCGGCGCTGACGTTGGCCCGGTAGGGACCCTTGGTGCGGTGTGTCTGGCCGGCGGCCAGGAAGGGCAGCACGCCCATGGCTGTGGCCCCCGTGTCGGCATCTACGCTGCCGGGCCCGGTGCAGGTGCGGTCGCTGCACCGCTGCAGATAGTTCTTGAGGCTCCAGCTTCCGTCGGAGAGTTGATGGCGGGCCAACCAGATCAAAGCGCCGGTGACGGCCCGCTCGGTCCGCTTCGTGCCGCCGGCCTGGGCCAGCATGGCCTTGCGGTGGCCGCTGCCACGGCCGCCGAAGCCGGTGCCGTCGCCCCCGCTGCCCCAATTCTTGCCGGTGCCCAGGCCCACGCCGATCCCTTGGCCCGTCGCCTTGGCCCCCGAGCCCACCCCGGAAAACCCGATCATCCCGCTGGTCACGTCCTTCGAGCCGCTGACCATCCCGCCGCCCTTGTGCTCGAACTTGTCGCTGTCGTCGTTGTACTCTTCCTCCTGCGCCGCATGGCCGGCCTTCTCCAGGGTCGGATCGACGTCCAGCTCCGGCGGCGGCTTATCGTCCGGATCGCCGATGTCGTATTTCTCGAACTTCTGCGGCTCGTTGCTGTCCTCCTTCTCGGCCTTGACCTCGTCGAACCGCCGGGTGTCCTCGGCGGAATCCGAGATCGCGCTGGGGATCAACAGCAGCAACGACAACCCGATCACGTGGAAGGTGAAACTGCCGGCATACCAGACCAGTTCCGTACGGACCCAGTCCATGAACCGTGCGCCGAGCGAGTCGTCGTCCTGGTACTGTTCTTCTTGTTCTTCCGCGGCGGCGGCCTCCGCGACGGCCTTTACTTCGACTGCCATATCGTGTCCCTCCTGAAAAAGAGCAGTATTATCATGCGGCGCTCGCCCGTCAACCGTCAATTCGGCGGGGGATTGCTGGTTGGCCCACGGCCTCCCAGGTCGCGCAACCCGAGGTCAGTATACTCCTTGTAAGATTCGCCATTGCCCGGAAAATTATTCCCGGGCACCGCTCCATCGGGTGGTTTGTCATCATTATCCAACTCGCCCGACTGGGCCTGCTCCAGCCACTGGCCGACCATTGGCGGGGCGGACCTTAGGCCCTGCCCGGGCGAGCGGGCCCGCGACCGGCGGCCGCCCAGCAGGGCCAGTGCCGTCGCCACCCCCACCACGAGGACACACCCCCCCGCAATTGCAGCCCAAATCCAGCCGGCAATCGGCTCGCTCGGGGCGGGCTCGAGCGACTGCCAGTCCAGCCGGCCGATGATCATGGGCGCCCGCAGCGGGCTACGCGACTTGGAATCCACCGGGAAGTAGCCCTGCACCTTGAAGAAGTAACCCACCAGCAAGACCTGCTCCCGAACGTCGGTGCCGACCGGCATCCCCTCGGGCAGGCCCTCGATGATCCCGTAATACAGCCGCGCCTCGGGCGAGAAGCCGTGGATTTCGTATACTTCCTGGCCGCCGGGGCCCTTGATGTCGCACTTGATTACTTGCCGCACGTCCAACTCGACCTGGACGATCTTGAACCGGACCTGGCTGGCGTCGGAGATGAAGCGATCGAAGAGCACGTCCTTGCGGGCCCGCTGCTCGAGGACCGCAAGGGGCTGGTTCTTCACCCATTCGAGGACGTGCTGGTAAGGCACCATTTCCTCCTTTTTAATGTGCAGCGAGCCGTCTTCGATGGTCTCCCGGGCCTCGCTCATGAAATCCTGCTCTTCCGGGTCCTCGTCAGTGGGGCCGGCAGGGGCCGGTTTCGCGGTCTTTGCCGCGGCGGGTGGCGTGGGGGGTGGGGCCGCGGTCTCTGATCCGCTTGGCGGTTTCGCGGCCTCCGCCGCCGGCCGGGTCGCCCGCTCGGCCTTGCCGCCTATCGGCGCGCCGCGGGCCAGCCATTCCCATCGCTCCGGCTTCCGTACCTGGTAGATCAAGAGCAGCACGATCGCCGCCATGATGAACATGGTCATCAGCCGCGGCGGAGTCACACCTCCATAGGCCCGATCACGATGCTCGATAACCCGGCGGGGCATGTCACTTATCGCCCGGTGCCCCGACAAGCGCGAAACTGAGTTTCTTGAGCCGCGTGCCGTCGGAGAACTTCTGGATGGAGCATGTATCGACCACCCGCATCAGCTCGCCCCAGCGGAGCGTACCCGTGCCGTTGATGATCACCTGCTCGAAGGCGTCGCCCGAGCCCTTGAAATACTGCGTCAGCGTGTCGTTCAACTGGGGGAACTGGATTTGCGCCGGCGGGGCGATGGAGGGCACGCCCACCTGCAGGAAATCGATCTCGCCGTCCCTGTCGGCTACGGTGATAAGCAGCGTCTTGGCGGGTCTTACGGCGTCCAAGTCCCTGTTCTCTGCCTGCCCCGGCGCTTGCTTTCCGCCGACCTCGGCCGCCTTCAGCGGAGGCGGCATGCACATCCTGGTCTCCGGCTCGTCGGCCAAGGACTGGAATGTAAGAATAAAGAACGCCAGCAATTGGAAGGCCATGTCGAGCATCGAGGCCAGGTTCAACTGCACGTCTTCGTCGGATCGCATCTTACGCATTGTCGTACCTCCCGGCCCAAGAAGCCGGCGGCGCATGTCACTTATCGCCCGGCCCCGCGACGAGAGAGAAGCTGAGTTTGCTGAGCGGCTTGCCGTCGGAGAACCGCTGGTTGGCGCAGATCTCGACCACCCGCATCAGCTCGCCCCAGCGGAGCGTACCCGTGCCATTTATGATCACCTGCTCGAAGGCATCGCCCGAGCCCTTGAAATACTGCGTCAGCGTATCATTCAACTTGGGGAAATCGATCTGTGCCGGCGGGGCGATGGAGGGCACGCCGACCTGCAGAAAATCGATCTCGCCGTCCTTGTCGGCCACGGTGATCAGCAGCGTCTTGGCGGGCTTGACGTCGTTGGGGTCCTTGCTTTCGTCCTGGCCCGCCGCTACTTTTCCGGCCCCGATCACCGCCAGCGGAGGCGGCATCCGCATCATGATTTGCGACTCCGCGGCCGGCGGCTGGAAGGTCAGAATGAAGAACGCCAGCAGTTGGAAGGCCATGTCGAGCATCGAGGCGAGATTCAACGTCACCTCTTCGTCGGATCGCATCTTACGCATGATCGTGCCTCGAGCGCGTTACGGGTTGCCGCTTTCCTTCGGCCCTTTACTCTTGAAGGCGAACTGCCGGTAGCCCTTGTTCTGGCAGGCCGCGACCACACTGTTCACCATCCGGAAGGGGATTTCGGCGTCGGCGCGGATGATGATAATGTCCTTCAACTCCTTGCCGTTCATTTTAATGTCGTCCTCGGTGATGCCCTGCGCCAGCATGCTGGACTGCGCCTCGGCGGCCACGAAGGCGGTCAGGTCGTCCTCGGAAATCAACTGTCCCATGACCCAAATCTGCGGCTGGTGGGTGCTCTTGGGGGCCTCGGCCTGGCCGGGCTTGGCGTCCTCGAACTTGCAGTTGAACACGATGACCTTGGTGTCCACGTCGAACTTGACCGGCCGCGCCGATCCGACCACGGGCAGCTCGACGCCGCGGGCCGTCTCCGCCTGCTTGCAATTGAAGATCAAAACGAAGAAGGTGATCAACTGGAACACCATGTCCAGAATGGGCGTCAGATTCGGGTCGGTCTTGACTTGGCGGCGAGCGGATCCCGACATGCGCGGTTCCTCCTACGGCTTGGCCGCGCGGACCGGCGCCGCGGCGGCGCCCGGCTTGGCGCGCGCCGCCTGGGCGAAGTGACGCAGGAATTCGTCGGCCCGAGTCATGGCCGTCACCGAAATCGACATCACCCGGTTGCGGAAGAAGGAAAAGAACCAGATCGACGGCACCGACAAGCCCACCCCTTCCAGCGTCAGCAGCAGGGCCTCGGAAATGGCGGAAGCCACCTTTTGCGGGTCGATGCCCTTGCCGGCCGTCCGGGCGATCTCGCCGAACGCGCCGATCATCCCCTTCAGCGTGCCCAGCAGGCCGATCATCGGCCCCAGCGTGCCCAGCACGGCCATCATGCTGATCTTCTTCTCCATGTCGGTGGTCAACATGTCGCCCACCCGCTCCATGGCCTCACGGGCCTCGCTCAGGCCGTTGGGCAGCTCGGTGATTCCGGTGACCAGCACGCGGCTGAAGAAGGAGTCGTCCTCCTTGACAACGTTGAAGATGCCCTTGAAGTCCCGCTGCTCGAGCATTGCCTCGCACTGGGCGATCACCTCCGGCGGCATGGCCGTCTGCATCCGCAACTCGATGAACATGCGGCTGACGGTGGCTACAAAATAGATCGACAGGCCCAGGATCAGCACCCCGATGAGGCCCGAACAGCGGAGAAACCAGATCAGGGTGCTTTCTGTCTTAGGGCCCTGGCTGGCCGCCTCTTGGGCCCATGCCGACTGGGCCAGAAAGAGGGCGATCGCGACGGCCGCCACAAGGGTCCAAAAGATCCAAACTCGCCCCACGCGCCGCTCTGTCAGCATACGACTCTCCCTTGTGATGGCCGCCGGCAGGTGCACCCGATGTTGTTCCGTAGCGACTCTTGGACGACGGTACTACCGCGGCAAGAAAGAACTCAAGTCCAGAACATCCATCATCCTACGGCCCGCCGGGCCTGTCAAGCGGTCGGTCTGCTTAGCGCTTCGCCGCCGGGGCGGGCGATTATTCCCCGGGCCTTCCCTTTTTGTAGGGTAGGTCGAGCCAGAGCGAGCCCCACCGGAACCACGACGGAGGACGGGCGACGGACGGAAGCACTCCAGTCCGTCGTCCGTCTGCCGTCGTCCGTCGAAAATGGTGGGGCTCGCTCCGCTCGACCCACCCTACAACGCTCGACCCACCCTACAGCCAGATCGCCAGGCGGATTAATCATTGTCCGGGCGACACAGTACCCCCAGATGTAGTGGTTCGGCCTGGCAGCGGTCGCAAGTGCCCACGCAGGGCCGCCAACGTCTTCGGACCGATCCCCGGCACCCGCCGCAGATCCTCGGGGTCGGTGAACGGGCCATGCTGCCGGCGGGACTGGATGATGCGATCGGCCAGCGCGCGGCCGACCCCCGGCAGTTGCATCAATTCGGGCCGCTCGGCCGTGTTGATGTCCACCTGAAAATCGGCGCTCTGCGGCTCGGCCCGGTCCACTTCGACCAACCGGCCCCGCATTCCGCCGTGATAGACCCACCAGCCCACCGTGGCGATAAGCCCCGCTGCTACCAGCACCGCTACGGCCGCCTGGTCGGCCCGCCGCAACAGCCAGTGCGGCTTACCCGGCGGCGGCAGGGCAGGGGACTCGGGCATGATCTTCGAGACCGGGGGCTTCGCCAGGGCGACCACAACCCTTATCATAAGGGACAATCGCGGCCGTTCAACGATGGAAAAACGCATGACGAGCGATTTTCGACAAATTGTTTGGGACGAAGACCTCCGCCGGCAGTGGTCGAAACTGCTCCGGCTGGCCATCCGCGAGGACCTGGGCCGCTTCGGCGATCGGACCACGCGGGCCCTGGTGCCCGAGGACGCCCAAGGCCGGGCGCTCGTTGTTGCCCGACAGCCGGGCGTGCTGGCCGGCGAGCCGGCCGTGGCCATGACGCTCGAGGCCTTCGATCGCCGGCTGGGCTGGCAGCCGCAATCTTGCGACGGCCAGCCGCTGACGCCGCATCAGGCCGTGGGCCGGATCGAAGGCCCGGCGCGGGCCATGCTGGCCGCCGAACGGACGGTGCTGAACCTGCTGGGCCGGCTGTCCGGCATCGCCTCGCTGACGCGGGAATATGTCCAGGCCGTGGCCGGGACGGGGGCGCGAATCTACGATACCCGCAAAACGACGCCCGGCTGGCGGTTGCTGGAAAAATACGCCGTCCGCTGCGGCGGCGGCTGCAATCATCGCTCCGGATTGGACGCGGCCGTGCTGATCAAGGACAACCACCTGGCACTGGGGCTGGAACTCTCGGCCGGCGGCCGACGGGGCTACACGCCGGCCGACGCCGTCGTCGCCGCCCGCCGCTACGTGGAGAGCCACCCCGGCGAGCCGGGCCGCGACGTGCTCGTGGAAATCGAGCTCGACCGGCTCGATCAACTCGACGCCGTGCTCGCGGCGGGCCCGGACCTCGTGCTGCTGGATAACATGACTCCCGACGCCCTGCGGCAGGCCGTCGCCCGGCGCAACGCCCACGGCCCCCGTATCGAGCTTGAGGCCTCCGGCGGCATCGAGCTGGCCACGGTCGGGCTGATCGCCGAGACGGGCGTCGAGCGGATCAGCGTCGGGGCCCTGACGCACGCGGCCCCCTGGCTCGACTTCGGCCTGGATTGGCAGCCGGAATAAGAGAAAGGCCGCGGTGGCCTTGGAGCAACGGCGGGCGCGCTACACGATGACGCCGGCGCCGATTAAGCGATTGCGGCGGGAGCGCCGTTCCGCCCGGAGGCGAGAACGCCGCTTGATTTCGCTGGGCTTCTCGTAATACTCGCGACGACGCATCTCTTTCTTGATCCCGCTCCGCTCGACCAGCTTCCGAAAGCGACGCACCGCCTCTTGAATTGACTCCTTTTCCCGCAACGTCAGTTTGACCACTCAGGACTCCTTGTTGTGTACATATGAACAACCAGAACTATACTCGCAGCGGCGAGAAATGACCCGACCGCTTTACTTGTTGTGGAAACCAATAATTTTATACTACAGATCGACCATCTGTCCACCCGTGTAGAGCCTGCGGGGAAATTTTTTTCCCCGCGGCCGTCCCGACTGTCGTTGATCGGCACGGGCCGATCTGAATGCCATTGTAGAGTGTAACTATTCCATCTACAAGAGTGGTCATGGCCTGCAAGATCGTAATACATTACACTACGGCCTGTTACGATCGCATCTTTTTCCACCGCCGTCAATCTGCCGCCGCCGGCTGGCCGATGGCGTAACAGGAATTGGCGCCGATGGTTGGACACTGCCCTGGCCGGGCGGAAGGCCGCCGCGCCGCGCATACCCGGTAATCCCGACCCAGCGGCAACGACATTGCCATGGACGCCTATAACGACCAAGTCGAGGGGCTTTCCGAGTTAGACAGTCGCCACGACGAGCTGCTTCGGCGGCTTGAGGAGTTGGACGCGCGGGTCGAACAGGTGCTGGCCCAATGGCTGGCCGAGCGGCAGGAGCCGACGGCTCGGCGGTAGGTGGGCCGCGCCGCGGCGCGTCACCCCCAATCGGCCGTCTTATCCCGACTCAACGCTTTCCACCCCCACTATCTGGTGGAGTGGTGAACGTGTCACTTACGCCGGATGGCCGGTTTTCATAGCGAGTTGTAGGGTGGGTCGAGCGCAGCGAGCCCCACCGCCAGTTTTTCGCGGATTCT
>JBEKTY010000151.1:0-19894 GCA_049515555.1 Thermoguttaceae bacterium
TCTCCGCAAAGTGACGGACGATTTCGAGCACTCGCGGGTTCAGGCGCAGATATTCGGGCGCGCGGCCTCCGGGCACGACCAGCGCGTCGTAGCTTTCGGGATGCACTTCATCAAAGGTCGCATTGAGGGTGAAGTTGTGCCCGCGCTTCTCGCTGTAGGTCTGGTCGCCCTCGAAGTCGTGGACCGCGGTCCGCACCGTTTCCCCCGCCTTCTTTCCAGGGCAGACGGCATCGACCTGGTGGCCGACCATCAGCAGCATCTGGAAGGGCACCATCACCTCGTAGTCCTCGACGTAATCGCCCACGAGCATCAGGATCTTCTTCGCAGCCATCGTCCTTCTCCTGGTAGCCAGGCTATTTTGCCTGTTGGGCCGGCACGATCTCAAAGCAGTGCGGCTGCGGGGCCAGCAATTGCCGCACGCCCGCCTGCATCTCCACGTATTGGGCCATCCGCTTGTGCATGGCCGCCTGACGCTTCGCCGCGACCTCCGCGGGGTCCAGCTCCAGCCAATCGGGAACGGTGTTCTCGTTGCGCAGGAAGCTGTTGAAGATGCGATCGTGGTGGAACTGGTTCTTGTCGAGCAGGGCTTTCCAGGCTGCCTTGACCTGTTCGGCGATGGGGCCCGACTCCAGGATTGCCGCGGCCAGATTGGCGCCGGCCGCCAGTTCCGCATCACTTAGCCGGGCCACCTTCTTGCCGTCCACCAGGATGTCGTATTGCCCGGCCTTCAGGCCCGAGACCTTCAAGCCGTAGTCGTTGAGTTCCTCGAGGATCGGCGCCCACTTGAGAATGGGCTTGGCCTCGGGCGGGAAGAAGGGCAAGGCCTGATCGAGCCGCTGGAATTTCACGCTGCCGCCGTTAACTGCCAGCTCGTCGATCTTGCAGTTGTCGGCCTTGGCGAGCTTGCCGGCGGCGGCGTCGATTTCGGCGGCGGAAACCAGCTTGGGGAAGTTGAGTCCCTTGAGGATCGCCCAGGCCATGATGGCCTGGCCCGGCGGTCCGGGGTGAACGGCATCGCCGCCGCCGATGCGGTTGGCGGGTTTTTCGGCACGCCCCTTGTCGATGGCGGCCACGAAGGGATGGAACTGGTCGACGAACGGTGCGTCGTTGGCCGAGGCCACCTCTTTCACGCCCTCGGAATACTTCTCCAGGGTTTCGTTATAGCCTTCGAGGGCCGGGCCGAGCTCCGGCTTCTCGACCGGGCTGGGCGTGCACCAGGCCACGCGGATCCCCGCCGCCTTGGCCTGACTGGCGATGCCCCGCAGCCCGTCCATGTAGGTCTTGAATCCCTGCCGGTTGAACTTTGTGTATCCGCCGTCGTTCATGCCGAAGTCCACGGTCATGGCCGTGGCCTTGAAAGTCAACACGTCGCGTTTGAATCGCGAATTGCCGCCCGTGGAGCGGTCGCCGCCGATGCCCACGTTGTGGAATTCCAGCTTCCAGGCCGGAAAGCGGCTGAGCGTCCACATCTCCAAGTAGTTGCTGTAGAGGTGCTGCTCGGTAATGCTGTCGCCCATCACGGCGATCACGTCGCCGTCTTTGAAGAAGAAGTCGGCCGCCTCGGTCACTCGGACCAGGCCTGCAATGCAAACCAACAAACAAACACCCTTTACGAAACGCGCTCTGGGGACCATGTTCGTTCCTCTCTGGCTTGGAAACTGGTGACGATTCACGGAGTCCTTGCATTTGTCGTGGCCACCGGGACCCCTATGGCGGCAGCTCCACGCGATTGAGTTTCGTTGCCGGCCTGGGCTTTGTCAATGGGCGGGCGTGTCAATGGGCGGCGGCAGCACAAGCGCATCGCGCAGGCCGCTGCCCTCGTACCGTCGGGCGAAATCGAAGCGGTTATTGCGGAGCAACACGCCCTTCGCCTCGGCGTCTACACGGATGGCGCTATCGAAATGATGCAAGACGCAGCGTTCGACGAGCACATCTTTCGTCCGGCCGGAGACGCTGATCCCGCCGCTGTTGTCTTCAGCCAGCAGATCGCGGCGGTGGAGCGTGCAGCAGGTAATTGGCCCCCGATAGTCGCCCGCATCGCGGACAGAGCCGGTGGTGTCGAGCGTGGTAAGGCCCTCGTGGGCTTCGTTGTCGAGGTACTGCACGTACCAGTTGGGTTGAAAGTCGCCTGGCGAGGCCAGCCCGTAGTTCAGCAGTTGCGCGCAGCGATACAAGAGGTTCTGGGCGTAGATGACGTCGATCGAGGTGCCGAACCCCGCGTTGACCCAGTTGGCGTCTTCGAAACGGTTGCCTACCACCAGCGCGCGGCCGTTAAAAGAGACGATGGTGACAAGCGAGGAAGCGTCGGGCGGACAGTCGAAGGGGCGCTCGATCTCCCATCGCCGGCCCCGATTGGAGACGACGTTGCGCCATTGACCGGCGCCCCGACCGTCCTGGATGCAGACGACCGCCTTCTTCCAAAGATCGCTTTTCTCGGGGGCCCACTTGGGATACGTCGGGTCGGCAGCCAGGGTCAGACGGGGACCGTCCACCGCGGCCACCTTGCCACAATAGGCGGCCCCGCCCGCATCGAACGTAAACGAGTAATCTGCCTGATGGACCTGCAGGGCCTCCTGACAGTTCCGGGCATAGTACAGGTTGCGGCCCGTGCCGGCGATGTTCATGTAGGCGGTGGGATACATGCTCACGAAGCGGTTGTCTTCGACGATCACCTCCCGCGCGCCGCCCAAGGGGCAATTGGTCTTGCCGGCCAGGATGCGGTTGCGGGCGATCAGGCCCTGCCGGCCGGGGATGAGGCCGGTGCCCTTGGCGACGATATCACAGTCGGTAACTTCGAAGTTGTTCCCCAAGCGGGCGATCGTACCCTCGGGCCGCTGGTTGCCGTCCAGGGCCCAGTAGTGGTCGACGCGGATGCGGACACGCCGCATGCGGAAGCGATCGCCGGCCGCGATGGCGGTCTGGTGCTCCAGCGGGAAGTAGAGGCTCATGTCTTCGATGCCGAACTCGCGGCGGAGAGCAGCTCGGCCGGCGGTTTCGCCCCCGTGGCGTCACGGGCCAAACCTTGCTCGCCGCCGCCGTCGAGATTGAAGCGTCCGGCTCCCCACCACAGCACAACCAGGCCCGTCGCCTCGCCTTTGAGCACGGTTCGGGGCGGCACGTCGAGCGGCGCCTTGACCCCATAGCGGCCCGCCGGGAAGTAGACGATCCCGCCGCCGTTCTCCTTGGCCTTCTTCAGGGCCGCCTGGATTCCCGCGGTGCGGTCCGGGATGGGCTGGTACTTGATTAACGTTTTGCGCATCTCGGCCGCGGCGCCCTTGCCGTAGAAGTCCAGCACGCTGAACCGCTGGACGGGCCAGGAGGGCGGTGGTTCGATGCGGATGGTTCCGGCCGGGCACCATCCCGGCTGGCCGCCGAACCCGTTGTGGACGCGGGCCGTGTACTGCCCCGGCTCGATGTTGGCTGGCATGACGAACCGCAGGGCATAGCAGTCGGCGGCGTCCGCCTTCAGCGTGATCGGCGGGCCCTGCTGGGGCTCCAGTCGCAGGCTGCTCGACCTGTGGAAATTAAGCGATTTGCCGAACACGCGGAACCAGCCGCCGGGCGTGGCCGCGGCGCCCTCGTCGCCCTGGAGCCACCAGGGGT
This sequence comes from Thermoguttaceae bacterium, assembly GCA_049515555.1. Taxonomy (GTDB): domain Bacteria; phylum Planctomycetota; class Planctomycetia; order Pirellulales; family Thermoguttaceae; genus JBEKTY01. Next base: position 3,604 of record JBEKTY010000151.1, read on the forward strand.
CGGGCGCGTTAAGCAGCACCGGGCCTGAATCGCCTTCCTTGTTCCTGGCTCGAAACGCGAATATGCCCGGCTTCCAGTCGGCCGGGACGGTGAACTTGAGCGAGGACCCGCTGGCCTGCAAGATCGCCGGGCGGTCCCAGCGAGCTGCCGCGGTTCCGACTGCGGCCGTTGGTGCGTCGTCCGCAAGCCTTGCCAGCTCCACGACCGCCTCGCCGAGATCGCAGCCCTGCACGAGGACGGTTTCATCGGGGCCAACCGGATCGGAGGCCCAGAACACCTGCGGGCCGGCGGAGAGTGCCATCGGCGGGCAGAGCCCGGCCAGGAGAAGGGCCAGCCCGCACCGCGACCAGACCATGAAATTCCCACACGTTCTCATTAATCCACCAGTTCCTTCTCGATTTGTTCCAGGCTCTTGCCCTTGGTCTCCGGGACGCGCAGGAGAATGAACACGAATCCGGCGCCGCAGATCGCGGCATACAGCCAGAAGGTCATCGCCGCGCCCAAGTGCGCGTTGAGCCATGGAAACGTATAGGTGAGGATGAAGCAGGCGATCCACAGTGCCGAGACGGCCACCGATACGGCCGCGCCGCGAATGCGGTTGGGAAATATCTCGGAGATCAGCACCCAGGTGACCGGGGCCAGCGAGAAGGAATAACAAGCGATGGTCGCCAGCACGGGGATCACGACGATCAGTCCCTTCAACTGCCAGCAGTAGGCCAGGCCGATGAGCGTGTGGAACGTGGCGATGCCCGCGCAGCCGGTCAGCATCAGCCCGCGCCGGCCGAAGCGGTCCACCGTTGCGATGGCGATGAGGGTGAACAGCAACATGACCAGGCCGGTGACGACGATCTTGAACATGATGTCGCTGATGCCGTAGCCCGCCTGAAGGAAGATCTCCTCGGCGTAGTTGAAGATCACGTTGATGCCGCTCCACTGCTGGAGCACGGCCAGCAGGCAGCCCACCATGAGGATCCGCAGCATTTTCGGCTCGCACAGGTCGGCGAAGCGGACGGTGCCGATTTCGTCGCGGGCCAGGGTTTCTTGGATCTCGCGGCATCCGCGGGCGGCATACTCGGGCCCGCCGATGCGGCCCAGAATGCGCGCCGCCCGATCGACCCAACCACGCTTGATAAGCCAGCGGGGACTCTCGGGCACGAATAGCGCGCCGAGAAAGAACAGCGTCGAGGGCCCGGCCACCGCGGTGAACATCCACCGCCAGCCGAGCTGGCCGTTCCACGACTGGCCGATCATCTCGGCGGCGGCCCCTGCCGGCACCGGCTGGGCGATCAACCAGTTGACCGTCTGCGCCCCCAGCACCCCCAGCACAATGGTCAACTGATTGAGGGCCACCAGCCGCCCGCGAAGCTCGGCGGGGGCCATCTCCGCGATGTACATGGGCGAGAGATTCGAGGCCATGCCGATGGCCACGCCTCCCGTGATCCGCCAGACCACGAACCAGGCAAAGGTAGGGGCCCAGCCGGTCAGCACCGAAGAGCCGGCAAACAGAAGGGCCGAGGCCAACAGCAGCTTCTTGCGCCCGAACTTGTCGCTCAGTCCGCCGACGGCCAGCGATCCCAGCAGGCATCCCAGCAGTGCGCAACTGTTGGCCCAGCCGCTGAGCGCCTCGCGGTCCAACTGGAAGAACTTCTCGAAGAAGGGTTTCGCCCCGCCGATGACGACCCAATCGTAGCCGAACAGCAGGCCGCCCATGGCCGCCACCAGCGCCACCGACCAAACGTACGGCAAGTTGTAACGCGAAGACTGGGGCACTTTGGTAATCCTCTCGGTGGTTATGGGCCTAACTAGGGCGATGGCCGTCGCGCGGCGTAGAGGTCGTAAAGGTCGAAGAGGGCCTCGCGGAGATTCATGCGGCGGCGGGCCAGGCACTCGACGAGGTCGCCCACCGCCACCCGCGGCGGAAAACCCCGCTCGAGCCGCTCGACCACCTGCCAGGCCCGGGGAACGTCGATGGCCGTGCGATACAGATCGGGCAACCCGACGGGCTGATGGGAGGTGACGAGCAGGCCCAGCCCGCGCCGGCGGCACAGGAATTTCAGCCGCAGCCGGGAGTACAGGCCGAGCTGCTCGTAGCCGTCGACGGCGGCCACGGCGCCGGGCGGTAAGCGGCGGAGCGCGGCGCAGAACTCGCGCGGCAAGCGCCGCTGGCCCTGGCGGAGCGTCACGGCCCGCGTGGCCTGCCCGGGGAGCTCGATTGCCGGCAGCAGCGTGGCCAGGAGGGTCGATTTCCCGCTGCCGTTCGGACCGACGATCTGGCCCCGCCAGCCGGCCTGGCCGAGCCGCTCGACGAGCTGCTCCACACTCTCACCCCGTCCGAAGACGAAGGAGATCGTGCCCGGCCGCAGCCGGCTGGCACAGAACGGGTTCTGCTCCGCGGCAGGGCAGTCGGGGTCAATCATGTTCGCGGTGTTCCTTTTCCTCGACTGAAACGTGGGCCGGCGACACCGAGCCCAAGCGAAAGCCCTTCTCGGCCAGCAGTTCTGGGCCGCGGTGCAGGAAGGCCCGTACCCGCACGCACCAGCGGATCTTCACGATTTGGCCCTCGTAGCTCAGGGGGCTGGCGGGCAGGGTGGTGCTGAAGCGATCGGGCCGGCGTGGATCGATCCCGTTGTCGCTGGCAGCGTCTCTGCGCCAAAACTCGTGGACGGCGAGATCCTCTTCGCCCTTGCCCTCGCTCGACCACAACACCGAGATCTCGACGGCCTGGACCTGCTCCCGCTCGAGGCCCTGCAGCCGGTACTCGCCGGAGAGCGATTCGCCGGGCTGGTAAGTCCGCCGGGCGCCGTCCAAGCGGAGGGTGATGGCGGCTTCGTTCATGGGCCGGGCCTCCCCGCGCCGGGATAGACGACCAGGGGAAACGCCCGCTGGAACTCGGGCCAATTGGCCGCTGCGCCTTGCACGACCACCTTCCAATGGATGTGGTTGTGATCGGCCTTGAAGGAGTGCATGGCGCCGGCGGGCACGCTCAGCGTGCACTGGGCCTCGAAGGGCTGGCCCTGGCGAATGTCGAATTGTTCGCGCTCCAGCATCTGCCGGCGGTAGACCTCGCGGGTTTCCGTGCGGGTATTGGTGCCCTGGCGGTAGGTGGCCTCCTCCTCGCAGACCAGCGCGAGATCGAGCGATTCCATGTGCAGCCGGCCCGACTGCGAGAGGAACAGCTCATACGAGCGGCCGGGCAGCAAGGGATGGTCGGAGATCTCGACCAGCGTCGGACCGATGCCGGCGGTGGTCAGCAGTTGCCGGAGAAAGAGAGCCGCCAGGGCCACGCCGATGGCCAGGAAGGGGAGGTTGAAGAGGGTCAGGAACCAATCGGGGCGGCCTTCGAGGTGGTTCACCACGGCGGTCAGGGCGAAATACGAGACCGCGCCGTTCCACGCCACGCAGGCCGCCAGCAGGCCGAGCAGGGCCCAGGCCGGCGAGCTGCTCAACGGCAGCCGGTAGGCCAGCTTGGTGCCCGGACTGCTGGTGATGTCGCTCGAGTCAGGCACGGTGGGAAACCGCGGATCGCCGGCCCCGGCGGCGTCGAACAGCTCGGGGGTCGGCCCCCGCCGGGCCATCGCCGCCCGATGCTCCGCCGAGCGCCCCCAGTGCAGAACACTGTACAGCAACCCCCCGGCCCCAATCATCAAGAACGAGCCGGGGATCAAGAACAGCAGCCAGTTCCACCACTGGTAGCCGCGCAGCAGCACGGCGTCGTCGGGATGGGCCGGATCATACCAGCAAGTGTACTTCTGTCCCTGGCTGAAGCGGTCGAGGATCTCTTGCGCTTCCTTGCGGCTGCTGGGATACGCGCGATGCACGCCGTAGGTGAACGGGCAGCGGGTGACGCCCTGGACCTGGTATTCGACCCGGAACCTGGGGCGGAAGACGGGGCCGTTCTGGCCCGCTTCCTGCACGAGCTGCTTCTGCAGGACTACGCAGGTCTGCTCGACGAAGAAGTGATTGACCCGCCACTCGGGTATCACCAGGAGCCAGATCCCGGCCACGACTCCGGCGCAACCGACCACGAGCAGGACGGCAAAGAAGAGCGCCTCGCCGACGCTGCCGACGGTCCGCGAGCCGGTCCGCCGGTGACCGCGTTTCTTTTCGTAGTAGCGGAAGATGCGCGCCAAGAGCGTTTACAGCAGTTCTAATCGGCACGGTTGGAAATGATGCGAACCGATTCTTCGCCACGGGCTCCACCCCACCGAGTTCATCTCGGTGGTGAACGAGGCTGGGCCGCTAAAGGGAAGGAGTCGTATCATTCCTCTCCGCTCGCAGCTATTGAAGTCAGCGGGTCGGCCTGCGTCGCCGCCGCGCTCGCCTCCGGCTTGACCTTGCGGTGAAAACCAATCCCCTCCAGCGCCTTGTAAACCTCTTCCAGTGTCTTTTCGCCGAAATTGGAGATCGCCAGCAGTTCTTCCCGCGAACAGCCCAGCAGGTCCTGGACCGTGAAGATGCCCCGCTCTTCCAAGCAATTCGTGGTACGAACCGTCAAGCCGATCTCGGCCGTGCTCATTTCCAATTTCTCGGCCATGTCTTGGGCCTGCGTATCGGTCTTGACCAACGGGATGCGGGTGGTTGCCATGGGTTCCCTCCCAGAGATTGAAGTATTTTACTTGACACTTGTGGAATCGCGGCCGGCCAGCCTGCCGCCAAAGCACCCAGTATAGCGAGCTTGCCGATTTTTAACAATCGCCTATATTGGCGTTCATGGACGACGAGTCGCGGCGGTAAGACTGTGGAAGAGGAGGCCCTTTGGACGCCCTCGTGCGTGACCTGACCGACGCCCAGCGTGAGGCCGTGCTGCACCGCGAGGGCCCCCTGCTGGTTCTGGCCGGGCCGGGCAGCGGAAAGACCCGCGTCATCACCCATCGCATCGCCTGGCTGCTGGCCGAGGGCCTGCCCGATCATCAGATCCTGGCCCTGACGTTCACCAACAAGGCGGCCGACGAAATGCGGACGCGGCTGGAGCGGCTGGCCCCCGGGCGGAGCGTGTGGCTGGGGACGTTCCACCGCTTCTGCGCCCGATTGCTCCGTAAGTATGCACCACTGGTGGGGCTCGACGAGAACTTCACCATCTACGATGCCGCGGATAGTGCGCAGGTGCTCAACCGCGTGCTGACCCCGTGGAAGCTTGGGCCCGGCTTCGCCACGCCGGAGGCCATCGCCCGTGCCATCGGCCGGGCCAAGAATAACCTGGTTACCGCGCAGCAGTACCAGCCGCAGGCCGGCCACCCCTTGGGAGCTCTCGTTCAACAAATTTACCCCGCTTACCAGGCCAAACTCGCAAGTTCCAACGCCGTGGATTTCGACGATCTGCTGTTGCACGTGGGCACGCTCCTGCAAGAGAACCCGGAAATCCGGGCCGCACTGGACGAGCGATACCGCTTCATCCTCGTCGACGAATATCAGGACACGAATCTGGCCCAATACGTCATTGTCCGGGCGATGTCGATCGACCATCCCAACTTGGCGGTAACGGGCGACCCGGACCAGTCGATCTATGGCTGGCGGGGGGCGAATCTCAACAACATCCTCGAGTTCGAGCACGATTACCCGCAGGTGCGGGTGGTGCGTCTGGAGCGCAACTACCGCAGCACGCAACGCATTCTGCACGTGGCGGCCGAGTTCATTGCGCACAACGTCCGCCGCAAACGCAAGGACCTGTATACCGAGAATGCGCCGGGCGAGCCGGTCCGCCTCATGATGTACCAAACGCAGAACGACGAGGCCCAGGCGATTGCCGCCGAGATAGCGGGCGAGATTCAGGCCGGCCGCCGCGCGGCACGCGACTTCGCCGTGTTCTACCGCACCAACGCGCTGAGCCGGGCGATGGAGTTTGCGCTGCGCCAGGCCGGCGTACCCTATCAGATCGTCCGCGGGCTGGAGTTCTTCCAGCGGAAGGAGATCAAGGACCTGCTGTCCTACTTGCAACTGCTGTGCAATCCGCGGGACGAAGTGGCGCTGCGGCGGGTGATTCAGACGCCGCCGCGGGGCATCGGCCGGACCACCGTGGATCGGCTGCTGCGGTATGCCGCCGGGCATGGTCTATCGGGCTGGGAGGCCGCCAGAGAGGTCCGCCGCATCGAGTCTATCGGCAGCCGGCCCGCCGCCCGGGTGGCCGAGTTCGCCGGGCTGCTGGACCGCCTGGCGGCGCTGGCCGGCGGCGCAATCGAAAAACTGCTCGGCCACGTGCTCGCCGAGAGCGGTTACGCGGCCCTCCTCAAGGCTTCGGAGGATGAAGAGGATCAGGAGCGGCTGGCCAACCTCCAGGAGCTGCTGACCGTCGCCCGCGACTTCGACGAGCGGCATCCCGGCCCCGACCAGCTCGAAGCCTTCCTGGAAGAAACCGCCTTGGTCAGCGACACCGACGACTGGGAAGACCAAACCGACCGGGTAACGCTGATGACCCTGCACGCCTCCAAGGGGCTCGAATTCCCGGTCGTTTACCTGATTGCCGTGGAGGAAGGCATCTTGCCCCACGAGCGGAGCCGCGAGCGGCCCGAGCAGATCGAAGAAGAACGCCGGCTGATGTTCGTGGGCATGACCCGGGCCCGGGAGCGGCTGCAGCTCAGTCTGGCGCGGTCGCGAGACTTCCGCGGTTCCCGCCGGACGACTGTGCCCAGCTCGTTCCTGGTCGAGTTGCCTCGCAGTGAGATGCTCGTCGAGGAGGCCAGGCCGGAGGCCGACAGCGGGCCGGTCCCATTCTCAGCCTATCCGGAGGGACTGGCCGAGGAAGACTGGGACAGTCCGCCTCCTCCGGCGGCTACCAGCCGCCGACAATCCCTAATCCCTAATCCCCAATCCCCAATCCCCCCCGCATCCCCAAATCCCAAAATCCCTTCAAAACTCCGTCTGGGCACCGCCGACCAGCTTGCCGGCGGCCAACCCGCGCCACCGCCCAGCCCCGATGCCTTCCAGCAGGGCATGGTCGTGCTGCACCCGCAGTACGGGCTGGGTCAGGTGGTGGCCCTTAGCGGCAGCGGGCCGGGGCGGCAGGCAACGGTCGATTTCGCCCCGCCCGCCGGCCGCATGCAATTCGTCCTCCAGCACAGCCCGCTACGCCCGATGGCAAGCGCCCAAGGGGACCGCCCTACCATCGGCTAACGAGCCAGGCGCTTGGTTGTGATGGGCTGCGGGACAAGATCAATCGGCTGATCGCCCTGCGAGACCGGGCGACATCTTGTGGTAGATGACGCTTGACAAACCGAGTTCTTGTCCTCAAGATGGCAAGCGTAGGCCCGCTGATGACGGGTTCTGGCGAGCGCAGCCAACGCAGGAACCCCTGTGAACTGTTCCAGATGAGCACGATCAGGAAGCTATCGAGGCCGTGGATAGTCGTACCAGCCGTCGTGCTGGTAACACTTGGTGGTACGCTAGTTATTGCGGTCAGGCACGCGGCGTGGGAAGCCCGTCGGTCGAACACCTATTCGCGGCTTTATTTCGCGAGACACGTCCTTCGCAACTACGAGAGTAGCCACGGAACACTGCCGCCGCTCTGCCTGCGAGATAGCCTGGGGAAACCGATCCACAGTTGGCGGGCCCTGATTCTGCCGTTCCTTGAAATCGAGTCCTTAAGGCGGCTGGATCTTTCCCAGCCGTGGAACAGCGACTACAACCGCAAGATCATCGACAGTGTTCCGCTATCGGATTGGAGGTGCTTTTCCGGAGAGTGGCCCGCGGAACAACCTCCGGCCACGACCCATCTGCTGGGGTATATTGGTCCGCAGTCTATTTGGGAAACGACGACCGGAAAGCCCAAGGGAACCACCCAAGACCATCCCGGCGCGATCCTGCTGATATGCGTTCCGGAGAGCGACATCCACCCCCTGCAGCCGGTTGACATAACGGAAGACGAAGTCCGCAAGATTGTCGCACGCGGCGGCGACGTTCTCTTCATTACGGCGGGTGAACCACACGGGTACGGCGTCGTGACTATCGAACACGGGAGCCTCGCGTTTCACGTCCGGCCGGAACCCACCGACTAGGGGGCTGAAATGCCATGATCCGGAGCGGGGAGCAGGGCTGCTGCGGCCGTTAACGGGCACCCCCAAGGTGCACCAGTGCCAACCGGGTCAACTGGCTCTTAGGAGGCTCGTTCCGTGGCCGTGTTCGCAGCGAATCTCCGGCCTGTCCAGTCCGCCAGGACTTGGGGCTGGCGAGGCCCGGCGGGGCGGCCCTTCATGGGACGATGGGCCTCCTACTTCTTTTTCTCGACGTTAGTCTTATAGGCAAAATACCTCCCCTTATTGTCGACCCATAGACCGTTACCGCGGAAGTACCCGTCGATGGTGATACCCTTCTTGCCTGCGAGAGAGGCAACCGTGGCGGCCATTTCGGCGTTTGACTCGGGATCGGTACCGTCCCCACCCGCCAGCGCAACATGCGTTCCCTCAGGGATGGGACCAATCTGGTCCCAGACTGCATCCGGGTTGTCCTGGGCCTCAAAGTGCGAAACCGCGACGTCTTTCTTACCAGGCGTCTTGGGGGAGGGCGTGGAAACGATCGCAATAATGCAAGGGCCAGCACCTTCCGAGCCAACGAGGAAACCGTCGGGTACGCCGCTTGTGACAACCGTGTGCGCCTGGTGGGCGCCGAGCGTGTTCTCGTCCTCGCCCGCTTGGTTCCGTCCCCGCGGGATGATTGTCGGCCTGATTGCCCCGTACTCCTTTTCGACCGCGCCGGGCGTCTTGCCCGCCCCTTTGAGGAACCAAGTCAAGCCGCTGTACTTTGGGTTCTCGATCGTCTTGACCTTATCCGGGGCACTCTTGGAAGCCCTGCCGGCCGGTTCGCCCTTTGGGCCGGCCTCGCCCTGTGCTCCCGCGCCGCCGTGCGCGCCGGGGGCCGCTCCCCCGTCCGTGGTCCATCTGCCCCAGTAGTCCCTGGGCTGGTCGGGGCTGTACTCGCGGAGAATGTCCACGGCGGGCCGGCCCGTGCCCGCCCGGCGATCCTCCCCCAGGATTGCCGCCAGAAATTCGTCGAGGCTGATTTGGCTGCCCTCCGTCGGAGCCTCGGCCGGGGGAAACACGTCGGGGTCTGGAAACACGTAAGATTTACCCATGAGGGACACCTCGGGTTAGTGGGATGCTGATTGTTCTGCGCCTTGGGAGGATCACCGCGGGCAGAGCGCCGCACCGAAATATATACGCATGTATACCATAAGCGGCGCGAATTGTCAAGCCCAGTTTCTTGTCGGTTGTTGGGCCGCCGAGCGGCGGCTACGGCCGATGCCGCGGCAGACGTAGCCAGCGCTGCACGATGCGGTCCCACAGCGGGTCGGGGACCCATTTGATGGCCCGGAAGAGCAGTCGCGTCTGCAGGCCGATGGGGTAACGGCACTTGGGCCTGCGGGCCGTCAGGGCGTGCACCACGGCGCGGACCACCGTGGCAACCGGAAGGGCGGCCTGGGCCATCAGCCGGCTGGCGGCCCGCATGGCCTCCACGTCGGCTTCGTACAGGGCCAGGGCCTCGGGCCGGATGGCGCTGCGGAGCGCGTCGGCCGCGGCCAAGGTTTTCTCCCAGATGGGCGTGGCGATGCTCCCCGGCTCGATCAGGGCCACGTGGATATTCCAGTGCCGCAGCTCGGTCCGCAGGCAGTCGCTGATGGCCTCCAGGGCGAATTTCGAGGCGGCATAGGGCCCCATGTAGGGCGGGGCTATTCGGCCGTTGAACGAGCCCATGTTCACGATCCGACCGCCCGAGCGCCGCAGTATCGGCAGGAAGGCCTGCGTGACCGCGACCTGTCCGATCACGTTCACCTCCCACTGCCGGCGCAGCTCGCCGATGGGCAGCAGTTCCAGGGGACCGGCCACCACCGTGCCGGCGTTGTTCACCAGGCCGGCCAGGCGGGCCGAACCCAGGCTTTGCTCCACTTGGCGGGCGGCCGCCTCGATCTGGTCCCCTTTGGTCACATCGAGCCGTAGTGGGACCAGCCCCGCCGAGCCCTCCGCCGCCAGACGCCGGAAGTCGGACTCCGACCGCACGCCGGCAAAAACGCGAAAGCCGCGCCGAGCCAGCTCCCTCGCGCAGGCCGCGCCGATCCCCGTCGAGCAGCCGGTAATCACCACGGCGGCCTGATCCGGACTGGAATGCCCCACTGTTAGGCTCCTGGAATGTTGCTCGATCGTCGCAGATTTGGGATGCGCGGTCCCCTCTCCCTCCGGGAGAGGGTTAGGGTGAGGGGAAATGGGCGAGGATTCTGCCTCTTCAATTCTCGCGACCAACGAAGCTTCCCCTCACCCCGGCCCTCTCCCGGAGGGAGAGGGGGACCAATTCTGCTCTCCCTGTCCCCGCGTCTCCGCGTCCCCGCGTCTCCGCGTCTCCGTGTCATTCCGCGCGTTACCTCCCCGGCATCGGCACCAGGGCGAAATAGGCCACCAGCACCAGGGCCACTACGAACGTCGGCCATCGCACCTGGCGACCCTGACCGGCCAACAGCTTCACCAGTGGATAGGCCACGAACCCCAGGGCCAAGCCGTGGGCAATCGAGTACGTCATGGGAATACCGATGAGGATCAAGAACGCGGGCATCGCCTCGGCATAATTATCCCAGTCGATCTTGGCCACGCTCCGCATCATCATCGAGCCCACCACGACCAGCGCCGGGGCGGTGATCGGGCCGTAACGCCCGATCATGGCCACCAGCGGGCTGAAGAACAACGCCAGCAGGAACAGCCCGGCGGTGGTGAGGGCCGTCAGGCCCGTCCGCCCGCCCTGCTCCACGCCGGCGGCGCTTTCGATAAAACTTGTCACCGTGCTGGTGCCCAGGGCGGCGCCGGCCACGGTGCCGATGGCGTCGGACAGGAGCGCCTGGCGGGCCCGCGGCAGCCGATTGTCGCGGATCAGCCCGGCACGCTCGCTCACCCCGATCAGCGTCCCCAGCGTATCAAACAAGACCATGAACAGGAAGATCAAAATGAAGGGCAGCATGGGCCGGGCCAGCGAGCGGGTGAGGTCCATTTTCAGCAGCGTGGGCGCGATCGAGGGGGGCAGCGACAGGGGGCCCTCCCGCCGCAGGTCGCGCTCGGCGGCGGCGAACTGCCGGACCAGCTTGGACTCGGCCACGATCGGCCGGGCGGCCAAGGCCGGCGACCGCTCCAGGCCGTGGAGCAGCCCCAGCGCCAGTAGCGCCCCGGCCGCCATGCCGAGAATGATCGCCCCCCGCAGACGCAGCGCGAAAAATACCGTAGTCGCCAGCAGGCCGAAGAAGAAGACGACGAGGTCCGGCGAAGCCAGCCGCGGATTCATCCGCACGCAGGTGGCCGGATCACTCAGCACCAGCCCCGCATTTTGCAGGCCCACCAGCGCGATGAACAGCCCGATGCCCCCTGCGATGCCGTGCCGCAGGCTGGGGCTCACGGCCTCCAGCAGCGCTTCCCGCACCCCCACGAGCGACAGCAGCAGGAACAGCACGCCGGAGTAAAAGACCACCCCCAGGCCGATCTGCCAGGGGCTGGTCGAGCCCGGCGGGATCGTGCCGTTTCGCACGCCCTCGGCCAGCACAACCCCGGCGACCGGCAGCATAGAGAGCACGAAGAACACGTTCTCGCCCATGCCGGGGGCCTGGGCGATGGGATAGCGGGCGTATAGGCCCATGATGACCGTGGCAATTGCCGCCGCCAGGCAGGTGGCCGTCATCACGGCCCGAAAATCCATGCCCGTATCGATCCCCAACAGGCTTCCCGACAGCACCGCCGGCTGCACGACGATGATGTAGGCCATCGTCAGGAAGGTAGTCAAACCGGCCAGCAGCTCGGTGCGGACCGTGGTGCCGTTGTCGGAAAGTCGGAAGAAACGCTCCAGCATAGGCCCTGTTATGCCACAGTGGGGCGATTTGTCAACCGTAGCCCAACCGTGGGCCAAGCCAACGTAGCAGGCACACTCCGTTTGCCGTCTGAAATGTATCAGGCACACGCCGTGTGCCGTCCGCTGAAGCAGAACACGAAGACGGGGACGGCACACGGAGTGTGCCTGATACATTAGCGCCCAGCTTGCCGCGGCCCGCTTTGGGGGCTAGAATGCAGAAGGATATGGAGAACGACCCCCGGAACAGTTTGCCCGACCGCAATCGCCAGGCTGATTTGGACGCGTGGAGCGTCATTGCGGCCGGGGAGGTACCCGGTGCGCTCTACGAGCCGGGCACGGCGGAACAGGGGAGCGGGTACCTGGAGGGCCCGGTGCCGCCGGAGCCGCGGCGCCGCCGGGTCTGGCTGCCCGTGACGCTCTTCGTCGCCACCTGCCTGAGCACGCTTGCGGCCGGGGTGCTCTTCTCGTCCGGTTGGAGCCACGGCTGGGGGCCCGCCCTATGCGACGGCCTGAAATACTCCTCGGCCGTGATGACCATTCTCCTGTGCCACGAGATGGGCCATTTCCTCCAGGCCTGGCGATACGGCGTACACGCCAGCCTGCCCTATTTCATCCCCATGCCCTTCTCGCCCATCGGCACGTTCGGGGCGGTGATTGCCATGGAGCCGCGGAGGGGCGACCGCCGGGCCGTGTTCGATATCGGCATCAGCGGCCCGCTGGCCGGCCTGGCGCCGACCTTTGTGTTCTGCGTGCTCGGCCTGTCCTGGTCTACGCCCTCGGCAGCGAAGCCCGACCCGAACGAACCCCTGCTGGGCTCCTCCTATCTGTTCGGCGAGATGGTTTCCCACTTCGTGCCGGCCAATGCCGGCGCGGAGCACATCGACCTCCATCCGGTCGCCGTGGCCGGCTGGGTGGGGCTATTGGTCACCGCGCTGAACCTGTTTCCCATCGGGCAGCTCGACGGGGGGCACATCCTCTATGGCCTGCTGCGCCGCAAGGCGCACCTGGTCGCTACTTTCGTGCTGATGGCGGCGATCGTGGGCGCGCTGCGGTTCCACCTCTGGCACTGGTGGCTGATGCTGTTCCTGCTCATGTTTCTGGGCGCGCGGCATCCGCCCACGGCCGACGACGACGTGCCCCTGGGCCTGGCCCGACACCTGCTGGGCTGGCTCACCCTGGCCTTCATGCCGCTGGCGTTTACGCCGATCCCCATCGGTTTTCTCGGCGGATGAGCTGTCAGCGGTCAGCGGTCAGCTTCAAGGCACCGATTGTGCATTGCTGACCGCTGAATGCTGACCGCTCAGTTTCGCAGCGACTGGACGGGGGCGGGGATGCGGCCGCCGAAGTGCACGAAGGCCTCGCTCGTGCCGCTGTTGCGGACCTCCATCACCGGCGCCGAGCCGAACAGGCCGCCGAAGTGTACCATGTCGCCGGCCTTCGCCCCCGGCACGGGAATCAGCCGCACGGCGGTGGTCTTGTCGTTGATCACGCCGATGGCCATCTCGTCGGCCACTATCGCGGCGATGGTCTCCGGCGGGGTGTCGCCGGGAATGGCGATCATGTCCAGGCCCACCGAGCAGACGCTGGTCATGGCCTCGAGTTTTTCCAGGACCAGGTGGCCGCGGCGGACGGCGTCCGACAACGCGGCGTCTTCGCTGACGGGGATGAAGGCCCCGCTCAGCCCGCCCACCGAGCTGGAGGCGAACAGGCCGCCCTTCTTCACCGCGTCGTTGAGCATGGCCACGGCGGCGGTCGAGCCGGGCCCGCCGATGGCCCCGATGCCCAGTGTCTTGAGGATCTCGCCCACGCTGTCGCCCACGGTGGGCGTGGGGGCCAGCGACAGATCGACGATGCCGAAGGGGAAGCCCAGCTCGGCGGCCACCTCGCGGCCGATCAACTCGCCCACGCGGGTCACGCGGAAACTGGTGAGCTTGATCTCTTCGGCCAGGTCGCCCAGCGTGAGTTTCTCGCCCAGGGCCAGGCGGCGCCTCAGGGCGCTGGCCACCACGCCCGGCCCGGAGACGCCGATATTCACCGCCGCCTCCGGCTCGCCGGCGCCCAGGTAGGCCCCGGCCATGAAGGGGTTGTCTTCCGGGATGTTGGCGAAGATGACCAGCTTGGCACAGCCGAAGCCGTGCTGGGCGGCCGTGGCGGCGGCGATCTCCAGCAGCACGTGGCCCAGGCGATGGATGGCGTCCATGTTGATCCCCGCCCGCCGCGAGGCCACGTTGACCGAGGCGCACACGCGTTGGGTCTGCGCGAGCACCTCCGGCAGCGAGTCGATGACCACCGCGTCGCCGGGGGTGATCCCCTTGTGCACCAGGGCCGTAAAGCCGCCCACGAAATCGACGCGGCAGTCGGCGGCCGCGGCGTCCAGCGCACGGGCCAGTTGCACCGCGGCGGCGTGGCCATGGCCGGCCAGCAGCGTGGCCGCCGGCGAGATGGCGATCCGCTTATTGATGACCGGGATGCCGTACTTCGCCCCCACGCGATCGCAGACCTCGACCAGCCGGCTAGCGTGCGAGACGATCTTCTGCCGCAGCTTGCGGCAGAGGTGCTCGATGCCGGGGGCGGCGCAGTCGTCCAGGTTCAGGCCCAGCGTGACGCTCCGCACGTCGAGGTGCTCGGCGTGCAACATCTGAATGGTCGAGAGTATTTCGTCGGTGCGAAGCATCTTGTTTAGGAGTCAGGGGTCAGGGGTCAGAAGTCAGGAGTCAGAAGCCAGAAGTCAGGAGTTGGAATGGCGGAGTGGTGGCGCGGCAGGGCCGTGGGCGTTCAGCAGTCGGCCAGGGCCGGCGCCCGGACCTTCTAACTTCTGTCTCCTGTCTCCTGACTCCTGACTTCTAACTTCTACCTGCCTTTCCAAACGGCAGCCGCAATTGGTTCGTGGCTACAAAGACGTTCTCGTGCTGTAGTTTGACCGTAAAGCCCAGCTCCTGGCCCATCTGCTCCAGGTCGGCCTGCATCATGCGAATGTCCCAGCGGGCGGGCACTTCCACCTGGCCGATCAGGACGAAGTCGTTGCCGCTGCGATCGCCGTAGAGATCGACGATGTTGACGTCCTTGCCGGCCAGGTATTGGCTGAAGCGGCGGACGATGCCCGGCTGGTCGGTGCCGAACGCGCTGACCACGAAGCGGTCGGCGGGGGCCTTGGCCGCCGCGGCCGCGGCCGGCAGGGTCGGACGCACCAGCACCTGGTAGGGCTCGCCGGCGGAATCGGCGCCGCGGACCCGCTCGGCCAGGGCCTCCGCCTCGATCGCCTCCGGAACGCTGACGATCATGATCAGCGTAAAGTACCCGCCCAGCACGGTCTGGCTGCAGGCGTCGATGTTCCCGCCCAGCGATTCCACGGCGTTGCTGACGGCCGCCACGATCCCCGGGTGGTCGTCGGACATGACGTTCAGCACGTAAACGTGTGGATAGCGGGTCATCACGCTGATCCTACCACGGCCGCCGATGCCGGGAAAGGGCTATCAGCGGTCAGCTATCAGCGGTCAGAAGATGGCCGAGTCGCTCCGGTGGGGCTCGCTCGCGCTCGACCCACCCTTTGGCCTGGCTGATCGCTGACCGCTGACGGCTGATTGCTCACCGCTCACCGTCGAAGAGGACGCTTTCGACGCCCTGGCCGACACGGTCGATATGATGGGCCATGGCCATGGCGGCCCTGTCGCCGTCGCCCGCCAGCAGTGCGGCGATAATCGCGGGGTGGTCTTCGACGGCCTGCCGGTGGACGGGCGGCCGGTTGCCGACGGCCTCCCGCAAGGCGACCACCAGCATCTGGTATCGGCCGATTTCATTGGCCAGGCGGGCATTGCCGCAATGCGTGCCGAGCAAGCCGTGGAAGCGGTCGTCGGCGACGGCCGCCTCGGCGAGCCACTCGCTGCCGTCGCGGGCCAATGCCGCGATCAGGCGCTGTGTTTCGGCCTGGCTTGTCGCCAGTGTGGCCGGGCTGATCCGGCCGCAGGCGTTGCGCGCCGCTTCGCTTTCGAGAATCCGGTGCACGTGATAGACCTCGCGAAGCTGCTCCCGGCCGAACGGTTTTACCACTGCGCCCCGGTTGTGTTGGATCTCGATCACGCCGGCCTGCTCCAATCCGACCAGGGCTTCGCGGATGGGGGTGGGGCTGACGCCGAAGCGCTCGGACAATTGCTTGGCGACGAGCCGCGTGCCGGCCGGCAGCTCGCCCTGGAAGATGGCCCGCAACAGTCGTCGCCCGATGTCGTGCCGCAGCGCCCCGTGGGACAGCGCATCGACCGGCTCGATAGGATCATGCGTGTTCATGACGCAACCAGGGTGCCCGAAATAGCTACGTCGCCAAGGTGGAATTATCTGGCCTTGAAAGCCGGGACGAGTGGCCCATCACGCCGCCAGCCTTTGTGAGGCCCACCTGAAACCGCAATGATACCATAAGGCGGCGTATCTGAGAAGAGATTGACTGCCCATCTGACGACTTATGCTGCGGGGGGGGAGAGATTGCCTATTTTCC
>JBEKTY010000152.1:0-19789 GCA_049515555.1 Thermoguttaceae bacterium
CATCCCTACCCCGATGAGCGACTTATCGTGAGCCACCCAAGGTAAGAGCCGTATGAGGTAGTGCTTCAAGTACGGATCTGTGCGGGGGGCCGCCCGCAAGGGCGGTCCCTACCGCGACAAGGAAGACGGACGGATGAAGGCGGAAGACGGAGGATGGACGGCGGAAGACGGCCAGGCGGAAGATACCCCGTCA
Organism: Thermoguttaceae bacterium; assembly: GCA_049515555.1. Lineage (GTDB taxonomy): Bacteria > Planctomycetota > Planctomycetia > Pirellulales > Thermoguttaceae > JBEKTY01. The sequence continues at coordinate 194 of JBEKTY010000152.1, forward strand.
CTGGATCGTCTCCTCCGCGATTTTCAGCCGGAAGCATACGCACATCGAACACGTACCTCGCAAGACGTAGAAAGTTGCGCGCACGACACAAATCGCAAGTCGCAGCTTGCAAGCGGGTTACTGACTTGTCGATCAGCGGAACTTTCCAACGCACCCCCGAGGCGTTCGACAAGTTGAGTGGTGAGGGGTGAGTGGTGAGGGGTGAGGAGCGAGGAGTGGGAGCTTGTGAATCTCCCCCGCGTTGTGGCCGGTCTCCCCGCGTTGTGGCCGGTCTCCGACCGAGCCACACCGCTGACCGAAGGTCTCCCGGGCCCCGGAGACCTTCGGTCCACGCGGCGGCGGGGTCGGGAGCCCCGCGCCGAACTCGTCGGGAGCCCCGCGCCGAACTTGAACTTGGGCGGTTCGCCCGTCGCCTTCGTCTCTTATTCCAGCCGGAGCCAAGCGGCCTTTAGATATTCGGTCTCCGGCACACTGGCCGAAACCGGGTGGTCGGCCGCCGCGCCGCTGCGGGCGAGGACCTGCATGCTGCGGGCGGCGTGGCGGGTCGAGCTGTCGTCGGGGGCGGTGGGCAGCTCCTGGCCCGACTGGGCCGCCGCCGCCCGCAACAGCTTCAGGAACTCGGCCTCCGGCAGCAGGCCGCTGCAACAGCAGCTTAACATCAGCCCGCCGGGCCGCACCAGCCGCATCGCCAGGCGGTTCAGATCAAAGTGCTTCCGCGTGCCTTCGGCCAACTCGGTCCGCGTGCGGACCAGCTTCGGCGGGTCGAGCACGACCACGTCGTACTGCCGGTCCTGGCGGAGCATCTCGCGCATGTAGGCGAAGGCGTCGTCCTGAACGAAACGGATCCGCGCATGGTTAAGATTGGCATTCTCACGGGCCAGGCGGAGCGGCTCCTCGTCCAGATCGACGCCGGTCACATCGGCCGCCTGGCCCAGGCACTTGGCCTGCAGGGCGAACCCGCCCGTGTAGCAGCACAGGTCCAGCAGGCTGCGGCCGCGGCAGAAGTCGGCCAGCCGGCGGCGGTTCTCCCGCTGGTCGCAGAAGAATCCGGTCTTGTGACCGCTGGCGAAGCACACGCGGAACCGCGTGCCGAACTCGCGGATCGTCACCTCGGCGGGCAGGTCGGCCGAAGGGGACAGTCCCATTTTCGTCGGACGAAAATTGGGACAGTCCCCGTGAACGGTTACCGGCCGGTGCCCGGGCGAAGCGCCCTCCGGGGGCGCGTGCCAGCCCAGCGCTATCTCCGGCGGCTGGCATCCCTCCTGGCTCAGGAATTGCGGACTGGGCCGGACCAGGGCGTGCCGCGTGCCCAAGCCGGCGGAGAGCCGCTCCAGCACCGCCGTGGCCCGCTGATACATGCCCAGCGTGTAGACCTCGGCGGAGAGCACGTCGCCCAGCCGATCGACGACCAGGCCCGACAGCCCGTCGGCCTCGGCGTGGATTACGCGGTAGGCGTCGGTTGCGTCGTCCAGGTGTAGCACTTCGCGGCGCAGGCTGACCGCCGCGTCGAGCCGCCGCTGCCAGGCGGCCTCGTCGGGCAGCTCCGCGCCGAAAAAGAGCATCCGCACGGCGATTTCGCTGCGGGGGTTATAGAGTCCATAGCCCAACAGGCGATCGCCCGGTGCATAGACGGCCACAAGATCGCCGGGCCGGGCCTTCTCGACCCGCTCGATCCGCTTGCGATACACCAGCGGATGGCGGACCGCCGAACGCAGGTAAGCCGCCCCGATCGGCCCGGCGGGATCGGGAACGAGCGGCCGCTGGCGGGCGACGCCCAGCGTGGGCCCGCGCGACCGTTCCCCTTCGACGCTACTATCCCTGGAGTCTGTGGGTCTTTTGCGGGCCATGCCGCCCCGTCGCTTATCTTGCGGTCCACTCTTGCGGCTCATCGTCTAGCATCGCTTACATGGGCAGTAGGAGTACGACTTAGCGATCTTCTCGAGTGTCGAAGTTGGCACGTCCCCATCGGATCATGCGTCGGTCGCGGCGCTATGTGACCCGCGGTCTTGCGCAAGTCTGCGGATACGATGCCGTCCAGCCTCGACAACCACGAACGACGACCACAAGTCGTGCTCTGGGTACAACGCCAAGACTCGTTCCAGTTCAGCGTGAACCAGTCCTTGCGTCGAGGGCAGCAGCCGCAGGTAGATTACACCTGCATCCGTACCACGAACGAAAACCAGCCCCCCGTAGTCACGATCGCGCGTGACCAGAATTCGCCGCTGTTCGTGTGCGGCGCGGAGCAGCGCCAGGTCCTCCGCCTGCGCGAGGCCAAGCTGAGACGCCATAATCACATCGTGGCCCAGGCCGGCAAGGAACCTGGCCGTGGAAGCATAGACATCCTGGTCGGCCAAGAATCTCACGGCGTCGGCGCCAAATGGATGTCTTCCAAGGCCACCACGTCAATCGCATACTGAATACAGGCGCGAATGTCCTCCACCTCGATATCGGGGTAGTAATCCCGAATGATGTCAGGAAAAGATAGCCCCTCCCGGACCAGCTCCAGCACATTTTGCACCGGGAGGCGCGTGCCCGCCACACAGGGCTTGCCGAAGTGAATTTGTGGGTTGACCGTGATTCGCTGTTGCATTTTCCGCACTAACGTCTATGACCGCTGGGGAACCACAACGACGATATTATTATACCCCGAACAGGGAGGTTGTCAACAAATCCATTCTACCACGAAGAGCGGGGCCGCCAATTCGGCGGTTCGTCCGCAGTAGGCGATCCCGTGGCAATTGACCTTCGCCGCCCAGGGCTGGATAATCAGGGGCTTGTCGCCCTTCCGGCGGCGTGTAATCCTCGAACATTTATAAGTAGTGAAATGCCCATTCTCGTTCAAAAATTCGGCGGATCGAGCGTAGCCGACAGCCAAAAGATCCTGGCCGCGGCCCGCAAGGCCATTCGGGCCCAGAAGGAAGGAAACCAGGTGGTGATGGTCGTCAGCGCCATGGGCGACAACACCGACCTGCTGATCGGCCTGGCCAAGCAGATCAGCGACCAGCCGCCGGCCCGCGAGATGGACATGCTTTTGGCGACCGGCGAGCAGGTTAGCGTGGCGCTGATGGCCATGGCCATCCACTCGCTGGGCTCGCAGGCCATTAGCCTGACCGGGGCGCAAATCGGCATCATGACCGACAGCACCCACACCAAGGCCCGCATTCAGACAATATCCACCGACCGCATCCGGCAGGCGCTGGACGAGGGGAAGATCGTCATTGCGGCGGGGTTCCAGGGGATCGACGAGCGGGCGGACATTACCACGCTGGGCCGCGGCGGCAGCGACACGACGGCCGTGGCCCTGGCGGCCGTGCTGCACGCCGACGCCTGCGAGATTTACACCGACGTGGACGGTGTGTACACGACCGATCCGCGGCTCGTGCCCGAGGCCCGCCAGCTCCGCCAGATCAGCTACGACGAGATGCTCGAGCTGGCCACGGCGGGGGCCGGCGTGATGCACAACCGCTCGATCGAGTTCGGCAAGAAATTCTGCGTGCCGGTGCACGTCCGCAGCAGTTTCAGCGACAAGCCGGGGACGATGATCGTGGGCGAGCCGGAGCGGGCCGGGCAGGCCGTGTGCGGGGCGGCGATGATCAAGAACGAGGCCCGCGTGACCGTGCTGGGCGTGCCCGACCGGCCGGGGGCCGCCCTGGCGGTCTTCTCCAAGGTCACGGCCCGCAACGTGCCCATGGACATGATCGCCCAGAACGTGGCGGCCGAGGGCCGGGCCGACATCTCCTTCACCGTGCCCCGCGACGAGTTGCCCCAGACCATCAAGGCGGTGGAAGAGGCGGTCAAGGAGCTGGGGGCCGAGGGGCACGATTGCGACGACCAGGTGTCGAAGATCTCGATCGTGGGCCTGGGCATGGCCACTCAGCCCGGCGTCGCCGAGCGGATGTTCCGCGCCCTGGCCGAGAAGGGCATCAACATCCTCATGATCACCACCAGCGAGATCAAGATTTCCGTGCTGCTCTCGCGGGAGTATGCGCTGGAGGCGCTGCGGACGCTGCACGAGGAATTCCAGCTCGGCCAGGAGCCCCAGCCGCCGGCCGGCAACGGCCACGCCGCCGGCCCGGCCGGCCGCCAGGAGGCCAACGACGTGGTGGCCCGCATGGAAAAGATGGAGCAGCTCATCATCGAGGACATCAGCCTCGACGAGTCGCAGGCGCGGGTCACCGTGGTCGGCGTGCCGGACATTCCGGGCCTGGCCGCCCAGGTATTCGACGAGATCGCCGAGGCCGGCGTGGTGGTGGACATGATCGTGCAGAACGTCGGCCGGCAAGGACACGCCAACATTACCTTCACGGTTCCCAGCCGCGACCTGGAGCGCTGCCTTGCCGTGGCCGCCGAGCAGGCCGAGTTGCTGGGCTGTCCGCCGCCCGGTAGTTGTCCCCGCGTGGCGAAGCTGTCAGTCTTCGGCGTGGGCATGAAGAGCCACGCCACCGTCGCCAGCCGCCTGTTCAAGGCCCTCGCCGCCGAGGGCATCAACGTCGACCTGATTAGCACGACCGAGGTCCGGGTGAACGTCGTAGTAGACGGCCGGCACGGCGTCAAGGGCCGCCAGGCCCTCCTCCGCGAGTTCGCCGACGCCATGGGGTGAGCCGAAGGCGGAGGGCGAAAGGATGAGGGACGAGGGATTAGGGGCGGGGGATTGGGGATTGGGCAAACGGAACGACGCGCCCGAGTGGGAGACGCGGTGACGCGGAGAGTACCGGTGTCATGCGCGTCCCCGCACCATGCGTGTCCCCGTGTCTCCTTATCTCCGCGTCCCCGTGTCTCCGCGTCCCCGCGTCGTCCGCCCTCCGCCTTCCGCCCTCCGCCTTCCCCTCTACTCTTGCTCGCCGAGCACGTCGTTCAGCACGTCTTCATTTACGTAGATCGGCAGCGGCGGATTGCAGGTCACCGCCACCGCGATGGCGTCGGACGGCCGGGCGTCGACCTCGACCAGCTCCCCCTGGTGCCGAATCCGCAGCTTGGCGAAGTAGGTATGCTCCTTCAGCTCGCTGATGATCACGTCCTGGAACTCGGCGCCCAGGTTCTCCACCACGCCCACGATCAGGTCGTGCGTCAGCGGCCGCGGCGACTCGTAGCCCTTCACCCGGCGGTCGATGCTCGTGGCCTCGAAGATCCCAATCAGAATGGGAAAGGTCCGCTCCCCGCCGATCTCCTTCAGATAGATCACCTGCTGGTCGTTGATCTCGCTGATGATGATCCGAGACAGCTTCATCGGGATAGGCATGACGGTATCCTTGCAGGGTCGAAGGGTGACGCGGACCGCTCTCCCCTTCGCCCGCTCATTATACCGGCTGCCGCCGAGCGGCGGCTAGGGGCTAGCAGCAACGTAAGGGGGACCGAGGAGCGTAGGGTGGGACAAGCCCAGCGCAGTCCCACCAGCAGCACGACGGAGGGCGGAAGGTCGGCGAGCGTACTTCCCTCCGTCGCCCGTTCCCTGTCGTTGTTCTGGTGGGACTGCGCCGGGCTTGTCCCACCCTACTTTGCCGCCGACAGCCGCCCCAGCGTGGCCATCGCCGCCGCGTGCTGGTCCTCGAGGTCCTTCAGGGCCTCGCGCTCGCCCTGGACCACCGCCGCCGGGGCCCGGGCCAGGAAGCTCTGGTTCTCCAGTTTCTTCCGCTTGGCGGCCAGGAGGCCGTCGAGGCGGGTCAACTCCTGCCGCTGCCGCTCCATTTCCGCCGGCACGTCGATCAGGTCGGCCAGGTCGACGAAGATTTCCATGCCGGCCGCGGTGCCGCCAGCCGCCAGGGCGGGGATCTGCACGTCTGGCCCCCAACCGCTGGGCCGGGCCGCGGCCATCCCCAGAAAATACGGCTCCATGGGCCGCAGCAGATCGGCCGTCGCGGCGTCGCAGCGGACGGCGAACTCCAGCGGCTTCCGCGGCGGGATGTTCTGCCGGCTGCGAATGTCGCGGACTACCCGCAGCACGTCCTGGAAGCGGGCGAAGCGGGCCTCGATCTCGGCGTCCCGCCGCCCAGCGTCGCACTGCGGCCACGCAGCAATGATGATGCTCTGGGGCGCCCGTTGCGGCACGTCCAGCCCGCGCTCGGGCGCCGCCTGGGCCAAACGCTGCCACACCTCCTCAGTCACGAACGGAATCATCGGATGCAACAACCGCAGCAGCGTATCCAGAGTATGCGCCAGGACCCGCTGGGCCGCGGGCCGGGCCGCCCCGTCGGCCAACCGCGACTTGACCATCTCAACGTAGAAACTGCAGAACTCGTCCCAGGCGAAACCGTACAGCGCGCGGGCCGCGTCGGCGAAACGGTACTCGGCCAGTGCCCGCGTGGCCTCCTCAGTCACGCCCGCCAGCCGGCTCAGGATCCAGCGGTCTTCGACCAGCAATTCGTCGTCGGCCACCGTGCCAGCCGCATAGCCTTCCAGGTTCATAAGGGCGAACCGCGAGGCGTTCCACAGCTTGTTGCAGAAGTTCCGCGCCAGCTCGAACCGGTCGCTGACCACCGCCCCGCGGGGCAACGCCTTGTCGGCCGGCTTCTCCGCCCATTGCGTCGAAAACTCGCCTTTGCAATGTTTGCAACGCAGCCGCGGCCGCACGCGGTTCTCCTTCGTCTGCTCGATGAGCGCCTGGCAATGCGGGCACTCGAACTCGACCGGCATGCGAATGTCTTGCGTCTCGGTGGTCAGGTAGGCCAGGCCGAACCGCAGCGAATCGGCGCCGAACTTCTCGATCACGTCCAGCGGGTCCACCCCGTTGCCCTTCGACTTCGACATCCCCTCGCCGTAGGAGTCGAGGATCTTGGGGTGGATGAACACCTCGCGGAACGGCACCTGGCCCACGTTGTACAACCCCGTAAGCACCATCCGCGCTACCCACAGCGTGATGATGTCGCGGCTGGTAATCAGCACGCTGGTGGGGTAATAGAATTTCAACTCGGGCGTTTGGTCGGGCCAGCCGAGGGTCGAATGCGGCCACAAGGCCGAGCTGAACCAGGTGTCCAGAACGTCTCCGTCTCGCTTGTAACCGGCGGCCTCAAGTTCTTTCTCCTTAGCCTCATTATCCGGGGCGACGCACGCGAACACCTCAATCCCGCCAAGTCCCTCTTTCACCCGCCATTGGAACGAGGCCAAATCACCAGGCCGCTCAAACCCTATGGGAATGCTGTCCTTGTGGAACTTCTCAACGATCCGCCGCGCGCCTTCGACATCCGCGGGCGGCATCAGCTCTTGCAGTTCTTGCGAGACGTGAATTCTCTTGCCCCGGAGGTCGAATACTGGAACAGACCGATCCACCTTGGCAGCGGTGTCAATTTCCGACTGACGCCTCGCTTGATAATCGAGTTCCTCCTGTACCAGATTTCGCGCCACCATGAGCAACTCTTGAAGTCCCGGGTCGAGGCATTCAAATGGGGTGACGCGGTGCCATACGGGAATCTGGTGGCCCCACCAGAGCTGCCGGCTGATGGGCCAATCGCGCTTCTCGCTCAGCCAATCCAGATAGCTCTTGGCGTAGCGCTCGGGCACGATCCGCACCCGGCCGGAGGTTACGGCATCCATGGCCGTCTGCGCCAGGCGATCCATGCGCACGAACCACTGATCGGTCAGCAGCGGCTCGATGGGCGTCTTCGAGCGGTCGCTGTGGGCCAGCTCGATCTGGCGGTCCTCGACCTTTACCAGCAGTCCCTGCGCCTCCAGATCGGCCGCCACGTTGCGGCGGCCCTCGGCGATGGTCTGGCCGGCGTACGGCCCGGCATTCTCATTCAGCGTGCCGTCGAGATTCAAAATGTTGACCATCGGCAACCCATGCCGCAGGCCTACTTCATAGTCGTTGGGGTCGTGGGCCGGCGTGATCTTGACGCAGCCGGTGCCCAGCTCGGGCTTGGCCCACGGGTCGGCCAAGAGCGGAATCTCGCGACTGACCAGCGGCAGCAGCACCTTGCGGCCGTCCAGGGCCATGTCACGCAGCCGCACCAACTCGCCAAGCATCGTCCGGCGGCGCTGGCCGACGTCGGCCAACTGGGCCTCCAGCTCCGGCTTTTCCTTGGCCGGCGCGGCGGCCAGGCGGGCTTGCAACTCCGCCTCGGCCCGCTCCAGCGCGACGGCCGGATCGGGGTGCACCGCCACGGCCGTGTCGCCGAGCATGGTCTCCGGCCGGGTGGTGGCGATCGTCACCTGCCGCGGCTCGCCCGGCCGCGGGTCGATCACCGGGTACTGGAAGTACCAGAAATTGCCGGCCACCGTCTCGTGGAACACTTCGTCGTCGCTGACGGCCGTCTGCAGCATGGTGTCCCAGTTCACCAGCCGCTTGCCGCGGTAGATCAGGCCCTCGCGGAACATCTTGAAGAACGTGTGCCGCACCGCGCGGGCACACAGCGGGTCGAGCGTGAACCGCGTCCGCTGCCAGTCGCAGCTACAGCCCATCTCCTTGAGCTGGCCGAGGATGCGGGCCTCGTAATCCTGCTTCCACTGCCAGATGCGGGCCACGAGTCCCGCGCGGCCCAGCTCGTGCCGGCTGAGCTTTTCTTCCGCCAACAGCCGCCGCTCGACCACGGCCTGCGTGGCGATGCCGGCATGGTCGGTGCCGGGCAGCCACAAGGTCTCGAACCCCTGCATCCGCTTCTGCCGGATGAGGATGTCCTGAAGCGTGTTGTTCAGGGCATGGCCCAGGTGCAGGGCCCCGGTGACGTTCGGCGGCGGGATGACAATGCAATAGGGCTCTTTGCCGGCGCGGGGCTGGCTGTGAAAATAGCCCCCCGCCTCCCAGAACCGGTACCATCGCTGTTGGGCCGCCCCGGGGTCGTATTGTTTCGGCAGATCGGAAAATGGTGTGGACATCGTGTTAATCCCCCTCTCCCTCCGGGAGAGGGCCGGGGTGAGGGAGAAGTGTTAATCGGTCAAGCCTTACTCCTGCCTCAATCGCGATCCCGCGCGCCACTGCTTCGGGGTCACTCATCACGTCTTGGTTTGTTACGCGAAACACGCGCAGTCCTTGCTCCTGAAGGTATTCTGTCCGAAGGCGATCTTGCCCTGCTCGCTCTTCGTGACTCGCGCCGTCCACCTCGACGGCGAGGCCGACCTCGCGGCAGTAGAAATCCACCGTGTACGGTCCGACAGGATGCTGCCTGCGGAACTTCAAGCCACCGAGCCGCCCAGCACGGAGCATGCCCCAAACGATCTTCTCCGGCGAGGTGCCTTCGGCCCGCAGTTGGCGGGCTTTGGCGGTGGTCACGGGCGCTGGCGGATGGCGCTTGGCGTTCACCGGGTTCCCCTCACCCCAGCCCTCTCCCAAAGGGAGAGGGGGACTTGAATTTCCCCTCACCCCGGCCCTCTCCCGGAGGGAGAGGGGGACTTGGACTGTTCATCCTTGCGCAGCTTGTACTCGAAGCTGTCGACCAGGGCGATCCAACTGGCCTCGATGATGTTCTCGCTGACGCCCACGGTGCCCCACACGTCGTCCTCGTCCTGGCTTTCGATGACTACGCGGACGCCGGCGGCCGTGGCGGCCTCGGAATTGATCACCCGCACCTTGTAATCCACCAGGTGCAGCTTCCGCAAGGCGGGAAAGCTGCCCTCCAGGGCCTTGCGCATTGCGGCGTCCAGGGCATTGACCGGTCCGTCGCCCTCGGCCACTTCGTGCCGCACCACGTCGCCGATGCGGATCTTCACCGTGGCCTCGGTGCGGATCTCGCCTTCGGCGTTGGTCTCGACGCTGACGTGATAGCTCAGCCGCTCGAAGTGCGGGCGGAAGGTGTCCAGCGAGCGCCGCACCAGCAGGTCGAACGACCCGTCGGCCGCCTCGAACTGGTAGCCGGCGCTCTCCAGGGAAACTACCCGGGCCAGGATCTTGTCCATCAGCTTCGAATCGCTGGGAATGCCGTGCCGCCCGGTGAGGGCCACGAGGTTCGCACGGCCCGACAACTCGCTTACCAGCACCCGCCGCTCGTTGCCGACCCGCTCGGGCTCGATGTGCTCGTAGCTGGCGGTGACGCGGCTGACGCCGCTGACGTGCATGCCGCCTTTATGGGCAAACGCGCTCTTTCCCACGAACGGCTGGTTGGTGCGAAAATTCATGTTCAACGTCTCGTAGACGAACCGCGACAGCTCCGTCAAGTGCTCCAGCCCGGCCGGCGTGAGCACGTCGTAACCCTGCTTCTTGAGGGCCAGATTGGCGGCCACCGAAATCAGGTCCGCGTTGCCGCACCGCTCGCCGAAGCCGTTGATCGTTCCGTGGACGTGGACCGCGCCGGCGTCTACCGCAGCCAGCGAGTTGGCAACCGCCAGGTCGCAATCGTTGTGACAATGGACGCCCACCGGCACCGGCATGGCCTCGACCACCGCGCGGGTGATGCGGGCGATCTCCTCGGGCAGGCTGCCGCCGTTGGTGTCGCAGAGCACGACCAGTCGTGCGCCGGCCTCGACCGCCGCCCGCAGGGCCCGCAGGGCGTACTCGGCATCCAGTTTCCAGCCGTCGAAGAAGTGCTCGGCGTCGAAGAGCACTTCCCGCCCCGCCTCGGCCAGCCGGGCCACGCTCTCGCCGATCATGGCCAGGTTCTCGGCCGCCGTCGTACGCAGCACCTCGCGGACCTGAAAGAGCGAGCTCTTGCCCACCAGCGCGATCGTCGCCGCGCCGCAGTCCAACAAGGCCCGCAACCCTTCGTCCTCGGCCGCCGGCAGGCCTTTGCGCCTGGTCATCCCGAAGGCGGTTACCTTGACGTGCTTCAGCCCCAGGCCGCCCACCCGCTGAAAATACTGGGCGTCCTTCTCATTCGACGCCGGGTAGCCCCCTTCCACATAGTCGAAGCCCAGTCCGTCCAGCCGCTCGGTCAGGCTCAGCTTGTCCTGGAGCGAGAAACTGATCCCTTCGGCCTGGGCGCCGTCACGCAAGGTCGTGTCGTAAAGCTCGATGCGACGCATGGGGAGAGGGAGCGATTGGGGAGTCGGAGTCCACAAGGATCATAAGGATTATACTGCATGCCCCGTTCCAACCATAGGGGCCGACGAGACTTAAGGCGCGCAAAAACTGGAAAGAAATGCGGCCGGCACACGCCGTGTGCCGTAATGTGCAGGCGGCACGCGGCGTGTGCCGGCTGCATTGGAACTGACCAACTTATTCGTGAGCGCGCACTTACGCGCAGCCTCGCCGCTTGGCCGCCGCGTCGGCTGTTTTCTGTTTCGCTTCGCCCGATTCGTCCTCGAGCCGGCCGTCGTCGTCCTCGGCTGCCTCTGCGTCTTCTGCTTCCTCGTCGTCCCAATCTTCTTCCGCGTCCGGGTCGTCCTCGTCTTCGTCCCCTTCTTCTTCGTTTTCGTCTTCGTCCTCGTCTTCCTCATCGTCCGGATCATCCTCGAAGTCGTCCTCGTCCGGATCGTCGTCGAAGTCCTGTTCGTCGGCCTGCTCCTCCTCCTGTTCCTCGAAATACTCAGCGAACGGTTCTTCCTCTTCGATCTCTTCTTCCGCTTCTTGTGCGGTTTTGTCGGGGTCGGCGGCACTTTCGTCGCCTTGGCCGGCGGCCGGCCGTGCCAGCAGAATCTTGTTGTTGCGGCGGGGCGCGGCGGCGGCCTCGGGCGAGCCGCCTGCCGATTTCGCACCGCTCATCTCCTCCCACTGCTGGAGCGTGATCAGCACGTCGCGGGCTTGCGAGCCGTTGTACTGCCCGACCATCCCGTCCTCGGCCATGAAGTCGATCAAGCGGGCGGCCCGGCCGTAACCGATCCCCAGCGTCCGTTGCAGGAGCGATACGCTGCCGCGGCCCTCGCGGACCACCACGTCGATAGCGGCCTCGTACAGCTCGTCGCGGTCGCTCAGCCGCGTGTTGCCATCGGCGGCCGAGGCCTTGAGTTGCACCAGCTCCTTCACGAACTGCGGCTCGCTGGTGGCCACGGCGGCGATCACCCGGTTGATCTCGTCGTCGCTGAGGTACGTCCCCTGGCCGCGCAGGAGCGTGCTCGTGCCCGGCCAAAGGAACAGCATGTCGCCGTTGCCCAGCAGCCGGTCCGCCCCCATCTCGTCGAGCACGACCCGGCTGTCGGTGCGGCTGGCCACCTGGAAGCAGATCCGCGCGGGCAGGTTCGACTTGATCAGGCCGGTGATCACGTCCACGGTCGGCTTCTGCGTGGCCAGCACCAGGTGGATGCCTACAGCGCGGCTCTTCTGGGCCAGCCGGATCACGTACTGCTCGACCTCCTTGGCGGCGGTCATCATCAGGTCGGCCAGCTCGTCGGCCACGATGACGATGTACGGCATGTGGGTGGGGATCTGGGAACGCTCCTCCTCGTTCTCCGGCCGGATTCGCGCGATCAACTCCTCGCTGCCCAACTGGTTGTAGACGCTGACGTGCCGCACCCCGGCCCGCGTCAACAGGTGGTACCGCTCTTCCATCTTCTCCACCGCCCAGCCCAGGATGGCCTCGGCCTTCTTCATGTCGGTCACCACGGGGTGCATCAGGTGCGGCAGGCTTTGGTACGGGCTCAATTCCACCATCTTCGGGTCGATCAGCAGCAGGCGGACCTCGTCCGGCCGGCGGGTCATGACGATCGACGTGATGATCGAGTTCAGGCACACGCTCTTGCCCGTGCCCGTCCGCCCGGCGATCAACAAATGCGGCAGCGACGACAGATCGACGACCATCGGGTGGCCCGACACGTCCTTGCCCAGGAATACGGGGATCCGCATCTTCTGGGCCTTGCCGTTGGTCTCTTCGATCACCTCGCGGAGGCGGACGAGTTGCCGCTCGGCGTTGGGCACCTCGATGCCCACCGTGTTCTTGCCCGGAATCGGGGCCACGATCCGCACGCTGGGCACCCGCAGGGCAATCGCCAGGTCGTCGGCCAGGCCGGTAATCCGGCTCAGGCGCAGGCCCGCCTCCAACTCGACCTCGAACTGGGCGATCACCGGGCCGGTCTGAATCTCGACCACCCGGATGCGGAACCCGAAGTCCAGGAAAGTCTTCTCCAGGATCTTCGCCTTGCGGCGCACGTCCTGTTCCTGCTCCTCGAACGAGAACGTCTCGCTGGGCAGCAGCAGATCGATCGAAGGCAACTCGTAATCGGCCGCGGCGCCGGAAGGCAGATCGAGGCCGTCGAGCACCTGCCGCTCGGCCGGGCGGCCGGGTTTTCGGATCCGCAGCGGTGCAGGGGGAGAGCCGCCGTGGGGCAGCCCGCTGCCGCCCCCCGCCGCTTCCAGTCCGCCGGCCGAACCATCCTCCTCGGCCACGACGATCCCGTCGTCTTCCGGCAAGTCCTTGTCGGCCGGCCGGCCCTTCACCCGCACGCAGAGCGTGCGGTTCTCTTCCGGGTCGAGGCTGTCCAGGTCCGACCGCCGCGAGCCCAGCCGCTGGGCGTAGGCGGCGCCGACGTGCAACATGCCCCGGCCCAGTCCCCGCGTCGGCCTGCCGATGAGCCAGGCCAGTAACCGCACCAGCACGTAATCGGTGCACAGCAGCAGCCCGCCCAGGATCACGCTGATCGTGAGGATGTAGGCCCCCACGCTGGCGAAGTTTGTTTCCAGCAATCCGCGGCCCGCCGCGCCCACGTACCCACCCCCGCCGATCACCGGCCCCGGCGACAGTTGCGGCGCCGCCAGGGCCGCCAGGGTCGTCAGGCCGGCCAGCGACAGTAGCCAGCCCAGCAACCGGACGAACGGCCCCCCGATGGGCCGCCGGGCCAGCAGCACCGCGTCCAGGGCCCCTAGCGAAAGCACGAGGTAGTAGGCCCCCACTCCCAAGCCGCTCAAGAGCAGACGGGCGGCCAGCGCCCCCGACCGCCCGCATACGTTGAGCACCTGCGCCCGCTCGGGAAATACCAGCTTGCTCGGCGGATCGGCCGGGTCGTAGCTCACCAGCGCCGCCGCCAGGAACACCACTAGCGCCAACAGGCCTAGGGCCAGCAGATCGGTCTTCAGATCGCGATGTTCGAGCATGCGATGCGCGTGCGGTGGCGGTCTGGATTCCCACCGCTATGACGGCCAAAGAATCCTGGGCGCATCCATGCCCGTGTACGTAATCCTACATCTCGTCTTCAATATCGACCGCCTCGGCCGTCGACCCGCACACTGAAATCCCCGGCCGGCCCAGGCCATCCCAACCGCACAACCCCTTCCTTTGAAACAAGCCGCTCAACGCCTACCGCCGGAAAAAGGGGACACTGGTTGGTCACCATTTCTTCCCGCACATCGCCGTCTCCCGTTCCTCAGATGCCAGCGCTCTTGATCTTCGCCAGGCAAATCTGCCGGGCAGCCCCTAACACATCGCTAACCTGAGACTAACATCTGACCCGGTCATTGCTAACGTTCCAAGTTCCTTCGCTTGAATGTCTTGCTCAAACCGTTGCCTTCGTCTAATATGACGGTAACGGTTCATGAACACTGGCCTGACTTGTCCGATTACAGTGTAGAACGGCGTATGGGCAGCCAGAGGCGGACCTGCTGAAAGCCGGAAAGGATATGGTGAAGGGCCATGAGCACCCTGCCGATCAAGGAAGGATTCCTGCCGCTCGCCGGGATCGAGAAACGTCAGCGCCAGAAGACCGGCCGCCTCGCTCGTGCGCTTGCCGGCGGTGTGCGGGCAGATCTTCACAGCGTTCCACGTTACCTGGTCCGCTACTCCGCCCTGGTCCTCGCTTTGTTTGGCGTGCTAAGTCTATGGGAAGCGCAGGGGGACGGCCGGATTCCGGGGTTTACCAGTCTCCTTCCGCCGATGGGCATCGATCCATCGCGGGTCTCGTCGCTCCATTGTGCCGTGGAGGGCGTGAGCGATGAGGTGCGGTGGCAAGGCCTGACCCCCGCGCTGAAGATCCTCGACCATGTCAATCCCCAAGTCGCAGCCTGGCTCCGCCAGAAGCACGCCGACGGCTCGATTGCCTTCTTCGAGGACTACCGCGGGACCGGCGACAGGCATATGGCCCTGGCCAAGTACGACCGCCTCCGTCGCCGGCTGATTGTGAACCACTGGCTGTTCTGCGAGAACGACGGGACCGTGGCCGCAATCCTCTGTCACGAATACCGGCACGCGCGGCAAAGCTTGCCCAAACTCGTTCGCTGCGCGCTGTCCTTTATCGTGACGAAGGATGGTGATCCATCGATCTTGGAGAACGACGCGGTCCTGTATGAACAGGAAGCGAACTTCGCAATCTTCGGGAAGTAGACGAAATCAAGGATGAGATGAAGGATGAATTCGGACGGCGAGAGGAGCAGAGCAGGGACCTCACGGCGCAGTCCTAGGGCTTCTTGCGTGTCCCTCCACCTTCCGCCGTCCGCCTTCCCCCTTCCGCCTTCCGCTTACCCGTCGGTCAGGTTTCGCAGCGGCCCTAACAGACCGTCGCCGCGGGGGCCCAAGATAGCGACCAGTCCTCCGGCGGCATCGAAGGCCGCCACCTCCGGCCCGGCCGGCCAGGGCGGCGGCCGGCGGATGGCCAAGCCCTTGCGGAGCCGGGCGATCTCTTCGGCCGCGAGCACGACCCGGGGCAGCCCCGGCACGGCATCGGCCATTGGCCGCAGCTTTCCCGCCCAATCCTCGGCGGTCAGGTGCTGCACCTCGACGGCATCTTCCAGGCGGAACAGGCCGATGGCGGTTCGCACCAGGGCCGCCATCACCGCGGCCGTGCCCAACGATTCGGCCAGATCGCGGCCCAACGAGCGGACGTACGTGCCGCTGCCGCACTCGATCCGCAGCACCAACTCGGGATACTCGTAACGCAGAATGTCAACCTGGTAAACGCTGACGGCTCGCGGCTGGAGCTCGACGGGACGGCCCTTGCGGGCCAGGTCGTAGGCCCGGCGGCCGCCCACCTTCAGGGCCGAGTAGTCCGGCGGACGCTGCCGGATCAGACCGGTCAGGCCCGCGGCGGCCGCGGCCAGTTGCTCAGGCGTGGGAACGGGTGGATTGTCCAATTCGGCCACCTCGCCCTCGACGTCCTCGGTCGGGCTGCGCCGCCCCAGCAGGAACGTGCCGACATAGACCTTGGTCATTCGCTGCACGTGCTCGACGAGCCGGGTGGCCGCGCCCACGCCGACCACCAGCACCCCGGTTGCCAGCGGGTCGAGCGTGCCGGCATGTCCCGCCTTGCAAGGCCGCGCCCAGCGGAGGACCAGGTCTACCGCCTGCCGCGAGGTCATGCCGGCCGGCTTGTTCAGATTCAGCAGGCCATTGGGCATCGGGCTGATCCTTCACATAGGTCACGTTGCGGCCCTAACGCTCCCTGGCGTCTATTGTAGCGGTCGGATAGGATGGAGGAAGGCGTCTGCCCTGCGGGTTTAGCCTCTGCGAGATCGAGGCCAAAGAAATGTTGATCGAGCGGCTCGGTCCTTATCAGATCCGGCGCAAGATCGGCCGCGGCGGCATGGGGACCGTCTACGAGGGCCTGGACCTGCAGACCGGCCAGGCGGCGGCCATCAAGCTGCTCACCCCCGAGTTGGCCCAGCAGGCCGGCTTTCGCGACCGCTTCCAGGCCGAGATCGAGGCCCTCCGCAAACTCAACCATCCGCACATCGTCCGCCTGTTCGGCTTCGGCCAGCAGGACCAGCATCTGTTCTACGCCATGGAGTTGGTTTCCGGCAGCAGCCTGGAGGCACAGTTGGGCTTGGGACGATGTTACAACTGGCGCGAGGTGCTGCGGATCGGCGTCGAGACCTGCCGGGCCCTCCGCCACGCCCATGACCGCGGCATTATCCACCGCGACATCAAGCCGGGGAACCTGCTCGTCGGCGACGACGGCCACGTCAAGCTGTCGGACTTTGGCATCGCCCGGCTGTTCGGCAGTTTGCGGCTGACGGGCGGGAACAACGTGCTGGGCACGGCGGAGTTCATGGCCCCGGAACAAGCCGCGGGCCGGCCGGTCGATGCGCGGACCGATCTTTACAGTCTGGGCGGCGTGCTGTACGTGCTCTTGGCGCGGCGGCCGCTCTTCCCCGGGGCCTCGTTTGCCGAGATCGTGCACAAGCAGCGGACCGAACGGCCCGAGCCCTTGCGGCGATTCGCCCCCGACGTGCCCGTCGAGCTCGAGCAGATCGTGCATCAGCTTTTGGAGAAAGACCCGGAGCGGCGGATTCCCAACGCCATGCTCTTGGCCCGGCGGCTGGAGGCGCTGGAGCAGACGATGTCCGTGGCCGACCCGGCGGCGGACCGTCCGGTGGACCTGTTGGCGCCCACGGTGGCCGGGACTGTGCCGGGCGGGCCGCCGGCCGTGGCCGCGCCCCCGCTTGCGGATGCCGGTGAGCTGGCCGAGACACAGGCGGCTACCGCCTCGGTCCCGCCCGTCCCGGCGGCGCCGGCGGAGCCCGCCAGAGAGCCGGCACGCTTCACGGCCCTGGCACCCGGCGAGCTCGATGCGCCGGAACCCGCTGCGCCGGCTGCCCCGCTGATCTCGCCCCAGACCTGGGCCCTGGCCGCAGGGCTGATCGTCGTCGGAGCGGTCGCTTGGTACTTGCTCCAACCTCCCACCGCCGACGCTCTCTACCGCCGCATCAGCCGGCAGACCGAGGCCGGAACCGGCGACGCCCTGTCCGAGGCCGAAGACGATATCCGCCAGTTCCTCATGCGCTTTCCCGGTGATCCACGCTGCGACGAGCTCCGCGAGCATTCGCGGGAAATCGAGCTGGATCGGCTGGAGCGAAAATTGGAGCTCCATGCCAAGGGCCTGCTGAGCACCGCCGAGCTGATCCCCGTCGAGCGGTCGTACATCGAGGCCCTGAACTACGCGCGGCTGGATCCCGAGGCCGGCATGGCCAAGTTCCAGGCCATGCTCGATTTCTACGACGCCGGAAAGGATCGCTCCGGCCTGATGTGGCAATGCCTGGAGCTGACCAAGCGGCGGTTGGACCAACTCCGCGGGCAGCAAGACGTGCCGGCCCGCGAGCAATTGGCCATGGTCCAGGAGCGCTTGGATCGGGCCGATGCCTGTCGCCAGCGCGATCCCCGCCGGGCCGAGGCCATCTATCGGGCCGTGCTCGAGCTGTACCAGAACAAGGCCTGGGCCGGCGACGCCGTCGGCCGCGCCCGCGCCGCCCTGGCGGGCATGAAGAAAGAGTAGGGAGTGGGGAGTGGGGAGTGGGGAGTGGGGAGTGGGGAGTGGGGAGTGGGGAGTGGGGAGTGGGGAGTGGGGAAATGGCCGGCGGCCTCCGGACCGGCCAGCGTGCGGATCGAGTCGGAGCCTGGCCCCGCAGCCAATCGCTTTACAACCAACCCGCTGCGGCCTACGATCAATGGCATACGATCACCCCGACCCGAGATCTCAAATCTCAAATCTGAGATCCGAAGTCCCAAGTCCCAAGTCCGAAAACTGAAAACTGAAAACTGTCCTCTGCCCCCCCTTCCCTCCCATGCCCTACGAACAACCTGCATCTTCGCCCTGTTTTCCGACCACCCGCCTTCGGCGTTTGCGATACAATCCCGCCGTGCGACGGCTGGTGGGCCAGACGCGATTGGCGGCCGACCGGCTGGTGTTGCCGCTGTTCGTGCGGCCGGGCAACAACGTCCGCCGGCCGGTGGCGGCCATGCCCGGCCACGATCAACTGTCGCCCGACCTGCTGGCCGAGGAGGTCCGCCTGGCGGCCCAACTGGGCCTGGGCGGCGTGCTGCTGTTCGGAATCCCCGAGCGGAAGGATCCCCTCGGCAGCGATGCCACCAGCGACTCGGGAATCATTGCCCAGGCCCTGCGGGCGGCCAAGCAGGCGGCGCCCGAGCTGCTGCTCATCACCGACGTCTGTTTCTGCGAGTACACCGACCACGGGCATTGCGGGCCGCTGGCTCTGGCGGGCGGACGCCTAGACGTGGATAACGACGCGACACTCGAACTGCTGGCCGCTCAGGCGGTGGTCCACGCCCGGGCCGGGGCCGACATGATCGCCCCCAGCGGCATGATGGACGGCATGGTGGGCGCGATCCGCCGGGCGTTGGACTCGGCGGGCTACTCGCACGTGCCGATCCTGAGTTATGCCGCAAAATATGCCAGTGCCTTTTATGGCCCATTCCGCGAGGCGGCCGAAAGTGCCCCACGCTCCGGTGACCGACGCGGCTACCAGATGGACCCCGCGGCCGCGCCGGGCCAGGCCCTCCGCGAAATCGAGCTCGACCTGGCCGAGGGCGCCGACCTGGTCATGGTCAAGCCGGCGCTGGCCTACCTCGACATCCTCAGCCAGGCCCGCCAGCGCTTCCCCGGCGTGCCGCTGGCGGCCTACAACGTCTCGGGCGAGTTCAGCATGGTCAAGGCTGCCGCCCAGCAGGGCTGGATCGACGAGCGGGCCATCGTGCTCGAAATGCTCACCGCCATGCACCGCGCCGGGGCCAACGTAATTCTCACCTACTGGGCCAAGGACGTGGCCCGCTGGCTGGCGGCGGGAAAGTGACCATACGGAAGGCGGAGGGGGGAAGGCGGAAGGCGGAGGGCGGAAGGTGGAAGGGGGGAGGGCGGACGCGGGGACGCGGAGACACGGGGACGCGGAGACACGCATGGCACCGATACTCCCCGCATCGCCGCGTCTCCCACTCACCACTCGCCACTCGCCACTTGACTTGTCGAACACCTCTGAGGCCTGTTCGAAACTTACGGCGCTCGACAAGTCTGTAACCTGTTTGCCGGATTGCGCTAGCGAGTTGGTCGAACAGCGCAACTTTATACGTCTTTAGAGGTACGTGT
>JBEKTY010000153.1:0-19642 GCA_049515555.1 Thermoguttaceae bacterium
CCCGTGACGGCCGCCACCGTGCAGCGACCGGCGACCTGGAGGGAAAATTGGGCAAGCTGCCGGCAATCTGGAGAAAGTTCAGCCTTGGTGGTCTAACAATTGTGATTTGCGGCACTAGTGGCTAGCGACCAGCAGCCGGCCACAAGCCACAAAATTGTTCCGGCTCATGCTGAAAACTGAAACCTCAAAACTGAAAACCCCTGCTCCGCCCTCGCCGCTCGCCACTCGCCCCCTATATATACTTCTGTATACCATACCTGGCCCCAAGTTGCAAGCCCAGTTTCATCCACCATATTTCGATGGGGGAATCGACAAAGAACCGGGGGGGAATGATGATGCCGCCGGAGACGTTGCGGTATTGGTGTCCGCTGCCGCCATATGACCGCGAGTCGCCGCCATCGGCGGCAATCCCGGAAACTACCAAATCCCGCCCAAGTCGCCCAGTTCGCCAATAACCGGTGGCGGGGCCTCGATTCAATCCCATATTACGGGCAATTCTGGCAGAATTACTGCCGTGGAGTTGGTTGCGGCTCCTTGCCCCCCCAGTTCACGTTCTCAGGCATAGCACACCAGGCGAAGGAGGTTCCAGTAAATCATGCCGTTTGGCGTTGTCTCGTTCGGACGATCCCTGAAAGGGATTCCGAAGCGCCGCTTGAGGTAGAGGCGGGTGATCTTGCCCCAATTGTAGCCGGCTGCTCCGATCCGCCGCTCGTGGCCTTCCGCCGCCCTTTCTCCTTCCTCTGCCGAGTCGAATGGAAAGCGGTATAGGCCAACATCAAGCGACGGCTCGCACAAGCGGAAGAAATCCGACTTTACGATGCCTGACGTCGTCGACTCCGTGAGGTTCCAATCGTTGCTAACCATCGCCACGTGCGACCACATTCCCCAGTCGTATTTTCGAATCAGGCTGGATATACCCGAGGCGCGGTCGAACGTAAAAATGCCGTCGCCCGGCCTCGCCAATTCCCGCATGCGTTCGATGTCGCGTCGCTGCCGCTCCGCACTCTTGGGATATGTCAGGGGAGGGAGCTGGGGCAACTCACCGGGCGGCGATTGCATCATCGCGAGTTGCACCACGCAGTTCCAGATTCCGTACGGGTTGTCCTTGTTGTCGTGAAAATACGACGTGAGGTACGACTCCGAAAACGGTGGCGGAGACCTCCGATAGACATGGATCGGGGTTGGCACCGACCCGAGGTTCGAAATTTTGATCCGACAGGAGGTGAAGTGTTTCGTGTCTAGGAACAAGACGTCGTCGCCAAGAACGACGCCCGCGTGCCGTTTGCGACGGCCGGTAAACATAAGCTGCGAGTAATGGATGTGGTATCGCGATGGGTCCCCCTTCACATACGTTCTATCAGCGTACCCTGCAAGCCTAAGCATAGTCCTGCGGCCCTCTCGATTTCCACGTCGTCATAGTGATCAATGAGAGCGTTGCGTACCCTGGCAATCGGCCGCCGCGGAAGGTTTGCATGACGCCCGCGGAATTCGGTGGCGAGCCGCGTCGCGGGCCCACCAGGGGGGCCGACATTTCACATTTATGGCGAGCCCGACGCCAATCGGGGCTCGCATAGCCTTCCATCTTAGGAAGGCGTCCCCAGATGTCCAGTGCCCTAGCGAGTTCTCTCTCTTATTGGCCGCAACTTGTGTTCGGCTCGGAGCCGGCATTCCATGCCCCCGACGGTGAGTGACGACTGCTCCTAGCGTCTGGCGAGGCGGTCCCGTGGCTTTCTACGCCGAGATTTCTAGCAGCATCTCAATTGGCTCGAGAAATCCGGCTAACGCCTTTGCTCGACCAGCGACCGGGAACCCACGGTTCTTGACGCAAGGGGCTGGAACCGGCGATACTGGCGTAACAGTAACCGTGGCAGGTATCGTGATGACACCGTGTAAACGGGTCCGACGCGTTATGTCTGCGCGTTTCGCCGGATGCTTAGATAGTCGGACACCCGGCGATCCGACTCACCGGCATCCCGGATCCGATCCATTGGAACTTGAATCCGCTGGACTAGGCCCCCCTTTGAGCCGTCTAGCCTTACTGGGAATCAGGAATGTTTCAGGTCAAGAACAATACCGTGCAATTGCTGATCAAGTCACAGATGTGGGGACCCCTCCTCGTCGGCCTTGGTGCGGTTTCCTTGTCGACGGCCAATCAATCGCAGGGGGCGATCGTCCTCGCTTCGCGCGTGTCGATAGCTTCCCTTCTCGTGATTGCCGGCCTGCTCGTTATGCTCATCCAATTGTGGCCGCGAAATGTGGTGCCCTTGGACGAACATGCTAACGACACGTCCATCGAAGCCTTCGGCCGGCTCGTGCGCCAACTGGCCCAGAACTACAACCTTCTTCGCCGCCAAACCGTGCAGGGCTTCGTGATTACGTTGGTACTGATGACGCTCGGCGTCGTGGTGATCATCGTTGGTGTCTTCGGAGCACTCGTCGCCGGCATCGCCAGCGACACAAAGTTGATATCGGCGCTCGCGGGAGCCATCACGGAGGTCATCGCCGGGAGTACCCTCCTGGTGTACAGGCTAAACTTCAAACGACTCAACGACGTGTCCGATCGGTTAGAAGAGACCTGGCGCATTCTCTGCGCGCACAGCCTGGCTGGGTCGCTCCCACCGGAGAAGCAAGCGGACGCGACGCTCATGCTCATCAGCGCGCTGGTCTGTGGAGCGGCGCGCGTGTCGCACACGGAGAGCAAACTGTGATCTTCGCCCTAAATGACCTGGCCCTGTACCTTCTCAAGCTCGGCAAATACTCGGCACGATCGCTCGAATCGCACGGCCTGGTTCGTGCCACTCCCGAAGCCTTCGATAAGATGAACAAGAACGGAATCTTGTTCGGCGACCATGTTTTTTATCACTGTCCTAGCTCGCTCGCGAGCTGGGCGATCATGTACTACACCAACGGCCCCATGAGCCACGTGGCGTTTGCGCTCGGGGATGGTCAAGTTTTCGACGCCACCACGCGCGGCATCATCGCCCACCCGATCAGAGATTACTTCGACCGCCGCGGGCGTGTAAAACTTGTCAGCCCGGAAGGCGTTAGGATGTCGGCGGAGCGGGAGCGAGAACTCAGGGCAGTTTTGGACGCTCAGATTGGTAAGGGTTTTGCCTGGCGTGGCGTTATTTGGTTCTGGATTCTGATTGTGTGCGGCGCGCACGAAGATTATCGCGTCAGGTTTACAGTCGACTTCCTGATTCTTTTCTCTGCCATCATATTCGCGGTTTGGCGGATTCCGGTTCTGGCCTATGAATCATGTGGCATTGCGGCCATCTACCTACTTGCCGTCGTCTTCAACATCGTCCGCCGACAGGGTTTGGTGGTCGCGCAGCCCGCAATGCGATCGCCCAACGGGCTATTGCGACACGCTGAAGCTTACATTGATTCAAGGGCGATGAGGGGTCCCGCCATCCAAAGTTACTTTGCGCTAAACGAGGCAATGGTACCGGACCGAACCGCCGAGGAATTTAAGATCACCCGACTTTCGGCGGCTAATTGCGAATCTTTGGCGTCGCAAGTTCGTGGCCTGTCGGCAATGCCCGACCTCCTCGATATCCACCTGCCCGCCGCTCGCCTAGCGGGATACCAACTCTGGTTGGCGATTCGCGACGACAAGGTCCTCGGGGTGCTGGGCGCCCGCGACGCGTGGAGCATCACCTGGGGCGATCACGTTCTTATTCAAGACCTGATCTCGCAGCATTCGCAGTTGGGGCTTACTGCCACGGGGCAGCTCTTGGCACACGTCTTTCGCGACTCGGAGAGCCGTTCACGGCGGTGTATCTGCCTGGAGGGATTCCGGCCCAAGACCCAGCCAAGGAGCGACGGGCCGCCGGCTATCGCAGCCATCGAGCCGCAAGGTGGCCCCCAATCAGGTCGGTAGAGAAAACCAGCCTGACGTCCGAGACCTCCAGCACGCACGAAAAAGTGACCGCCGCCGCACGCGGCGCGGACGGGTAAGGCAGTGGTGAGCCTCCCATTAGTTGGTCCTACCGGCCATGCCTCGGCCCTCCACGTAGCCGGGGCGTCGATTCGAGGTTCGGTTGCTCTGCCGTTTGGGCGAATCGCCCGGTGCCGCCCAAAGGGCGACCACAGTTGGTGGCTGGCGGCTGGCGGTAAACGCCACCGCCGGCCTTGTGCCGGCGGGGCGATGATTGGCCACTACCAACGCAATGATCGCGACACCCGCTTTTTTCCCGTCTCCGCTCGGCCGCCTGCGCCGGCCGAGTGGAGACGGGAAAAAAGGAAAATCCTGGGAAGGGGGGCGGTTGTAGTGGCCAATCAGCGCTCCGCGGGGATAAACCCCGCGGGGGCGTGGGCGCCTCTACGAAGCCCTTTCCGCCCTTCAACTGGTTATGCGAACCGCCACCCGGGGTAGCCGCTGCATGCGGCAACCCCGGGCTGTGTTATGGAACCGCGTTGCGGTTCGGCGGGCAGGCGTTATCCGACCTCGCGACAATGATCCCTGCACCGCTTGGCATTAGGGGGCCTCCCCCTTGCCGAGAAGCCCTGCGACAACGTGCTCCAGCTCATGAATCAGGGCGGGGAGGTCTTCCGTAACTGTCTGCCATAGGATATCGGATGTCGTCATTGGGGCTCGGCATACTGGACCTCCGCCTCTGCCTTTACGCGATCGCGGAAGTACCGGCTCAGGCATTGGGGGGTGTTCATGTCCACCTTCCTGCCGCCCAGCATCTCCGACAACTCCAATTCCATGCCGGCCAGACGAATCAGTCCCGGCGACTTGCCCTCCTCGAATTCCACCAATACGTCCACGTCGCTGTCGGGCCGGAAGTCGTCGCGCAGCACCGAACCGAACAGCGACAGCTTGCGGATATGATGCCGGCGGCAGAAGTCGGCGACTTTCCCGGCCGGCAAGAGGGGTCTCGCTTCGCTCATGGTTCTTCCCGCGGTATGGCTTCCCTCGCATTATAGCCTGGGGTGGAGACGCCGGAATAGCCGGCCGAGCGGAGACGGAAAGGAGAGGCCCCAGGGGGCCGGCGTTGGTAGCTGTCCAATCATCGTTCCACGGGGATAAACCCCGTGGCGGCGTGTACGCTCCGGAATTGCGGCACGGCACACGCCGTGTGCCGTCGTCCCGCACACGGCGTGTGCGGGCTACATTGGAGGCTGCTTTTTGCTTGACATTTCCTCGGAAAACAGGATACTCAGGTTTTCGCACCGTCGTGGCGAGAATTGTCCAAGGGGGACAGGCACATTTTTCGGCCTTCAGGGGTCTCTCGAGCGAGACGCTGCAACGGGCCGGAAAAATGAGCCAGTCCCCGGTGCCGGGGGGCCGGCTTCTACCGGCTGGAATCCACTCCCGGCAGTGGGTCAGGGAGCGACGTGCTTCGATAAGAAGGAGGGCGATCATGCGGAAGTCCATTCTGGAAGCGGTGAAGATGGGGTATTGGGATTTCGAGCCTGCGGCCGTGGATTTCAGCGAGTTTGAGCCTTCTGACGCGATGCCGGGCACACAGGAAAAACTGGGCGCGATGGCCGAGCGGATCCGCCGGGGAATGCCGCTGTGGCACGTGGCCGACCGGGCCGACATGGAGGCCCCCGCCCCGCGAGAGGTTGTTAACCGTTCGCGGCATGGAAAGTAGCAGGTACACTCCGTGTGCCGTCCGCCATGCCTTTTCCCGCTTCAGCGGACGGCACACGGCGTGTGCCTGCTACATTGGAAAGCGGACGGCACACGGCGTGTGGGGTGCTACATTGAAGAGCGGCAGCGAAGAAGATCAAGCCTCGGTAGCTTGACATCGACAGGTTGTCTCACATTTTGGCAGCCACGGATTGAACACGGAAGAAACACGGATAAGGCGGGCGACTGCGTGTTCAATCCGTGTTTCATCCGTGGCTGCTTTGCATTTTGGCGAATAATCGTTATCCAAATTGGGCGGAGCATATAGGTGGTCCGGTCCTTTGCGATCGGGCCGGTGGAAATCGACCCGCCCGTGCTCCAGGCCCCCATGGCGGGGTTCACTAACTCCGCCTATCGGCAGATCATTCGGCGGCTGGGCGGTGTCGGTCTGCCGGCCACGGAGATGGTCAGTGCGCGGGGCGTCTTGGGGGCCGACGCCCGGGGGGCGGACGAGGTCGAGCGGCTGCACGGCGTGCTGGAAGAAGCCCGGCCGCTGGCCGTGCAGGTGTGGGACAACGATCCGGGGGTCCTGGCGGCGGTGGGCCGGCGCCTGGCCCACGACTACCGGGTCAGCGTGGTCGATATCAATTTCGGCTGCCCGGTGCGGGACGTATCGGAAAAAGCCCGCAGCGGCGCGTACCTGCTGGGCGATCCGGAGCGGATTGGGCGGATCGTGGCCGCGATGGTCGTGGCCTGCGCGCCCGTGCCGGTAACGGCCAAGATCCGCCTGGGCATCAGCCGCGATTGCGTCAACGCCATCGACGTGGCCCAGGCCGTGGAAGGGGCCGGCGGCGCGGCAATCACCGTTCACGGGCGAACGGCGGCCGACGGACTTGCCGGCCGGGCCAACTGGGACGAGATTGCACGCATCAAGCCGGCGCTGCGGCGTATGCCGGTGGTGGGCAATGGCGATCTGACCACGGCCCAAGGCGCGGCTGAAGCCATGCGACGCTACGGGGTGGACGGCGTGATGATCGGCCGTGCGGCCCTGGGCCAGCCCTGGCTCTTCCGCCAGGTGCAAGCCGCGCTGGCCGGTGAGCCGATCCCCCCGGACCCGACCCCCGATGAGCAACGGCAACTGCTGCTTACGCACTACCGACTAGTGACCGAGCGGTTCGGGATCGAGCGGGGGACAATCCTGATGCGGAAATACGCCTGTTGCTACGGGCAGGGCCGACCGGGCGCCCGCGCGTTTCGCGGCGCGGTGGCCCGGGCGGGCAGCGCGGAGGAGTTTGTCCGCGCCGTGGAACATTATTTTTTGTACTCCGCACGGCTTGGAACGAGCCGAACTGCAACAATAAGTTTTGCCAATTCCAAGGTAGCCGGCACACGCCGTGTGCCGTAAAGTGCGAACGGCACACGGCGTGTGCCGGCTACAATAGGGGGGTCGTATCATTTCTGGCCGCTCACAGTATAGTTTGACGGCCCGGTGTGACGATGGGTATTTTTAACAAGGGGACTTGATAAAAATAGCTTTTTGGCATAGTATACCTGTGGCGGTGGTTTCTCGACTGTTGCCAGGTGGATAAGCGAGAGGGCTGGGTATGAGCGTAGATTGTCCGAATTCCGACGCCGATCTGATGGATTTGGTTCGCGTAACGGGACCGCTCACCGTGACGGAAATTGCTCATGCAATGGAGGTTACGGCGACGGCCATCCGGCAGAGGCTGACGCGACTGATGGGCCAATCGCTTATTTCGCGGGAGGCCGTGCGGGCCGGCCGCGGCCGCCCCAAGTACCGTTACTCGTTGACTGATAACGGGTTACGACAAACGGGCTCGAACCTGAGCGATTTGGCCGTGGCGCTGTGGCGGGAGTTCCAATCGCTGGACGACAAGGACCTTCGAGGCGACATGCTGCGGCGAATCGCCCAGGCCCTGGCAACTGGTTACGCTGCCGAGATCCGGGGCAACACCGTGGCCGAGCGCTTGCAGTCGCTGGGCGAACTGCTGAATCAACGGCGGATCCCCGTCTCGGTCGAGACCGCGCCGCCACTGCCGACCTTGACCGCCCATGCGTGTCCCTACCCGAATCTGGCAGACGAAGACCGGAGCGTTTGCACCATGGAGAAGATGTTGTTCTCAGAGTTGGTCGGCGACACTGTGCGGCTGACCCAATGCCGGCTGGATGGCGGGGCAGACTGCCGGTTTCAAGCGGGGTGAGGAATTGGGGCTTAGGTCTTGGGTTTTAGGTCTTGGGTTTTAGGACTTGGGTCTTGGGTCTTGGGTTTTAGGTTTTAGGTCTTGGGTTTTAGGACTTGGGGCTTTGGGGGTTGGCTGCGGGGCCGCTGGATGCGAGAATCCAAGACGTAAGACCTAACACCTAAGGCCCAAGACCCAAGTCCTAAGACCAAAGACCTACTCCCAACAATAGGAAGGCAGCGCAACAGTTCATGACGCAAGCCTGGATTGAAGGGCGGTTCGAGCCGAACGTGCTGACCACGAGTCTCGAACAATTGATTAACTGGTCGCGGCAGGCGAGCCTTTGGCCGATGACCTTCGGGGTGGCCTGTTGTGCGATCGAGATGATGTGCACGGGGGCCAGCCGGTTCGACCTGGATCGGTTCGGGGCGGGCGCCTTTCGGCCCAGCCCGCGGCAGTCGGACCTGATGATCGTGGCCGGTACGATCAATTACAAGCTGGCCAGCCGCATCCGCCGGCTATGGGACCTCATGCCGGAGCCCAAGTACGTGATTGCGATGGGCGGCTGCGCGATGGCGGGCGGGCCGTACGTGCAGCACGGCTACAACATTGTGCCGGGTGTGGACAAGGTGGTGCCGGTGGACGTGTACGTGCCGGGCTGCCCACCCCGGCCCGAGGCCCTGTTGGAAGGGCTCATGCGTTTGCAGGAGAAGATCAAGGGGCAGAAGATCAGCCGGGTGGGCGGGGGCGGGTGGTTCGCCGGGCTGGGTCGGCCGGCAGCGAAGGCCCCCGACGAGCTCCCCCTGCCCCATCATTCCGGCTGCGTGCACGTGGACGGGGGCGACCGCCCGCTGGTCTTCCACCATCAAAAAGTAAAGCCTGGATCGAAGAAGCCATGAGCGAGCGGCTGGAGATCAGCGATCTTTGCGTCCAGGTGGCGGGCAAGCCGATCTTGCACGGGGTGAGCCTGGCGATCGGCCGTGGGGAGATCCATGCCCTGATGGGGCCCAACGGCTCGGGCAAGAGCACGCTGGCCCTGGCGGTGATGGGCCATCCGGGTTACGAAGTGACCGGGGGGCGGATCGAGCTATGCGGGCAGGACCTGTTGGCGCTGGAGCCGCACGAGCGTGCGCGGGCCGGGCTGTTCCTGGCCTTCCAGCGGCCGGTGTCGATCCCCGGCGTAAAGATGGCTGATTTTCTGCGGCACGCGATGACGAACGTGCAGCGGCCCGATCGCAAGGAGGGCGAGGAGCTGGTGCCCATGCGGCAGTTCCGCGGCGAGTTGCGGCAGCAGATGCAGGCGCTGCGGATCGATCCGGAGTTCGCCCGGCGGTACGTCAACGACGGGTTTTCGGGGGGCGAGATGAAGCGGGCGGAAATCCTGCAAATGGCCATCCTGCGGCCGAAATTCGCGATCCTCGACGAGACCGACAGCGGCCTGGACGTGGACGCCGTGCGACTGGCCAGCCAAAGCATCGCCCAGATCGGGGGCCGGCAGATGGGCATCCTGATCATCACGCACCACGAGCACCTGTTGGAGTACAACCAGCCGCAGTTTACGCACGTGATGCTGGGCGGACGGATCGTCGAGAGCGGCGGCCCGGAGTTGGCGCTGGAGTTGCACAAGCACGGTTACGACCGCGTCCGCGAGGCACATCGCGAGGCGATTGAGGTGTGATCCATGATTTCAGACATGGCCAGCGACATACAAAGCCGGCCGCAGGACGTTCTGGGCGAGATCAACAAGTACGATTTTCGCACCGCCGAGCGTTACGTGTTCAAGGCCCGCAAGGGCCTGAACCGCCAGGTGGTGGCCGAGATTTCGGGGATCAAGGGCGAGCCGGCATGGATGCGCGACTTCCGCCTGGAGAGCCTGGCGATCTTCGAGTCCAAGCCGCTGCCCACCTGGGGCGGCCAGATCGGCATCGACTTCCAGAACGTCTACTACTACCTCAAGCCCGCCGAGCGGCAGAGCCGCACGTGGGAAGACGTTCCGCGGGAGATCCGCGAGACGTTCGACAAGCTGGGCATTCCGGAGGCGGAGAAGAAGTACCTGGCCGGCGTAAAGGCCCAGTACGAGAGCGAAGTGGTGTACGGGTCGCTGAAGGAGGAGCTCTCCCGGCAGGGGGTGATCTTTACCGACACGGACTCGGCTCTGCGCGAGCATCCCGAGTTGTTCCGCCGCTATTTTGGTACGATCATTCCGCCCGGCGACAACAAGTTCGCGGCCTTGAACTCGGCGGTGTGGTCGGGCGGATCGTTCGTCTACGTGCCGCCGGGGGTGAAGGTGGAGTTCCCCTTGCAGGCCTACTTCAGGATCAACGCAGCCAACATGGGGCAGTTCGAGCGGACGCTGATCATCGTCGACGAGGGGGCCCAGGTGCATTACGTGGAAGGCTGCACAGCCCCCATGTACAGCACCGAAAGCCTGCACTCGGCGGTGGTCGAGGTGATTGCCCTGCCCGGCTCCCGAGTGCGCTATACCACGATCCAGAACTGGGCCAACAATATTTACAACCTGGTGACCAAGCGGGCGGTGGCCTACCGCGACTCGCTGGTGGAATGGGTGGACGGCAACCTGGGCAGCCGGCTGACGATGAAGTATCCCTCGATCTACATGAAGGAGCCCGGGGCGCGGGGCGAAGTGCTTTCGGTGGCCTTCGCCTCGGCGGGGCAGCACCAGGACGCAGGGGCCAAGCTGGTGCACTGCGCCCCCTACACCTCGGGCCGCATCGTCTCCAAGTCGATCTCGAAAAACGGCGGGCGGACCAGCTATCGCGGGTTGTGCAAGGTGCTGCCCGGGGCGAAGAAATCCAAATCGAGCGTCGTCTGCGACGCCCTGATCCTCGATCCCCAAAGCCGCAGCGACACCTACCCCTACATCGAGATCGAAGAGCAGGACGTGATGATCGGCCACGAGGCCAGCGTCTCGCGGATTGGCGAGGAGCAACTGTTCTACCTTGCCAGCCGCGGGTTGACCGAGGCCGAAGCGGCCACGATGATCGTCAGCGGGTTCATCGAGCCGCTGGTGCGGGAACTGCCGATGGAATACGCCGTGGAGATGAACCGCCTGATCCAGTTGCAGATGGAGGGCACGGTGGGGTAGTGGCTAGTGGCTGGTGGCTAGTGGCTAGTGGCTTGCGGGAGTGGCGAGTTGCGATTGGTAACTCTTCGCCACGAGCCACTAGCCACCAGCCACTAGCCACCAGCCACTCACTATGACCTCAACCACGACAAGCGGGTTCACGCGCGAGGCGTTCGAGGCCTTTGTGGCTGCGCGGCGCGAGCCGGCCTGGGTTGTCGAGTTGCGCGAGAGCGCCTGGCGGGCGTTCGAGGAGCTGCCCTGGCCAAGCCCGCAGCACGAGGAGTGGCGGCGAACCGACTTGCGCGGCTTTCGGCTGGATCAGTTCGGGCTGCCCGGGGTGACTGAGGGCGGCAATGACGCGGGGACGCGGGGACGCGGGGACGCGGGGACGGGCGGACAAGGAGACGCGGGGACGCGGGGACGGACCGACAAGGAGACATGGAGACATGGGGACAAGGAGAACTCCTCCGTCTCCGCGTCCCCGCGTCTCCGCGTCTTTGTCGTTACCCGGCCCGCTGTTGGCCCAGTCGGTGGCCCTGGCCGGCAGCACCTTGGCTGTGGACAGTCGGCCGGGCGGGACGTGGCTCGACCCGGCCCTGGCGGCACAAGGCGTCGTGTTCGGCAGCCTCGACGAATTGCTGCTGACGCATGGCGAGCGGATCGAGCCCTACCTGCTCACGCGGGCGGTCGATCCGTACTACGACAAGTTCTCGGCGCTGCATGCCGCCTGCTGGTCGGGCGGAATGGTGCTCCTGGTCCCGCGCGGGGTGGTCATCGAGCGGCCGCTAATGTGTTGCTCGGCGATGTCCGACGGCGGGGTCGATCTGGGGCATGCCCTGGTCGTGCTGGAAGAGGGCGCCGAGGCCACGCTGCTGGCCGAGACCACGGCCGGCGACCCGGCGGGCGGCGGCTTGCATTGCGGGGCGGTCGAGCTGCTCCTGGGAGCCGGGGCCCGCCTGCGCTACGTCAACCTGCAGAACTGGGGCACGCGGACCTGGCATTTCGCGCACCACAAGGCGCTGGTCGGCCGCGACGCCGCGCTGCAGTGGACCGTGGGCGCCCTGGGCAGCCGCCTGGCCAAGGTCAATCAGCAGGTGGCCCTGGCGGGTGAAGGGGCCCGGGCCCAGGTCAACGGCGTCTTGCTGGCCGACGGCCGCCAGCACCTCTCCTATCACACGCTGCAGCACCACGAGTCGCCGCACGGCACGAGCGATCTGCTTTACAAGTGCGCCTTGCAGGGCCGCGCGCGGATCGTATGGCGGGGCATGATCCGCGTCGATCGCGAGGCCCAGAAGACCGACGGCTACCAGCGCAACGACAACCTGATCCTCTCGGACTCGGCCAGGGCCGATTCGATCCCGGGGCTGGAGATCCTGGCCGACGACGTGAAGTGCTCGCACGGGGCGACCGCCGGCCGCGTCGACGACGAGATCGTGTTCTACGCCCAGACCCGGGGCCTGACCCGCAAAGAGGCCGTGCGGATGATCGTGGCCGGCTTCTTCCAGCAGGTCTTCGATCGGATCACGGTGGGCAGCGTCCGGCAGGCCTTGGGCGCAGCCATCCGGCGGAGGATTCGCGAAAATGAATGAGCCCTCCGAGCGGGGTCCACGGGGACTGTCCCCATTTTCGTCGGCCTGTCCCCCCGGACAGGCCGAAAACGGGACTGTCCCCTTCGCCGGGGCGGGCTTCGTACGGCTGTGCCGCACCGCCGACATTCCCGATCCGGGCCGACAGGTGTTCGAGATCGAGGACCGCTACGTCGTGGTCTTTCACCACCAGGGGCGGTTCTACGCCTTGGACGACCGCTGCACCCATGATGGCGGGCCACTGGGCGAGGGAACCTTGGAAGGCTTCGTCATCGAGTGTCCGCGGCATGGGGCGAAGTTCGACATCCGCGACGGCCGGGTGCTGGCCATGCCCGCCGCCTGCGACACGCCGTCGCACGAGGTCCAGCTTCGTGGCGACGAGGTGTGGGTCCGGCTGAAAGACTAGGAAGCACGACGGGCGACGGACGACGGACGGAAGCACTCCAGAATCGTAGGGTGGGTCGAGCGCAGAAAAGCCCCACCGGAAGCACTCAAAGCCCATAGCTCAAAGCTCAAAGCTCATAGCTCAAAGCTCATAGCTCAAAGCTCATAGCTCAAAGCTCATAGCTCAAAGCTCATAGCTCAAAGCTCATGGCTGTTAAAGAAGAAGCCGTTTACGCCGCCCTGCGGCAGGTCCGCGACCCCGAGTTGGCGGTCAACGTGGTGGACCTGGGGCTGATCTACGGCCTGGCGATCGAGCCGGCCGGCGACAGGTCGAAGCTGGGCGTGGTGATGAGCATGACCACGCCGGCCTGCCCTTACGGCCCGCAACTGTTGGAAGAGGTCCGCCAGGCGTTGTGGGCCATCGAGGGGGCGGGCGACGTGACGGTCGAGCTAACGCTCAACCCGCCGTGGACTCCCGATCGCATGACCGAGGAAGCCCGCGACGAGCTGGGGTTGTTCTGACGGTCGGCGTGCTGCCAGGATCCAAGCGCGCCGGTCAAGAAGTCGCCCCATTCCTTTGGAAGCCGATCGGCAGATTCCGCATATCCCCACCACCGTCCCCCCGCGGGGATGGATTCTCAGTCGGCGCTGGCCCCGAGTCCGGTGGGAAACCGTGGCGGAAACTTGATTCCTGGCGTGGTCGGTACAAAATGGAGGCATCGGCCCCAGCTCTTCCGGCCAGCGTGGGCTCGACCGATTTCTACTCTTCCGCCGGTTTTAATTCCACGGCGAGTCAGGCAGCAGGCAACCAGCACCGCCAGGAGGGCATTAGCGGATGTTGGCCGCATGAAACGATTCACACCTGAGACAGGCACCTATGAGATTTTTTCCCCGTTCGGTTGGGCGGTTAGCGGCGGCGTCGAGAAAGCGAGCCGGCGGACGGCACCTGACGGCCGAGCCGCTGGAACGGCGTGAGCTCCTGACTGTTCTTACTGCGACCCGGCTGGCCGACGTGACGGTCACGCCGGCAGGGGTTCAGGTCGGCAAGCCCAGCGGCCCGCCCGACCCGGCCGGCTCCGTCCTGGTCATCAGCGACACGAGCGGCAATAATACGATCCAAGTGAAGCCGTCCACTGTTACACCCGGCGCGGTGGACGTGATTTTCAACGGACAGCGGTCGACTTGGACGGGGCCGATCGAGGCGATCGTGGCCCACGGCGGCAGCGGGAAAGACACGATCACGGTCGATCCGGCGCTAACGATCAACGCCTTCCTGTTCGCCGGCAAGGGGAACGACAGCCTGACGGGCGGCGGCGGCAACGACGTGCTCGTGGGCGGCGCGGGCAACGACGTGCTGTCCGGCGGCGGAGGCCGCAATCTGCTCGTGGCCGGCAGCGGCACGAGCCAGCTCTACGGCAACCTGCCGCAAGCGCATTCCGCGCCGGGCGGCGGAAGCGCGCTGCTGGCCGGTTCCTTCCCCCAGGACTACACCTTGCCGTTCATGCAGAACCTGGCCGCCGCCTGGACGAGCGGCAACAGCTATGACGCCCGGGTGGCGGCGATCAAGCAACTGCTGGGCTCCTCGTTCCAGGGCGACCCCCGCGGCGACCTCGTCTACGAAGCGAGCCAGGCCGATTGGGTCCTCTCCGCGCAGACGCGGGACCAGGTGTCGCTGCCGGTGGCCCTGGCCAATTCGATGGCGTCGGTAACGGTGAGCGCGAACGGGGTCCAGGTCGGCCCGCAAGACGGCCCGTCGGACCCGGCCGGCTCGGTCCTGGTCGTCAGCGGCACCAGCGGCAATGACACGATCCAAGTCAAACCATCCATCGTTACGGCCGGGGCGGTAGACGTGATCCTGAACGGACAGCGGTCGACCTGGACGGGGCCGATCGAGGCGATCGTCGTCCACGGCGGCAGCGGGAACGACACGATCACGGTCGATCCGGCGCTAACGATCAACGCCTTCTTGTTCGCCGGCAAGGGGAACGACAGCCTGACGGGCGGCGGCGGCAACGACGTGCTCGTGGGCGGCGCGGGCAACGACGTGCTGTCCGGCGGCGGGGGCCGCGACCTGCTCGTGGCCGGCAGCGGCACGAGCCAGCTCTACGGCAACTTGTCGCAGTCGCTGGGCGCGGCCGACGGCGCAAATGCCCTCCTGGCCGGCTCCTTCGCCCAGGACTATAGCTTGCCGTTCATGCAGAACTTGGCCGCCATCTGGACGGGCACGGCCACGCAGACGGCGCGAATCGCGGCGATCAAGCAACTGCTGGGCTCCTCGTTCCGCGCCGATCCCTACGGCGACACCATCTACGAAGCGAGCCAGGCCGATTGGGTGCTTTCTTCCCAGCCACGCGACCAGGTGCGGTACTGCGTGCCGGGCATCCAGGGCGCGTGGTTCTCCGGTCCGGTCCGCGACGGCAACGGCTTCGAGGACTTTACCGTCCAGTCGAACACCGAGCGGACGGCCAACGTGATCCGCGTGCTGCTGCCCAGCACTCTTACGCCGGGCACGGCCTACCGCACCGTGTACGTGCTGCCCGTGGAGGCGGGCCTGGGCTCGTACTTCGGCGACGGCCTGCAAACGGTACAGCAGTTGGGGCCCAAGGTCACTAACAACGCCATCTTCGTGGAGCCCACCTTTTCGGATATCCCTTGGTTCTGCGACAGCGCGACGAACCCCCAGGTTCGGCAGGAAACCTATTTCTGCTCGGTGGTCGTACCGTTCATCGACCAACAGTTCCCCGTGCTGGCCCAGGCCTCGGGCAGACTGCTGATGGGCTTCAGCAAGTCCGGCTGGGGCGCCTTTACCCTGCTCCTGCGGCATCCGGACATGTTCGGCCGGGCGGTGGCCTGGGACTCGCCGCTGGCCATGACCGATCCCAGTATTGCACAGGGCTTTCCGCAGGCCCTGGGCACGGCCCAGAATTTCCGGAACTACGAGGTCTCAAGCTTGCTGCGGCAGGACGCCGCGTTGTTGCATAACCAGCCGCCGCGGCTGTTCATGTTCGGCTACTGCTACTATGCGGCCGATCTACAGGCGACCGACCAATTGATGACGAGCCTGGGCATTCCTCACGTTTACGAGCCCGGAAGCTACCTCTTGCACAACTGGACGAGCGGCTGGGTCGGCACGGCCGTGCAGTATGCACTTAGCTAGCGCCCAGGGCGATGCTGCAACAGCCGAGTCAAGAGACGGTTGTGCGTGACGCGGCGTCTGCGGGCCGCCTCCGCAGCGCATAGTTGGTCGCCGCGACAAAAGGCCACGGGCACCAGCCCGCCAGCTTGAGCACCAGGCTGCCGGCTTGGATGCGCAATCGGGTGGCCCAAGTCACCGGCGCCGGTCGGCCTCCGGGCCGCTCCAGGACGAGGGGATCCCACATCAGCCGGCCGTCGATCAGCCGCAGCCGGTGAGGGCCATAGAGTCGCTTCAAGTCGCCGCTGAAACGGCGATTCGAGGCGAGATGCGTCGGGAAGTTGGGGCCCAGCAGCCAGAACGGCGCGCTCGTGATCAGCAGCCCGCCGGGACGCAGAGCAGCCACCATTTGTGTCACCATCTCGACCGGATCGGGAACGTGTTCCAGCACGTCGAGGCAGGTGACCACGTCGTAGGCCCCCGCCTCAACTGCTTCCGACGATTCCAGGATCTCCACGTCCGCGCCTTGATCGCGGAAGATCCGCCGGGCGAACCGCCGACAGAGCTGGGAAATCTCCAGATAGGAGACCCGGTGCCCGGCCTGGCGGAAGTACAGGCTGTCGAATCCCAGGCCGTCGCCGTAGGCCAAGAGTCGCAGCGGTGCGGGCTGCCAGCGGGCCAGCCGCTCGGCGATCCAACGCCGCAACTGCCCTTTCAACGGGTGGCTGTTCCAGACCGCCGTCTCGTACAGGAAGGCGTCGGTCCGGCGGTAGAACTCGACGAGCCCCTCGCACCAGACGTTGGGCGGCAAACCCGCACTCTCGGCCGCCTGGCGCACACTGATGCCGGGTTGCCGCCGCTCGCTGGCCAGCCGGCGCTCGACGTCCGTCAGCGGCGCCGAGCTGACCTCGGCGATCAACCGCGCCAGATAGCGCACATCCCGAAGCGGACCCACCAGAGGATCGGGCAAGGCGGACACGGAATTTGGGGATTGCAGCGAAGCCACCTGACTGCCTCCGGACACCTGGCGGGTCCGCCCGGCGGTTATCCCAGAAAGCGAACCTGGCTGACCTGGAAGAAGCGCCGCGCCGGAGGAAAGAGCTTGGGGAGCAGCCGGACGTGTCGCGGCAAGCGCCCGATGACCTGGTCGTAGTAGGGCGAGTCGCCGAAGCGGATGTTCTGCTCGACCTTTAGCGCCGGGTCCCAGGACTCGATCTGCCGCACGTGGGCGATGTTCCACCGGATTCGCGCCTTCTGCGTGTGCCGCAACCGCCAGCGCGAGTAGCACGCCAGCAGCCGCGACTGGCTGTCGAACACGATCGCTGCGCCGGGAAATCGCCGCGCCAGCCGCCGGAAAAGGGTCCGCACGTTGTCCGCGCCGAGGAAGTACAGCATTCCTTCGGCCACGAACAGCGTCTGCCGCGGGCGGCCCTCCCGCGACACGACCTCGAGCCACTGCTCCTCCATGGCCGAGGCCTCGATAAACGTCCGCCGCGGATTCTCG
Organism: Thermoguttaceae bacterium; assembly: GCA_049515555.1. Classification (GTDB taxonomy): domain Bacteria; phylum Planctomycetota; class Planctomycetia; order Pirellulales; family Thermoguttaceae; genus JBEKTY01. The sequence goes on from JBEKTY010000153.1 coordinate 17,478, forward strand.
CTGAAGAATCGCCGCCGCAGCCGCATGACGCCGGGCAGGTCGAGCTCGAACCACCGGGCCCGGCCCTGGTCCAGGCGATCGTAGCGGGTGTCCAACCCGGCGCCGATCTCGACCACCGTCCCTGCCGGGTTGTCGGCCAGGAAGCGGGCGACCAGGCCGTCCACGAGCCGCGAGCGGATGCAGATCTCCACGGCTATGGAGGGCTGCGACCGGGCCAGCTTCCCGAAGTCGAAATCGAGCGTGCGGCTGATTTCCACGGCCTTCGCGTCGTGCAGGATCGCCTGCGGATGGGCACTCTCCTGGGCACGCGCCCAGAGGCACACCAGCAGCGTTGCTTCCTCGTTGCTGAGCCCGGTGGTCGTCAACGGTTTCGAGTCACTCATCGCGGCATCGGTGTGGCGTGATCACCGGCAACAGGACTATCGACGAGGGGCAGGTGCGGCGCTGCGACGGGTGCGTGTGGGCGGCCGGCCGCGGCTTCCGCCACGCGGCCTTTGCCCGCCTTGCCGTGAATGAAGGGGATCGAGCGCCAGCACTCGATCCCGAAGAACAGCCCGCCGAGCAACAGGGGCATGATCCGCCGCGGCCGGTTGCGGCCCGGCCCATAGCCGAAGTCGCTCACGAACCGCAGCTTGTCCGAGCCGCCGGCGTTGTGCACCAGGGGGATCAATTGTCCCGCGCCGTCATAAAACCGGCTGCCGCGGATGCGGTATTTCGATTTCGCGGTCATGAGCACGAAGTTGTAGCGTGGCGGGAGCTCGACGAATCCGTCGCTATACAGCAGGTAGTTCAGAACGAGTTGGAGGGTTCCCCAGTTCTGCATGTGCAGCACCATGTCGCGTGCCGCGCGCCATAGCGCCCGGAACTTGTAGCCCGGCCCCGCGATCACCCCCGTATTGACGATGAGCTTGCCCCGCAGCGACTTCACCATGTGCTTGTAGTCCTCAAGTTTGAAGTCGCTAGTGGAGATGAAATACTCGTACTGTGCCGTATACTTCTCCTCGCACACCGCCCGGAACATGTCCTGGTTCCGGTGGAAGACGTCGGAGATGTCGGCCTGGAAGATGACGTCGCCCGAGTCGATCAACATCACTTGATCGTAGTGCGTCTCGCCGAGCAGGGCGGCCAGGTCTCGAAACCGCAGGTTGTTCACGAAGCCATCGCGGGGCCGGGCGAAGCGGATGGCGCCCTGCGAATCGATCCCCGCGCGTTGCTGCGGGGTAAGACCGTAATCCAGAATGGCCACGTCGCAACCGTCCAGGCACACGTTGTCGCGCAACGACGGAAGCCAATGATCTCGGAGAAAATCGCCACACCTGGCGTCACAGGCGGTGAAGATCGCGTTCCTCATACGGCTGCTCCCGAAGGCAGAGGCGTGCTAACCGCGCCGCTTGCTCCCGCTTCAGGACCAGCGATAGCGATTTCCAGGCGTCTCCTTACGCATTCTCGTCGGAAAGATATCCTATCCATCCACGCCATCCCAGATTGCGCATTGTAACGTCTCTGGCCGGAATGCCACGATAGTAACCAGGAGCTATGCGTTCCTGTCAGCGTCGGGCCAGGGGCGGCATTCTACAGATTCTGAGTGGCCGGGGTCTAGGCCGGTTTATGGAAACGCGGCTGAGGCGGTGATAGAGACGCCCGCCAGCGCGGGCCCCGCGGCGCATTGCTACTTAAGGCACCGCGCTGCTACCAGTTGGCGAAGACGGCGGCTAAAGCCCGGTCCTGATGTTCTTGCCCGGGTTCCGAGCTGTAACTTGCCCACGGACACGGCGGAACGACGGACCCGACGAGAACGCTGACCTGTCCCTGGCTGGGGAGGTAATTGCCGTCGCCCGAATATGTCGCGACAACCGTATGCGAACCGGCGGTGGTAAACGAGGTGGGCAACTGGGCCGCGCCGTTCTTGCCCAGCGGCTCGGTGATGGGGCTGCCGCCGTCGATGCTGAACTGCACCGAGCCCGTCGGCTGGGCAACCCCGCCGCCTGTGATCGGCACGGGAGTCGTGTGTTGCGATCGGGAGGCGACCATCGGCTGTGGCCCGCTGTTGCCCCCCTGCACGTCCGCCGTAAACGTCACTTTCTGACCGATGGCGACCGGATTTGCCGACGACACCACGGTGGTCGAGGTGCCGTCCTTGGCGACGGTCACCGTGACCGGGTTCG
>JBEKTY010000154.1:0-19507 GCA_049515555.1 Thermoguttaceae bacterium
CCGATCCAACCTGGGTAACGCCATCGCGATTTCCTCCTGCTTCGCATTGTGTTGAAACCAAGACGCTAACCCAGGTTATACATCCTCCCTATCTTTCGCGCCATAGATACTTGCCACACACACTCAAGACGCGCGGTTGTCACGGGCGCGCGGCTCCGGTAGAATGATCGGTTCTCGACGGCCCGCGGAGAGTCCCTTGCGTTGAGGGACCGGGCGGACGAGATGGTCTTATACTCTGCGCGGTTGGAAATGACCCGAGCCGCAACAATTTGGAATGCGTCGGATCATTTCTGGCGGCCCACAGTATAGCGTGTGTTTTTTTAGGATCGGAAATCAAACCGATGGTCAATCGTAATCTTATCCGCAGCCTGGACGCCAGCGACGAGGAGTGGCAACAGGAGCTCGCCGCCGCCATGGAGTCGGCCCCGGCGGAGGAAATCGAGTGGGGCACCCAGGAAGTGGCGGTGAACCAGATCGTCCCGGGCCGCGTGCTGCGGACCGAAGGCGACTACGTGCTGGTCGACGTGGGATACAAGAGCGAAGGCATCATTCTTCGCAGCGAGTGGGAGGAGGGCGAGGCGCTGCCCCAGCCGGGACAGATGATCAAGGTCCTGATCGAGGACGTCGAGGACATGCAGGGCCTGGCGGATGATACCCGGGGCATGATCACCCTCAGCAAGCGGAAGGCCGAGAAGATCGAGGCCTGGATGCAGGTGATGGAGACGGTGCACGAGAACGACGTCGTGACCGGCGTGGCGACGCGCAAGATCAAGGGCGGCCTGCTGGTGGACATCGGCGTGGCGGTGTTCCTGCCGGCCAGCCAGGTGGACATTCGCCGCCCGGCCGACATCGGCGATTATATCGGCCGCGTGATCCAGTGCCTGGTGCTGAAGATCGACGAGGCGCGGCGGAACATCGTCGTCAGCCGGCGGGCGCTGATCGAGGCCGAGCGGGCCGAGAAGAAGGCCCAACTGCTGGCCGAGCTCGAGGTCAACCAGCGCCGCAAGGGCGTGGTCAAGAATATCGCCGATTTCGGGGCCTTCGTCGACCTGGGCGGCATCGACGGCCTGCTGCACATCACCGACATGAGCTGGGGCCGCATCAACCACCCTTCGGAAATGGTGGCCATCGACCAGGAAATCGAGGTCCAGATCCTGCACATCGACTACGACAAGGAGAAGATCGCCCTGGGGCTGAAGCAGAAATCGCCCAGCCCGTGGGAAAGCGTCGAGGAGAGGTTCCCCGTCGGCAAGCAGATCCGGGGCACGATCGTCAACGTCATGAGCTACGGCGCCTTCGTCAAGCTGGAAGAGGGCGTCGAGGGGCTGGTGCACATCAGCGAAATGTCCTGGACCCGCCGGATCAGCCACCCCAGCGAGCTGGTCCAAGTGGACGACGAGATCGACGTGGTGGTGCTGAAGATCGACAAGGAGAAGCGCGAGATTTCGCTGGGCATGAAGCAGACCCAGCAGAACCCCTGGGACCGCGTGGCCGACCACTACCCGCCGGGCAGCATCGTCAAGGGCACCGTCCGCAACCTGACCAACTACGGGGCCTTCATCGAGATCGAAGAAGGCATCGACGGCCTGCTGCACGTCAGCGACATGTCGTGGACCCGCAAGATCAGCCATCCCAACGAGATGGTCGAGAAGGGGAAGGTCCTGGAGTGCCGCGTGCTCTCGGTGGACCAGGAGCGGCGGCGGATCGCCCTGGGCCTGAAGCAGTTGACCGACGACCCCTGGACGACCGACATCCCCAACAAGTACCAGCCGGGCCTGATCGTCAAGGGGCAGGTAACCAAGATCACCAACTTCGGCGTCTTCGTGGGCTTGGAAGACGGCCTGGAGGGCCTGTTGCACATCTCCGAGCTGGCCGATCACAAGGTCGAGAACCCGGAGGAAGTGGTCAAGGTCGGCCAGGAGATCGAGGTCAAGGTCCTGCGGGTCGATTCCGACGAGCGGAAGATCGGCCTGTCGCGCAAACGGGTCGAATGGGCCGAGGCGGCGGGCGAGGAGGAGGGCGGGAAGCCGCCCGCCGCCCCGCCGGTCGAGCTCAAAGGCGGTGTCGGCGGCGGCTCGGGGCCACTCATTCAGCCCCGCTTCACAGCCCCCGTCGAGCCCAAGTCCGACGACCAGCCAGAGCACAGGAAGGCGGAGGGTGGAAGGCGGAAGGCGGAAGACGCAGGGCCGAAGGCGGAGGGCGGAAGGCGGACGGCGGAAGGCCCGGCCGAGCCCAAACCCGACGAACCACCGGCAGAGCCGGCTGAATAACCGGCAACGTAGCAGGCGGGTTATTCGCCCTTCGTCGGCGGTGCGGCGGCTGTTAGGGCCGGCTATTTCCGCCCTCCGCCTTCCGCCTTCATCCTTCATCCTTCGTTGCGACGGGCCGGTTATGCCGGTTCTTATGGCAGTCGGCCGGTTACGACCGGCCGGGCCGCTGTTATCGCTACCGCAGAAAATCTACCTATTTCCCCCCTATTTCGTCAACTGCCCAGTTACTTGCAGAAGGCCCTCTCTTCGCGTCGATAGTTGTGTCAGCCTGGTCTCCCACGGCCGCGGACCTACTACCGATTGCCATGCCCAAGACACGACGCCGACTGTTGCCCAACGTGCAATCTCCCTTGGAGACCTATCTAAGGGAGATCAACGAGACCGCGCTGCTTTCGGCGGGTGACGAGCACGACTTGGCCGTGGCCATCGGGACCGGCGACGTCATGGCCCGCGATCGCATGGTCCGCGCCAACCTGCGGCTGGTGGTGAACATTGCCCGCGGCTACACGGGCAAGGGCCTCGGGCTGCAAGACTTGATCGAGGAGGGCAACCTGGGGCTGCTGCGGGCCGTCGAGGGCTTCGATCCGGCCGTGGGCACGCGTTTCTCGACCTACGCCAGCTACTGGATCAAGCAGTCGATCAAGCGGGCCCTGATCAACACGGCCAAAACGATCCGCATTCCCGCCTACATGGTCGAGCTGCTGTCGAAGTGGCGGCGGGCCAGCACGCGACTGGCCGAGGAGTTGGGCCGCACGCCCACGCCCGAGGAGGTGGCACGTGTCCTGGGACTGCCCCGCAAGAAACTGCCGATCATCAAGAAGGCTATCCGCATCTACAACCTCACCCCGCAGACGGACCAGGCGGAGGCCGGCTGGTCGCTGGGCGAGATGATCCAGGACGAGCGGATTCGCAGCCCCGACACGGAAATGGTCGAGAGCGACAACCTGACGCACGTCCTCCAGCAGTTGCAGACCATGGATTCGCGCGAGGCGACCGTGTTGCGGATGCGGTTCGGCCTGGACAACCACGAGCCCCGCACGCTCAAGGAGATCGGCGAGTCGCTGGGCCTGACCCGCGAGCGGGTGCGGCAGATCGAGACCGAGGCCCTCGGTAAGCTGGCCGACAGCCTGAACGGGCCGGTGACCTTGGAAGACGGTCAAGGCTGAGTCAGCCCTCAGTTTTCAGTGTTCAGTTTTCAGCCCGGCCTTACTGAACACTGAAAACTGAATACCGAACACTAACGCAAAAAGACCCCCGCCCCGAGCAAGTCGGAGCGGGGGCCAACTCGTCCTCCCCCCCAGGATCAGCGTTATATCTGCACAGCCGATGGTCCCGTTTCACCGCACGGAAGATCGGGACCGTCCGGCGATCACCGCCACCAGCAGCATCGCGGGCCGTCCTTGAAGTTCAGGAACCACCAGCCGTCGTCCCATTCCAACGATACCTTGCGCCATCCCAACGGGACCTGCGGGTAGGGATAGAAGGGGCCGATGTAGGGCCAGGCGGTTGCCGAATACTGTCGCGGGTAAGTGACCGCCGCGTAGTTCGGATAAGCGGCGTAGCTCGGCCAGGAATAGTTCGGCATGGCCGGCTGGTCGTAGCGGACGGGAGCGGGACCGGCGGCGCCGCCGGGCGCGGCCATCGGCAGCGGCGGGCCCGGCACTCCCGTGACGGTCTCTGCCACGCCCTGGGGCAGCGGCGCCGGCCTGCCCATCGGCACCGGGGGCGCCGGGGCCGGCGGGACAACCGGCTGCACCGCCGCGGTCGACACGGCCCCCGAGGTGCTGAACGAAGTCGCCAGGGGCTGCGCATGGCTCGCATCCTTGGCCGCCGTGTCGTCGGCGCGCCGCAAGGGATTCAGAGCCGCCAGTTTCGCACCAAACGTTTGCGCGCTAGTGCTCGGCGCCCCGCCGGGGTTGGTCACTCCCAACTCGTTGACCACCCGGCTTACACCCGGGAAGCCCAACGCCAGTTTCGCCGCCTGGGCCGCCTGGTCTGGAGTGCGAACGCTTCCTTCCAGCCAGACGGTGCCGTCGATGTAGCGGATGCCGATGTTGTAATCACTCGGGTTGCCGCCGAGGTTCTTCCGCAAGTTGTTGGCAACCTGCTCGGCGGCCTCCTGGTTTCCTGCCCGCACCGCGGCTGGGAATCCTCCCAGCGCAATAGCGAGCCACGCCACCGTCAATAAGCGTCGCATGCTCTTCCCTCCTACGAATCGTGTTCCTGGGGTAAAGACTGCGGAGCGGCCGCTCGTCGGGGAGAAGACCGGTCATGCCCCGACAGGCGGTTGCACCACCGGCGTGTTGCCCCCCTGGCAACGTCCGCATCCGATCATTGCCTGACTATAGGTTTCGGTCTGCGGATTGTGCCGGACGGAAGAAATCTTTCGATTTTGCGGCTTTTGTCGGTTGTAGCGGCGCGGCGCCGGCGTGGCTCGAATCACAGAAACCCCGTCAGCAGAACGATTTGCGCTGCCAACTCACTAGTCGGAGCCGCTAGTCCGGGCCGCTACGACGGCATAGGCCGACAGATCGGGGGCGTTCTGGCCCGAGTCGGTCACAATGTGGATCGTTCGGGTTACCTTACCCGCCTCGCGGCCGGCGGTGAACTTCACCGGCACCACGTGCAGCGTCTTGGGCGACGGGTCTGACGGCTGGCCGAACGTGAACGAATGGTCGTCGCAAGCGATCGATAGGATTCGGAATGGGCGCTGGGAGCGCACCACCAGCGACTTGATCACCTCCCGCCCCGGTTGCACCACGCCCATGAAAAGCGACGAGGGGCTGACCGTAATGCCCGAAACGATGCGTCCCTCGACCGTTAGCGGGATCTGCATCCCCTGGCCCTCGTTGGTGACCAGCGTGAGCTGGTCCTGAAGGTAGCCGACGGGGGCGGTTCCGTCCACGCGAACCGCCACCTCGTAGGAAACTCGACCAAGTTGGCGGTCGATTGTGGCGACCTTTGCCGAGATGCACGGGTTGCCGCTTTTGACGTCGATGACCTGCCAATCCGGCCGGCCGGCGTAGTTGATGGTGACTTTCCGCTCGACGGGCGTCCCCTCTTCCACCTCGCCGAGCTCAACGCTCCCCGGCTCGAACACCACGTCGCTGCGGACATACCCCTTGACGTGAAGCTGTACCTCGGCCGGGTAGGGCTTGTCCAGGAGCACGGTGATTGTGGCCGCGCGGGCCCCCAGAAAACTCCCCGTGTTGAGCGTGGCATGAATCGCCCCCTGCTCGTACGTCTTTAGCGCCGGGTTGACGATCTCCACGCTCGTGCACCCGCAGCTCGACCTGGCGCTCTGGATGTGGGCGTCCTCGATGAAAATGTTCGACAAGGGGAAGTCGAATTCGGCCTTCGTGCCCCGGGCGATCGTGCCGAAATCGTGCTCCTGCGAAGCGAACATTTTGCGGGCCCATTCCTGCCCCGCGGCAGTGGCAGCCGGCAAGAGGATCACCAACAGGATTAGCCCTATCTTCCGCACCATGGCATCACTTCGCACCACTTCGGGTCGCCTCAAATCACGTCTTCTGTACATCCCGGGTTACGGGCCCGTGGAACTCTATGCTGTTGTAACGCTCGTGTCAACTTCGTTCTTTCCCATTTTCCCAAGGACATAGAAGTCAAATCGGCGGGGATACGCTTTGCGCTTGAAGGGGCGGTCGCCGAGGCACGGTAATAGGTGGGCCACATTTCAATTACGGGTGGGGGGTCAAATAGGGTGAAATAGGTTAAACAGTCAAACATTGGCTGGCGCGTTTGCCCTTGACCCTTCAGCCGGCCTCGACTATCCTGCCCGGCACGCGGCCCCGAGGCCCCCACGTGCTCTATTATCCTCCCGCAATCGGTGCCCGCCATGATCCCGCTTTGCACCGTATACCCGCTCCTGGGTGAGGCGCCGGGCTGGCTGCTGGCGTATCTGATTCTGGCTGCCGGCGGGATCCTCTCGTCGCTGCTACTGGCCCTGCAAGCATGGGAGCATGTCCGCTTTGCCAGGAGTTGTTTGGCCGATCTGGCCCGCCATAAGCCGAGGGGCCGGGCCCTGGTGCTGGTGCCCTGCAAAGGGCACGACCTGGGCCTGGAGGAGAATCTTCGGGCACTGCTGCGGCAGGATTATCCGGACTATGAGTTGAGGCTGATCGTTGAGAGTGCCACCGACCCGGCCTGTGCCGTGATCCGGCGGGTCATGGCGGACCATCCTCACGTCAAGGCGCGGCTGGTGGTGGCGGGCAGCGCCCTTCGCAGCGGCCAGAAAGTCCACAACTTGCAGGTTGCCACGGTGGGGCTTTCGCCCCGGATCAATTACCTGGCCTTCCTGGATTCCGACGGCCGGCCGCATCCATATTGGTTGCGGTTGGCAATTGCCCGCTTGTACCGGGTCGAGATGGGAGCCAGCACCGGCTATCGCTGGTTCATTCCGCGGCGGGCATCGCTGGCCAACGCACTGCTCTACAGCATGAACTGCGACCTCATGTCGCGGCTGGGCCGCCGCAGCCCGCACCTGGTTTGGGGCGGCTCCTGGGCCCTGCGGCGTGCGACGTTCCAGCGGATCGGACTCCGCCGGGCCTGGCACGGAACCCTCAGCGACGACCTGGTCGCCAGCCGGCTGCTCCGCCAAGCACAGCGTTACGTGCGTTTCGAGCCGGCCTGCGTCGTGGCCTCGCCCATCGATTATTCGCTCGCAGAGATGTTCGCCTTCCTGCGGCGGCAGTACGTGATCGTCAGGCATTATGCCATCGGGTGGTGGTGCTTGACCGTGGCGACTTCCTCGGCGCGGATGCTGGTGTGGCTGCTTTCGCTGCTGGCGCTGGGGCGGGGACTGGCCGGAGGGCCGCCGGCGCCTTGGATCCCCGCCGCCGTCCTGGCGCTGCTCTACGGCCTGGGCGTCTACCGCTCAGCGCTGATCCAGCGGTTGGGTCGCACCTATTTCCCCCACCAGGCCGATGTCCTCCGCCGCGTGCGGCGGTTCGACCTATGGGCCAGACCGGCAGCCGAGTTGGTGCACTGGCTGGGACTGGTCAGCTCGGCCTGGGGCCGGCACATCACGTGGCGCGGTATCCGCTATCGGCTTGCCTGCGACGGCCGCGTGACACGGCGGACGGCGGCCGCGCCTCGTAGGCACGAAGCTAAGGGCGGCTCGCGAGTTGATCTCCCCTCTCCCTCTGGGAGAGGGGCAGGGGGTGAGGGCCAGGGCAGTCTCGCGGCCAAAAGCCCTCACCCTAGCCCTCTCCCGGAGGGAGAGGGGACCGGGCCTCCGCAATTTGCAAAAGTCCAGATAGGTCTCAAGTCGTTTCGCTGACACATGCCGATGCACGTCGTTCTCTGGGACACGCGAAAGTTCGACGTTTCCAAGGATTTCGCCGGCGGCTACGGCATCGGGCAGTACGCGGGTCGAGGCGGCGCCGCCGATTGGCTGATCCGCCGCTTCTATCGCCGCGACCGCCGGCCGGTGGCCCTGTTGTTCGCGCACCTGGCGGCGATCTTCGCCCGCCTCGGCCACCGCGTGCAGTACGTCGAAGACCACGTGCCCCGCGGCGCCGATCTGTACATCTTCTGCCCCTCGCTCATCACTCTGTCGCTGGAGCGCCAGGTAATGTCGCGACTGCTGGCCGACCAGCCGGGGGCCACCGTGCTAGTGGTGGGCGCAGTGGCGTCAGCCCTGCCGCAGATGTTCGACGCCCCGGGCGTGACCGTCGTCCAGGGCGACGCGGAGCAACTGCTCTGGCGGTTGGACGAGGTGTTGGCCGCCAGCGACGGGACCGTGCCGCTGGGCGTGCTCGAGGACCTCGACCGGTTGCCGCCGCCGGATTGGTCGCCCTTCGGCCCGCAGCGGTTCCGCATCAGCTTCGATTTCTGGCGGTTTCCGACGGCATTCATCCAAGCCAGCCGGGGCTGCCCGTTCCGCTGCAATTACTGCCCCTATGTCGTCGCGGGCCATCCGGTGCGGCACCGCGATCCGCAGGCGGTGGCGGACGAGATTCGCCTTGGGATTCGGCGGTGGGGCTTCCGCTCGTTCAAGTTTCGCGACCCGGCATTCGGGACCAGCCTGGCCCGCGTGTTGCAACTCGGCGAGCAGCTCGGCCGCCTGCCGCAACGGATCCAGTTCTCGATTGAAACCCGGGTCGATCTCCTGACGCCGGACCTCCTGCGGCTGCTGAAGGAGGTGGGACTGACGAGCGTCACGGTGGGCGTCGAAACCCCCGACGAGCCGACGCTGCGCCGCTACCGCCGCGACCCGATCGGCGCGGACCGGCAGCGGGAGTTCATCGCCGTCTGCCGGCGGCTGGGAATCCGCACGGTGGCGGGCTTCCTCATCGGCTTTCCGGAAGACACGGAAGAATCGATCCGCCGGGTGCGGCAGTATGCGATATCGATCCGGCCGACGTTCGCCAATTTCAACGTGGTGACGCCCTACCCCGGCACCGCCTTTTACGAGCAGATGCGGCCGCAAATCGCCCAGCCGGATTTCGGCCGTTTCACGGTTTACACCCCGGTGCTCAAGTACGAGCACCTCACGACGGAGCGGATCGAGACGCTGGTGAGCAAATGTTTCCACCGCTTCTACTTTCGCTGGCAGTACTTGCGCGACAATGCCGGGCTGCTATGGCCGGGGCTGCAACGGTTCGGATTTGCCCCCGGGCCGTTTGTGAACTAAGCTTTCTCTAGTGGTCTGGGAGGCCGGTCCCGCTCTTCGCGCGGCGAAGAGCGGACGGTCCTTTTCGGAAACTGCTCCCAGGCCCCTGATGGACCGTTCGGTCCGCGGCTAGTCTGCCGTCCTCCTCTTCCGATCTTGTCGAGCTACCAAGAAATACCGTGTCTGGCGGTCCAACGGAACCTTCTGCCGGCCTGAAGTCTGCGCGCGACACGATCGGCGAGCTGCGATCGGCACACGACGATTTCGAGACCTTTTTCGGCGACGTGTTCGAGCAACTCGAGTCATTGTCGATCGAACTGTTCGCCCGGCACCGATGTCTCCAGAGCGGGGCCAGTCGGCCGGCGGCGCGCGACGCGGCCGCGGCCACTGCCCCGCGTCAGTTCAACCAGTGCCTCGCCGAGCTGCGTCGCATGCAGGCGGAGATCCGCAGGAATCAGCAGGAGGCCCGGCGAACTTGGGCCGAGATCGCCGCCGACCAAAGGCAGTTGATCGAGACCAATGCCCAACTGGCCGGCCATGGGCAGCGAATCATCGGCCTCATGGAGGGGCTGGCCAAGCCCACGCCGGGGGCCGCTCCCCAGCCCGGCGAGAATTGTTCGCGGCAATCCGGCAACAGGGGGGAAAGATGACCAGCGGCAGCTCATCTTGCCCGCCCCGGCCGCGCAGTCCCCCGCGCGGCCCACGGGCGACGCGTCGGGAAGTGCAACTGCGAAACCGCAAGCGGCTCCTAATCCCTAATCCCTAATCCCTCACCTCCACACACCTATGCGACTTAACCAAGATTCCTTGCGTGTGGCCTGTATCGTCCTGTTCAGCCTGTTGAACGTCGGTTTCGGCTGGTACGCCTCGTGCATGCCGCTGTTGGCCGGCGGCGCCGTGGGGATCTGCTACTGCGCCGCCAGAACCGGCGCAAGAACGGCCTGATCGACTGACATCGATGGCAACTCACCCGGCGCGGAGAAACAGCGTGGCGCAGCTCGACTGCCCGGAAATCCTGGCCAAACTCGAGACCCTCGACGACGCCGTGTTCGAGGCGATCGACGGCCAAGACGAGTCGCTCCACCGGCTCAGGGACCTATGGCCCGCCCTGCTGGCCGAACTGGGCGAAGACCTGCTGGCCGAATCGCGCCAGCAGTATCTGCATTACGCGCTGTCGATCTGGGGGGACCACCCCGACGCGGCCTTTCTCGGCGACCCGATCCGAGCCGTCCGCGCGGTCGAGGTCCTCTGTCTCCTGTTCCACGAGCTGTAGCGCTGGGTGCCACTGCTGGCTTGTCCAGCAGTGCCTCTCACACTGCTGGACAAGCCAGCAGTGGCACCCAGAATCCTGCACCGGTGTTCGAGCGTGCTACGGCACGTTGCCGCCGTCGCAGGCTACGATGGCCAGCCCCGCGCGGTCGGCCAGATCGATTACCTGCGGGGCGTCCAGCAGGATAGTGCGTCGGGCCTCGACGGCCAGCACGCCGCCGCCAGACCGGCCGAGCGTCTCGAGCGTGCCCAGTCCAATGGTCGGCACGTCGAATCGCATGTCCTGCTGGGGCTTGGCGACCTTGACCAGGGTGAAGCCTCCGGAGCGGCACAGCCCGCCGGCGCGGCGAATGCACTCGTCGGTCCCCTCGACCGCCTCGACGGCCAGCACCGCCCGATCCTTTACGGCCACGCTTTGACCGACGTCGAGCCGGCCCAGTTCCTTGGCCACCTGCCAGCCGAACCGGATATCCTGCCATTGCCGGCCGGAGGGACCGCGGCGGGTCAGTTGCCCGGGGCCGACCAACAGCTCGGGAACGTAGTCCGTGGGCGGGCCGAAACGCAAGCCCTCGCGGGCGAATTCCTCGACAATCACCCCCAGCAGCGTGTCGTCCTGGCAGTCCTTGCGGCCGGTGAGGAAGTGCGCCGCGAACATGCGTATGGTGCGCAGGTCGGGCAAGTGCCGCAGGCACCGCCAGGGCTGGAACACCAGCACCTTGTGGATCTTGCCGGCCATCATTACGTCGGTCACGCCGTGCCGGCGGAAATAGCGGATGGCGGCGCCGAAGCGGCCCAGGCCGCTAAAGCGGAAATCGTCGCACAGCGTCGCCAGGCGCGGATCGGCATGCCCCGCCACGCCCAGGCAGTAGACCTGGCAACCCTGCCGTCGCAGGGCCTCGACGACCAGGATCGGGTAGCGGCCCCAGCCGGCCAGCAACCCCACGCGGCGCGGCGGAGTGCAAGCCGCCGTGGGTCCGGCGGCAGTCGCCGCCGCGTTGCAGGTTCCGGATTGAGGATCGGCCGGCGGCATAAAGAGCTCCCCTCGCCCTTTGGGAGAGGGGCCGGGGGTGAGGGCATTGTGGACCCGACTGCAAGCGCTGATTACTTTCTCCTGCACACCCTCACCCTAACCCTCTCCCGGAGGGAGAGGGGACTTTGCTTACGCGGCGTGGCGGTCGGATGTCTCACCGGGCGGTTCCAGGGCCGCAATCCGCCGGGTCAACTCCTCGATGGTCCGCTGAAGCTGCTTCACTTGGCGGCGCATTTCCGGCAGCTTCGCAAACGCGGCCTGCTTGAGCTTCTGATCGCGCTCCGGCGTGGCGGGGATGCCGATGAACCGGGCGCCGTCCGGCACGTCGTTGATCACGCCGGCCTTGGCCCCCACCACCGCGCCGCGGCCGACGTGCACGTGATCGCGGACTCCCACCTGCCCGGCCATCACCACGTAGTCGCCGGTGGTCGTGCTGCCGGCGACGCCCACCTGGGAGCAGAGCATGTTGTGCCGGCCGACGTGGCAGTTGTGGGCGACCATCACCAGGTTGTCGATCTTCGTGCCTTCGCCGATGACGGTTGGGCCGTAGGTGCCCCGGTCGATGGTCGTGCCGGCCCCCACCTCCACGTCGGCCCCCAGCACCACGTTGCCCAGTTGGGCCGTCAAGCGATGCCGGCCATCGACCTGCTCGTAACCGAAGCCATAGGCCCCCAGCACGACGCCGGCATGGATCAGGCACCGCGGCCCCACCACCGTGTCCTCGTACAGCACGGCATTGGGAAAAATGGTCACGTCCTCGCCGATTTGCGAGCCGGCCATAATATGCACGCCCGAGTGGATCGTCGAGCGGGCGCCGATCGTCACGTCGTCGCCGATCGTGGCCAGCGGGTGAACGTCAACGTCTTCGGCCAAAGTGGCCTTGGGACTGACCAGGGCCAGCGGACTGAGCCCCACTCGGGGCTGCCGGCGCCCGGGCCGGAACAAGGCAACTATCGCCGCGAAGGCTCGGTGAACGTCGTCCACCTGAATCGAGGGTATCCCCGCCGAAGTCAACCAGCGCGGGGCGACCACCGCCGCCGCCGAGCAGCCGAGCAAGTTGCGGTGGTTCTGCTGGCGATCGACGAGCGTGATCTGGCCTGCGGCGACGTCTCGAAGCGGGGCGGCGCCCCGAACCACCAGGTCGGCCGGGCCTACCACTTCCCCGCCGACCATCTGTGCCAACTCGCCCAGCGTTGCCTGCATGCTTGGAGTCCTTTCCACCGGCCGCCGGCCGATACCACCGTGACGCGCAATGTACCGCAGAAATGCCCTGGCGAGCAAGAGCAGTCCGCGGAAGAAGGGAGGGGGCCGGGGTCATTAATGTTGCCTATTTTGCCAACAACGACTCCCGACCCCTTATCTCTTCTCCCACTTCACCTGCACTAATTCGGCCCGACGAGCACCAGCGAGCCCCAGAAGTACGGGCTGGACCACTTTTCCTCGCGGCGGACCAGGCGTTTGGCCTTTTGCAGCGAGTCGGCGTAGTCGGGCGTTTCGCCTTTCTGCCGGGCCTGGGCTACACCGCTGCAAAAGAAGGTGATGAGCGTGGCCGCCGCTTCATCGTCCACCAGCCAGTTGCTGGCCACCACGCGTCGGGAGCCGGCCACCAGGAAACCCCGCGAGAGGGCCCACACGCCTTCGCCGCGCTGCTGCGGCCCGTAGTTCGTCTCGCAGGCGCTGAGGATCGTCAACTCGGCGCCGTGCAGGTTGAGGCCGTAGATCTCCGAGAGCGTCAGCAGGCCGTCGCTGCCGGTTCCGGCCGGCAGTTGGTTGGGGGCCAAGGCCAGGGCCCCGAAGTAGTTGCCGTAAGACTGGTCGGCCAGGCCGTGGCAGGCCAGGTGGATGATCTGCCGCCCTTCCATCTCCGCGCAGACCTTGGCCTTGGTGGCCGCGCCGCGCTCCAGGCGGACGGTCTTGATTCCGGCCTTCTGGAAGGTTTCGGCCACCCAGCTCGACTCCCAGCCGGAGTATGGCAGATCGGTGAGCCGGCCGCCCAGCGAGCGGTAACGAGACCTGGCCGCAACCTGGTTCAACGTGTCGGCGGGCTTGGCCGCCACCTGCTCGCCCGGGCCGCCGTAATCGGGGTTGCCCACGGTCAGCACCGGTTCCCGCTGCGCCACCGCGGCGGTTGCCGGCCGCTCGACCAGGTTGTAGAGCACGGTGGCCGAAGGCCCGCACTCGATGGGCGGGCCGGCGTCCAACAGGTACACCGGCGGCTCGCGGGGCTCGACCACGAGGGTCTCGAAGGGCAGGAGCGAGAGCTTGCCGTCGGGAATGACGATCAGGCGCTTGACTGTGCCGCCGGTCAGGGCCTGGCGTTGGTCGGGCGGGATCAGCACGTGCCACAAGGCGGCGAGTTTCCCCGCCACGTGGGCCGACTGTTTCGGGTCTCGCAGAAGCTGCACCACGCCCGTCCCCGCGTCGTTCTCCAAGGCCGCGGCCAGGCGCTCGGCGGTCAGGGGGCCGGCCTGCACGCCCAGCGCTTTCGCGGCCGAATCGTCGAGCACCAGGGCCGCCAGCTCCGCCTTGGCCGGGCCGATGGTCAGCAGGTATCCGCCGTCGCTGCCGAAGAGATAGGCCAGGAGCAGCCCGTCCTTGCCGGCCAGGCGGCGCTGGATCCGGCTCAGCCGGGGCGGGCCGCCGCCGGCCGAGAGCAACTGGCGATAGACCGGGCTGGAGGCCCGCTGGTCGCGATAGAACTCATACAGCGCGGTGCGGGCCCCGGCCAGCGCCGCCTGCAGCGGGCCCTGCTGGGCCAGTTTCTCCCCGGCCGACCGCTTCGGATCGTCGGCGAGCGCTTCGATCTGCTGCTCCAGGGCCTCGACCTTTTGCTTCAGCTCCAACTCCTGCTTGCGCAGGGCTTCGCGCTCCGCCGCCGAGCGACCGGCCTGCAGGTCCACGCCCGAGGAGCTCATCTCCTCTAACAATGAGCGTGCCCGGCCGCGCTCCATCGCCGCCAGCACTTCGCTCATGTCCTTGAGTTCGAGCTGCCAGGCCACCATTTGCTCGAAGGCTTCATCGTACTTGGTGAAGGTCTCGGCCCGCTCGTGGGCCGATCCGGAGCTTTCGGCGCGTTGTTGCTCGGCGAGCTGCATGGCCTCGTGCAGATCGGCCAGGGCTTCGCTGGGGAGCTGTTTTTTCCAATCCAGGCGTGCGCGGAACAGGTAGCATTCGAAACGTCGGCCGGGGGCGTAGCCGGCCCGATCGAGAATGGCGATGGCCCGATCCACCAGGGGTTCGGCTTCGGCATATTGTCCCCGATCGTAATCCACCCGCGCCAAGCGGTACAAGCTCCACCCCACCCCGGAATGATCGGGTCCGAGGGTCTTTTCGCGGATGGCCAATGCGCGGCGGAGCAGCGCTTCCGCCTCCGCATAGCGGCCCTGCTTGTCGTACAGAGTGCCCAGGTTGTGCAGACCTGTGGCGAACTTCGGATGGCTCGTGCCCACGGCCTTCTCGTAGATCTTCAGGCAGCGCTGGTAGAGCGGCTCGGCCTCGGCATAGCGTTGTTGCCGGGAGTACGAGATTGCCAGCTCGTCGAGCCAGTCGGCGACCCAAGGGTGCTCGGGGCCCACGGCCTTTTCATTGATGGCGACGGCCCGCTTCAGCAGCGGATCGCCCTCGGCGTACCGGGCTTGTTCAATGTAGAGCCTTGCCAGGCGTCCGACGATGCCGGCGATGAAGGGGTGCTCCGGCCCGTAGGTTTTTTCGCCGATGGCCACGGCCCGCTTCAAGAGCGGCTCGGCCTCCGCGAACCGGCCCTGAACGGAGTACAACGAGGCCAGGTTTCTCAGGTCGCCGGCCACGGCGGGATACTCGGTGCCTAATATTTTCTCATGGATCGCCAGGGCCCGCTTGAAGACCGCCTCGGCCTCGGCGTAGCGGCCTTGCGACTGGTAGACCAGGGCCAGGCCGTCGAGGTCGTCGGCCACCGGGAAGTAATCCGGCCCAAAGGTCCGCTCGTGGATGGCCTGGGCCCGCTTGTAGAGCTGCTCGGCCTCGGCGAAGCGGCCCTGGTACCGGTACACGGAGGCCAAGGCCGCCAGGTTGCCGGCCACCGAGGCGTGCTCGGCCCCCTGGGCCTTTTCGCAGATCGTAATCGCCCGCTTCAGGTGCGCCTCGGCGTCGGCATAGCGGGCCTGGTTGACGTCCAGCGCCGCCAGCTCTTTGAGCCAGGTCGCGACCCAAGGGTGGTCGGGACCCACGGCCTTCTCGTTGATTTCAATCGCCCGCTTCAGCAACGGCTCGGCCTCCGCGTAGCGGGCTTGCCTTTGATACACGGAGGCCAAGGTGCCGAGGTTGCCGGCCACCGAGACGTGCTCGGGCCCGCGGCGGGCCTCGCAGATCGCGATGGCCCGCTTCAGCAGCGGCTCGGCCTCGGCGAAGCGGGCCTGGTTGCGGTACAGCGTGCCGAGGAGCTTGAGGTCCCCCGCTACCGAGACGCCCCCGGCGCCCGAGGCTGCCTCGTGGATTGCCAGCGATCGCTTCATCAGCGCTTCCGCTTCCGCGTAGCGGCATTGATGCATGTAGGCCGAGCCCAACCATTGCGCGGCGGTGGCCGCATAGGCGGGCTCGGCCTTGAGCGGCCCCGCGGCCAACTTCTGCATTTTCAGCGCCGTGCGCAGCATATCCTTGATCTGGCCGGCCGTCTGCTCCGCCTCGCACTGCTTGCCCAGCCGGCTGAATTCGCTCTTGTCGTCGGCCCGCAGCCCACTCGGCCCGGCCGCTACGGCGATCGCGGTCAAGGCCGCGGCGAGAACTCGCATTGCATCTGGACTAGACATCACGCGCTCCTTTGGGACCGCAGAATCAATAAATGTACTCATCTCGCTCCGCGAGATGGGCTTTCATCTCGCGGAGCGAGATGAGTACGTTGGCGAATACGACAATAATTGATCCCCCGGTCCTTACCCAAATTGTAGTGCGCCGTGCAAGGTTTGGGGAGGTTGGAACTGAGACGTGCAGCGAGACCGCTCCCCCGGGGCCCTGGAAATCCGGCCGGCAGGTGTGCTATGCTGATCGAAACATTTTGTACCAGATCGTTCACCTGTAGCAAGGTGCCCCCATGCCGAACCGTGGCTGGCAACGATTGATGGCCGGGACGGAGTTCCCCGAGCGGCGTCACGGCCCGGGCCGATACCCCATTGCCGCTTATTCCGAGTTCATGCCGCCGCCCCGGCTGGGCCGCAAACCGTACGGCGGCCTGGATCGCCTGCTGTTCGATCCGGCGGATGCCTGGGGCTGGCGGGTCACGGAATACGAAGAAGCGCTCGAGATCCAGCCCGGGCTGGCGCTAATCGCCCGGGAGTTGCTGCACGTGCTGCGGCACTTGGCCCGCGGCGAGCCGGCACACGGCATCGCGCGGAAGAAACTGGAAGGTAATCCGTACTGGCCACCACCGCTGGCAACCAGCGGCGCGCCTGCCCACGAGCGATGCGTGCTGCTGCTGCCGCTGGCCCTGTCGCGGACCCAGGACGACAAGGGCCGCCTGCGGTGGACGCTGTTCGGCGCCAGCGAGCGTGGTCCGGGGCAGGCCTTCTGGCGCGGACTGTTCTGCGCCCCCGGACGCGAGCTGCCCCCCGAGGCGGGGCTGGAATTCTTCCGCCGGCTACTCACAGCGGCGTATGGCGAAAGGCCCGCCGGGCCGGACGGGCTGCGCCGCGCCGGGTTTCGCATCTACTCCACGCCGGATTCCGCCTTGCTGCCCTTCTGGCACGAGGAGCCGTTGCCCGCGTGGACGCAGCCTTACCGCTGGCACGCCGGGCAGAGTTTACGCGGAGTGCGATACTTGCTGACGTTCTGCCCCTTCGACCGCCTGCCGGCCCGCGTGCGGCGGGCGTACCTGGCGGGCGACCTGCACTTGCTGCCCTTTCCCGGCAGCCTGGTGTTCTTCGGCGTGATGCCTTACTTCCAGTTGCAGCGTGAGCTGCCGCTGGCCGGGCAGATCTCCCTGTTGCACTCGCTGCCGCGGCACGAGGGGCCGTGGGGGATCCGCCTTCCGCAGTCGGGCTGGCTGCACGAGCCGCGGCCGGGCATCCCGCCGCCCCACGCCGATTACGCCCCCCTGCGAAACACCTTCCGCCGCACTCACCGCTGGCAGCGGGTGCATCGGTACGAAGATCACCTGGCCGTGCTGGCCGACGAAGACAAGCTGGCACACGTGCTCTTCAGCCCGGCGGCCGAGGACGTGGGCCTGTATGGCAAGCCGATGGCCCGCAACGCGGAGATCTGGAGCCACGACTTTCATCGCGTGCTGGACGGGCCGCGGGCCAGTCCGGCGGAGCTGGCCCGGGCGGCCGAGCACCTTGCCGCGGGCGGCCTGTTCGGCTACCGCATGCTGTATCCGGCGATGCGGGTGGGCGGCCACGAGGTATATTGGCACCGCCCGCTGGTCGCCTATTTCGACCCCGCCGACGGCGAGCCGGCCGTGCTCGGCGGGGCCCCGCTGGGGTATCTGACCGCCTACGCCTTGCAGCGGCCGCGCTTGGATCGGCCGGTAGAGCTCTGGCCGCGGCTGCTGGCCCGCCCGCCCCACCAAGCCGCCCTGCGGCTCGCGACCATGAACCACGAGCCGCACCACTGGCAGACGATGTACAATGTCCGCAAGCTGCTCGACACGTGGAAGCTGCTGGGCGAAAGGCCGCTGCCGGCGAGTTTCGCCCGGCAGTTGCTCACGCTGCCCAAGGACGAATCGCTTGCGGACTGGCTGCGATCGCTGGGCGGTCGCTCGGCGGAGCCGGCCGATGCGGGGCTCCTGCTGGACGCGCTGCGGCGGTGCATCGGTGGCGCGGGGGTTTGGGAGCCGCCGCTGGCCGTCACCCGCCGGCCGCCGCCTTCGCTCACCTTCGCCCGCACGGCCCGGCGATCGTTCGAGAAGGCCTATTGGAACACGATCGCCCGGCTGGCGGCGGGGCGATACGTGAATAAGGACAACGCCGATTGCGTGCAAGACGCCCCCAGCCAAGCCCGCCTGCGCCACACGCACCGCGACCTGGAGGCCCTCGGCGATTACCTGCTTCAGTATCACCAGCGGGCAATCCGTGCCGCCGGCATGAGCGGCCGGGCGCTGGCCGGCGAGATGCCCTTCCGCTGGCAGACCGATTTCCCGTTCCAGTGGTCGGGCGGCTGGCTGCGGAACCAGCAGAGCGGCGGCTGCGAGCGGAACCTGATCGTGGTAATTCCCGGCCGAGACCGCCAGCGGGCCGTCGTCATGGCCGATCATTACGACACGGCCTACATGGAAGACGTGTTCGGCTATTCAAAGGGCGGCGGCGGGCCGCGCCTGGCCGCCGCCGGCGCCGACGACAACCACTCGGCCACCGCCGCCTTGATGCTCGCCGCACCCATTTTCCTGGAGTTGGCCCGGCAGCGCCGGCTGGGGTGCGACATCTGGCTGGTACACCTGACGGGCGAGGAGTTTCCCGCCGATTGCATGGGCGCACGGCATCTCTGCCAGCGGCTGGTGGAAGGGAACCTCCGCATCCGATTGGCCGATGGCCGCTGGCGGAGCCTGGCCCGGGCCCGCGTCCAGGGCGTGTACGTACTGGACATGGTGGCCCACAACAACGACCACGACCGGGATATCTTCCAGATGTGCCCCGGGACGGGCCGCGACTCGATGTGGCTGGCCGAGCAGGCGCATGCGGCCAATCGGCTATGGAACGCGTCGAGCGCGGTCTGGAACGGGCGTGCCGACCGCCGCCGGCTGGGGCGCGGCCGGCGCAGCCCGGACGGCACGACCATCCCCGCCGCCGCCCGGCATCTGTCGCTCGACGGCGAGATCCGGCCGGCCTACAGCCCCCACAGCACGCTCTATAATACCGACGGCCAGATCTTCTCCGACGCCGGCGTCCCCGTCGTCCTGTTCATGGAGAATTACGACATCAACCGGCAGGGCTACCACGACACGCACGACACGATGGCCAACATCGACCTGGACTACGGGTCGGCCGTGGCGGCCATCGCCATCGAGAGCGTGGCCCGCGCCGCCACGCAATCCCCGCCGGGCGAATGATCGAAATCCTAGCGGGCAGGTGCCAACCTATCACTTGAAGCAAATGGCTCAAACCCTCGTCGGTTCACTGGAAGGGGTACGGTTGGTCTGCAACGAGTTGGATGTGGGCCCGTGGTCGAGGCGTTCGGAAAACGGCTGACGATGGCTCGGCGACCGAAGCAGACGTGCCTAGTATTACTGCGCAAGTTCAAGGCCATTTGCAGCGGATGAGATCTTTCAGGTAGATGCCCATTTTCCGCAGTTTTTTGCGTGTTCGTTTGATGTGCGACTCGCGGGCCGTGGCGATGCGT
>JBEKTY010000155.1:0-19212 GCA_049515555.1 Thermoguttaceae bacterium
ATTGGGGATTGGGGATTGGGGATTGGGGATTGGGGATTGGGGATTGGGGATTGGGGATTGGGGATTGGGGATTGGGGATTGGGGATTGGGGATTGGGGATTGGGGACCTGTCGCCTTGCGGCCGACAGACACCTATTTGATCGTAGGCGGGAACCGCCCACTTGTAAAGCACTGCCGGGGGGTGGAGAGCGAGGGGACTGCGAGTTATCATTAAATTGGCCGATTTGGGCAAGAGCGGCCGCCAAGAGGAGCCCGGCGACCATGGCGAAGGCCGCGACCAAGAAACCTGTCGACCGAACGCCGATTTGCGATCCGGCCTATTTGCGGCGGATCGACCCGATTTGGGTCCACAACCGGGTCCCCAAGGGGTTCTGGAGTGATCCCCACCACCGCCGCGACTTTCTCCTCTGGATTGGGAAAAAGCTGCGATTCCGCTATATGCGGGATTGGTACAAGCTCTCCTTTCCGCGACGGGGACGATTTCCCTACGGTCCCAGGTATTTCTGGCGGGGTTCGCCGATTGAAGCCGTCGCGGAATGTTTCCCCGAATATGACTGGAAGGAATGGCTCTTCGTTCACGCGCCGAACCGGTTCTGGCTCTCGCGGGCCAATTGCTCCACGTATATGGACTGGTTGGCGGATCGCTTGGGATACCGGCAACCGGACGACTGGTATCGGGTCACCCAGGACGATTTTCTCCGTAACGCGGGGAACGGGCTGGTGAAGAAATACGGCAGCAGCCCGTCGGCGGCCGTAATGGATCTCATCCCGAGCGGCGAGTGGCACGAGTGGGAATTCAAGCAGGTGCCGAAGCGTTTTTGGGCGGCCCCGGAGAACCGGCAGCGTTATTTCCGCTGGCTCGGCCGAGAATTGGGCTTTCGTCGGCCGGGCGATTGGCGCCGTATCTCATGCGGCGACGTCAAGTCGCACTGCGGCACTACGCTCTTGCTCATGTTTTCACTGCATGACCTGATGCGCGAATTCTTGCCGGAATTCGATTGGCACCACTTGCACAAGTGCCGGCGGATTTCCAAGGGGGACATTCTGGCGTGGGCCGACGCCTATCATGCTCAACATGGCAAGTGGCCGAGGGTAAAATCGGGAACCATTGCGGGAACCGATTACTCCTGGAGCATCATCGACAAGAGCCTGTCGCAGGGCCAGCACGGTTTGCCGGGCGGCAGTTCTTTGGCGCAGTTCCTCAAGCGGCATCGTGGTGCATCGCCGTGGCTAGGACGCCCGTTGTCGGAGGAGCAAATTCTTTCGTGGGCGGACGCCAATTTCGCCGCTTTCGGCCACTGGCCCACCGAAAGGACGACGTACCACCCCGCGGCGCCGCACGAGAGTTGGCGTAATATTGATATATTGTTAAGGTGCGGCTACCGCGGGCTGCCGGGAGGCTCGTCTTTGCCCAGGCTCTTGAAGAAGTATGGGCGGAAAAAGCGGCCGATGTTGGCCAAGCGAATCGAGGCGGGGAAGTCCTAAACCTTCGTTTCCCCGGGCGACTCGGGCGGAGGCGGTTCCGCACCAGTCAGTTTCTCCAGGGCCTCCTTCAGTGCCGGAATCTGCAGCCCGCCGGTCATTTCCTTGATGGCCGTGGCGTGCAGTTGCTTCCCCTGCTGGATGGCCTGATTCACGGCCGCCACGATAAGGTCTTCCAGCAGTTCCCGATCGCCTTGGGCCATCAACTGCGGATCGATGCTGCACCGCAGGACTTCCAGCAGGCCGTTGACCTCGATCTCGACCAACTGGCCGCCGGCGGTCCCGCTGGCCCGGCGGTGTTTCAGCTCCTCGGTGAGCTTCTCGAACTGGCCGCCGAGCTGCTGGGCCTGCTTCCACAAAGCGCCGAGATTGCCAAGACCCTTGAACATCGTAGGCCGATCCTTGCTCATTTAGTTGGCGGTCGCGGGCCGGCGGCCAGCTATAGACCACCAATCGACAACCGACAACCGACAACTGACAACCGACAACTGACAACTGACAACTTTCTTACTGCTTCGCCGGCTGGCCTTCTTCCACACTGACGGGCTGGGCGCCGAACAGCTCGGCGGCGCGGCGGATCATGGGATGTTTGGCGATTTCCTGGATTCGCTGCTGAGGGGGAATGGCCGCGGCCGGCGGCCGGACCTCGGGTCCCCCCTCGGCCTGCTCCACAATGAATTCTACCGTCGTGGCCTGCCCGGTCACCTCGGCCAGGGCCCGCTCGAACCGCGCCAGCGGCTCCGGCCGCTGGCACACCGCTTTGGCCAGCGCGTAATCGGGCGCAAAGGCGACCAGCAGCCGGTTCGGCCCGCAAAGCGTTACCCGCCTGCAATTCCGGGCCTGCTCGACGATCATGCCGGACAGTCTTTCCAGGGCCCGATTCCAGCAGTCGGCCGCGTTGTGCTCGGTCAGGGCGACGGCCGGGATGCCGCTGCCCGCTGGCCCGGCCGGGCCGGGGCCCGACTCCTGGTGGGGCTCGCTGCGCTCGACCCACCCTACCGGCTGCGTGGCCGGGCTGGTAGGACCGCCCGTAGGTTCATTCTGCGCCGGCCCGGCGACCGTCCCGGCCCGAACCGATGCCGCGTGTTGCGGCGGGAGGCAGTCAGCGTTTTTTTTTTCGCCCGGCGACGCGGCGGCCGGCCCCTGCGGCCCCTGGCCCGACTGCAACTGCGCGACCCAATCGGCCAGCTCGTCCAACTCCTCCAGGTGACAGATCCGCACCAGGGCCAATTCGGCCAGGACCCGGGCCTGGGTGCTCACCCGCATCCGCGACAAGGTCTGATCGAGGATCTGCATGGCGGCGAGAATGGTTTGCAAGCCGAGGCGTTTGCCGGCCTCGGCCACCTCGCCGCTGCGGCCCGGGGCGGCGTAGAGGAGTGCGTCGGCCGGTCCACCGACCGCCGCCAGCATGCAGTCGCGGAAGTAGCCGAACAGTTGCTCGACCAGTTGGGCCAGGTCTACGCCTTCGTGTGCGGCGGCGTCCAGCTCGGCCAGGGCCGCAGCGGCGTTGCGGGCCACCAGGTGCCCCACCAGGGCCGACAGCCGCTCCTCGCCCGCTGTGCCCAGCAGAGCGTGAACGTCGGCCACCGTGATCCGCCCCGGGGCGAAGGCCAGGAGCTGCTCCAACAGCGACTGGCTGTCGCGCATCGAGCCGGCGGCCCGCCGGGCAATCACCTCCAAGGCCTCCGGCTCGGCCTGCACGCCCTCGGCCGCCACGATCTGACGCAGCCGCTCGAAGATCGAGCGCGTGGAAATGCCGGCAAAGTCGAACCGCTGGCAGCGTGACAGGATCGTAATCGGGATCTTCGTCGGCTCGGTGGTGCAGAAGATGAATCGTACGTGCTCCGGCGGCTCCTCGAGCGTCTTCAGCAGGGCGTTGTAGGCCTCGCGGGTGAGCATGTGCACTTCGTCGATGATGTAGATCTTGGACCGCGCCCGGCTGGGACGCACGTTGACGTTCTGCCGCAGTTGGCGGATATCCTCGATGAGGCGATTGCTGGCCCCGTCGATCTCCAGCACGTCCACGTCGTTGCCGGCACTGATGCTCTGGCAAATGTCGCAGCGATTGCAGGGCACGGCGGCCGGGCCGTCCACGCAATTGAGGGCCTTGGCGAAGATCCGCGCCGCCGAGGTCTTGCCCACCCCCCGCGCACCGGTGAACAGGTACGCATGCCCCACGCGATTGGTTGCAATCGCGTTGGAGAGGGCCTGGGCCACGTGCTCCTGGCCGATCAACTCCTCGAATCCCTGGGGCCGATAGCGCCGCGCTACGACCACGTACTGCCGGGCAACCGGCACGGCCACGGGTTCAACGCTGGTGGGTGACTGCGCCACGGACGATCCATCCGGCCGATGGGCCGCGTTCTAGGTTCCGCACGGTTTGGTAACCGTTTACGGGGGGCACCAGAGTAGCAGGCACACTCCGTGTGCCGTCCGCCATACACGTCTCCGCTTCAGCGAACGGCACACGGAGTGTGGCGTGCTACTTTCGATGCCGCGAACGGTTAACCCGGGCACGCTTCCGATGAGAGGCCCACCGCACCTGGAACTGACTGCTTATGGCTGCTGACTTTCGCCCCTGACCAGGTTCGCAGGGTTCCATCACGGGGGCCCCTCATCAGAAGTGCGCCCGGACGTGGAGGCTAGCACCATTCTTACGCCTGCGGCGGGATTGTCAAAGGGGGGCCGGGCCGGAAAACCCCCGCCGCCGGGGACTGGCTCATTTTTTGGCCCGCTCGGTTGTCTCGCTCCGCAGACGCCTGAAGGCCGAAAAACGTGCCTGTCCCCTTTCGCCCAGGTACGCCGCCGTTGACACCCGGCCGGAAACCGATAGCTTTTGGAAGATGGATTCCCAAAACGTCGCCGGGCGGCTGACGCGCATGGCCGCCGACCGGCCCGAGGCCCTCGCCGTCGTCGAGCCGCTGGGCTACGGCCGCGACGGCCATCGCCGATACCGCCACGTCACGTTCCGCGGGCTGGACCAGGACAGCGACCGTATCGCCCGGGGGTTGCAGGCCATGGGCGTAGCGCCGGGCACGCGCTTGGCCCTCCTGGTCCGGCCCGGCATCGACTTCTTCGGCCTGGTGTTCGGACTGCTCAAGGTGGGGGCGGTGGCGATCTTCGTCGATCCGGGGATGGGCCTGCGGGGACTGCTCCGGGCGCTGGCCCAGGCCCGCCCGGAAGGCTTCATCGCCGGCGGCCTGGTGCACGCGGTGCGGCTCGGCCTGCGGCGCCGCTTCCCGCAGTCGCGGTTCCACGTAACCCTCGGACGGCGCTGGTTCTGGGGCGGGCTGACGCTCGATCAGTTGCGCGGCGGCCCCTGGACCACACCCTGGCACGCCACAACCGCGGCCGACGATCCGGCGGCCATCATCTTCACCAGCGGCAGCACGGGCCCGGCGAAGGGTGTGCTCTATCGCCACGAGAATTTCGCGGCCCAGGTGGACGAGCTCCGCGATTTCTACGGGGTTCGGCCGGGCGAGATCGATCTCGCCGGCTTTCCCCTGTTCGGCCTGATGAACTGCGCGATGGGCGTGACCACGGTCGTGCCCGACATGGACCCTTCCCGGCCGGCCCGCGTCGATCCGGCCAAGATTGTCGAGGCCATTCGGGACTGGCAGGTGACGCAGGCCTTCGGCTCGCCGGCCCTCTGGAACCGCGTGGGCCGATACTGCGCGGAGCGCGGGATCCAATTGCCGACGGTCCGCCGGGTGCTGTCGGCCGGGGCGCCGGTGCCGCCCCACGTGCTTTGGCGGATGCAGCAGTGCATCCACCCGCAGGGCGACGTCCACACCCCGTACGGCGCGACCGAAGCCTTGCCGGTGGCCTCGATCTCGGCCCGCGAAGTATTGGACGAGACGGCCGCCCGCACCCGGCAGGGGGCCGGCGTCTGCGTCGGCCGGCCATTTCCGGGCGTCGCCTGGAAGGTGATTCGCGTGGTGGAAGGGCCGATCCGCTCGGCGGCCCAGTTCGAGGAACTCCCCTCCGGCGATCCGATGGCTCCCATCGGCGAGCTGATCGTTCGCTCGCCGGCGGTTACGCGGGAATACGTGTGCGGCGCGGCGGCCAACGAAATGGCAAAGATTCCCGACCCGGGCGGCGCGTGGCATCGCATGGGAGATGTCGGATATATAGATGGCCGTGGGCAATTCTGGTTCTGCGGCCGGCTGGCGCACCGCGTATTGACGCCCCAGGGGCCGATGTACCCCGTGCGTTGCGAGGCCGTGTTCAACGAGCATCCGCAGGTCTTTCGCAGTGCCTTGGTGGGCGTGGGGGCGGCCGGCCGCCAACGGCCAGTGCTGGTTATCGAGCCCGTCGAGGGCCGAATGCCGCGGGGCGGCCAGGCCGCGGCCCGCTTCCTGGCCGAAATCCGCGAATTAGGCCAGCGCAATCCGCTCACCGCGGCGATCCAGGACTTTCTGTTCCACCCGGCCTTTCCCGTCGACGTGCGTCATAATGTCAAAATTAGCCGGGAAAAACTGGCCGTCTGGGCCGCCGCCCGGCTTGCCGCCTCGCGGTGACGGGGGGACACGGGGACGGGGGGACGCGGGGACGCGGAGACGCGGAGACACGGACACAAGGAGACACGGAGACACGGGGACGGGGGGACGGGGGGACAAGGAGACGCGGGGACATGGGGACACGAGGACGCGGGACACGCATGACACCGGCAATCTCCGCGTCCCCGCGTCCCCGCGCCATTCCACTTGCTCCAATCCCCAATCCCCAATCCCCAATCCCTTGCCCTTTCGCCTGTCGAACAGTCGCCCGCCCCGAGGTACCTTTCAAAAGTTACCGCGTTCGATGAATCTGCAACCCATTTTCCGGCTTGAAGTTGCAATTCCGCCAGCAGACGTAAAGTCATACGTCCCCAGGGGTACGCGCTCGACTTTTGCCCTCCCCGGCTCCATAACTCCTTCGCCGCCTTCCACTTCCGCCATTTTCCGAGGGCCCGATTGGTACCTATATGTGAAATCTGCGGACAAGCGAGCCACGGATGAACACAGATTGACACGGATTTGGTTTTCAGCGTTCGGTTTTCAGTGTTCAGCATGCAGTAGTCCGTTCCTTGCTGAACACTGAAAACAGAACACCGAAAACTTAGGATTAGGCAAGTCTTTTGGAGGATTGCCCCTTTCCGTTTCCAGGCAGTTGTCTTTTAATTTACGTTGGAGAGCCGGTCCCGGAAGTCCGAGATTGCATGGTTCGGGGCCGACACAGAAACCCGTCACCAGCGCGGTCAGGTTAGTCACACTGCTTGCTGGTGTGTTTTTCAAATAGGAGCGTAGATCCATGTACAATGCGAAGGCCTACTCCGCGGCCAGTGCGACATCGTCGCTGGCCCACACTCAAATCAAGCGTCGCGATCCAACGGAACACGACGTGCAGATCGAAATCCTCTTCTGCGGCATCTGCCACTCCGATCTCCATACGGTCCGCAACGAGTGGAGCAGCATCATGCCCACGGTCTACCCGATCGTCCCCGGCCATGAGATCGTTGGCCGTGTTACCAAGGTTGGCCCGGCAGTCGCCAAGTATAAGCCGGGCGACCTCGCTGCGGTCGGCTGCCTGGTCGACTCAGACGGCACCTGCCCACATTGCAGGGATGGTCTTGAGCAGTTCTGCCCAAACCTGACGCTCACCTTCAACTCCCCGGACAAGCACCTCGGAGGCGTGACCTACGGGGGCTATTCCGACAGCATCGTCGTCGACGAACGCTTGGTCCTGCGAGTCCCCCCCAATCTCAACCTCGCCGGAGCTGCGCCGCTGCTGTGCGCCGGGATCACGACCTACTCGCCCATGCGGCATTGGAGTGTCACCCATGGGAAGAAAGTCGGCGTAGTCGGCCTCGGCGGGTTGGGCCACATGGGCCTGAAGTTCGCCCGTGCGTTCGGAGCCCACGTAGTCGTCTTCACCACGTCACCCAACAAAAAGGAGGACGCGCTTCGCCTAGGCGCCGACGAAGTCGTCGTCTCCCGCAACGCTGACGAGATGAAGAAGCACGCCTTCAGCTTCGACTTCATCCTCGACACCATCTCGGCCGAGCACGACATCAACGCCTATCTCAACCTGCTCGGCCGCGACGGCAACCTGACCCTGGTTGGCGCTCCTGCGAAGCCCCTGGCCGTCGCCGCCTTCAGCCTCATCATGGGCCGCCGCAGTCTCTCTGGCTCTAACATCGGCGGCATCGCCGAAACCCAGGAGATGCTCGACTTTTGCGGGGCGCACAACATCACCGCCGATGTCGAAGTCATCCCCATCCAGAAGGTCAACGAAGCCTTCGAGCGGTTACTCAAGTCCGACGTGAAGTACCGCTTCTCCATCGACATGGCTTCTCTGAAAAGCTGGAGCAAATGACCGGTCGCTGAGCGGCAAAACATGTGTTCTCTTGTTGTACTAAGCCGCTCACTGAGCGAAGCGATCATCGTGTCAGCCTGCCGACGCAAATCTTGCGTGCGTCGGTAGCGACACAGCGACGCGCCGGGAAACGCGATGCCGTCGGGTAGAGGTTGGCCGTGCCAGCTACCTGTGACGCGTGGGACAGGCCACCAAACGACCCTTTGCTCGGACCATGTATCCTGGTCCCCTTTCGGGAGATGGGTCGGGGGTGAGGGCACTGTGGGCGGCATCGCAAGAAACGAGCGATTACCCGCTAGCCGCCCCCACCTAACCCTCTCCCGGAGGGAGAGGGGACCGGCGGATATGCCTTTTTGAGATTGTTTATAGGCGGCAGGCCGCGAGGAAGCCGGCAGGCTCTTCGGCTCTTGCCGTGCCCAACCGCCCCAGAACGGCCCTGGCTGAACTTGTCATAATGAATATGGTTGGCGGGGACCTGCTGGCGTTCGGCGGCCCGGAGGATTAAATTAGAGGATAGCGGGGTGATGATTTCGCCGAGTGAGACGTGACGCTATGTCGGACGACTGGTTTTGCAAGATCGAGGGGAAGAAGATCGGGCCGCTGACCGCTCAGCAGTTGCGGACGATCGTGGCCAAGGGCAAACTGCATCCGGAACATCTGGTGCGCCGCGGCGACGAGGGGCCGTGGGTGCCCGCCGGGCGGGTCAAGGGGCTGTTCCCCGAGAAGCCGCCGGCCGGCCCCGGCGGCGGGAAGCAAGCCCCATCGCCGGCCGCGGGCGGCAAGCCGTCCAAGGGCTCGCCGCCGGCGGGCAAGGCCCTCCCCACCGCTCGCGAGGCCCCGCAGCCCCCCGCCGCCGATCTGCCCGAGGAATTCGTGCTCGGGCCCAGCGGCCACAAGAAACATCACGTGAAGATGAACGTCGATCGGCTACACATCGAGGCCGCGCCGGTCATGGTCAGCGGCCGCAAGTCCAGGCCGCTGGGGCTGAAGAAGGAGGAGCAGAAGAAGCTCACCATGATCCTGCTGGGCGTGATCGGCTGCGGGCTGCTGGTCGCGGCGATGGTCTTCGGTTGGGCCGCGGCCCATGGGATGCTCTCGCTGAATCCCGCCCAGGAGGAAGTGAAGAAGGAGGAAGCGAAGTTCGAGGAGCCGGCGGCCGAGAAGAAGAGCGGGTCGGAAAAGAAAGCGGGCGCCGCGAAAGGCAAAGAATCCGAGACCTGGAACATGGTCCCCCTGGACTCCGTCGTCAACGGCAGCGTCGAGGTCAAGGTTATCAAGCCGCTGCGCGGCCCCCCGCCGGAGGGCTCCCAAGTCGATAGGAGCGATTACGAAGAGGTGTTGATGCTCCCGGTGAACCTGAATTTGAAAGAGGGCGCCCAGGAAGCGGTGGAATTCAAGAGCTGGGCCGAAACCAGCGTCAAGCGGAACGTCGTGCTCAAGGACGACTTGAACGCCATGTACCAACTCTTGGACATGGTGAGCGTCAAGGGCGACGGCAAGACGATTGCCCAGCATAAGGGATTGCAGGTGCGATTGCTGTTTAGGCCGCCGACCAAGAGGGTGAAATACTTGCGCCTGGAGCTGCCCGCCTCGGCGTTCGGCGGCGAAGGGATGCTGAAGTTCGAGGTGCCTGCCAAACTGATCCCGCCCCCCGCGGACAAGGAGCCTGCGGAGAAGTCCCCGGAAGCGAAACCCAAGAAGGCCGCAAAGGCCAAGCCTGCATCTTCCGACGATGAGCCGGCCGATACGGAAACGAAGCCCAAGAAGGCCGCAAAGGCCAAGCCTGCGTCTTCCGACGATGAGCCGGCCGATACGGAAACGAAGCCCAAAAAGGCGGGAAAGAAGCAGGCCCTGCGGGCAGACGCGGACGGGACCTGACCGTCAAGGATCGGCGATTCAATTACTGTCGTATTCCTCACGCTGGAGCGTGAGGTCGGAAGTGCGATTGCGTCTCTGCCGGGCCCTCTCGCGGAGCGAGAGGAGTACATCAGAAAATGCGACACTAATTGATTCGGTGGTCCCAAGTCGTAGGGTGGGGTGCCAGCCCCACCAAGGCCACGGAGAGGGTGGGGCGCGAGCCCCCTACGCGCTCATGAACGCCTTGGTCACCGGCGCAAGCGGCTTCCTGGGCCTCTATCTTGTCGAGCGGCTCGTCGCTCGTGGAGACGGCGTGCGGGCCCTGTGCCGCCGCCGCCACGCCCGATTGGACGCCCTGGGCGTGGAGACCGTCACGGCCGACCTGCGTGATCGCCAGAGCACCATCGACGCCTGCCGCGGAGTGGACGTGGTGTTCCACGCCGGCGGGGCCACCGGCTTGGCCGGCCCCTGGGATTACTTCTGCGGCGTGAACTTCTGGGGCACCCGGCACGTCGTCGACGGTTGCCTGAAGCACGGCGTCGGCCGCTTGGTCTTCACCAGCAGTCCGAGCGTGACGTTCGACGGCAGCGACCAATGCGGCGTGGATGAGAGCGTTCCCTATGCCGGCCGGTGGCTGTGCCATTATGCGCACACAAAGGCCCTGGCCGAGCGGCACGTGCTGGCGGCCAACGGACTGGGCGAGCTGCGGTGTTGCGCCCTCCGCCCGCACCTGCTGTGGGGACCGCGTGACCGGCACCTTGTACCGCAGTTGCTGGCCCGCGCCCGGGCCGGCCGGCTCCGCCGCGTGGGCGACGGCGGGAATCTGATCGACCTGGTGTACGTGGAGAACGCCGCCCAGGCGCACCTGCTGGCCGCCGGGGCCCTCACGCCCGATTCGCCGGTTGCGGGCCGGGCCTATTTCATCGGCCAGGGCGAGCCGGTCAGTTGTTGGCGGTGGATCGACCAGGTGCTGGCCCTGGGTGGACTGCCGCCGGTGAGCAGGGCCGTGTCGCTGGCCGCGGCCTGGACGATCGGCGCCGCCTACGAGTGGCTGTATGGCCTGCTGCGCCGCAAGGCCGATCCGCCCATGACCCGCTTTCTGGCGGCCCAACTGGCCCGCTCGCACTATTTCGACATCAGCCGCGCGCGGCGGGATTTCGGCTATTGCCCGCAAGTCTCGATGGCCGAGGGGATGCGGCGGCTGGGCGGGTATCTGACTTCCGAAGAAGGGCAGACTGCCAACGGTCGGCAGTGATAGGAACGTTTCGCTGCGGTGCCTGAACTCCCCGGAGAATCCATGAAAGCCATGCTCTTGGAGCAGCAGGCCGGAATCGAGACTTCGCCTTTGAAGCTCGTCGAGCTGCCGCTGCCCGAGCCGCTCTCCGGCGAGGTGCGGATCAGGGTCCGGGCGTCGGGCGTGTGCCGCACCGACCTGCACGTAATCGAGGGCGATCTGCCGCCGCAGAAGATGCCGCTGGTGCCCGGCCATCAGATCGTGGGCACGGTGGAGGCCCTGGGCCCGGAGTGCCGGCGGCTGCGGCCCGGCCAGCGGATCGGCGCCGCCTGGCTCCGCGGCACCTGCGGCGGCTGCCGCTTCTGCACCACGGGTCGGGAGAACTTGTGCCCACGGGCCCGCTTCACCGGCTACCAGGCCGACGGCGGTTATGCCCAGTACACGCTGGTGCCGGAGGCCTTCGCCTACGACATCCCGGAGGTGTTCAGCGACGTCGAGGCGGCGCCGCTGCTGTGTGCGGGCATCATCGGTTATCGGGCCCTGAAGCGGTGCAATCTGCCGCCCGGCGGGCGGCTGGCCATGTACGGTTTCGGCTCCTCGGCCCACGTGCTGATCCAGATCGCCCGGCATCGCGGCTGCGAGGTGTACGTGGCGACCCGCGACGAGGAGCACCGCGAGCTGGCCCGGCAGATGGGCGCCGTCTGGGTGGGCAGCCGCCCGGAGGAACTGCCCGTCGAGGTCGATAGCGCCATCTGCTTCGCCCCGGCGGGCGAGTTGATTCCCCCGGCCATGGAGAAACTCGTCAAGGGCGGCACGCTGGCCCTGGCCGGCATCTACATGACCCCCATCCCCGAGATGGACTATACTCGCTATCTGTTCTACGAGCGCGATCTGCGGTCGGTCACCTGCAACACGCGGCAGGACGGCCGCGAGCTGCTGGCCGAGGCCGCCCAGATCCTCGTCCGGCCGCATACAACCGTCTATCCGCTGGCCGAGGCGAACCGGGCCCTACAGGACCTGAAAGCCGATCGCGTCCGCGGAACCGCGGTGCTAATGGTAGAATGACCAACCGGAGCCGTGCGAAGCACGCATGCCCGGTCCCATCTCCCTCCGGGAGAGGGTTAGGGTGAGGGGGAATTGGTAAGGCCGCCGCCGCTACGGGTTCTCGCGACCAACGCCACCTTCCCCTCGCCCCGCCTGCCGCACAGAGCGTGAGTCTTCCGGTTCACCACATCGCCGCGTTTCACCGTGCCCAATCAAGCTGGAGTCTGCGCTCGGACCGGACGCAATCCCGCAGATAGAGATTGATCAAGTTCTGGTACGGAATGCCCGTTTCCTGGGCCATGTCCTTGAAGTACTCGATCACGTCCACTCCGATGCGGATCGTCACCTGCCGCTTGAGGCGATCGGCGTAAGGGTTGCGGCGGCGCTTCATTCGAGATAGGTCGTACTCACGTCTCATGTTCCGCCTTCAGGATAGTATGCCTGTTCCGCCTTGGTTGCTTTTCGGGCCGAGATGATGCGGATCACCGAGCCATCCGCCCTGAGACAATGGCACACGAGCAGCACTCTCAGCCCGGCGCTCATCCCCAGCATCAGGAAGCGGTCCTCCCACTGCGAGTGCTCGTCGTCGTAGAACTCGACAGCGCGCTCGTCCAAGAAGACCGTTCTCGCCTCCTGAAACGAGACGCCGTGCTTACGCTGATTCTCGCGGTCCTTCCGCTCATCCCAGTCGAATGTCAACTCGGCCATATTTGCAGTATAATTATACCGTAGGGGCCAGCCAACAGCCCAACTCGATTTTTTTGCGGGGCAGGGCCATCGGTTTGGAACCCATATTGAAAGCCTGGCCCGGGTTGGCCGATCGGATCCCCCTTTGGAGCACGAAGACGATCCGGTCAAGCGAGCGAAACCGGCTGCCCGGCTCGGCCCAGACCGATCCATACTAGCGCCGATTGGCGCCGATTAGTGTTCCTTTGGCATTCCATGCAGACAGCCGATCGCTACGCCCGCCAGGTCCGCTACCCGCCGCTGGGCCAGCAGGGGCAGCGGCGGCTGAGCGCGGGCCGGGCCCTGGTCTGCGGCTGCGGGGCCCTGGGCAGCGCAATTGCCGACATGCTGGTGCGGGCCGGCGTGGGGGCCGTGCGGATCGTCGATCGCGATTTCGTCGAGCTGGGAAATCTGCACCGCCAAAGCCTGTTCGACGAGGCCGATGCCGCCGCCGCGCTGCCCAAGGCCGTGGCCGCTGCGGAAAAACTACGCCGCATCAATTCCGCCGTCCAGGTCGAGCCGATCGTCGCCGACATCGAGCCGGCCAATATCGAGGGCTTCTGCGCGCAGGCCGATGTAATGCTCGACGGCACCGATAATTTCGAGACCCGCTTCCTGATGAACGACGCCGCGGTGCGGCTGGGCCTGCCCTGGGTCTACGGCGGTTGCGTGGGGGCCGAGGGTCAGACGATGACCATCCTGCCGGGCCAGACCGGCTGCCTGCGATGCCTGCTGCCGGAGTGCCCCCCGCCGGGCAGCACGCCCACCTGCGACACGGCCGGCATCATCGGTCCGATCGTCCACGCTATCGCGGCCCTGGAGGTCGCCGAGGCCATCAAGATTCTGAGCGGCAACCTTCAGGCCGTCTCGCGGCATCTTACGGTCGTCGAGGTTTGGCAGAACCGCTTTTCCCGGCTCGACGTGGCCGCGCTTCGTGGAAGCGTCGATTGCCCGGCCTGCCAGCGGCACGAGTTCGCTTGGCTTTCGGGCCGGGCGGGCAGCAGCACAGCCGTGCTCTGCGGCCGAAATGCGGTGCAACTTAGCCATCCGGGCCGGGCCACGCCGCTGGACGACCTGGTGCGCCGCCTGGCCGGCCTGGGCCGCATCACCCGCAATCCATTCCTCCTGCGGCTGGCGGTCGAGGGCTACGAGATCACGCTCTTCCCCGACGGCCGGGCCATTATCCACGGCACGCACGATCCGGCCGTCGCCCGTACCATCTATGCCAGGTACGTGGGGTCATAAAGCCGAGCCGCGCCGTCGTCCGCAGGCAGTGCGGTTCATAGGTCGTATAGGTCTTATAGGTCTTATGCGCCGGACCGTTATCCGCAGGGGATGCGGCCTGCTGCTCGTGCCGCCCGTACCGCCCCTTCCGGTTAGAACGGCCGCTGCCAGTCGGGTTCAGCGAAGGCCGGGTCCCGGTCGATGTTAAATTCTGCCGGTCACGGATGATATGCCGGTTGCGAAATATGGAAAAAACGGGCAAGCTCCACGGACGGCACGCGCCCCAACGAATCCTCGCTCCCGCCCGATTCGCCCGTGGCCAGAACCAACCCGCCAACGTCGAACCTGCGGCTCTACACCGAGCCGTTGCCTCCGCGGGCCGCGCCGCCCACGCCGGCCATCGGCAGCCTGCCCGACGTACTGGCGGCGTTCCGGCGGGCGACCGGCTGGTCGCTCCAGTACCACCCTGGTGCGGAGCCGAAGGCCGCGGCCGATGTGAATTGGTCGGTCCCGGTGAAGCCGGGTGCGGGGGCTGCCGTGGGGCACCTCTCGCTCGGTCCCCCGCCGTCGGCGCCCGGCGGAAAGGCTGTGACATCCGCGGCCGGCAATCCTCCAACCAAGGATTCCGGCAAGGGTTCGTCGGCGACATGGGAGTCGGCCCGGGGACTGGCCTCGGCCTTGGCCGGAATGCTCGAGGAACTGACTCGCTTCCGCACCGCCCTTTGGGAGCGGGAGGCCGAATTGGCGGCGGGCGTGCCCTTGGTGCCCCACCGCCAGCAAAAGGAACACCTGGCGCTGCGGCTGGAGGCCGTCTTGCAGGGCGGCGCCCGGGCCCTGGGCTGCCACGCCGCCGCACTCTACCTACTAGACGCGGGCACCAGCAAGCTCAAGCTACGGTCTTGCTGGGGCCTACCTATGGATCGGCTCACGGCGCCGCCGCGCCCCCTGCAGGGCGCCGTGGCCGATCTGGAAGCACTCGTCGGACACGCCGTGGTGCTCTCCGACGCCCAAGGCATGCGCTATTGGAACGTGCCCGAAGATTTCGCCGCCGCGGCCTGCGTGCCCGTGGCCAGCCCCACCACGATCTTGGGCACCCTCTGGGTATTCGCCAACAACCGGCGCGATTTCAACGACCACGAGACCAATATCCTCGAGGTGCTGGCCGGCCGCGTAGCCGCCGATCTGGAGCGGGAAATGCTGTGGCACGAGGCCACCGCCGCCGCCGAGCTGAAATCGCAAGCCCTTGCCGCCGAACGGTTGCAACGCAACCAGCTCCCCACCATCGCGCCGCTGCTGGACGACTGGGACCTGGCCGGCTGGACGGCCCAGGCCGGCCCCTTGGGCGGCGATTTCCACGACTGGTTCTGCCTGCCCGACGGCCTGCTGGCCGTGGCCGTGGGGCATGCCATGGACCGCGGCCTGGAGGCGGCCCTGGCCGCCGGGGCCCTCAAGGCCGCCCTCCGCGCGCACGGTCACTACCACCGCGAGGCGCAACCCACCCTCAAACGCCTCAACCTCACCCTGTGGACCGGATCGGCCGGCGATCAGCACGCATCGCTGTTCTACGGACTGATCGAAACCGCCACCGGCCGGGTGTGCTGCGCGTCGGCCGGCCAGCCCGGTGCGATCCTGGTCCGGCCCGACGGTTGGCAGCCCGTCGCCCAAACCTCGGCCCGCTTGGGCGAGGGGCCCGAGTCGCACTTCGAGCCGCTGGCCTGCCAGTTGCAGCCGGGCGAGGCCCTGGTCCTCTTCAGCGAGGGCGTGGGCAAGGCCGCCGACGGCAACGGCCAGCCCCTGGGCGATTCGGGCGTCGCCGACTCGGTCGTCGGGCAACTGGACCTCTCCGCCGCCGACCTGCTCGCACGCATCCGCCAGCGGCTGGAATCCTCGACCCGGGAGGGCGAAACCCGCGATCGAACGGTGTTGGTCGTGAAGCGCCGGCCCCGCTTGACGGGCCGGAGTTGTCAGATAAACTGAATTGTGCTTCGTGGCCTGCCCGGGGTGTAGCAAGCTCTCCCCCAAGGCCGTATTCGCGGGAATGGCGGAATTGGCAGACGCGCTAGGTTGAGGGCCTAGTCCCCGCAAGGGGGTGCAGGTTCAAGTCCTGTTTCCCGCACTGAAATAACTGCTTAATTCACAAGGGCTTGCGACAAGAATCGCAAGCCCTTCTTCTTGCGCAAGTCCTTGTGAGTTGACAAGATATCACGAATGTATCACAATAGATTGAAGGGCGTTGCTGAGTCTTGCCGCAACGAAAACAGCCCCCGCGCCATGCTCAGGACGGCCCGGGCGCGGTCCTCAATCGCGTGATACCGTTGTGATATGGCGATCTTGAAGCAGCACAAGTCGGGGGTCTGGCGGATTCGATTCCGGTTCGCCGGCAAGCAATACTTCCGGTCCCTGGACACCACTGACCGGGAGACGGCCGACGTAGCACTGGGCAACGTCAACGAGCTACTCGGGCATCTCAATGGCCTCCGACTGGCGGTTCCGCCCGACGTAGAGGACGTGGGCACATGGATTGTCTCCGGCGGCAAAGTCCTGGAGAAGCCCAAGGCCAAAGAAACCCATGCCCTGAAAGAGGTAATCGACGACTACTTCGCGTCGATCCCCGAGGGGGCCAAGTCCGAGAACTCGCTGCTGACCGAGCGCATCCATCTGAACCATTTCAAGGACATCTTGAAGGGAAGCTCGCCGATCGACTCCATCGGCGTCGCCGAATTGCAGGAGTACGTCGTCAAGCGGAGCAAGGAGTCCGGCATCCGCGGCCGGAAGGTCCAGCCGGAGACCATCCGCAAGGAGATGGTGACGTTCGGTACGCTACGGCGGTTCGCCAAGGCGCGGGGGTGGTGCAACGGCGAGATCGACGGGAAGCAGATTCGACGGCCGAAGGCGGAAGAAAGGCCGCCGTTCCGGGTCTGGGAGGAAATTGAAGCGGAAGTCAAGAAGGGCGGGCTGACCGACGAGCAACAGGCCGACTTGTGGGACTGCCTCTTTCTCCGAGAGAAAGAAGTCTTGACGTTTCTCGCCTACGTCGAAAAGAACGGCAAAGCCCCCTGGCTGCACCCGGCGCTGGCGATTGCGGCGTTCACGGGAGCACGCCGTTCCGAAATCCTCCGGTCAGAGATCAAGGACTTCGATTTCACGCGAGCCGTGCTCACGCTCCGTGAGAAGAAAAGAGATCACACCAGGCGAGTGACGTTTCGCACGGTGGACCTTCACCCGCGCCTTCAGGCGATCATCAAGACTTGGTTTGCGCATCACCCAGGCGGCAAGTACACGGTATGTGCCGAGCCGAACACCGCCATCACGCCCAGTGAAGCGCTGCGGACCTTCGAGGCCACCGTTACGGACAGCAAGTGGGATAACCTGCGCGGGTGGCACGTCCTGCGGCACAGCTTCGCCTCGATCTGCGCCATGAAGGGGCTTCGGGAATCGACGATCGGCAAGTGGATGGGCCACGAGACTGAAGCCATGAAGCAGCGCTACCGCCACCTGTTCCCCGAGGTCACGAAGGAACAGATGGGGAGGCTGTTCGGGTAGTTCAGCGTTGCGGTAGCTTCGGCACGCCGTTTTCTTCCAACCTCGCAACCTCCTCGGCGGGAATCCGCCAGCAGCCGTCTTCTCCCTTGACGGCCCGTATCTGGCCTCGGTTACACAACTGGCGGATGGTCCAAGGAGACCGATCCAGCCGCTCGGCCACCTCGTCCGCGGGCAGAAACTTGCGGTGTGCCTTGGGAGTGAGCGCGGACAGGATTGCGAGGTTCTGCTTTTCAATTCGTGCAAGATAATCGAGAACGTCAGTCATGGTTGCGACTCCAGGGCAGAGGGCTGTACGTGACAATTGGGTCAGTTCCGGTGGGCTACATCCTTCGCCCATGCAAAGAGGTGGACGGCGATCGCGTCAAAATCAATTCGCCCGAGCGTCAAGCCCAGTAATGGGGCGGCCAACTTGTCCCGAACCGGGCCGACGTAATCCTTCGCTTCACCGAATTCCTCGAAGTGCAGAGCCTCGTCCGTGAAAACGTCGTCCAAGGCGTCGTGAAGAACGTGGACGAGGTGATCGTGAAGATGGCTGGCGAGAATTTCTTCCGGTGACTCCTCGGCGGTTGCAAGAACCTGCTCGATAAGCCGGTGCAGATCGACCTCTCCCGAGTGGAACAGCCAATTGAGGACGTGAACGGTTTCAGGGTTGCCGTTGTAGTAAAGCATGGCGTCTAACTCCAGGGTGCTTCTGTCTGGGCCACCCCGCCGCCGGAAGTCGGCGGAATATCAAAGGTGGGCCTATTAGTTAAATCAAGTTCCACACCCAAAATTAGAGTGGACCGGACCGGAATAATGGAGTGCCGAAGACGGTGTGCGGGTAGTGGCGGTTGTGCCGGCTTTGATCCGCAGGATTCTGTGATTCAACAGTCATTGGACTTCCGACGCCTGGACGGATCGCGGCTTTGACACGAAACGCAGCCGTCACTGCTCGGGACGCTCGCGGTCCTTGATCGAAGCCGCGGCGTCTCCACGTCGCCTGAAAATCGACGATGGCAAAGGCCATAATGCCGGTGGACCTGGCCAAGACGGCTGCCCCTTCTTGAACCTCACTGTTCGCCGACGAATACGACGCCGGCCGGCGTTGTGGTCGAACACGACTTGGTAGACGAGCATTGACTTCTCCGCAAAAAAGAAACGGCCCCCTGGTGTCAACCAGGGAGCCGTCAAGGTGTAAAACCGCACGGGACCCGTCCTCGGATTCCATGCGGGAGATCAGCGTCTTCGCCGATCCATACGAGTTGGTTCACGAAAGACGAGAAGCTACAGCAGTGCGGCTTCCCACGACGGACCGACTAGCGGCCGGACTTGCCCTTCTGCGGGCGCAAACCCAACAGAGCAGGGTTCTCTTGGCGGATCTTCAGATATTGCTCTTGCGAGAGCTTCCTGGGGTCGATTTTCCCGCCAGCACCGGT
Organism: Thermoguttaceae bacterium; assembly: GCA_049515555.1. Taxonomy (GTDB): domain Bacteria; phylum Planctomycetota; class Planctomycetia; order Pirellulales; family Thermoguttaceae; genus JBEKTY01. The sequence goes on from JBEKTY010000155.1 coordinate 18,883, forward strand.
CGGCAAGCCGGAATTTGCGCCGGCTCCGCTCGCCAGCGTGTGCCTCCAAAGGTTCCCGAATTTGTCGGTCATCTCCATCATCCGCTTGACCGCCTTCTTCGCCGGCAGCGGCAACGTGACCGGCTCGCCGGTGTTGGGATCGGTGTCGGGGAAGTCCACGATCGTGCAGAACTTGCCCGTGGGCTTGCCCTTGTCGTCCGTGATCTCCTCCAAGCGAGTCAACGGGCGGAGGACTGCCTTCACCGTCTCGGGGTTGAAAGCATCACCGCTGACGGCGGCATCCTGCAAATCACGCTCGATCGTAGACTCACGATAGCGAGTCTCGAACTC
>JBEKTY010000156.1:0-18984 GCA_049515555.1 Thermoguttaceae bacterium
AAGGCCGCCGGGTCGCCCTGGTCGCCCGCGGGGGGCCGCTGGGCGAGGAAATAGGCGGCCACGTCCAGCCCCAACTCGGAATCGGTGAAGGCCGGCACGAAGACCGGCACCTCGCGGCGGCAGGCGGCGCCCAACACGCTGGGCATCAGTCCCTCCTGGAGCAGCCGCTGCCCGATCGCCCGGTTGATGTGCCAGGAACAGGTCGGCTGCGACCAGTCCAGGTCTTGGAGCACCCGGCTGACCAACTCCTGGGCCTGCCAGAGATTGGCCTCCATTTCCAGCGTGTCGTAGACGCGATTGTATCCGCACTCGTAGAGCCGTTGGTCGGACATGCGCGGATCGTGCTTGTAGTGCACGCAGCCGATGGCTTCCGAGAGGCCGTGGGCCATGATGGCGCCGGTGGAGACGAGCACGTGGGCCCACCCGGCATCGATCATTTCGCACAGCACGCGGCCCATCTTGGCGATGGTCATGGCCCCGGAGACGGTGACCACGCGGAGGCAGTCGGGGTCGTCGGCCATGGCCGCGAGGACCTGGAAGGCCTCGCCCAGCTCGCGGCCGCCGAAGGCGGTTCTCGCCATCTGCTGGAGCAGGTCCGGCAGTCCGCCGGGGCGGCCCACGTCCAGCGACTCCAGCGGATCGAGTCCGTCGTCGCGACCGTCGTGCAAAGCCCGCGTCATGATATGCCCATTTCAGCGGTTGCGGCGCGGATTGTCAAGACGGGGGCCTTGACTGCGGGCCGCTTTGCTGACACAATCGTACATTCGTTTTGCGAAACGTCCCGACGTTTCCCCCGTACAACCCGGCGGCAATGATCCCGTTTGGCGGAAAAGTCCTATTCCTGGGGTTCGGCGCGGTCGCCCGCTGCACGTTGCCGATCTTTTTCAAGCACGTCCGGGTGCCGCTGGACAAGGTGACCATCCTGGACTTCGAGGACCCGGGCGACGACGTGCGCGAGTGGACCGCTCAGGGGGCCCGCTTCGTCCACCAGCGGGTTACGCCGCAGAACCTCACGGCCATCCTGGAGCGGTGTCTGGCCCCCGGCGACCTGCTGGTCGATCTGGCCTGGAACATCGACTGCTGCGAGCTGCTCGAGTGGTGTCACCAGCGCGACGTGTTGTACATCAACACCTCGGTCGAGGTGTGGGACCCTTACGCGGGGGCCGAGCGGAAGTTGCCCACCGAGCGAACGCTGTATTGGCGGCACATGAACGTCCGCCGGCTGCGGGCCGCTTGGCCCGAGCCCGGGCCCACCGCCGTGCTCGAGCATGGCGCCAACCCGGGGCTCATCTCCCATTGGACCAAGCAGGCTTTGCTCGACATCGCCGAGCGCCTGCTGGCCGAGCGGCGACTGGAAGGGGCCGAGGCCGAGGGGCTCCGCGAGCTGGTCCGCGCCGCGGCCTTCAACCGCCTGGCCCGGCAGCTCGGCGTCAAGGTGATCCATTGCAGCGAGCGCGATACGCAGATTACCGATCAGCCCAAGGAGGTAGACGAGTTCGTCAACACCTGGAGCATCGAGGGCTTCCACGAAGAGGGCATAACCACGGCCGAGATGGGTTGGGGCACGCACGAGCGGCGGTTGCCGCCACGGGCCTGTCAGCACGCCGCCGGCCCGAAAAACCAGATCTGCCTGGCCCGCATGGGCATCAACACCTGGGTCCGCTCCTGGGTGCCGTATTGTTCGATCCAGGGCATGGTCATCCGGCACGGCGAGGCGTTTACGATTTCCGACGCCCTGACGGTGTGGCACCAGGGGCAGGCCGTGTACCGCCCCACGGTGCACTACGCCTATTGCCCCTGCGACGCGGCGCTCGCCTCGCTCCAGGAATTGCGGGGCGGCAACTACCGGCTCCAGCCGCGATTGCGGATCATCACCGACGAGATCACCGGCGGCGCCGACATTCTCGGGGCGCTGGTCATGGGCCATGCCTACGGGGCCTGGTGGACCGGCAGCCTGTTGACCATCGAGGAGTCGCGGCGGCTGGTGCCGCACCAGAACGCGACCACCATGCAGGTGGCCTGCTCGGTGGTCGCCGCCGCCTGCTGGATGATCGAGAATCCGCGGCGGGGAGTGTGCGTGCCGGACGAGCTGCCCCACGATTACGTGCTGCCGCGGGCCAATCCCTACCTGGGTCAGTGCCTGTCGGTGCCGTCGGATTGGCGGCCCTGGCAGGACACGACGGATTTCTTCTTCGGCAATGGTGAGGCGGACGGCGACATCTTCCCGTCCCCTCTCCCAACGGGAGAGGGCCAGGGTGAGGGCGAGCGGCTGAAACACAGTGCGCCTCGATTGCCCGCTTCTGACATGCCCTCACCCCCTGCCCCTCTCCCAAAGGGCGAGGGGAGAGGACGCGAGCGTTGGCAGTTTCATGATTTTCTGGTCGAAAGCGGAGGTTGAGCGATGATTGAGCCAGAGCGGCTGCAGGAGTTGGCCCGCGAGCACGGCACGCCGCTGTTCGTGGTGGACCACGCCGTGTTGCGGGAGAATTTTGCCCGCTTCCGCCGCTGCCTGCCGCGGGTGCAGGCCTATTACGCGGTGAAGGCCAACTCGGACGCGGCGATCGTCCGGACGCTGTACGAGGCGGGGGCCAGCTTCGACGTGGCCTCGATGCCCGAGTTCATGATCGTCCACGAGAACATCCGCAACCTGCCCGACAAGGAGCGGCAGGCCTTTATCTGGGACAAGATCATCTACGCCAATCCCATCAAGGACGAGCGGACGCTGACCGAGCTGGACCCCTACAAGCCGCTGGTGACGTACGACAATCGGGACGAGATCACCAAGGTCCGCCGCTTCGCGCCGCACGCGGGCCTGGTGCTGCGGATCAAGGTGCCCAACACGGGGGCCATGGTCGAGCTGTCGTCGAAGTTCGGGGCGGCGCCGGGCGAGGCGGTGGGCCTGATCCGCGCCGCGCACGACGCCGGCCTGGTGGTCGAGGGCCTGAGCTTCCACGTCGGCAGCCAGACCACCAACTTCAACAACTACGTGCAGGCGCTGCTGATCGCCTCGGAGCTGTTCCACGAGGCGCGGCTGCGGGGCTTCGAGAAACTGAACCTGCTGGACATCGGGGGCGGGTTCCCCGCGCCCTACGACGAGAACGTGCGGCCCTTCGAGGAGCTGGCCGGCACGCTGAACAGCGAATTCGAGCGGCTGTTCCCCGCCGAGATCGAGATCCTGGCCGAGCCGGGGCGGTTCCTGGTGGCCACGGCGGCCACGGCGGTGATCAAGATCATCGGCACGGCCGTCCGCGACGGCAAGCGCTGCTATTACGTCGACGACGGCGTGTACCACACGTTTTCGGGCATCATCTTCGACCATTGCAAGTACGCGCTGCGCTCGTTCCGCGGGGGCCCGACGCAGATCTGCGCCGTGTTCGGCCCCACCTGCGACGCCCTGGACACGATCTCGCTGGCCGAACGGCTGCCGCGGCTCGAAATGGGCGACCTGCTGTACAGCGAGAACATCGGCGCCTATAGCCACGCCTCCTCGACGTGGTTCAACGGCTTTCCGCCGGCCAAGGTGCTGCACATCAATCGAGAGCCGGCGGCCGCCAAGCGCCGGGTCCGCGCGCCGCACAAAGATCGCGGCATTTTGCAGAAGTCGATTCCCTAACGCCGTCCGCCAGAAGCTATGAGCTGTGAGCTGTGAGGAATGACTAATAGGGGATGAGGGAATGAGAGGATGAGGGGATAAGGGGACGAGGGAAGCGGCTGGCGACGAACGGCCGCCGGACACTAAATAGCCGGATAAGAAACGAGCAGAAGGTCCTCACCCCCTCAACCCCTAAATCCCTCAGCCCCTCAACCCCTAAATCCCCAAATCCCTCTCTATGTCTCCCACGGAGAATCGTAGTGGCTGATCCGTTGGTACCCAAAGAGTGTTTCTTCACGCAGGGCGTGGGCAAGCATCGCAACCAGTTGCAGAGCTTCGAGCTGGCCCTGCGCGACGCCGGCATCGAGATGTACAACCTGGTCCGCGTGTCGAGCATCTTTCCGCCGCATTGCAAGGTGATCTCGAAGAACCAGGGTCTGAAGAAGCTTAAGCCGGGCCAGGTGACCTACGTCGTGCTGGCCGAGGCCTCTACCAACGAGCCCTCGCGGCTGGTGGGGGCGGCGGTGGGCCTGGCCCTGCCCGCCGAGGGACACCAGTACGGATACATCAGCGAGCACCACGGCTATGGCATGACCGAGCAGCGGCTGCGCGACTTCGTCGAGGACATGGCGGCCACCATGCTGGCCACCACGCTGGGCATCGAGTTCGATCCCGAAACGGCCTACGACCAGCGGAAAGAGATCTACCACATGTCGGGGAAGATCATTCGCACGCGTGCCGCCGCGCAAACGGCCGAAGGCGATAAGATGGGCCTGTGGACCACCGTCGTGGCCACGGCGGTGTTTCCGATAGGGGATTAGGGATTGGGGATTGGGGATTAGGCGCCGCGCCGTAGTGATCAGTTTGGGTGGCACGTCCCTGAGCGCAGCGAAGGGCGTGGCGAGATGCGAAGAACCACGCCCTTCGCTGCGCTCAGGGACGTGCCACCCTCCGCCCGTCTAATCCCTAAATCCCCAAATCCCCAAATCCCTCCCTAATAGTTGGGCGTGGGCGGGCGGTAGTCGGCCATGCGGATCGACTGGAACCAGCGGATCGTCCGCTCCAGCCCCAGGCGCAAGGGGACGGTCGGCTCCCAGCCCAGTTGCCGCTTGGCCAGCGCGATATCGGGCCGGCGCTGGGCCGGATCGTCGGCCGGCAGCGGCCTGGCCACGATCTGCGATTTGCGGCCACACAGCTCCAGCACCAGCTCGGCCAATTGCCGGATAGAGAACTCCTGCGGGTTGCCGAGGTTCACGGGTCCGGGGAAGTCATCCGGCCCACCCATCATGCGGATCAGGCCCTCGATCAGGTCGTCGCAATAGCAGAAGGAGCGGGTCTGGGAGCCGTCGCCGAAGATCGTCAGGTCCTCGCCCGAGAGGGCCTGGCGGATGAAGTTCGAGATCACGCGGCCGTCGAAGGGGTGCATCCGCGGGCCGTAGGTATTGAAGATCCGCGCGATGCGGATATTGAGGCCGTTGCTGCGGTGATAGTCCATCATCAAGGTCTCGGCGGCCCGCTTCCCCTCGTCGTAGCAGGCCCGCGGCCCGATGGGATTGACCGACCCGCGGTAGCTTTCCGGCTGCGGGTGGACCTGCGGATCGCCGTAGACTTCGCTGGTCGAGGCCTGCAAGACCTTGGCCCGGCAGCGCTTGGCCATCCCCAGCACGTGGATCACGCCCAGCACCGAGGTCTTCATGGTCTTGATCGGATTGAACTGGTAATGACCGGGCGCGGCCGGGCAGGCCAGGTTGTAAATCTCGTCGACCTCCAGCCAGATGGGCAGGGTGATGTCGTGCCGGATGAGCTCGAAATTGGGCTGCCCCAGCAGGTGGGCCACGTTGGACTTCTGGCTGGTGAAGAAGTTGTCCAGGCAGATCACGTCGTGACCCTCGGCCAACAGCCGCTCGCAGAGGTGCGAGCCCAGGAAGCCGGCCCCGCCGGTGACCAGGATGCGTTTTAGTGCGGTCACGCTGTTTTGCCCCTTTCGCGATTGTTCGGACGCGGGGTTGTGAAAGTTTGTCGTTCTTGGGCGCGGTTGCGTAGCCGGCTGTTATTGGGCTCGGGCCGTACGGGCTGGACGCTGTAAGCGTCCCATATCAAAGCCCAGGGTAAGCGAAGCGGCGAAAGCCGCGAAGCGCCACCCTGGGGCCGGTTTCAAATACGTCGGTTGCAACCCTGTAGGGGTTGCACGCGGGCCACTGTGGAACCCCTTCAGGGTTCAATGGGTTTACCGACATCGCCACCCGGGGTAGCCGCCGCTGCGGCGGCAACCCCGGGCTATGCTATTGAACCGCCTTGCGGTTCCTGCACACCCCGATGCCGGAGCGAGCAGCGGCGATCCGCACCGGGCCGCCCTCGAACGTCTTTCATCGGGCCGGTTCAGCCCCTTTGCAATTCTAGCACGGGGACCGCGCGCGGGTTTCGCGGGGCGATTACTTGGCCGACCGTGCTCGGTCGAACAGCTCGCCAAGGGTAATGCTGTCGTGCCAGATCTTTTCGGGGTCAATTGCGTAACGACTCTTGATTTCAATGGCAAGACCCTCAAGCTCCATGGCGTCGCCGATGGACAACCCGGGAGGGTTAGGCGTTCGGTGAATGCCCATAATTAAGCGTTGGTGGGGCTCGCTCTGCTCGACCCTACGAGTTTCCCGGCTGATCGCTGATCGCTGATCGCTGACCGCTCCCCAGGACCTCGGCGATCCGCTGGCGGGTGACGGGACGGATCACGCCGTACTGGCAGACGATGGCCGCCAGCAGGGCGGCGGGAGTCACGTCGAAGGCCGGATTGTAGACCGCGATGCCCGTGGGGGCCGTCTGCTGACCGAAGCCGTGGGTGACCTCCCGCGGATCGCGCTGCTCGATGGGGATCTGCCGGCCATCGGCGAGCGAAAGATCGAACGTGCTGGCCGGGGCCGCCACGTAGAACGGAATGTGGTGGGCGGCCGCCAACAGGGCCAGCCCGTAGGTGCCGATCTTGTTGGCCGTATCGCCGTTGGCCGCGATGCGATCGGCCCCGGTAACGACGGCCTGTACGCGGCCTTCGCGCATTACCTGGGCGGCGGCCGAATCGCAGATCAGCGTAACGTCGAGGCCCTGCCGCTGGAGTTCCCAGGCCGTCAGGCGGGCGCCTTGCAGCAGGGGCCGGGTCTCGTCGGCGTAGACGTGCAGGCGGTGGCCCGACTCGGCGGCCGCGAAGAACAGGGCCAGAGCCGTGCCGTAATCGGCCGTGGCCAGTCCGCCGGCGTTGCAGTGGGTGAGCACGCCTGCAGCGTCTTTGAGCAGGGCGGCGCCGTGGCGGCCAATGGCCCGGCAGGTCTGCCGGTCTTCTTCGTGGATGGCCCGGGCCTCGGCCAGCAACGCGGCGGCGATTTCGGCCGGCGGCCGGCCGCGCAAGGCCCCGGCGGCGCGCCGCATCCGCTCCAGGGCCCAGAACAGGTTTACGGCCGTGGGCCGGCTGGAGGCCAGGTAGCCGGCCACTTCGTCCAAGCGGCGGAAGAAGTCGGCCGCACTGCCGTCCAAGGCCGTCTGCAGGCCCAGGCAAAGGCCGTAGGCCGCGGCGATGCCGATGGCCGGCGCGCCCCGCACCCGCAGCACGCGAATGGCCTCCCACACCGCCTCGACGTTGCGGCACTCGATCTCGACGAACTCCAGGGGCAGCCGGGTCTGATCGACCAGGCACAAGAAGCCGTCACACTCGCCGCTCCAGCGGAGCGTTTCGACGGGCCGCATGGAAGTTGTCAGTTGTCGGTTGTCAGTTGTCGGCGGGCGGTCAGCGGTCAGCGGTCAGCGGTCAGCCTTCGGCCAACCCAAGTTCGGCGCGGGTCTCCCGACCCCGCCGCCGTCCGACCGAAGGTCTCCGGGGTTCGGGAGACCTTCGGTCGGCGGCGTGGCTCGGTCGGAGACCGGCCACAACGCGCCACTCACCACCCACCACTCGCCACTCACCACTCGCCAAATCCCTAAATCCCCAAATCCCCAAATCCCTAAATCCCTAAATCCCCAAATCCCGTTGGAGCGCGGCGTCCTTGGCCTGGACTTTCTCGGCCAGGCTGCGCCGGAAGGCGACATACTTCGCCTGCAAGGCCGGATCGGCGACGCCCAGAATCTGCACGGCCAGCAGTCCGGCGTTGCGGGCGCCGCCGCCGCCCACGCCGACGGTGGCCACGGGCACGTCGCCGGGCATCTGCACCGTCGAGAGCAGCGAATCCAGGCCGCCGGCGAGTTCGGTGGGCACGGGCAGTCCGATCACCGGCAGCGGGGTGTGGGCGGCCACGGCGCCGGCCAGGTGGGCCGCGCCGCCGGCCGCCGCAATCAGCACGCGCAGCCCCCGGCCAGCCGCCTCGGCGGCATACTGGCGAACGGTTTCCGGCGTACGGTGCGCGCTCATCACGCGAACTTCGTAGCCCACGTGGAACTCATCCAGCGCCGCGGCCGCCGCCTGAATCTTCGGCCAGTCGCTGTCGCTGCCCATCAGGATGCCAACCAGGGGCGTTTTCGTGTCGGGCATGTGGAGTTGTCAGTTGTCAGTTGTCAGTTGTCAGTTGTGAATAGCCGGCGGCTATTGGGTCGTGCGGTTTACCTATCAAACCTGGAGTTGTAAGGCATGGCGAAGGTTTCGGCAACGGCCCGGTTGGTGATCTCGCCCTCGTAGATATTGACGGCCCGGCTGAGCGGGGGCAGGGCCTCGGCGGCCGCCAGCAGGCCGCGGTTGGCAATCTGCAGGACCCAGGGGAGCGTGACGTTGCACAAGGCGAAGGTGCTGGTGCGGCCCACCGCGCCGGGCATGTTCGTCACGCAGTAATGCAACACGTCCTGCACCAGGAACACCGGGTCGCTGTGCGTGGTGGGCCGGCTGGTGGCCACGCAGCCGCCCTGGTCGATGGCCACGTCGATGATCACGCTGCGGGGCTTCATCAGCCGCAGATCGTCGGGCTCGATCAGCACGGGGGCCTTGGCGCCCGGCACCAGCACCGAGCCGATCACCAGGTCGGCCCGGCGGAGCTGCTCGCGGATGGTGTGCCGGTCGCTGAAGAGCACGGTGACGTTGGCGGGCATGATGTCGTCCAGGTAGCGGAGGCGATCCATGTTCACGTCCAACAGGCCGATATTGGCCCGGAATCCGGCGGCGATCTTGGCGGCGTTGGCCCCCACCACGCCGCCGCCGAGGATGGTGATGTGGGCGGGCTCGACGCCGGGCACGCCGCCCAGCAGGATGCCCCGCCCCATCTGCGGCCGCTCCAGGTACTTGGCGCCCTCCTGGATGCTCATGCGGCCGGCGACCTCGCTCATGGGCGTCAGCAGCGGCAGCCGCCCGTGGTTGTCGCGGAGCGTTTCGTAGGCCACGGCAATCGAGCCGGTCGGCAGCAGCTCCTCGGTAAACTGCCGGTCGGCCGCCAGGTGGAAGTAGGCGAACACGATCTGGCCCCGCCGCAACAGCCTGCGCTCGGGCGGCAGGGGCTCCTTGACCTTGACGATCAACTCGGCCCGGGCGTAGAGCTCCTCGGGCGTGGCGACCATCTCCGCCCCGTGCTGGAGATAGTCCGCATCGGCCAGGCCGGAGCCGGCCCCGGCCCCGCTCTCGAAGAGCACCTGATGGCCGGCGCGGGAGAGCTCCTCGGCCCCCACCGGCAGCAGTCCCACGCGGTACTCGTCGCGCTTGATCTCACGCGGCACGCCGACGATCATCGCTGGTATCTCTCACTTGGCCAGTTTGGCATCGATCTCGTCGCGCTCGTCGGTTTGCTCGCGGCGGCGAAGATACAGCTTGATGGGCACCTCGGCGAACTTCAGGTTCTCGCGGAGCACGCCCAGCAGGTAGCGCTGATACTGCTGCGAGATGGTCTTGGGATCGTTGCAGAAGAGGACCATCGTGGGCGGCTGCTCGGCGACCTGGGTGGCGTAGTAGATGCGGGCTTGGCGGTTCTGCGCCGAGGGCGGCGGATTCTTCTCTAGCGCCGCCCGCAGCAGCTTGTTGAGCGGACCCGTCGAGACCCGCATCCGCGACTGCTTGTTCAGCATCTGCGCGTGGTTCAGCATGGCCTTCACATTCTTGCCGGTCTGGCCGGTGATCAGCGCGATGGGCACGTACAACATGGTGCGGAAGGTGTCGCGCAGGTAGGCCACCCATTTTTCCATGGGCATTGTGCCGGCCATCAGGTCCCACTTGTTGACCACGAAGATGCAGGGCTTGTACTGCTGGGCGATGTAGTCGCAAAGCTGCTTGTCGGCCTTGGCGATGCGCTGCGAGGCGTCGAAGAACAACAGCACCACGTCGGCCCGGCGGATGGCCCGCTCCGCGCGGTGCGTGCTATAGAAATCCACGTCGCTGGCCATGCTCTTGCCGCGGCGGAAGCCGGGCGTGTCGATGGCGATGAAGGCCTTGCCGTCCATCTCGTAGCGGACGTCGATGCTGTCGCGGGTGGTGCCCGGCACCTCGCTGACGATCACCCGCTCGGCCTGGGCCAGCGTGTTGACCAGCGTGCTCTTGCCCGTGTTCCGCCGGCCGACGATGGCGATCTTCACGGCGTCTTCATCGGGCGGCTGGTCGTCCGCCTCCAGCGGCGGCATCTTCTCCAGAATGGCCTCCATCAGCTCGCTCTTGCCCCGGTTCTCGCGCGTGCTGATGCGCACCATCTTGCGGCCCAGTTGGTAAAACTCGTCGGCCTGGGAGTCCAACTGCGGGTGGTCGGTCTTGTTGGCCACGCACAGCACCGGCACACTGACGTAGCGCAGCCGCTTGGCCACCTCGCGGTCCAGGGGCAGCATGCCGGCCCGGGTGTCGACCACCAGCAGGATCACGCAGGCCGAGTCGATGGCGGCCTGGATCTGCTCCTCGATCTGCTCGGTCAGATTGTCGCTGTCCTGGATGCCCATGCCCCCGGTATCCACCAGCTCGAGGAAGCGGGTACCGAACTGGACGAGTTGGGTCACGCGGTCGCGGGTTACGCCGGCGGTGGGGTCGACGACGGCGATGCGCTTGCCCACCAGCCAGTTGAGCACGCTGGATTTCCCCACGTTGGGGCGGCCGACGATGGCTACCTGCGGGATGCCCATGAACTGCTTCTCGCCAAACGGTGCTCTTGGCCTGTGAACGGCTATTTCCCATCATAATTGGCGGCGGGCGGGGAGGCCAGCCCTCGGGCCTCTCCCCAGCCATGGCCCCCCGCCGTATACTGGTGCCAAGCGCCAATGTAGCAGGCACACGGCGTGTGGCGTGCTGCCTTCCATGCCGTCAGCGGTTACCCCCGCCGGAAACCCAAGCGAAGCATCCTGGCCGTGGTCGAAGAAACATCGGATGCCCTGAGACGCATGCTCCGGGCCGTGGCCCAGCGACTGGAAAGCTTCCAGGGCGCGGGGGTTACGCACGCCCGGCGGCGGGCGGCGAAGCCGCAAGCGGCTGCGCCGGCCCTCCAACCGCCGGTGGCCGCGGCCCGTGCCGCTCCACGTGCGGCTCTGCCGGTCTCCGGGCCGCTTGCGGTTTCGCCGGCCCCCAAACCGCCGGCGGCTGAGCCCGCTCCCGCGCCGCTGGCGGCTGAGCCGGCCTGCAAACCGCCGGCCTCCGGCTCGGCCGACTCCAACGAGCGCCAGGCCCGGGTCGCCGCCCTGGCCGAGGTCGCCCGAAAGGTCGCCGCCTGCACCCGCTGCGCCGTGCTGGTCGGGAATCGGACGCAAACCGTGTTCGGGGTGGGCGACCCTCAAGCCCGGCTGGTCTTCCTGGGCGAGGCCCCCGGCGCCGACGAAGACCGCCGCGGCGAGCCGTTCGTGGGCCGGGCCGGGCAGTTGCTCACCGACATCATCGTCAAGGGCATGAAGCTCCGCCGGCAGGACGTGTATATCATGAACATCCTCAAGTGCCGGCCGCCGGAGAACCGCACGCCGCTGCCGGTCGAGGCCGCCGCCTGCCGGGAGTACCTCGAGGCCCAGTTGGCCATCATCCAGCCCCGGTTCATCTGTTGCCTGGGGGCCTGCGCCGCCCAGAACCTGCTCCAGACCGACACGCCCATCGGCCGGCTCCGCGGCCGGCTGCACGACTTCCACGGCATCAAGGTCCTATGCACCTACCACCCGGCCTACGTGCTGCGCAACCCGCCGGCCAAGCGGCAGGTGTGGGACGACATCCAGATCCTGATGGCCGAGATGGGCCTGCCCCGCTGAGATGCACGAACCCCCTGTAGACGCCAGATGTTACTGTTCATTGACGAGTCCGGGCATCACGAGAGCGGAACGCCATGCGAGGTGTTGGCTGGCATCGCCGTCGCTGAAGATGCACTGGCAGGGGCAGTTCTTGTACTGGAATGCATGACAGCAGGACCAAGGAGATTCTAAACGCGAAAGCGGAAGCACAACGGCAAGCCGTCATGGAAAAAGCAGAGGCCAAAAGGAAAGTTCATCCTTCATCCCTGTCCCTCATCCCTCCCCCTTCCGCCCTCGAAAAAAACTGCCGCCGGCGGACAAGCCGTCGGCGGCAGTGGTTACTGTCTGCGGTTGACGGGCACTGAGGCCCGCGCTCCGGTTGGCTGCGTTAGAAGCGGAAGGTCATGCCGGCAAAGACGCCTTGCAGGACCAGGCTCCCGCCCTTGCAAATCAAGGAGATGTCCCGGGTGTCGTCGGCCAGGTTGGGGATCTGGTTGTCGGACAGGGCCAGTCCCGTAATGCCCACCACACGGTAGCCGACCTGCGCCCCGAGGTGTTGCGTGATCTGCCACTCCAGGCCCAGGTCGAGCTGCGTCAAGAGCGAGAATCCGTTGCTGGTGGAGTGGATCGGATAGTTGGGCGAGGCGTAGGTGTTCGAGCTGCCTTGGTAGCAAGTCCCATTGGCGCCGATCGCGTACAGGTTGTAGTTCAGGCCGATCATGTTGTCGCACAGGGCGATCCTGGGGGCCACGAACACTTTCCAGCAGGGCGCGAAACGGTACTCCGCGCAGCAGCCCAGTTGCAACCCCAGCAGGTCGTTGGTCACCCTGTCGTCCAGAGAGATCCAAGTGTCCTGGTAGGCGCTGCCGTCGTGCTCGCGCTGGGCTTGGAAGGACAGATTATCGCGGAAGTGGAAGTAGCGGATGCCCGCCAGGCAATCCAGGCTGAAGCAGGAGCAGGCTCCGCCGCACACGTGCTGGTTGACCAGGTCGATCTCGGCGCTCTGGAAGTCGTCGCTGCGGATGATCCTGTGTTGCGGCGAGTCGTCGTACCACTGCTCGGCGGAGCAGGGGGTGCCGGTGCCGTTGTCGGTGCCCAGCATACTGACGTTCCCGAACGTCAAGGGGGTGGAATAGTTGCAGGAGAAATTCGGCGTATCCGTGCGGCAGAAGTCGGCCAGACCCCAGTAGGTGCCTTCAATGGCCCAACTCGAGCAGCCGCAGTCGCACAGCGTGCGGCCGATGGTGACTTCGCCGCCCCACTGCCAATCTACCTCGCTGGCGCCCCAGCGTTGGGTGTTGTCGGTGGTTTTCATGGTGGTCCAGACGACATTGGGGCGATCGCGGGTCATGTAGAGGGCCATCAGGGAGCCGTACCAGGGCATTTCGCAGCCGCAGCCGTTGGGCAGGCCGCCGCCGGCGCATCCGCCCGACGGGCAGCCGGCCGGCTCATAGATCGTGTTTGGCGCCCCGATGGGGGCGGGTGAGCCGGGAGCGGGTCCGGCCGGGGCCACGGGCCGTCCGTACTGGCCTTGCGGTCCCGGCATGGCGCCGGGCACCGGGGGTACGGGCGGCCATAATTGCGGGTCGGGCTGACCCTGGGCCGCCGCCAGGCACACCGGAGCGCCCTGCCCGGCCGGCGCCGCCCCGTAGGCCGGCGCGCCCGGCAGGAAGGCGGACCCCTGGCTGCCGGCGATGACCGGCTGAAGCTGCTGAAATTCCAATGGTTGCGGAGAGCCATACAATCCCCACTGTGCTTGGGCCTCGGCACATGCCCAGACCGCAAGGACGAAAACTGCCGTTACGCGGAAAAGTTTCATCGACAGACTCCTTTCAAGATCGCAAGCATCCATTGCCTAACGATAGACGGATCGTCCCGAAAGTCTGCGGGGGTTCGGCGAATCTGTGCCAACGCGGCACATTCCGTGCATCGGGCGACTGATTAACCGCGCCGGGTGGTGCGCGCGAAAAAGCCCGTGATTCGGGCTTCTCGGGGCCTTTCGGAAAAACCGGAAAAGGCCCTCGTCATACCCTGAAAAAGCCCTACGGCAGACCGCCGGCCCGCGCGCCCCAGCGGCCCCCCCGGCCAGCCGGCCCGATCCGCCGATCGTGACGGAAGTAGCAGAAAGCCGGATCTTGCGGGCTGAATGGCGGCCGCGTCGGCCGCACACCGCCTGCCGCGCAACCGCTTACAGCATGGCCCAGTTCGACGCGGGTCTCCCGACCCCGCCGCGGGTGAGACCGAAGGTCTCCGCACGCTCGGGAGACCTTCGGTCAGCGGTGTGGCTCGGTCGGAGACCGGCCACAACGCGGGCGCCTGCCGCGCAACCGCTTACAGCATGGAAAGCGGCACGCCACGCGGAGAGCGGCCTGCTACTTTGGTGCGGGCGCGTGGACGGTTATCCCGTCACACCGAGCGGTGGAAGTGAACGTGCCGCCAGCGGCCGCCCTGCCGCTGCCAGACGCGGGTTTCCTCGCTCCGCGCGGTCGCCGGTTGGCCGTCGTCGCCCAGGCGCTGCACCAAGCGGACGAAGCTCACCACGGCCATGTCGCCCACCAGCCGCACCCGCGGGTCGCAGACCGTGACGTTGTGCGGGCCCGGACTTGCGCCCAGATTGAAATAGAACTGGTGAAAGTCCAGGCCCTCGACCAGGCATCCCCGCGCCTCCGGCTCGAAGGCCGTCAGCCCGGGATCGCACAACTCCTGGTAGGTGGCCCAATCGCCTTCGGCAATGCTCTCCAGCAGGCGGCGGTTGGCCTGGAGGACTTCGGAGACGGCCGCGGAGGGATCGCTCATGGGACGTGTTCCTTTTGCTTCTGTTCTTCCAGCCACTCCGTTCACTTCGGCTTTTCCAGCAACTCCTTGAGCACCTCGGCCACCAAGGCCGGGTTTTCGCTCTGGACGACGTGCTGGACCCTGGCGGCCGGGAGGTTGAGTTTGGCCAGCGTGTCGGCGGCCCGTTTCCACAGCCGGGCCCGCGACTTGCCTTCCGCCAGGTACAGCTCGGTAACCAGGTCGCCCAGCCGCTGGAGCATGATGTCGCCCTGGTTCCGATAGTAATTGCGGATGGCTCGCTCTTGATACGGAGTGCGTTTAGCCATGGCGATCGTGATCGTGATTTTGAGTTGTTGGCTTATGAAAAGGGATGCGTTCAACCATTCCCTGATTGTAAATGCGATGGGCCAGGTGGTAAACCCCCTGGGCGTTCCGCGGGCGTGGTGGCTTTTCCCATTGCCCGCCGTGCGATACACTACGTTGGAGAACACCAGGCTTGAGCCTACCGGCCCGCCGAGCAGAAGCAGCCGTGAAGCAGGTCATCGCCATCGTGAAACCGTACCTGGTCGAGAAGGTGCTCGACGCCCTGCGGCATGCGCCGCTGGAGGCCTGCGGCGTTCGCGAGGTAAAAGGCTACGGCCGGCAGAAGAGCTACCTGGACGAGTACCGCGGCAGCGAGTATTCGCTGGCCTTCCTGCCCAAGGTGGAGGTTACCCTGTGGGTAGACGATCTGCGGGTGGAGGAGGTGGTGCGGACGATCGTCGAGGCGGCGCGGACCGGCCGGATGGGCGATGGCAAGATCTTCGTTCTGCCCGCCATGCCCGGCGGCGGCTGGGAAGGGGGAGGGGCGAAGGATGAAGGATGAAGGAGGAAGGAGGAAGGATTAGGGATTGGGGAAGGATGAAGATCTGCGGAATGCAAATTGCAAATTGCAAATTGCAAATTGACGGCGGCAGGCGTCCCTTCCGCCTTCATCCTTCATCCTTCATCCTTGGTTCGAACAACTCATTGAACCGCTCGCGGATGCGGCGGGAGGTGTTCTCGTACTCGGCCAGCAGGGCCGTGCTGTCGCCGTAGCCCAGCAGGTGGGCCAGCTTGTCGAGTTCGACGGGGTCCTGGGGCAACCGATCGCGGGCGGTCGAGTTCATCAGCCGCAGCCGGCCCTCGATGGTCCGCAGCAGCCGGTAGCCGGTCTGGAACACCGCGTGGTCCTGGTCGGTCAAGAGGCCCGCCGCGTGCAGCTCCCGCAAGGCGTCGAGCGTATGCGGGGTGCGGAGCTTGGGATTTTTTCGGGCGTGCTGGAGTTGGAGCATTTGGACCAGGAATTCGATATCGACGATGCCGCCGGGGCCGCGTTTCAGGTCGCCGGCCGAGGCGGTTTCCTCCAGGCGCAGCCGCATGTGGCGGATCTCGTCGGCATCTCTGCGGCGCCAGCGGTGGCCGAAGGCGGCGCGGTGCACCGCCGCCATGGCCGATCGCACCGCCCGCGGCGAGCCGTAAACCGCCCGCGCTTTGCATAGCGCCTGCCGTTCCCAGAGCTGGCCCGATCCCTCGCTATAGTAACGGCTGAATTCCAGAAGCGAGGTGGCGATGGCCCCGCTCTTGCCCGTCGGGCGAAGCCGGGCATCGATGTCGTACAGCTTCCCCTGCGGGCCCAAGCGGCTGGTGGTCTTGATGATCCGCTGCGCCAACTCGCTGAAGAAGTGCTGGTTGGAGGTGCTCCGCGCGGACCAGGGGCCGAAGTCGAAGGCCGTCTGGCCGTCGGCCTCGTACAGGAAGATCAGGTCCAGGTCGCTGTGGTAGTTCATTTCGCGGCCGCCGAACTTGCCCAGGGCCAGGATGATCAGCTCGCAGGGGTTGCCCTGCCGGGCGCCGCCGCCCAGCCGCGGCCGGCCGAACTTGCCGGCCAGCTTCTGGTACTCCCAGGCGGCGATCTGGGCCAGGCAGGCCTCGGCCACGTCGCTGAGGGCCCCGGTCGTGGCCTGGCTGTCCTCCTTGCCCAGCAGGTCGCGCACCCCCACGCGAAGCTGCTCATCGTTCTTGAAACTGTGCAGGATGGGCTCGATGTCCTCGGCCGCCCAGCAGAGCTGCTGGAGCGTCTCGTGCAGGGCCTCGCGGCTGGGCAGGCGGTCCAGCACCAGGCTGTCCATCAGCCCGTCGATCATGCCCGGATTGCTGATGAGAATTCCCGACAGGTGCGGGCTGTAGGCGCACAACTCGACGTACAGCCGCAGGCTGGGGGGGTTGAAGCTGAACAGCTCCCACAGCACGCCCTTGCCGCCCAGCGAATCGCTGACCTTGTCCAGGTTGACCAGGGCGGCGTCGGGGTCGCCGCTTTCGGCCACAGCCTTCAGCAGCGGCGCGGCGATGGCCGCCAGAAAATGCCGGCAGCGGCGGGTCGATAGGAAGCGGATCTTCTCCTCCGACAGCGCCAGCAGGTTGCGATAGGCCTGCTTCACGTCGCGGAAGCGGTATTTGCCCAGCACCGCGTCGATCCGCTCCGGCGGCGGATCGGGATCGAGCACCAGGTCCGACTCCGACTGGCTGCCGGCGTCGTCGCTGAAGGCGTCGTGCAGCAGGTGATCGAGCACCCGGCGGTTGAGTTCCGTCTTCTCGCGGCAATCGGCGTTGAAGGCCTCCAGCGCCGGCCGCTCGGCCCGCTCTTCGTAGCCCAGCCGCCGGGCCAGCTTCCGCAGCTCGCCCTCCTCGGCCGGCATGCGGTGCGTCTGCAGGTCGAACATGATTTGCAGCCGGTGCTCGATCTTGCGGAGAAAACCGTAGTTCTCCTCCAGCAGCGACCGCTCCTGGTGCGTCAGGCAGCCGACCTGCTCCAGGCGGGCCATGGCCTCCAGCGTGTTGCCGGTCCGCAGTTGCGGCAAGTCGCCGCCGTTGAGGAGTTGCAGGAACTGGATGACGAACTCGATGTCGCGGATGCCGCCGCGGCCGGTCTTCACGTCGCGCTCCCGGCCGCCGTCGTCGCCCGAGCGCTGCTCGATCCGCCGCTTGAGGGCCTTGATGCCGCTGATGTCGTCGCGGCTCAGGTAGCGGCCGTAGACCCAGGGGGCCAGTTGCTCCAGGAACTCGGCGCCCAGCCCCAGGTCGCCGGCCGCCGGCCGGGCCTTGATGTACGCCTGCCGCTCCCAGGTCCGGCCGCGAACGTCGTAATACGTCCGCATCGCCGGCAGGCTCATGACCATCGGCCCCCGCCGGCCCTCCGGCCGCAGCCGCATGTCTACCCGATAGGCGTAGCCCAGCTCGGTGTTCTCCGTCAGCAGGCGGAGCAGCTCGCGGGCAAGCTGGTCGAAGAATTCGGCGTTGCTGGTGGGCCGCTTGCCGTCGGTCTTGCCCTCGGCGTCGTACAGGAAGATCAGGTCGATGTCGCTGGAGTAGTTCAGTTCGCAGCCGCCGAGTTTGCCCAGGGCCAGGACGACGAAGCGCGCCGGGCGGGCCTCGGCCGTGAGCGGGTTGCCCCGCAGGGCCCGGAATTTCCGCCACGCCGCGGCCAGGGCCCCTTCCAGGATCGCGTCGGCCAGGTACGAGATCTGGCCCGTAACCGTTCGCAGGCTCTGCTCGCGGATCAGGTCGCCATAGGCGATCCGCAGCGTCTCGCGGCGTTTGAACCGCCGCAGGGCCCGCAACACCGCCGGCTCGTGCTCCAGGGCCGAGACCTCGGCCACCAGGTCCTCGACCAACATCTGCCGCGACACGGGCGCCCCCTCGGTCAGCCGCAAAAGGTCGAACCCCTCCGGGTCCTGCACCAGCAGGTCGCTGAAATGCTGGCTGGTCGAAAAGATCTGCACCAGCGTGGCCAGCGCCGTCGGATCGCGCTCGAACAGCGCGCCCATGCTCAGCGGGCTGCGGGCCTCGGTCACGAAGCGGTCCAGGTTGTTCAGGGCCATATCCGGATCGGCCGACCGCGGCAGATGCCGGCCCAATTGCTCGCACATCCCGGCCAGCAGATCCAGCGGCACCCCGGCCGAGGCCATGTGCACCAGCGCCGCATGGGCGTGCTTGGCGTCGGCCACCGCCCAACCGCGCAGCAGCTCCTCGGCAGCCGCCGGCTCGTCCAGGTACTGGCGAAGGGTGGTGGGCATGAGGAGGGAGAGGGATTGGGGATTAGGGATTGGGGATTGGATTGCAGAGTGCAACGGGAGTTTTGCGAGTTGCGGGGATTGGTCGGTCCCCTCTCCCGCTGGGAGAGTGTTAGAGTGAGTTTTGCGAGTTGCGGATTGGTCGGTCCCCTCTCCCTTCGGGAGAGGGTTAGGGTCAATACCGTTGAATTAGTCGTAAGTTAAATACCGATAATGTCTTACGGAATTTGGAATCTCTTGCCCTTGCGGTTTCTTGCGTGCAAGGATTGTTGAACAACCACGGCAAGGTGCCTCAGGGGCGTTTACGCTCCTTCCCGGCGAAGCCGGTAGTCGGCCCGGCGTTCACGCCGGGTTCGCAGGGATCGCGGTTTTCTTCTTTATCCCATGGGTCTT
>JBEKTY010000157.1:0-18948 GCA_049515555.1 Thermoguttaceae bacterium
GATACGTTCTCCTGGCTCTCATGGGGATGACCTCCTGTACGTGGTTCAGCGGTATCCAATACCGCTAATGTAACCACTTTTGAGGCATCCCCTCTTTCCTATCTATAGCCAACTTTGGGAGAGGGGCTGCCTCAAAAACTCCCCTCGCCCTTTGGGAGAGGGGCCGGGGGTGAGGGCCTTGTCGGGCCACAATCGCACATAATGACCACTTGCTCGCGGCCTGCCCTCACCCTACCCTCTCCCGGAGGGAGAGGGGACTTGGGAACTCCATGAAGGCACTCGTTGCTCACTCCCCCAGCCTCTCTTGCCGCTGGAGAGTGATTAGGTCATGCTAAACGCGCTGCGACCCTCAGAAAAAGCGCCGCCGCTTCCCACAGGAGCCCAGCCATGACCGAGAAATCCCGGGCCGAATCGGAGCAAGAGAACATCGAGCGGCGTGCTTTCTTAGCCCGCTCGGCGGCCGTAGCCGCGATCGTCACCGGGGCTGAGCTATCGCCCCGACCGGCCCAATCGGCGGAGCAGGCCCCCGCGGCAGGATTTCGGGAGAAGCTGCTTCAGTGCCTGGGCGGGCCGTGGCCTGAGCCCTGCGACTTGCGGCCCGTCCTGCGCCAGACCATCCGCAAGGACGGCTACCGCATCGAGTCGGTCACATACGAGGCCGAGCCCGGCGACCCGATCCCGGCCTACCTGCTGATCCCCGCCGGCGTCGACGCCCGCCACCCGGCGCCGGCCGTGGCGGTCTGGCACCAGCACAACGGCCAGTGGCAACTGGGCAAGGTCGAGCCGGCCGGCCTGGCGGGCATGCCCATGCACCACACCGGCGTGACGCTGGTCAAGGAAGGTTACGTCGTGCTGTGTCCCGATGCCCTCTGCTTCGGCGAGCGCCAACACCAGAAACTCAAGGGCGGCGACTACGAGCGCTTCGAGTTTCTGCGTTACGTTGTCGCCGGCAAGTGCATGGCCTGGAAGAATATCCTGGATATGCGCCGGGCGATCGACTACTTGTGCTCCCGCCCGGAAGTGCAACGCGACCGCCTCGGCTGTTACGGCCATTCCATGGGCTCGACCTTCACCTGGTTGGTGGGCCCCTGGGAGCCGCGGCTCAAATGCCTGGTCGGCAACTGCTGCCTGCCCACCTACAAGGCCATTCATCGCACGCATATCCTGCACTGCTTCCCGAACTTCATCCCCGGCCTGTACGCGCATGGCGATACCCCGGACATCGCGGCCCTTATCGCCCCGCGTGCCCTGCACCTGAACTTCGGCCAGACCGACGACGGCAGCCCCATCCAGGAGGTCCGTGAAGGCGTCCAGACGATCGCCCGGGCGTACCAGGCGGCCGGAGCCGGCGACCAGTTCAGCTCATTCATCGAGGCCGGCGCCGGCCATGTCCTTTCCAGCCAGATGTGGAAGCTGGCCCGCGATTGCTTCCAAAAGCACCTTCGCGCGTAATATGATATTATGATGCAATGAGGCTTTTCGGCTACCGCCGCCCCCTCCTTAAGAACCTGCCGGGCGTCTCGGTCTTGTTGCTGCTGGTGCTGGCGATCTGTGCGCTGCTGCCCAGCCTTTCCCGGCGCTTTCCGCTGGATGTCTTCATTTATGAGTCGCTGCTGGCCTTCTGCGGCGCCGCCATTCTTCTCTACATCGGGCACCTGGTCGTTCTCGGTTGGCTGGTAGACCTTCTTACGAAAATAGAAGAGCTCCTTGCCGATATCGGCATGCCGAAAATCAAGGCCCGGCCCGCCCCGCTGGAGTACGAACAAGTTGGCGAGATAATCGTCGTCACTTTGCGCGACAACATCGTCACCATTCGGCAGTGTCAGACGGTCGAGCGGCAACTGAAACACCTGATCGCCGGGCATCACTGCGATTTCATTCTCGATTTTCTCTATGCCCAGCGAATCTCGACAAGTTTCCACGCGGCGATGGTCCACGTTATGAAAGCGGCACGCCGGGAGGCAGCCAGGCTTGGCAAACCATATCGGCCCGTGGCGTTGTCTCACGGGGCCGCATTCAGAGTGTTTGACGACCGGCAGCGTGCGGTCGCAGAAATGTCCCGGCACGACGGCCACGGCTGGGTTGTCCTCTCGTCAGTCCCCGTCGGCACCCGGGCGGTGTTCGACTAAACGGCGAAATGGGAGGTACGAACGATGAGACCGTTCTGTCTGCTGCTGAACGTCAGTCTTGCCGCAGTGTGCCTCGGGGCCGAGCCAGCCCGTTCCCCGAAGCCGCAAGACAAGGAACCCGTTTACGAGGGGAAAACGCTCGGCCAGTGGGTGATCCAGGCGAAGGACACGGACCCGGGAAAGAGAACCGCGGCAGCGAAGGCATTGGGAAAGATTGGCTCGGGAGCCGTCCCAGCGCTGACCGAATTACTAAAGGACAAGAAAAGCAACGTTCGCCGGGCCGCCACCTCGGCGCTTTGGTGGGTAGCTGTCACGCAGGAAGGCCCCGAATCGAGAGCGGCTATCCTGCCCCTGGTTGATCTGCTCAAGAGCGGAGACGACAGCGTTCGCTGGCGTGCCACCTGGGTCCTGCGGTCCATCGGTCCCAAGGCGAAGATGGCCGTTCCGGCCATCGCCGAATTACTCAAGGCCAGAGAGGACAAGGTTCGCATTGCCGCCGCCGGGGCTCTGGAGGGGATAGGCCCCGGGGCGAAGACGGCTATCCCGGCCCTCACCGAGCTACTAAAGGACAAAGACCATAACGTTCGCGGGGCTGCCGCCGCGGCCCTGGCGCGGATAGGTCCCGTAGCGAAGACGGCGATTCCGGTCCTAACCGAACTACTCAAGGACAAGGATTATTATGTTCGTGAGGCTGCCGCTGGGGCCCTGGCGTGGGTAGGTCCCGAGGCAAGAACGGCTATCCCAGTCCTCACCGAATTACTGAGCGACAAAGAAGGGGACGTTTACCTTGCTGCTGCCCGGACTCTTGGGAGAATCGGCCCCGAGGCGAAGGTGGCTATCCCCGCCCTCACCGAGTTGCTCAAGGGTAAGGACCGCAAGGTTGGCGAGGCGGCCGCCCGCGCGTTTGGGGGCATTGGTCTGCCAGCCATACCGGCCCTCATGGAGGCGCTAAAGCACGAGGATGCGAATGTGCGCAGCGACGCCGCCACGGCGCTGGGGTGGATTGGTCCCGAAGCGAAAGCGGCCGTGCCGGTCCTGGCCGGACTGCTCAAGGACAAGGACTCCGGCGTCGTCGGGGCTGCCGCCTGCGCCCTGGGGCGGATGGGTCCCGAGGCGAGAACGACCATCCCGGCCATCGCGGGATTGCTCCGGCACAAACACGCTGATGTTCGCATTGATGCCGCCGGGGCCTTGGACGGGATCGGTCCCGAGGCCAAGGCAGCCGTACCGGCCATCATCGGGATGCTTGGGGACAAGGACGGAGGTGTTCGCAGTTCCGCCGCGCGGGCCCTACAAGTAATAGGTCCCGAGGCGAAGGCAGCCGTCCCGGCCCTCACGGAATTGCTGAATGACAAAGACGACGAAGTTCGCCAAGCTGCCGCCTATGCCCTGGGGGGAATCGGGCCCGAGGCGGGAGCGGCCGTCCCCGCAGTGGCTGGATTGCTCAAGGACAAAGACGACGGCGTTCGCGATTCTGCCTGGGTGGCCTTGGGGCAGATGGGTCCGGCAGCGGTCCCGTTTCTCACCAAGTTGCTCAGGGAGAAGGAGAGCACGGTTCGCAGTGCCGCCGCCGATACTCTGGGGCAGATCGGCTCCGAAGCGAAAGTGGCCATCCCGGCCCTCACGGAATTACTCAAGGACAAAGACGCGGAGGTTCGCTGGGCTGCCGCCCGGGCCCTGGGGGCGATGGGCTCCGAGGCGAGAACCGCCCTCCCATCTCTCATCGAGTTGCTCACCGACGAGGGGCGCAACATTCGCGGTGCTGCCGCCCAGACGCTCGGGGGAATCGGTCCCGAGGCGAAGGCGGCTGTCCCGGCCCTCACTGGATTGCTCAGAGACGAGCACAGCGACGTTCGCATGTACGCTGCCTGGGCCCTGGGGAATATAGGTCCCGACGCGAAAGCGGCCGTTGCGGCCATCGGTGAATTACTTGGGAACGAGGAAACTCGCTGCGCCGCCGCATGGGCCCTGGGGAGAATCGGTCCCGAGGCGAAATCCGCCACGGCCGCCCTCAGCGGGTTGCTCAACGACGAAGACACAGAAGTTCGTATCTACGCCGCCTGGGCCCTGGTCAGAACAGGTTCTGAGGCGAAGACGCCAATCCTGGTCCTAGCAAACTCTCTCAATGCCGAGGATCGGGCATCCCGCCTTGCTGCTGCCCGGGCCCTGGGGGATATTGGTTCCGAGGCGAAGGCGGCTGTCCCGGCCATCACGGAACTGTTGCACGATTCTGATGCGGAGGTCCGCGCGGCGGCGGCCCAAGCCCTTGAGAATATCAAGAATGGAAAAAAGCCGGGCGGAAGCCTGGAGCGGAAGCCCCCGCCGCCTGCAACGCTTCCGTTCTCGGTGCGAGGAGGCTTCATGTGAGTGCCGCTTCAACCACTACACTGGGGCCAGCTATGTCAGACAGCCTTGAGTCCATCAGGCATCATTTCGAGAATGACCCCTTCGCGGTCTCTTGCAGCATGAAGCTTATCGAGCTGCGGCCGGGCTTCGCCAAGACCTGCCTGGCCATCGAGGACCGGCACTTGAACAACGTGGGCCTGGTGCACGGCGGGGCCATCTTTACGTTGGCCGCCTTCGCCTTCGGGGCGGCGGCCAAGACCGGCGGCCGGGTGGCGGTGGGCGTCAGTACAAACCTCTCCTTCCTGAAGCCGGCCCGATCCGGCACGTTGTTCGCCGAGGCCACCGAGATCTCCCGCAGCCGGAAGTTATCGGTCTGCACCGTGCGCGTGACCGACGACGCCGGGGAGTTGGTGGCCCTGTTCCAGGGGACCGCCTACATCAAGGACGAGCCGTTTCCGCCGCGGGGTACTACCGGGACTTCTTCTTGCCCCTGAGCTTGGCCGCCAGCCACCAGGCGACGACGAACAGCAGCGAGCCGAGGAAGGCTGCCAGCAGGTCCTCGAAGGTGACCTTGATCTCGCCCAGGCCCAGGTTGACGTGGACGAACTTGTGCACGAGCTTCAGGAGCAGGCCGCCGATCAAGGCCCCCACCATGCCTACGCCGAGGTTGGTCCAGCGGCCCAGCCCTTCCTTTTTGAGCGTCACCAGTCTGCCGGCCAGAGTGCCGGCCAAACTGCCCACGATCAACCAGACGATGAATTGGTCGATAGTCAGGTTCATTACAGCATTTCCAGCTTCTTAATCGCTTCCCGCTTGCCGAGCTTTCGCACTGCGACCAGGGCGGCAAGCTGCTCGCTGCGGGGCCGCGAGTTGCCCGACTCCCAGTTGTAGATCGTCATGGGCGAAACGCCGACCAGCTTGGCGTAATCCTGCTGGCTGAGGCCCAGCCGCTGCCGCTGGGCGTGGACCGAGCGGGCCGAGAACCGGACCCCTTCCAATTCCTCTTCGCCCTGGGCCTGCGGCTGCCCTAGCCGCTTGCGCTCCTGGGCCTTCAGAAAGTCGACCTCCTTCTGCTGGGCCTGAACCTGCCGTTTCAACTTGGCGATGTCGCGGCGGTACTGGGCGACGGCCTGTTTGGTCGAGGACGTGTTGGCCTTGATCTCTCGTTTCGCCAAGCGGCGGATTTCGTCCTTCAGGACGGCGGCGATATTGGGCACGATGATTTCTCCTGTGAAAAAGGTTCAGGTCATTATAATAAGACTAGGCAAGGCTTGCAAAGCCCCCGCCAGGCAGGAATCTCCCAAATTATGGACAAACGCCCGTTGTTTGGTGATAATACCCGTCGCACGAGTTCAACGCAAGGAGCATGTTATGAAGTTTGCTGCCGCGTTGCTGACTGCCGCCTTCCTGACTGTTGCCGTGGTCGCCACGCAAGGGCGGGCCCAGGACTCCCGGATCATGAGCGATCCGAAAACCATCGCCGCCACGAAGCTCGTCTACCTGAGCGGCAACTTCATGCACCCGGAAGAGGTCGATCGCTGCGTGAAGACGATGCGGGAGGCGGCGGCGGCCGGCTATACGGGCGTGGTGGTGACCGACTGCAAGTTCAGCCGCTGGGATGAAAAGGTGACCGTCGATCGCCCGCGCTACGAGCAGAACGTCAAGCGGCTGCGGCAGGCTGCCCGAGACCTGAAGCTCCAGTTCATCGCCTGCGTGTGCGATCAGGGCGCGGACCTCCTGAGCAACGATCCCAGCCTGGCCGAGGGGATGCCCGTGGAAGCCGCGCCCTTCGTGGTCCGGGGCCGCCGGCTCGTGCCCGCCGACGACGACCTGAAGCTCCTCAACCCCGGCCTGGAGGCCGATGCCTACGGGCGGGTGCCGGGCTGGTACGTCGACGAGCTGGGCGCCCTGGGCTACATCGACACGAAAGTCAAAATCGAAGGCCGCAACTCCATCCGCTTCGAAGAGATCAAGACCAAAAGCCCGCACGGCAACGGCCGCATCAACCAGGCCGTCAAGGTCAAGCCGTTCCGCTATTATCACATGTCGGTGCAGGTCAAGACCGAGGGTTTCGACGCCCCGGGCACGTTCAATTTCATGGCCCTCGCGCTGGTGAAGGGCGGCACCGGCCAGGCCCTGGACCATCAATCGTTCGACATCAAACCCACCCAGGACTGGACGAAATACGACATCGTTTTCAACACCCTGGACAACGACCAGGTAGGCATTTACATCGGCTCCTGGGGCGGCAACAAGGGCAAGCTGTGGCTGGACGACGTCCGCTTGGAGCCGGGCGGGCTGGTAAACCTCATCCGCCGCGATAGTCTCAAGTTCCAGATCACCAGCCGGGACGGCCAAACGGTCTACCGCGAGGGCCGCGATTTCACCAAGGCCGTCGATCCCAAGCTGGGCAACACCGACTGGCCGGGGGCCTACAAAACGTGGTACGAAGGCCCCACGGTATCCCTGCCCGCCGGCAGCCGGCTCCACGAGGGGCAGCGGGTGCTGGCCTCGTACAGCCATGCCATGATTACGCTGGGCTACGGCATCTTCGCCTGCTGGAACGAGCCCAAGATGTGGCAGATCATGGGCCGCAACCTGCACAGCGTACACGAAGTCCTCGAGCCCGACGGCTACATGATGACGCACGACGAGATCCGCCACATGGGCTGGGACGCCTCGTGCCGCAAGACCGGCCAGACGTGCGGGCAGATGCTGGCCGACAACGTGAAGCACTGCACGGCCATGATTCGCCGGGAAGATCCCGACAAGCCGATCTACGTCTGGAGCGACATGTTCGACCCGAACCACAACGCCGGCCCGGGCAAATACTATCTGGTCCGCGGCGACGCGCCCTTCGCCGGCTCGTGGGCCGGCCTGGACAAGGACGTGATCATCATGACCTGGGTGGCCCAGGAAAAGACGCTGGCCTGGTTCGCCGGCCGCGGACACCGGCAAATCCTGTGCGGCTACTACGACGCGCCTTCGGAGCGGATGGCCGACTGGCTGCGGATGGCCGTCAAATATCCCAAGGTCAGCGGGGTGATGTACACCACCTGGGCCAACAACTACAGTGAATTGGGCAAGTACGCCAAGGTGGTCGACGACTTCCGCCCCGGAAAGTGAGCACGCCGGGCAGAGAGTAAGGACCGGCCGAAGAATAAGTTCCGCATTTCCCGTACTCCTCTCGCTCCGCGAGAGGAAGGGCATCACGCGGAGCGTGATGAGTACGGCAGCTACCCGCGTTGTGGCCGGTCTCCGACCGAGCCACACCGCCGACCGAAGGTCTCCCCAGCCCCGGAGACCTTCGGTCGGGCGGCGGCGGGGTCGGGAGACCCGCGCCGAACTTGGTATTAGGCACACTCCGTGTGCCGGCTACTTTGAAAGGGGACTACATGATGCGTCTTCGATCCTTGCTGCCCCGCGTACTGCTTTTCCTTTTTCTGGGACCGATCGTCCCCGGCGTCGCGCCGGCCGTCGAGTGCAATCTGCTCGCCAACGGCGGGTTCGAGACGGCGGGCCGGCTTTCCCAGCCGCGGCTGCGCGGCTTGGCCGGCGAAGGCGCCCGGTTCGACGCGGATGATCCGTGGCTGCCGGTCCGCTGGAGGTGGTCCGCCTCCGGGCAGGCTCCGGAGCTGCGGTTGGTGCCCGAGGCGCACTCGGGCCAGCGAGCCCTGCGGGTCCGCGCGCCCCGCGGCGGGAGCCTCTCGCTGAATATGAGCCTGATCGAGGTGGTGCCCCGCGCCGCCTACCGTTTCGGCGTGTGGGCCCGCGGCGCCGGCCGGGGGGCAATGGTGATCTACGGCACTGCGTTCGAAGGGCGGCAGGAGTTGGCGCGCTTGAACCTGGCGTTCACGCCGTCGTGGGCCGAAGCCCGCAAGGAAGTGACGATCCCCGGCCACGTCCGCACGGTTTCCGTGGAGCTGGTCGCCTGGGGCGAGTGCGACGTCACGTGGGACGACGCCTTCTTCTCCGCCGACTTGCCGCGCCCCTACGATCCCGACGCGGTGCTGACCGCCAAGCCGGCCGCGGACCAGGATACCCTGGCCTTCGTAGACTTCGACAGCCCTGCCGCGTACCGCTTGGAGGGCGGCGCCAAGCTCACCGACGCACAAGGCGGCCGCTTCGGCCGAGGGCTGCGGTTGGAGCGGGCCCTGGCCTCTTCGGCCGTCATCCCCCTGTCGCTCGCGCGCATGCCAGAGGAAGGAACGCTCGAGTTCTGGCTCGCCCCGGACGACGTGCCGGAGCACATCCATTGTTACTCCCTGTTGATGGCCGGCGACGTGGACCTGATGAAGCTCCAGGCCGATACCAGTTCCGCCTTGCGCCTTTCCTGGCGCGCCTCTGCCGGCCAGTATGATCCGCAACCCAGCATCGCCTGCGGCGCATCGCAATCCCGCGACTGGTTCCGCCCGGGCCAATGGCAGCACGTCGCCTGGCAGTGGGACCGGCATGCCGTGCGGTACTACGTCGACGGCGTACTGGTCGATTACAGCACCGATCGTCCGTTGCCGTTTTTCCAAACTCCGTCGTCGATCAAGCTGGGGTCGCAGCATTCGGTATACGCCTGGTCGGGGTTGATCGACGAGGTGCGGCTGTCCCGCGTTCAGCGTTACGGGCCGCTGGTTCCCGTGGGCGCCAAGTGGCCCGAGTTCGTGCTCGCCCCGCCGCCCGCGGCGGCGGAGCCGGCGATGCCCGCCAAGGGGCCGCCGAACTATGCGGCCCAGCGACGGAGCCTGCTAAGCAAGCTCCCCGCGGCGCCCGCCGGCGCCCTGACCTGCGACGCCTCGCAGTTGATGCCCCTGGTGGCCGATGACGCCGACTTCAAGCTGGAACATGACACTCTAGTCGCGGGACTGACCACGGCCGCTGTCGGCCGCGAAAACCGGCTGATTCGCGACCCGGACAACGACGGCGCGTACTGGAAATTGACCGGCGTGAAGCCCGGCCGCTACTACGCCGGCGTATGGTACGAATCGGGGAAAGCGGGGGCCGAGGCGCCGCAGAACCGTTTCGGCGCCTTGTGCCTCTATCTCAACGGCCGGCTATGGCAGTTGGCCACCACCTCCGACCCGCTGCAAGTGGCGCCGGGCGTGTATTTCGCCGAGGCGCAGACGGGCCAGTCCGCCGACATCCGCGCAGGCGACGAGATTGCCGTGCTGCCCGAGTCGATCCGCCGCATGCGCGTAGCGCGGCTCACGCTGTATCCCACCGAACCGGCGCGCGGCCACGGCTGGGTCCCGGAGAACTACGGGGCCACCTGGTTCAATCGCGATACGGCGCTCCGGCTGAACCTGGACGCCACGTTCGGCGGACGAGCCAGCGACGGCTTTCGCCAGGTCGAGGACCTGGCGGTGCCCGCCGATCTGAAGAAAACGGCCGACGGCGCCCGTGCCTTGGCCACCTGCCGCATCAGCAATCCCCTGCCCGTGCCGTTGACGGTGACGTACACCGCGGAGGTGCAGGCCTACTTCCGGCAGCGCGTAGGCGCGGATCGCGCTACGCTGACCTTGCAGCCGCACCAGTGCCTGACGCGGGAGATACCCTTCACGGTCATCCCCGACTCGCGCCGCTACACGATCGCTGCGCAGGCCCGCGCCGCGCGGTCGCCGGACCTGGGCTGGCCGCCGGCCGACTCGATCAGCTTCTTTCCGGGCGTGACGCAAGACCTTCCGTGGCCCAATCCGCTGGAGGCCAAGGAAGAGCGCAGCGTGGAGTTCTCCGCGGCACTGCCCGGCGAGCGGACTTCGTTCTGCCTGAACGGCACGTGGCAGGCGGCGCCGACGCCAGAGCTGTGTCCGCCGCTTCCGCCGCCCGCGAAACTCCAGTGGCAGCCGCGGCAAGTCCCCTTCGCGCCATGGCAGTACCCGATCGAGAGTCTGAACCCGCGGCCCCACGGCCTGTACCTGCGCCGCACGTTCACCCTGCCGGAGAAAGCGGCCAAGAAAGACTACCGCTTGGACATCGCTAATGTGATGGACGAGGCGACGATCTACGTCAACGGGCAGAAAGTGGGCAACATACGCGGCGCGGAGACGCCCTGCACCTGCGACGTTACGGCGGCCGTTCGGCCCGGCGACAACGAGGTGCTGATCGTCATCCGCGACGTGCTGGCCATAATGGACCCCGACTACGTCAACCCGGCATCGCCCACGATGAGCGTTTCGTACCTGGATGCCCCCGGCGGCGGCAGCATGAGCGGCTTCGGAATCGGCAAAGTGGCGCTGGAGACCACGCCCCCGGTGTCGGCCCACGACCTGCTGGTCGTGCCTTCTGTCCGCAAACGCGAGCTGAGCGCCCGGCTGATCGTGGCCAGCCACGAGTCAGCCGCCGTCGCCGCGCGCATCGTGGCGCGGGTCCTGGACGCCGATCAACCCATTCTGGAACTGGGCCGCCGCGAGCTGACCCTCCAGCCCGGCCAGGCCACGCCGCTGGCCTTCACCTGCGCCTGGAGCGATCCCGTGCTGTGGGGGCCCGGCAGTGCCAAGCTGTACACGCTGGCCGTCGAGACCGTCGACGCCGCGACCGGCCGGCGGCTGGACCTGCTGCGCGAGCGGTTCGGCTTTCGCGAGTGCTGGGTCGACAAGGATCGGCTGTACTTCAACGGCGCGCCGGTGCGCCTGAAAGGCTCCACCTGCCAGGGCGGCGGGGGCGTGAACGTCGGTGATATCCAATGGTCCCGCGGCACCCCTTATCCCGATTTCATGGACGAGTTCGGCCACCTGGCGAGTTTCTCGCTGGCCGCGATCTTCAATTCCTCCAGCCGGCACAACGTGGACCGCGACGTGTTCTGGCAGAGCGCCACACGCAACGTGCTGGCCGGCGCAACACGGTACGGCAATCACCCCTCCATCATCGCCTGGGACCTGTCCAACGAATGGCTCTCGTTTCTGGACTATGGCGGCGGCGATCCGAAAAAGGGGGCCCGCCGCTTCCAGACGCTGGACCGGGCCCTCAAGGAGCTCGACCCCTCGCGCTGGACCTTCTTCGACGGCGACGAAGACCTCCACGGCCTGCACGACACCTTCTCGACGCATTACATGCTCGAGTCCACCAACCCGCACCCCGTCTCGGGCTTCGGTTTTCTCGGCCACTCGAATTACTTTCCCGACGGCGCCTTCTACCGCCGCTTGGACCAGTCGTTCCGGCCGGGGCAGGAGATTCCGGTCAACCTCTACCGGCGAACCGCCTGGCGCTACGGCGAAAAGGTCCTGATGAACACGGAGAACCTCTGGAAGGTCAGCGCCTACATGCCGCCCGGACTGTCCAAGTTCGTGGGCGAGGACGACGTGCTGGGGCCGGGCATCGACTCGGGCCGCGGGCCGGTCGCCTGGATGTGGAAGCAGAACCTCGACGGCCACCGCGACCTGGGCGTGGCGGCCGTCTGCAACTACACGCCCGTGGCCGGCGTGGCCCGCCGCGCCCACAACCTGCAATGTTTCATCATGCCCGAGCACACCCACCACGCCTTCTCCGGCGACCAGGTCCGCCGCAGCTACTCGTTGCACAACGATCTGTTCGTTCCCGCCGATTTTGCGTTGCAGTGGGAGCTGCTCGATCCGTCGGGCAAAGTTGTAGCGCACGGCGAGGAGCTGCGGCCGATGCCCAGCGGCGGCCTCGAGCGCGGGCAGTTCTCGCTGGTCGCGCCTACGGTCAGTCAGCGGACGCCTTTCACCCTGCACGTGCGGCTCCTGGCCGACGGCGGCTTCGTATACGGCGAACGGCGGGAGTTGGACATTTGGCCGACGGTCCGGAAGCCCATCGCGGCCGCGGGGCGAAACATCGTGCTCTTCGATCCGGCCGGCGGTACCGCCGCGGTGTTCCGCAAGGCGGGCCTCGCCTTCGCCGCGATCGGCGAGCCGAGCGGGCCCGAAGGCGACCCGGCCACCACCGTCCTAGTGATCGGCGAGGGCGCCTTGCAGGCCGATACGGCGGTGGCCGCCGACAGGCTCGGCGCCTATGTCGCCGCCGGCGGCCGCATCGTGGTGCTGGCGCAAGACCGGGCGCTGAGCGGCTTGCCCGTCAGAACGGCCTTGGAGCCCCGAGAGTGGGTCAGCATGCCCTTCGTTCGCACGCCGCAGCATCCCGTGCTCTCGGGCCTCACTGCCTGGGACCTGCACTTCTGGAACCCCGACCACGTGAGCGCCCGCGGCGCGTACTCCAAACCAGAGGGCGGTCCCTTCGTCACCCTGGCAGATAGCGGCACCGAAAGCGGCCTGGAATGGGTCCAGATGATGGAGTGCTACCGCGGCCGGGGCTTCTACCTGTTGAACCAGTTCCCGGTCGTCGGCCGCTACGGCGTGGAACCCATGGCCGGCGAGCTGCTCGATCGGCTGATGGCCTACGCCGCCGGCGGAAAGCCGTTCCGGATCCCCGCCGGCCGGCTCCTGGTGTCGGCCGAGCCCGCTTCTCCGGTCGTGTCGAAGCTGCACAGTCTGGGCGTGTCGCTGACCGTGGCCGGCGCCGATCCGCCGCTGGCCGCAGCGTCGATCCTGCTGCTCGATGCCGGGCCGCTGCCGGCCGCCTTCCAGCCGCCCGCCCGCTGGCCGCAGGCCCTCGCCTCCGGG
The DNA here is from genome assembly GCA_049515555.1 of Thermoguttaceae bacterium. Classification (GTDB taxonomy): domain Bacteria; phylum Planctomycetota; class Planctomycetia; order Pirellulales; family Thermoguttaceae; genus JBEKTY01. Next base: position 13,043 of record JBEKTY010000157.1, read on the forward strand.
GCCACGCTCGTCGTCCACGGCGCCCGCCCGGAACATTGCGAGTGGCTTGCGGCCCTGGCGGGCAAGCCGGTCGCACTGACAGCGCAGCCCTTCGGCATGTGGGAAGGCCGAGCCTATCGCAACGGTTACACCTGGCTGACACCCGGGCTGAGCCAGATCGACCTGTATTGGAAGCGCTACGACGGCTCGGAGGGCGCCGGCTCCCAGGCCGACGACCCGTCGCTGAAGATTGAAGACTCGATCCACTATTCGGCCTCGGCCGAAGGCGCGCTGGAACACGTTTTTCCCGGCGGCCTGGTCGAAGTCCCCGTCGGCCGGGGCCGGTTGCTGCTGGATCAGTTGCGTTGGGAGACGCCGCATCCGCAGTTGCAGCGCTTGTCGGCCCGCGTGGTCTCGGCGCTGATGATGGGCCTGGGCATTGCCATCGAGCCTTACACGCCTACCCGGGCCTTGCCCCCGGAGATCGCCTACAAACCGCTGGACCTGACTGCGCTGGCCAACCGCGGCTTCGCCGACGAAAAAGGCGACGACGGCCAGGGCGGCTGGTCCGATCAGGGGCCCGACTGCGATCTGCGGAGCTTTCCGACCGGGCCGCAAAGCTTCGGCGGCGTGCCGTTCCTGGTCGGCGCCGAGCCGCGGTGCTGCATCGTGCTGAAGTCCGATGCGCGGCCCTTCCCCGAGCGGCTGCCGGCCGACGTGAGCATTCCGCTGGGCTTCCGCGTCGAGGGACTGTGCTTCCTGCACGCCGCCACGTATGCGGGCAACGGCCAGCCGGTCGGCCTGTACCGCGTCGAGTATGCCGACGGCACCGGGCACGACATCCCCCTGGTGGCCGACGAGAACATTCGGGACTGGATCTCCCCGCCCGCCCTCTTGCCGCGCGAGAAGGGCACGCAAAGCCGCATCGCTTGGACCGGCAGCACGAAGCTCTTCCCGACGGCCAGCGTGTTCCAGATGCTGTGGGTGAATCCGCGGCCTGAAGCGGCGGTCAAGTCGGTCCGCTTCGCCAATCCCCGGCGCAGCGCATGCCCCATCCTCATCGCCCTGACGGCGGTCGTTCCCGACGAGAAGGCCGTGACCGATCGCAAGGCGGCCCGGGCCCGGGCACAACAACTGCTGGATCGAGGCCTGGCCGCCTTCAACGCCGGCAGAGATGTCGAGGCCCGAGAGCTGCTGCAAAAGGCGCTCTTGGAGGACCCCTCGCGCGACGCCGCGTACCGCGCCCTGGGATCGGTCTGCGAGCGACTGAAAGACGAAGGCGGCGTAGCGGCCGCCTATCGCGCCTGGATCAGGGCCGGAGCGAAAACGCCGCTCCCCTATAACCGCCTCGGCGAGCTTCTGGAAAAGCGCAGCGACTACCGAGGCGCCTTGGACGCCTACGTCCGTTCGTTGCAGGTCGAGTGGAATCAACCGCCGATCATCGAAGCCCGCAAGCGACTGGAGAAGGTCCTTGCCAACTAACCTTTGGGAAATTGGAGCATATCACATGCCATCGCCCGCTCGGTTAATTTCAGTTTTTACCGCGGTTCTCCTGATCCAAATCGGCCCGGCCCTTGCCGCCGAGCCGGCCGCGTCGTGGCCGGCGGTCACCTTGGCCCCGGCGCGTGAGGTAACGCTCGCGGGGCCGCTGGGCGCGGCGCTGGCCCGCGGCGTGGCCCGGCTGGCCCAGCCACCCTATACCGAGCCCTGGCTGCGGGCCGACGTCTCCTTCGAGCTTGCGCGGATCTTCACCAACTATAGCGGCGACGTTTCGGGCCGGTTCCTCGAGCTGGCCACGCTGACCAGCCCGCCGGGCCGGCTCTCGCCGCCGACCCTGGCCCCCCTATTGAAGACGGTGGCCCGCTATCAGAAGCCCGACGGACACTTCGGCGCCGTGGTGGACCTGGCCCAGCCGCTCGTGAAGAACTCGCCGCCGATTCCCATGCTGTGGGGCAACGCCCGCTTGCTGGTCGGCCTGGTGACCGCGGCCCGGCAGTTCCACGACGAGAAGTTGCTGGCCGCGGCCCGGCGGCTGGGCGATTTCTACGTCAACTCGGCCGACGAGTTGTGCGCGCCGGCCCGTCAGGCCGAGTATCACGCCAGCGGCACCTACGGCGACGGTTACACCTGCTGCTATTTCCCGGCCATCGAGGGCCTGGCGATGCTGTACCGCGAGACCAAAGATGAGCGCTATCTGAAGCATGCCCAGCGCATGGCCGAGTTCTTCAAGCAGTTCGACTGCCTGCCGATCGAGCACAGCCACGGCAACCTCTGCGCCTGGCGCGGCATCCTGGAGCTGTACGAGATCACCGGCAACCGCACGTACCTGGAGCGGGCCCAGGCCAAGTGGCAGGCCGCCATGAAGGGTAGCTTCGTCTGGCCGCTGGGCGGCGTCGGCGAGCACTGGCACGTCTTCTTCCAAGGCGACGAGGGGTGCAGCGAGTCGGATTGGCTGCGATTCAGCCTGGACCTCTGGCGGTTCACCGGCCACACCCGCTACCTCGACGTGGCCGAGCGGCTGCTGGAGAACCAATACGCGACGAACCAGTGCCCTAACGGCGGCTACGGCATGGCCCATGTCGACGGCGATGCGGCCGGGCCCGTGGCCGCGCTGGAAAAGGTCGAAGAATGGCCCTTCTGCTGTAGCTTCCACGGGCCGTTGGGTCTGCACTTCCTCAAGGGCTACCTGGCCGCCGGAAGCCAGCGCGGCGTGATCGTCAATTTCCCCTGCGACTTCACCGCGCCGGTCAAGGCCGCCGGACGGGAGTGGTCGGTTGCGGTCCGCAGCCGGGGCGATTACCTCCAGGGCCGCACGAGAATGGAGATCGAGCTCGCGCCGCGGGACGCAGACGCCACGGCCCGCACTACGCTCTGGGTGCGGATTCCCGAGTGGGCTTGCGGCGCAAAGGTCGTCGCCGCTTCCGGCGATGCGGTGCCGGCAACGGTTCACGGGGACTGTCCCAATTTTCGTCCGACGAAAATGGGACTGTCCCCTTCGGCAGCCGAGGGCGGCTATCTGCGGATCGAGCGCCAGTTCAAGGCCGGCGAAAAGCTTACCGTCGATTTCCAGAACTCGCTCGTGCTGGAAGGCCGGCGGTTCCTGAAGGTGCCCGTCGCCCCGGGCCAGGTCTCGCGCATCAAGGAAGTAGCCGTTCTGGCCGGTCCGGACCTGCTGTTCGCCACGCCCGTAAAGAGCGGCGGGCGGCCGGTCCTCTTGGCCACGCTCGATCGGGGCGGGCGGCTGGGCTTCCCCGTCCGCGGCGACGGGCAGCTCGCAACGGTGGCCCTGCCCAGCCTCGACGCCACTGACGCCCAGATCGCCCGGGCCGTCCAATCCGCGCGGCCCGTCTTCCTGCGGACGTGGCCCGGAATAGTCGCCTCCCGGCACGCCGCCCCAGAGTTCGTTTCGGTCCTGACCCTGGGCGAAGTAGGCAAGTTCGGCAACCGGAAGCCGCGGCGCCTGCCCTTCATGTTCGACCTGGTCGTCGTGCCGGCGGCCGCGCTGGGCGCGGACGTGGCCACCCTGGCCGACCGCGCCAAGCAGCCGCAGGACGAGCCCACGCCGCCCATCTTCGGCCAGAACCTCGAGACGCGGCCCGAAATCTGGTCCAGCCCCCAAGGCTGGAAGTTCACTCCCCGGGGGCTGCTCGTCTCCGGCGGCGACGTGGGCCTTATCGACGGTGAAGGCTACGCCGACTATCGCTTGGAGTTCGAGCTGACCATTCCCAAGGAAGGCCAGGGGATCGCCGGCTGGGTCGTGCGCTGCCAGGATGACGGCCGCTGCCTGATGTTCCAGCTCCAGACGGCCGACAGCACCTTCAATGCGCCCGAGTTCAAGACCCGGCCCAACACCTTGCGGCCGCACCGCCGCGCGGGCGGCCAATGGCAGATCGCCGAGCCCGTGCCGTTGCCCGCGCAGATCCGCAAGGGCGAGCCGCACCACGTAGCGGTCGAGTGCCGCCAGGGCACGATCGACGTTTTCCTGGACGGCCAACGCATCTACACCCAGGCCAACGTGGACCTGCGGGGCGGCACGGTCGGCTTCCGCGCCACCGGCCCCGCCGAACAAGGCCTGTTCCGCGCGATCAGCCTGAAGACACTATAAGCGGGCTCTTGCAAATTGAACAATTGAGGTCCTTTCTCCCTCCGGGAGAGGGTTAGGGTGAGGGCTGTCGGCCACAGGAATGCCTTTCCTTGTTTGTGCGGGTATGGGTGGTGCGAACCGCGCCCCTGTTCCCGATAGGGACGGACCAAATGAACGTCGTCCTTCTTCGCATCGGAATCGACACCGGCTCGGGCGGTATTCATGGACCTCTGTTCGCTGACGGGACGTTTGAGTACATCCCGATACCCGACGGGCAGGACGCTGACGAGAGGACCTACGGCAACACTGTTGGGCGTCGCGGGCGGGGATTGGTTGAGTACTTTCCCAAGCCTCGCCGGGCGCGAATGGCCGATCAGCCGATGCATGTTGACCCGGAATTCGAGACGTTCACCTACGGGGATCCGACCTCGCCGAAAGCTGGACTGCGGCACCTAAGGCGCGGCGATCTGCTCGCCTTCTACTGTGGGCTACAGGGATGCGGCTTTGCTTCCGATCCCGCACTTTACCTGATAGGCTTCTTCGAGGTCGAGAGAGCGGGCAGGGCAACCGAGTTCACGAACACGGAATTGAAGCACCTGTTCTCACGCAACTTCCACGTCCGCCATTCGCGGGTATTCGAGCGGCAACAGGAATCGCTTGTCCTGGTGAAAGGCACGGCGAACAGCCGCTTGCTGCACAAGGCGGTTCAGATCAGCGTCTATGGTCGGAACCGGGCGGGCAAGTTGCTGAAAGTCCTTTCCCCCGAAATGCGGCGCATCTTTGGCGACTTCGACGGAAAGGTCTCGATTCAGCGCTCGCCGCCAAGGTGGGTCGCCCCAGATTTCACCGCGAAGGCTGCTGACTTCGTAAGATCGCTGGGGCGATAGGACCGGTCGAGACAGTCACAGGTTAGTACCCACAACCCCACGAAAGGTCAGATGCCATGAAACTCTTCTGTTACGTCGTTGACCACGACACCGGCTTGGCTCCGAACCCTAACGATCGAGTCTGTACGCTCGTATACTGCAAGTACAAGAAACCCGAAGTCAAGAGAAGAAATGTCGTTGAGTTGGCGGAGATGGAGGACTGGATAATTGGAGTCGGCGGTAAGAGCAAGAAGAGCTCCGGCCACGGAACAATAATCTATATCATGCGAGTGGACGAGAAGCTTTCATTCGGTGAGTATCTCCGGCGTTTTCCCGACCGTAAGCGTCCAGTTCGCCTTTCCTCGAAAGACCACGGCGAATTCGCGTTAATCTCGCACAGGTTCCTTTATTTTGGAAACGAGAGATTTGCGCTAGGCAAAGTACCAGGCGCGCACAAGTTCCGACTTGAGAAGACGGGACGCGGCTTTCGCAGCAAGTTCCCAGAACCATTCATCCGCCAACTTGCTGACTGGGTTCACAAGCAGCACCCAAGAGGCAAGATTGGCGACCCCTGTACCGCTGGCCCTGACCGCGTCCCCGGGACGACTTGTCGGTGCCAAGAACGGCCACGTGCACTAGAACATCGTTGCAGATGACCCGCAGCCCAAGAGGGGGATCGCAACGGGACGCAGCCGACAAGCGATGTCAGGATGATGGGGTGGCGCAGTTTCATGCTGGGCTCAGTGTTATTTACTCAAACTGTAAACGCCATCGGTGCTAGCACTCGGCTGACAGATTGATCTTGCAATGAAAACGGGTCTTTCGTTCCATTGTTGTAGGTGCCTGCCCAGGTTGCGCCAGGCCCAGGCCATGGAGGAAAGACCCAATGCCCAGGATAGGCAAATTCCCGTTTTTCGGCAAGCGTTTCTTTCGCCAGGCCCGCAAATTGGTGGGGTCCTGTCACTTTGGGCATTTTT
>JBEKTY010000158.1:0-18704 GCA_049515555.1 Thermoguttaceae bacterium
TTTCATGGAGGCCTCCCAGGTGCCGAACCTCGTGGACCGAAACATCGTGTGGGGGGCCAATGGCAACGGCATCTACCAGCACGACTGCGACGAGTTGCTCATCCTTCACAACCTCGTGGGCCAGAGCACCGACGCCGGGATTCGGATGCAGATATGCCAGGGGCGCATGGTCGGTGGGCGGCTCACCACGGCCACACGCAGCAGCTAAACAACCAACAGGAGACCACTGATGAGCAAACGCAACAGGATTCGGACGGCAAGGTTCGCACTATGGTTGGTCCAGGTCGGCATGTCGGTCGGCGTCTGCATGGCGGCGGAGCAACTCAAGATCGTGGAAACCACGCCCGGCAAGCCGCCCTCGGACGCGATTGTGCTCTTCGACGGCGACAGCACCGATGCCTTCCTGAACGTCAAGGGCACACCCTGCCAGTGGCCGGTCGTGGATGGGGCCATGGTCGTCAAGGACGGCTTTATCGTGTCGAAGCTGCACTTCCGTGATGCCCAGATCCACGTAGAGTTCGCCGTGCCCGACGAGGGGAAGAAGGGAGGCTGGGCAGGCAACAGCGGCGTCTACATCTTTGGCATGTACGAGATGCAGATCCTCAACTCCTACAACAATCCGGTCGAGCCCAAGGAGACGTTGGGGGCTCTGTACGGCATTTCACCGCCGCTGGTCAACGTCGCTCGGAAGCCCGGCGAGTGGCAGGTCTATGACATTGTTTACACCGCCCCCCGCCGCGACGACAAGGGCAAGGTGGCCCAGCCAGGCGAGATCACGGCGATGCTCAACGGCGTACTGGTGCAACACAAGGCCCATTTCACTGAGAGCATCTCTCGATGGAATCCGTTGGTCTACCAAAACACAGCTTATACGGACAAGATTCGGGCGAGCATCCTCAAGACGGGCTGCGGCCCGCTCTTTCTGCAAGACCACCACGGCAGCCCGGTGCGGTTTCGCAACATCTGGCTCAGGCCGCTGGACGACAAGGCCAAGCTATTTCGCGAGTGAGGCAACATGAAGTCTCTGCTCCGAACCGTGTTTCTGACCCTTGTCCTGGTACCGCAGCCAGTCAATGCGGTGGCCAGGGACGGTCGGGAAACAGGCCCACCGACTCCACCGACCATCCAGTTCTCAGAAGACCAGCAACATGTGACCATCGAAAGCCAGCAGGGACGATGGACCCTCGTGCGCGCGGTGATCAGTCCGTGGGACTAGCAAAGCAACAGAAGGTGACGCATGCACAAGGTAGTTCTGGCAGGGCTTACGGCAGCTTCTCTTTGGGCCGTGGCATTCGTTGGACAGCCTGCGACTGCCGCCGAAGGGACTCGGCGCGCGGAATACCGCGACGGGCGTCCGGCTGCGAGATACCGGCTGGAGGCTGTTGATCATGGCATTCTGCTCCATCACGGCGACGGGCCGGAGAAGTGCGACATCCTCGGGGCCAGGGACGTTTGGGTCTACGAAGCCAACGGCACCTACTACATGCACTACGACGCGGCTGGCCCCAAGGGCAGGCTGGCGGCGCTCGCCACGAGCAAGGATTTGATCCACTGGCAGAAGAAGGGCCCGGTGTTGGAACTGGGCAAGGGCGGGGAGAACGACTCGGCCTCGGCGCACATCATCGGCCTGCCTTCGGTGTTGCGAGTGGGCAATCGGCTGGCGGTCTTCTACGATGCCAACGCTGAGGCGAAGATGCCCGTGGGCGTCAATAGTCACATGAACCGCGACATCGGCCTGGCTTGGCTCAGATTGCCGCTCCTACCGCCCACTCAAGAGAAGTGAAGACTATGGCATCAACCGCTTCCTCACTCCAAGACAAGATCGCTCTCGTGACGGGCGGCAGCAGAGGCATTGGCAGAGCCACGGCGCTGGCGTTGGCAAGCGCCGGTGCCCGCGTGGCCGTCAACTACAGGACCCGTGCGGCAGATGCGGAGGCCGTCTGCACCGAGATCAGAAGCCAGGGCGGCCATGCCGTCGTCGTGCACGCCGACGTCTCCATCGCCGCTCAGGTCGCCGAGATGGTCCGGCAGGTCGAAAGTCAGCTTGGACCAATCTCCATCCTGGTGAACAACGCGGGCATCTCAGTGCTGCAACCGTTCGACCAGATCACCGAGCAAGACTGGGACGAAGTGCTGACGGCCAACCTGAAATCGGTGTTCCTGGTGACACAGGCTGTGCTGCCGGGGATGCGGGCGGCCCGGTGGGGCCGGATCATCAACCTATCATCCGTCGCGGCGCAGACGGGCGGCGTGATCGGCCCGCACTACGCCGCGTCGAAGGCGGGCATCCACGGGTTGACGCACTCGTATGCGAATCTGCTGGCGAAGGAGGGGATTACCGTTAACGCCATCGCCCCGGCGCTGATCGAAACGGACATGATGCGGGACAATCCGCGCGCCCGGCCGGAACTGATCCCCGTGGGCCGATTTGGCACGGTGGACGAGGTGGCCGACGTGGTGGTGATGGTGGCCACCAACGGCTACATCACCGGCCAGACGGTCAATGTCAACGGCGGGTGGTACATGAGCTGAGGGCGCACCATGATCCTTCACTGCGACATGGACGCCTTCTACGCCTCGGTCGAGGAGCGCGACCGGCCGGAACTGGTCGGCAAGCCGGTCATCGTGGGCGGCTCGCCGGAGAAGCGGGGCGTGGTCTCAGCGGCGAATTACGTGGCCCGGAAGTACGGCATCCACAGCGCCATGCCCTCGGCCACCGCACACCGACTTTGTCCCCAAGGCATCTACCTGCCACCCAGGATCGGCTACTATGCCGAGGTTTCCCGCCAGATCCGCGAAATCTTCGAGCGGTTCACACCGCTGGTTGAACCGCTGTCGCTGGACGAAGCCTTCCTGGACGTGACCGGCAGTGAGCACCTGTTCGGCCCGGCCGTCGAGATCGGGAAGAAGATCAAGCAGGCGATCCACAAAGAGCTTCGGCTGGTGGCGTCCGTGGGCGTGGCCCCCAACAAGTTCCTGGCCAAGATCGCCAGCGACCTGAAGAAGCCCGATGCCCTGGTCGTCGTGGAGCCGGACAAGGTGCAGGAGTTCCTCGATCCTCTGCCGGTCGAGCGGCTTTGGGGCGTCGGCAAGCAGAGCAGCAAGGTCTTTCAGGGGCTGGGTAGAGGCCACCAGGGATATCACGGGAGGATGCCGACCATCGCCAGCAGCCGGGCCGCAGCCCCACCGTACCACGGGCGTACCACACGGCGGAGACAAGGCCAACCTACCATGCTTAGACCACGCTTAGGGCCTATTTTCGTGGTACAAACGTGGTACGGAGCCCGGAATGCACTAATGCAAGGCTGGCAGGGCTGAATCAGCAAAGCGTTTGTAATAAACGACTTAGCTATTAGTGGACAGGGCCGGGGTTGAACCGGCGACACCTGGATTTTCAGTCCAGTGCTCTACCAACTGAGCTACCTGTCCCTCGCGCACGGGCGCCCGTGGGCGAGGCTTATCCTAATGGATTCCCCCGGCGGTTGTCAATTAGCAGGGGAGCAGTGGGGAGTGGGGAGTGGGGAGTGGGGAGTGGGGAGTGGGGAGTGGGGAGTGGGGAGGGGGCAGCCATGTCGCGGTCGGCCCCGGATGGAACCACGGTCCGTGGCTAGTCCGTGTTCAATCTGTGGCCGCCCTGCTGCGGGGTCAATTGAAAGCGGCTTTCGCCCGTTGAATCCGTGGCCCGCCACCCTCGTCCCTCGTCCCTCGTCCCTCGCCACTACTCCGGGACGACGGCCACCAGCTCGCGGCAGACGGACTCGAAATGCTCGGCCGTGAGCGTCCGCTGCTCCTCGGCAAAGCCAATTAAGAGGGCCAGATCGCAGAGGCGGTTGATTTGCCGGGCGATGCCGTGGGTCAGCTCGTGGATGGCGGTCATGGCCGCGGGCTCGATGATCGGCCGAGTGGCCCCGGCCACGCGCAGCCGATGGCTGACATAGTCGGCGGTCTCTTGCGGATGGAAGGGCCGCAGCAGGCACTTTACGCCCAGCCGCTCGTCGAGCTGCGGCATTCGATCGAGCGTGGTGAGGATTCCCGGCTGGCCCGCCAGCACGAGCGTCAGCCCGGGGCGGCCCTCGGGGCCGAGGTTCATCAAGAGTCGCAGCGTTTCCAGCGTGTGGACGTTATGGATCAGGTGGGCCTCGTCGACCAGCAGGATGGCGTGCCGGCCTTGCTCGGCGTTTTCGGTCAGGAAGCGCTCGATGCGGCGGATGCTGTGGCTCACGCCGCCGGCGGTCGAGTCGCCGTCGAGGGCCTCGGCCAGGTAGGCCAGCAGCTCGTCGGTGGCCATCTGCGGATAGACCAGCCGCACGAAGGGCGAGCAGGCCTCGCCGAGCATGGTGCGGAGCAGGGCGGCCAGCAGGGTCTTGCCGCTGCCGGCGGCGCCGGCCAGCAGGGCCCCGCCGCGGCGGTTCTCCACGGCGTAGCGGAGCTTCAGCAGTGCCGCCTGGTGCGACTCGCAGGGGTAATAGAATTGCGGATCGGCGTGGTTCTCGAACGGCTTCTGACGGAGCTGCCAGTAGGATTCATACATGATGATTCACCGGGCGACGAAGTTCTGGATGGTGCCCGCGTGGCGGGCGCCGGCCGCGGCCAGCTCGGCCAGCAGGGCGGCCAATTGGTCGGGCGTGGTGCGGCGGACGTCTTGGACGAGGACCACGGCCTGGACGTGTCGGGCCAGGGCGGCGGCCGTGGTGGCTGCGGCGGCCGGCCCGCCGTGAAACGGACCGAGGTCCACGAGCACGACGTCGAAGTTCCGCGCCAGCAGGTCCAGGCTGGCGGTGACTTGGGCCGCGCCGAGCGTGACGCCGGCCGGCGGGCTGCCGGGCTTCTGCCAGGGCAGCACGGCCATGCGGTCGGCGATCGATTCGATAACCGCCTCTTCCAGCGGCAATTGGCCGCCGAGCACGTCTTGCCAGCCGAAGTGCGGCAGCAGACCCAGCGATCGGGCCAGCTTGGCCTCGGCCGCACGGCCATCGACCAGCGCGACGCGGAGTCCTTGGCCGGCGAGTCGCTTTGCGGCGACCAGGAGCAGCGTGGTCACTCCCTCGCCGGCCTGCCAGCTTGCAAAGCCCAGCAGCTTGCGGCCCGAGCCAACGATCTCCGCCAGGCCGGCCGCCAGTTGGTCCAGCGGTGCGGCGGCGCCGCTCTGAAGGCGGCTGGTAATGGTGGGCCAGGCCAGGGCGTCTACCTGCAACATGGGTCGCCAGGGCGCGGCGGGCGCCGGCCCGGGCTCGCACGGCGGCAATGCCGCCGCCTGGGCGTCCACCAATTCGACAGGGGCCGCCGTGGCAGTATCCTGCCCGGCCGGGGCAGTCTCCTCTGCGGCCCAGACCGGCGTCGCGGCCGGCAGGCCGAGGTCGGTCGGCGGCAGGCCGAGGTCGGTCGGCCAGACCGCGGACAGGCCGTCGGGTATCGTGGGGCCGGGCTCGGCCAAGGGCGGCACGGCACTGCTGGACAAGCCAGCAGTGGCACCCAATGTCGACGGCAGGCCAGCAGTGGCACCCAATGTCGACGGCAAGCCAGCAGTGGCACCCAATGTCGACGGCAAGCCAGCAGTGGCACCGAGTGCCGGCACAGAAACGGGAAATTCGGGTTCCTGACCCGTGGCCGAGTTTCCACCTGCATCGGACAGTTTAGGTTTCGCTTCGTGAATATCGGGCCCGTCCGCGTGAACGGTTCCGGGTGAACGGACCAGATCGGCCAGCAGGTCATCGAGCGATATGCCGATTCGCACGGCCTGCGCCGGGCGGGCGGAGGCAGGCTCGGCCTTGGCATGGGGCGGTGGGACGGCAGATTTTGCGGCGTCGTCCGACCGGCAGACCACGGCGTCGCTCGGCCGGCAGACCGTGGCGTCGCTTGACGCAGATACCGTCGCAACGACTTCCGGTTCCGGTTCCGGCAGCCCCAGGCCCGTGGCCCGCCGGGCAAAGGCCCTAATAATTGACTGGTCCAGAGCGGTCATCTTCGGGGATTTGGGGATTTTGGGATTTGGGGATTTGGGCCACTCGCCACTCGCCACTCACCACTCGCCACTCCTCCCTTCTGACTCCTAACTTCTGACTCCTAGTAGTTGACTGACCCTGGTCCGGTGTTCCTTGCTGACGGTTGGGCGATGGTGCCATCCAGGCGGGCAACGCCCGGCTCTGCCGCCGGCGGGGCCTGCTCCGACGACGTGCCCGCGGCGGCCGACGGCATCAACGGGCTGCCTTGAAGGTTGCCGGCCCCGGGGAAGTCGTTGCGATAGTTTTTTTGGGAACCGTTGCGGGGGTCTGACGGGGCAGCCCCGGGCAGCGCGGCGCGGTAGCCGCTGGCCGGATCGCTCCGCACGTCGGCCTGGTACAATCCCTGCTCCAGGAGCCGGTTGTTCTCGCGATAGTCCACCGCATCGCTCAGCGCCATGGGCCGATTGGCGCCGGCCTGCGATTGCGGAGTGAGCACTGCGGGCGAGCCCGCGGCCGTTCCGGTGCGGGCCTGGAAACTCCCCGGCTGGCCGCTGGCCGTTGGCAGTGCGGCCCCCGGACTGGCCGGTTGGCCGGGCGTGCCGGAAACGGCCGATCCCGGGACCCGCCAAGCAGGCAAATCGTTGACGATGGGCTTCGACTTGGCATGCGTGGGCCAGAAGAACTCCAACACGGCAACCATAATCAGGATCAGGCCCACCCCCATTACCAGTTTATTGGACAGCCCTTGGCGAATGATGCGGCCATCGGCCGGCCCGGCGAAGTCCACGGTATGCCGCGGCGCGTCAAGGTCGGGGATTTGGGCAAGTAGCACAGACTTCTTCGATGCCCCATCCCCGGCTGGCGGCGCGGCCATACATTGATTCTCGGGTTGCCGGCCCGCCTGAGCCTCGGCGGCCGTACCGTTCGGTTGCCGGCCGGCCTGGGCTTGGACTGTCATATCAAGACTGTTCATGGCAGAACACATAGGGGCGACCTTTGCTAGCAGAGATTGCTGGCCTTCTGCGCGCAGCGGCGCAGGAAGCCATTGTCCAGCCGTGTTATCGGTTCCGAATACGTTGATCTTGAGCATTAACGCGAGTTTAGCGATGGCGGAGAATGGATAAACTGTCACGGACCGCGCCGGCGGTAGGTGGCTTCCGTCAGGGCCTCTTGTGCCGGCACCCCGATAGACAAGCTGCCGGGCCACCCGGGGGGGAATAGACAAGCGGTCGGCGGGCTCCTTGACTTGGCGTCGAATGTCGCTAGCATGGAAGCCTGTGAGAGTCCCTGTCGGGCGGTCCGTGGGGACGGTCACTGAGAAAATTGGCTCTCTGGCGGAAAGGACGAGCAACATGCGACGTGCCCTGACGGTTCTGACTGTGGTTGGTCTGGTGGCGTTGGTTTCGGTGGCGGGGCTTTGGGGGGCGGAGAAGCCCAAGATCCAAGTGCTCGTCATTACGGGCGACGACGTGGACGTGCATCCCTGGAAGATCACGTCGGCCGCCACGCGCGACATCCTGACGGCGACCGGCAAGTTCGACGTGAAAGTGAGCGAGGACCTGAAGCCGCTGGAGTCGGCCGAGGGCCTGAAGGCCTACGACGTGATCGTCTATGCCCGCTTCCACCGCGGCAAGGCCCCGCTCAGCCCGCAGGCCAAGGAGAACCTGCTGGACTTCGTAAAGGGCGGCAAGGGGTTCTTCGTGCAGCACCTGGCCAGCGCCTCGTTCGCCGACTGGCCGGAGTTCGGCAAGCTGTGCGGGCGGTATTGGGTGATGGGCAAATCGGGCCACGGTCCGCGAGTGCCGTTCGAGTCGAAGATCGCCGATGCCGCGCATCCCATCACCGCGGGGCTGGCGGCCTTCACGACCGACGACGAGCTGTATGCGAAGCTTTGCGGCGACGGGCCGATCCACGTGCTGGTCACGGCCGATTCGCCGTGGAGCAAGAAGACCGAGCCGCTGGTGTTCTGCCTGGACTACGGGCAGGGGCGGGTGGTGCACAATGCCTACGGCCACGACGGCAAGGCCTTGCAAACGCCCGAGGTGCAGAAGATCATTGCCCGGGGCGTGGAGTGGGCCGCCACCGGCAAGGTGAGCGGGGAGTGAATGAGGAGAAGTTAGGAGTCGGAAGTTTGACGCAAATCGAACAGGCCCGGGCCGGCGAGGTGACGCCGGAGATGGCCGCCGTCGCCCGTGCGGAGCAGCTCGATGCCGAGCTGGTGCGCCTGGAAGTGGCCGAAGGCCGGATGGTCATCCCGGCCAACAAGGTGCACCTGGCGCAGGGCCTGGCGCCGATCGGCATCGGCATAGCGGCGCGGACCAAGATCAACGCCAACATCGGCAAGTCGGCGCTTTCCAGCGATCTGGAGTGCGAGGCGGCCAAGCTGCGGCTGGCGGTGCGCTACGGGGCCGACACCGTGATGGACCTCTCGACCGGCGCAGAGATCGACGCCGTTCGGCGGCGGATCATGCAGGCGGCGACCGTGCCGGTGGGCACCGTGCCGATCTACCAGGTGGCCGAGCGGCTGGAGGACATCGGCCAGATGCGGCCGCGGGATTTTCTGGACGTGGTCGAGCAGCAGGCCCGCGAGGGCGTGGACTACATGACCGTCCACTGCGCGGTGCTGCGGGAGCACCTGCCGCTGGTAGGGCGGCGCCTGACGGGCATCGTCAGCCGCGGCGGCTCGCTGCTGGCCAAGTGGATGACGCTCAGGGGCGAGGAGAACCCGCTGTTTACGCACTTCGACGAGCTGTGCGAGATCATGCGGCAGTACGACGTCACGTGGAGCCTGGGCGACGCCCTGCGACCGGGCTCGCTGGCCGACGCCTGCGACCAGGCGCAGTTCGCGGAGTTGAAGGTGATGGGCCACCTGGCCCGCCGCGCCCGGCAGCAGAGCTGCCAGGTGATGATCGAGGGCCCGGGCCACGTGCCCATGGACCAGATCGAGCGGAACATCCGCTTGGAGATCGAGCTCTGCGACGGGGCGCCGTTTTACGTGCTGGGGCCGGTGGTGACCGACGTGGCCCCCGGCTACGACCACATCACCAGCGCCATAGGCGCGGCGATGGCGGCCTGGTACGGCGCGGCGATGTTGTGCTACGTTACGCCCCGGGAGCACCTGGGCCTGCCCGACGCTGACGACGTGCGGCAGGGGGTGATCGCGTACAAGATCGCGGCGCACGCGGCCGACGTGGCCCGCTATCGCCCCGGCGCCCGGCAGCGGGACGACGCCCTGAGCCGGGCCCGCTTCGATTTCGACTGGGCCGAGCAGTTCCGCCTGGCGCTGGATCCCGAGACCGCCCGGCGGATGCACGACCAAAGCCTGGCCGCCGCCGGCAACGACGCCCAATACTGCGGCATGTGCGGCCCCAAGTTCTGCTCGATGAAGACCAGCCACGAGGTGCGGGAAATCGAGTCCAGGTCCCCTCTCCCTCCGGGAGAGGGCTAGGGTGAGGGGACGCGAGTGAGGACCTTGCCGATCCGCTTTTCCTGACGCACGCGAGTTTCCCTCACCCCGGCCCTCTCCCGGAGGGAGAGGGGGACGGATTTGCCGAAGGCCAACCGCCAATGACCAATGACCGACGGCAAGCCTGGACGGCCCTGGCATTGCTTCTGGGCATGAATCTGCTGAACTACATCGACCGCCAGGTGCTGGCGGCGGTGGAGCCGCAGATCGAACAATCGCTATTCCTGGCCCACGATGCCCACGACCCGATCGTGCAGACGAAGATGGGGCTGCTGGGCTCCGCCTTCATGATTTCTTACATGATCGCGGCGCCGGTGTTCGGGCTGTTGGCCGGGCGGTGGCCGCGCTGGAAGCTGTTGGCGGCGGGCGCGGTGGTGTGGAGCCTGGCTAGCGGGGCCAGCGGCCTGGCCACCGGTTTTGCGGTGCTGCTGGCCACGCGGGCCTTGGTGGGCGTGGGCGAAGGGGCCTATGGCCCGGTCGCTCCCGCGCTGCTCTCAGACCTGTTTCCGGTGGCCGTGCGGGGCCGGATGATGGCCTGGTTCTACATGGCCATTCCGCTGGGCGGGGCGTTGGGCTACGCCCTGGGCGGCCAGCTTGCCCACCTGAACCCGGCCGGCGAGAGCTGGCGGTGGGCCTTCTATGTCGTCGTGCCGCCGGGGCTGCTCGTGGCCCTATGGGCACTCCTGATGCGGGAACCGGCCCGCGGCGGGGCCGACCAGCGGCCCGCCCCGCCGCGGCGGTTGCCGGCCAAGAGCTATCTCGTGTTGCTCCGCACGCCGTCGCTGGTGCTCGTCACGTTGGGCATGACGGCCATGAGCTTCGCGCTGGGCGGGCTGGCCTTCTGGATGCCCAAGTACCTGCAAATCCAGAAGGTGCCCGACGTGTGCGGCCTGACGCCGGTCACGTTTTTCGGGCTGTTGACGGCATCGGTCGGGCTGGTGGCCACGCTGGCCGGCGGCTGGGCCGGCGACCGGCTCCGCCAGCGCTGGTCGGGCTCGTATTTCCTCGTGTCGGGGGCGGGACTGCTGGTCTGCGTGCCGTGCACGTGGCTCTGTCTGACGATGCCCTTTCCCCTGGCCTGGGTGTTCCTGGGGCTGGCCGTGTTCTTCCTGTTCTTCAACACCGGCCCGACGAACACGATCGTGGCCAACGTGACGCATCCTGCGATGCGTGCGGGGGCCTTCGCCCTGAACATCCTGGTCATCCACGCGCTGGGCGACGCCATCTCGCCGGCGGTGGTGGGCGCGATCGCCGACCGCTGGAGCCTGGTCCACGCCATGGTCGCCGTCTCGCTCTTTATGGCCCTCGGCGGCGTGGCGTGGTTGTGGGGCGCACGGTATCTGCAGCGGGACACGGAGGCGGCGGCCCTGCGAGTCCCGTAAGGAGTTGCCAAGCATGTTCCTGGGAATTGAAATCGGGGCCACGAAACTGCAACTGGGCGTGGGGCGGGGCGACGGCACGCCGCTGGTCGAGCTCTGCCGTTGCGACGTTGAACTCGCCGCCGGGGCGGAGGGCATCCGGCGGCAGATCGAGACGACCGCCCGCGGCCTGATCGAGCGGCATGGCGTGCGGGCCGTGGGGATCGGTTTCGGCGGGCCGGTCGATGCGGCGGCCGGGCGGACGATCACCAGTCATCAGGTCGAAGGCTGGGCGGACTTCCCCTTGGCCGATTGGTGCCGGCAAACGCTGGGGCTGCCCGCGGCGCTGGCCAACGATTCCGACTCGGCCGGCCTGGCCGAGGCGCTGTTCGGCGCGGGGCGGTCGTTCCGCGTGGTGTTCTATAACAACGTGGGCAGCGGGATCGGCGGGGCCCTGGTCATCGGGGGCCAGCTCTATAGTGGCAGCCGGGGTGTGGCCTCCGAACTGGGGCATCTGCGGCCCGGGCCGCAGGCCACCCGGCCCGATCAAACGATTGAAGCCGTCGCCAGCGGATTCGGGATCTCGGCCGCCGCCCAGGCCTGGCTGAAGGCGAACATCCCAAGCGGGGACTGTCCCAATCCTTGCACTAGCGAAAATGGGCCGGTCCCCTCCGACTCCCTGCCAGCCACCAGCCACCAGCCACCAGCCACCTCCCATGCCGCCCCCCGCACCGCCGCTGCGGCCGCCGACCTCTGGCGACGATGCCAGTCCGACCCGCAACGACTCAGCGGCAAGATGGTCGCCGAGGCGGCCGGCGCGGGCAATCCGGCCGCGCGGGCCATTCTCCGCCGCGCCCTGCGGACCTTGGGCTGGGGCATCGCACAGATGATCACCCTGCTGGCGCCGGAGGTCGTGGTCATGGGCGGCGGAGTGCCGCTGGTGGGCGAGGCCCTGTTCTTCGAGCCCTTGCGGCGGGAGGTGGCCCGCTACGTGTTCCCGCCGCTGCGGGAAAGCTACCGCATCGTACCCGCCGAGCTGGGCGAAGAAGTGGTCGTGTACGGGGCCCTGGCCATCGCCGCCCGCGGCGGATAGGAGCTGCAAATCTAAGATCTCAAATCTCAGATATTAGGCCAGACGCGGAGCGCCTGACAGGAAAGGCAGTTGCCCGCAAAGGCGAGGCTCGATCAACGTGGGCTGTCGGAACCGCCTGCCGCGCGGTAGAATATAAGGAAGGGTTAGGGAGGCAACGATCATGGTTTACCGAGGCCACGTGGAAAATGGCGCGATCCGGTTGGACGACGCGCCGGTCCTGCCTGAGGGGATCGGGGTCGAGGTGCGATTGCTCACTGGGTACTCCTCCCAGGCGGGAGAAGAGAATGTCCCCAGTCTGTATGAACGTCTGAAAGACGTCGTGGGAATGGCGAAAGGGCTCCCACCGGATGCCTCCGCCAACGTCGATCATTACCTCTACGGTCATCCGAAGCGATGAACCGCGTCTTCGCAGACACTTCGTACTACATTGCGCTGGTCGGCGACCACGATCAACACCACGCTGAGGCCGTGGCCCTGGCCCAGGTGTTCCATGGACTGATTGTCACCACCGACTTCGTTCTCGTGGAAGTGGGCAACTGGCTGTCGCAGGTTGGAGACCGTCCTGTTTTTCTCAGGCTGCTCGAGGCAGTGGGCGCGGACGCACAAACCGAAATCTTGCCAGCGACGCGCGATCTTTTTGACGCGGGGTGCGTTCTGTTCGCCCGCCGGACGGATAAGAACTGGTCGCTGACGGACTGCGTTTCCTTCGCGGTAATGCACCAACAGGGGTTGGCGGAAGCGTTTACCGCGGACCACCACTTCGAGCAGGCAGGATTCAAGGCTCTGCTGCGATGACGGCGCTCACAGGCCCAGCACGTCGCTCATTTGGTACAGGCCGGGCGGCTTGCCGGCCAGGAATTGGGCGGCGCGGAGGGCCCCCAGGGCGTAGCAGTCGCGGCTGGTGGCGCGGACGCCCAACTCGATCGTTTCGCCCAGCATGGCGAAGACGACGGTGTGCTCGCCGGGGTTGTCGCCGCTGCGAATGGCATGGTAGCAGATCTCGTCGTGGGGCCGCTTGCCGGGCCGGCCGGAGCGGCCGTGGCGGTGCTGCGTCTGGCCCATGGCCTGGGCGATGATCTGGCCCAGTTTCAAGGCCGTGCCGCTGGGCGAGTCTTCCTTGAAGCGGTGATGCCGCTCGATGATCTCGATGTCGGCGTCCTTGTCGGCCAGGGCCCGGGCGGCCAGCTCGCACAGTTTCATCGTCAGGTTGACGGCCAGGCTCATGTTGGGCGACCAGAGCAGGGGGATCTCGCGGGCCGCCGCCTCGATCAGCTTGATCTGCTCCGGCGCCAGGCCGGTGGTGGCCACGACCAGCGGCAGCCGTTTCTGGCGGCAGGTTTCGACGATCGCTGCCGCGGCGGCCGGCACGGAAAAGTCGATCACCGCGTCCAGCGGCGCGGCCACCTCGCAACTTAGCGGGACGCCCAGCGGGCCAACGCCGGCCAGTGTGCCGGCATCCTGGCCCAGCAGCTCGTGGCCCGGCGATTCCAGCGCGGCCGCCACGCTGTACTGCGGATCGGCCGCCCCCAGGGCGACCAACCGCCGACCCATGCGGCCGGCGGCACCATGAATGGCAATGCGGAGAGACATGGGATAGGGATTTGGGGATTTGGGGATTTAGGGATTTGGGGATTTAGGGATTTAGGGATTTGGGGATTTAGGGATTTGGGGATTTAGGGATTTGGGGATTTAGGGATTTGGGGATTTAGGGATTTGGGGATTTAGGGATTTGGGGATTTAGGGATTTGGGGATTTGGGCGGCCACGGATTGAGCACGGATTTTCACGGATTGTGGATATCCGTGTTTGATCCGTGTTTCATCCGTGGCTCAACTTTGGTTGCGGCGAATTGTCGTCACCGCGTCACCGCGTCTCCGCGTCACTCACTCCCGCTGGTCGGCGTGCTGGATGGCCTGGATGATCTGGTCCAGATCGTTGGGCACCACCACGGCGTGGTTGGCGAATGTCGCCTGGTTGACGCCGCGGCTGCGGAGCACCTTGTCGAACTGCTCCGCGTCGGTGGCGTGGTAGGCGACCGTGGCGGTGGGATCCTTCAGTTGGTGGCCGGTCAGCACGCAGACAACGCGCTGCTCGGGCTGGATCGTGCCTTCGCCCACCAACAGCCGGGCGCCGGCGACGCTGGCGGCGCTGGCCGGCTCGCAGCCCATGCCGCCCGCCCCCACTTGGGCCTTGGCGTCGAGAATCTCCTGGTCGCTCACCTGGCGGACCACGCCGTGGCACCACTCCAACGCGCGGAGGCATTTCTGGAGGTTTACCGGCCGGTTGATCTCGATGGCGCTGGCGATGGTCGAGGCCCGGCGGCCCGACGAGTCCATGTCGCGGTAATATTGGTCGATGGCCGCCGTGTCGGGCTGGCCGCCGTTCCAGCGGACTTGGCGCCGCTCGACCAGGTCGTAGAGCGTGCCGGCGCCCGTGGCGTTGATCACGGCCAGGCGTGGAATGCGATCGATGAGGCCCAACTGGTACAGCTCGTGAAAGGCCTTGCCGAAGGCACTGGAGTTGCCCAGGTTGCCACCCGGCACGATGATCCAGTCGGGCACTTCCCACCGCAGGGCCTCCAGCACTCGGTACATGATCGTTTTCTGCCCTTCCAGGCGGAAGGGGTTGACGCTGTTGACCAGGTAGATGCCCAGGCGGCGGCTGACCTCTTGCACCCGGGCCATGGCGTCGTCGAAGTCGCCCCGGATCTGCATGGTCAGGGCGCCGTAGTCGAGGGCCTGCGAAAGCTTGCCGTAGGAGATCTTGCCCGAGCCGATGAAGATGATGCCTTTCATCAGCCGCGTGACGGAGCAGTACAGGGCCAGCGAGGCACTGGTGTTGCCGGTCGAGGCGCAGGCGGCCCGGGTGGCGCCGACGAAGCGGGCATGGCTGAAGGCGGCCGCCATGCCGTTGTCCTTGAAGCTGCCGGAGGGGTTAAGCCCCTCGTATTGCAGGTGCAGGCGGCCGGGCCGCAGCCCTGTGTACTGGGCCACCCCCGCCGAGGCGTACAGCAGCGTCTGGCCTTCGCCCACCGTGACGCACTGCGGCAGCGGCACGAAGGGCAGCAGCTCGTGGAACCGCCACACCCCGCTCGCGCAATAGGGATCGTTGCGCCGGCCCCACTTGGCCTCGAACACGTCCCACGAGCGGGGCGGGTCCAACTGCGGCCAATCGTAGGCCACGTCGAGCAGGTTGCCGCACCGCGGGCAGGCCACCCGGACCTCGTCGATCGCCGCAGTCGCCCCGCATTGGGGCGAGATACAGCGTTGAAAACAGGCGTCGCCGGCCAAAATAACGGGCTCTCCTCGGCTTGGACTATGATTTTATCAAAGGATACCTTGGCGAGTGGCTGGTGGCTAGTGGCGAGTGGCGAGGGGCGAGATTGTAGGGTCGGTCGAGCGCAGCGAGCCCCACCATTTTCGACGGACGACGGAAGACGGACGACGGGCCGGAGCGCTTCCCTCCGTCGTCCGTCGCCCGTCCTCCGTCGTGTCTCTGGTGGGGCTCGCTACGCTCGACCCACCCTACGGCTTGGGGACCCAAAGGTCCTATGAGACCTATACGTCCTATTTGCGTACCCGGTATCCACCGGGGGCAACCGCCAGTCTGCCACTAGCCACCAGCAACTAGCCACCATAAGCCACCCGTTCGGGCACCCCGTTTGACAATGTTTTACGTGCCATTTACAATGAAAAGTCTCTGCGGATGCCATGGGGCACGAAGTGGGGCGCCGCCGACCGCGACGAGACAACTTTGGCAGGCCGCAGGAAGCCGGCGACCGTAGGGACCGGCCAGCTTGGGGAAACTCGGAAGTCCTACTTGAAGCGAGGAATTGATGAATCCAGCGGAACTGAACGTCTACAAGGAACAGTTATTGGCCTTGCGGGCCCGGTTGCGTGGGGACGTGACCCAACTGGCGGATGCGGCCTTGAAGAAGAGCCGCTCCGAGGCCAACGGCGACCTGTCGAGTATGCCCATCCACATGGCGGACATCGGCAGCGACAATTTCGAGCAGGAATTCACGCTCAGTTTGATGGAGAACGAAGGCGTCGCACTCGGTAAGGTCGAGGCCTCGCTGGAGCGGATCGAGGATGGCACCTACGGCCTGTGCGAAGAGTGCGGGGCGCGGATCCCCAAGAGCCGCCTGAACGCCATTCCGTTCACCACCCTGTGCGTCAAGTGCGCCTCGCAGCAAGAGGGCACGTAACGCGACAAATCCCAATGACCAAATCCCAATGACCAATGACCAACGACAACCGATTGGCCGATCGCGGGTCATTTCTTAGTCATTGGTCATTGGTCATTTCTCCCCGGATCCCGGACTGACGCAGGGGACATTACATCAAGGGGACGCCATGAGGGCAGTTCCGGCCAGCCGTTATCTTCTCTTTCTGGCCATCGCCGCGGGCGGCTGCGCCGCCGACCTGGCGACCAAGCACTGGGTGTTCGATCGGCTGGGCATGCCGGGCGGCCCCACCTGGTGGCTGCGGCCGGGCGTACTGGGCTTCCAGACCAGCCTCAACGAAGGGGCCTTGTTCGGCATGGGGCAGGGGATGGTGCCCGTCTTTGCCGTGCTCTCGGTGGGCGCGATGGCGGGCATCGTGTGGTGGCTGTTCTGGGCCGGCGCCGCCCGGCAGTGGCTCCTCACCGCCGCACTGGCCAGCATCACGGGCGGAGTTCTGGGCAATCTTTACGACCGCCTGGGCCTGCCCGGCCTGCGCTGGAACTTCCCAAACCCGCTGCACCACGCCGGCCAGCCGGTCTATGCGGTTCGCGATTTCGTCCTCGTCATGCTCGGCCCTTGGCAGTGGCCGAACTTCAACCTGGCCGATAGCATGTTGGTGTGCGGCGCGGCGCTATTGGTGGGCCATGCCTTCTGGACCCGGGAGTCCGACAAACAGGAGCGGCCGGCATGAGCTTCGACCCCGCGTGGGTGGCGTCCCGTTTGGCGCTGGCCCTGGAGGCTGCCCGCGAGGCGGGCCAGATCACCCTGGAATACTTCCGCCGCGACGACCTGGAAGTCGAGCGCAAGGCCGACGACTCGCCCGTAACGGTGGCCGACCGCCGGGCCGAAGAGCATCTGCGCAGCCGCATCGCCGCGGCCTTCGCCGACGACGCCATCCTGGGCGAGGAGCTGCCCGATCGGCCCGGCAGCAGTCCCTTCCGCTGGATTCTCGATCCGATCGACGGCACCAAGTCGTTCATCCACGGCGTGCCGCTGTACGGCACCCTGATCGGCATCGAGCACGTCCACGAGCCGGTGGCGGGCGTGATCCACATCCCGGCCCTGGACGAGTGCGTCTACGCCTCGGCGGGGCAGGGGGCCTGGTACCTGCAAGGTCGGCAGCCGCCGCGCCCGGCGCGGGTCTCCCGTCGCACGCCCCTGGCCCAAGGCCTGTTCCTCACCAGCGAAGTGGCCACGTTCGACGAGATCGGCCGCCGCGACGTGTACGACCGCCTCCAGGCCGCCGCCCGGCTGAGCCGCTCCTGGGGCGACTGCTACGGATACCTGATGGTGGCCACCGGCCGGGCCGAGCTGATGGTCGATCCCGTAGCGGCCGTCTGGGACCTCGCCCCGCTGCTGCCCATCCTGGAGGAGGCCGGCGGCACCTTCACCGACTGGCAGGGCCGCCGCACCATCCACTCCGGCCAGGGCCTCGCCACCAACGGCCTAGTGCTGGAAGAAACGTTGTCGCTGGTGACCGGCCGCGAGCAGGCGTGAGCCGGAAGGCGGAGGGCGGAAGGGGGAAGGCGGAGGGCGGAAGGGGGGAAGGGGGAAGGCGGAGCCTTGCGTTCTCCCCTCGCCCTTTGGGAGAGGGGCAGGGGGTGAGGGCACGAGATTGTCCCCTCGCCCTTTGGGAGAGGGGCAGGGGGTGAGGGCGGAATCGCCCTGTGGTTGCCTGTGGTCGTGCCTAAGACAGCGCCCACCGGTATCTCGACCCCGCCGAGTTCATCTCGGCGGTGAAGGAGGCTGGGCGGCTAGCAGAGAGCGCCCACCGCCAAACCTCATCCCATCTTGTCATTATTACCTGCGTCCCTGTTTCGACCCCCAGGACCCGATCGAGCAAGAGTAGGCGGAAATCGGTCGCGCAACGTCCCGCCCCAAATGTCCGGCCCCGGAGGCATACTAATGGCTTCGGTACGCGCCCCAGGACGCCGTCCGAGGATCTTTGCTCCGCGACAAGGCGGGCGACGAGCCGCGGTGCTTGGTGGATGCAGAGGCTGTCAGCCGTGGCCGCGGCCCTTATTGAGATTCTCGTTCACTCAAACAGCGTGACGTACCGTTGCCTTTTCAGGATGCCCGCAAGCTCGCCAGACAACGGAAGCGTGCCAAAACGGCGATCGATGGCAAGAAATCCCTGGTACATTTCCCGCCCCTCCTTCCCTGCCCAGTAGATCGTTAGGTACATTGCGTACCAGGCGACGTCCTCGTTGCCCTCCAGCAGTGCCCGATGGGCGACTTCCCCCATCTTCTTCTCGATGGCAGGATCTTCACGCAGAACGAAATAGACATCCTCCCCGAACGCACCCCGCTGCATATCGTCTTCGCGTATGGAACCGAGCAGGCGCCCGATCTCGTCTTCCGACCACCGAAAACGAGCTGTCACCGCGTCACAGACCGACTGCGGAATCCAGTTGCCCGTCGTGGGATCAGTGTTCCAGCAGATGTCGGGATGTGGTGTCGCATGGGCCAAAATCTGAACTGCCAGGCGGAATTGCTCCTCCCCTAGTGCCGCAAATCACAATTGTTAGACCACCAAGGCTGAACTTTCTCCAGATTGCCGGCAGCTTGCCCAATTTTCCCTCCAGGTCGCCGGTCGCTGCACGGTGGCGGCCGTCACGGGA
>JBEKTY010000159.1:0-18693 GCA_049515555.1 Thermoguttaceae bacterium
GACAATCCGGTTGCGCTGTGTGACCGAGCCCGACCCCGGCCAGAAGGTACTCCTCCATCGTCTTGGCATCCAGCTTCCCCGCCGGCTGCGACGGCTCGACGAGGTTGTTAAAATGTAGTGAAAACTTTGGCCCGAAAATGAACGTAAGTCCTTTGCTACCAACAAGTCAACCCGCGCAACAGCGTAACTTGGGCTAACGTTCCGATGCGGGGTGGATGTAAAGGATCTTTACGCCACCGGGTCCGAGCGAAAGGCGGAATTTCCGCAGGTCCTCCGCATTCACGCGTTCTTTTCCCCCCAGGGTCGCAGTCCGAGCGCCGTCCAGGTCGCGCACGGCGATCTGGTACTGCCCGCTGGGTAAATGGTTCAGGCCGACGTCCACCGTGGCCGGAGATTCATTCCAATTTATGGCGAAGAGGAATAGTTCCTGCCGGCCCTTGCGGCGCAGTCCGATTTCGACGTCGTTGCCATAAGGGTTGAACGAAAACGGCTTCGCCGGGCCGAGCAGCCCGTCAACGAGCTTGCACATCTGCTCCTGCACTTGGGGGTAATGGCCCATAGCCGGGGCGTCGAGATCGACGAAGCGGATCTTGCCCGCCGTAATCAAGTCTTCCAGAAGCGGCTTGGCATAGGCGTTTCCCCACTCGTCGGTTTCGCCCTTGCGGTCGAAGACGATGATCTTCTTGCCGTCCTCCGCGGCCTTGCGAATCACGGCATGGCTCTCCTTGCTCATGCTATAGGGAAAGGGAAGGATGACCAGGGGATAGCTGCCGATGCGCCGCGACCAATCGGCCGGGTGCTCCAGGTAGAAGAGGTCGAACGGGTATCCGTGGGAAAGCAGAAACTCGAGCAGCCATTTCTCGAAAATGAAGCCGCGGGTCTGGTCCATGGGGTTGCCATCGTTGCGGTAGCGCTGCCGGACCTGCCACCAATCTTCCGAGGCCCGCGACTTGATGACGGCGATCGCGCATGGCGCAGCGGATTCTCGCGCGCCCCAGACGGCCAAGGTGTCGAGGATTGAGAACGCCTGCCGGACGTACTTCTCGTATCCGCCGTAGAAAATGAAGTTATATCGCCAGTAGGCCGGCACCCGCGCGCCGTGCAAGATGCCGCTCAGCGGAGGGCCGTACATGAAGACGGGCGTGAAGTCCAGGTAGAAGCCGGGATGTTGCCGGGGATCGGAGGCCCAGGGGCAGTTGTGCAATGAATCGGGCGCCCCCTGGGGATTGGCCCCCTGGACCCGCTCGACGTTGGCCGCCGTGACGTAGTGGCCGATGTTGTTCTCGTCCTGGTAGCCGCTGGCCCGGAAGATGTCCGGCTTGGCCCGGTGGCCCACCACGTCGTGGGCCACGCCCCAATCAATGCGGTCATTCCAGGCGATGTCCAGCGTGGTGACGGGCGACTGCACGAGCACCCGCGGATTGACGGCCTTGGCGGCCTGCACGGCCTCCTTCAAGTAATCGGCAAACTCTTCGTAGGCGAACACGATCCACTTGCGAAAGGCCTCGGTATCGGCGGGGGTCTCGGGGAAAGGCAGGTGGTAGCGCTGCTCGAAGGCTTTTCGCGTCACCGCGTCGGCTTGTTTGGGAGACTGGATGGCGCTCCAGTACTGTTCGTCATAGCCGGCCCCCACGCCGTCCACGCCCGAAGCCGCCTCTTCCCGCGCCACGCCGGCCAGGTACTCGCGGGAGTGCCGCGAAACATAGGGTGACTCCTGTTTCGACGGCGGGGTCTGCGGAAACTCTTCCAACTTCCTGGGGTAGCAGGTCCGCTGCATGACGAAGATCTTGATGCCGTTGGCGTGCATCGCTTCGGCGATCGATTTCAGCACGTTCTCCTGAAGGCAGTGGCGGTCGTATTGGCTGGGCCAGAGCAGATCCGACTCATAGACCCCCGTGCCCCGCGGCTCGAATGTCACCGGCGGCCAGAGGTTCACGAAATTGCCGTGCATCTTCTTGATCCCCGCGACGAATTCCTGAAAGGGCTTGTACCGTGCCAACGGCGGGCGGTTTTCCATCTTGATCCACTCCAGCACGTTGAACATCCAAGGCTCGATGTGAAAGCCCTTCAGGTATTGCTTTTCGACAGGCGGATCGGGAACTTCCAGCGGCCGGCCCTCCTGAAGCTCCGCCACGCCCTTGTCCAACTCTCGGGCCGGCGGCTGCACGGCATCCGGCGAGAGGATTTGCACGTCGTAGAAGCGATTGTCGGTAATCGTGGGCAAAAGGCTGACGATGCGAATGCCGTAGACCTTGACTGGCGGCCAGAAAGTGTTGTTCACCGATGCCCGAGCGCGCCACACGCCGCCGGGATTTGTCAACCGTCCTTCCAGGTCCGCGCGGAGGAGCGTCTGGTAAAGGCCATCGCCGCGGGTATCGGCCAGAATGGCCCACGGGCCGGCGACGACCGCCCAGCGTACGGCGGCGACCGTTTGCGGCCGTGCGAAGTGAAACTCGTAGCGGGCGCCCTTGGCCGGAGTGCCCGCTTCCGGCACGGACACGGTTTGCAACAGCTCATCACGGTCCACCAGGGTCCGGGCCATCGTCATGTAGGGCACTGTCTTGATCGCAGCCCCGGGCGCGATGTTCACCAGCTTGAGCCCTTGCGGAAGCGGCGGCCCCACGTCGGTCTGCATGCGTTTGACCACACCCGGCTCATCGGCAGGCGCCGCGCCGGGCAGGATCTCCGGACACACTTGCGGCGTGAGCGATTGGCCGACGGCCAGCGCCACGTCCACCGGCGGCGACCGGCCGGCCGGGCCAACAGCGGCCCTGCCCCACACGACGCCCAGCCACAGGGCTGCGCCGTCCTCGAGCGACAGCGTCCCGCGGAGCGCAAGGGTCATAGCCCGGTCTTGCGGCTCGAATACCAACTTGCATGGTCCGGCCACGGTGAGCTTGGCCGCTTTGTCGATCGAGAGCTTACCCCCGAGTTTGAAGTCATGGCGGAGCACCGGGTAGTCCTGCAACCCGGCGGGAATGAGCAGATCGGCGTTATCTCCGTCCTTGGGCGTCTTGCGGGCGGACCAGTTCTCGGCCACGTCCCAGCCGCGGGGATCGGCCTTGCTGCCGCCGCGCCAGGCGTTGACCAATTCGCCCCCCCAAAGGCAGTTGGGTATCAAAACCAGGGAAATTGCCGCCAGGGCGCACAAGGATTTGACATTCACGATTAAGCTCCTTCTTGTAGCTCCATTGTATGTTTGGCAAGAGCCGATGCAACCAACCTGGGGGTCAGGTCTTGATGCGTGCGAACCGGCAAGGATCCTACGAAAGGCTTGCTTTTCGCTGATCGCCAATCTATAACGGCAGAAAAATTCGTGCGACGGTGCCCCGATTTGGAAACGAGGTACGATCATGTCCAACAGGTTTCGGATGCAGACGCTGTTCACGATTGTAGTGATTTGCCTGTGGGGATCATGGCTGGCGGGCCAGAACTTACTCCAAAATCCCAGCTTCGAGAAGATCGACCCCAACGGCTTGCCCGAGGGCTGGACGCGGATCTTCAACCCGCGGCTCTCCGGCCCCTTTGCTATCGTCGCCGATGCCCAGGACGGCGTGCGCGCCGTTTGCATGGAGACAGAAGAGTGGAACTACCAGCGGCCCCAGCACTTGTCGCAGCGCGTGTCGCTCCCGGCCGGCGCGGCGTTGTGCCGCCTGTCGGCCTTTGCCAAGGGACGTGGGCTGGTTTCGCTCAGCGTGCAGTTTTTCAAGGACGGCAAGCCCCTGGAGATGCACGTCGTGGACATCGGCTGCGGCCCCGAACAGGTGCCCGTCGAGATCAAGAAAGACTTCGCCCTGGAGCAGTGTTTCGCGCCCTACCAGATCCTCTGCCAGGTCCCATCCGACGCCGATGCGGCACTGGTGAAGCTCGGCAACACGGCGGGGCTTTTGGATCGCTACAATACGTGGGGGCGGTGCATCATCGACAACGCCTGTTTCATGGCTGGGTCGCGGCGGGAGGTGGAAGCCGGCGCTATCGTCTGTAGGAAATCTTCGCTGCCCATCCATTCGCTGGGCAAGTGGAAGAACGTGGCGCCCATGGCGCGGATCCGCACCGAGCCGCCCTCGTTGGACGCTCGCGCGTTGGCCGACGGCGACATCAAGACCGCCGCCACCTACTATCTCGGCGCGGAGCGCGGCGGCATCCTGCGATTCGTCTTCCCCCGGCCGCTGCCCATTCGCGCCGTGCGACTGCACCTCAACGGGCAGGCCGACAGCTATACCGTCCGAGGCGACGGACATGGGGACGGCGTTTTCAAAACGCTCCTGGTGCGCACCGAGGGCATGGAGGGACTGGCGGGCTGGAAAACACACAGCCTGGCGGGCGACGCCTTCGCGGCCATTCAAGTGCAGGCCCTGGCCGGTCCCGAAGGGCTGTGGGGATTCCGCCAGACCGGCAGCTACGTTACCGAAGTCGAGATCTTGACCGACGCCGACGCCGTCCAGGACGCGGAGTTGAAGGACTGGCGCTCGAACTGTTATGAAACCGCTCCGGCCGGCGGTGTGCCGGAGATCGACGTCCAGTCTTGTGATTTTTCACCCGGCAAGTCACCCGCGAAATTCCACAAGATCGTCTGCGCCGATCTGTGGATGTGGGGGATCGACTACAACAAGAACACCAAGAAAGGCACCTGGACCAAAGACAAAATCCAGGCCTGTCCCACGTTCCAGCGGAGCGCCAAGATCGCCCATGCGATGGGCCTCGACACCATTTTCATCGACCTGACCAACTCGACCTGCTGGGACCTGATGCCTTGGCCCAGCAAGGTTTGCAACGGCATCGAGGACAACATCCTCAAAGGGCTGATCGAGGCCCTGCACGCCGAGGGATTCAGGGTGGTCACTGAGACCTTGCACAATTTCACGCCCTTCGAGACGATCAAGTGGCACTATCCCTGTGAGGAAACCAGCCGCTACCCGGCGATGAAGCAATATCCCAGCATCCTCTACGGCAATCATGTGCGTGACAACTGGCTGAAGGTTTACGAAGAGCAGATCGCCGCGGGGGCCGACGGCGTGTGCCTGGGGTCGGATGAGTTCTACTACCGCGGCCATTTCTTGCGGACGCTGCCAGCGGACGACGCACAACGCAAGCATTATGAAGCGGTACACAAGCGGCCGGTCCCGCCCAAGGAGTCCGACACGCTGGATTACCGCTGGTGGGTCAACGACACGCAGGAAGGCCTGGCGGACCTGTTCACCTATTGGAACCGGCAGCTCAAGAGGAAACACCCGAACCTTTACACCTGCAGCGTCTTCATGCAGCCGGTGCAGCGCTCGAACCTTTACGGGGAATGCACCCCCTTCGACCTCATTGGCCAGCGTGCGAGCATGGACGAGATCGGCGGCGACTACATGGACCCCTGGGGCATCAAGATGCTCGTAGCGGCCAACGGGTGGCGCAAAGTGTCGCAGCTCTTCTGGGGTTGGCATCCCGCCTCCGACCACCCCATCAACCTCTACGCCAAGCCGCTGTGGATGCTCATGTACGGCGGCGGCAGCGCCAACTACTGGCGATTCTACCAGCTTCAGGAGAGTGGCCACTGGCGCTCGGTAAAGAAGGGCTTCGACATGGTCTCCGACCTGGAGGCCCTGGGTGCGTGGGAAGCCCGTCCGGCACACGACATTGCCGTCCTCTCCTCGCGCGCCGCTTGGGATTGGTGGCAGGTCAAGGCCTATTACGGCGCGCTGCAAGGGCCTGGCGAGGACCGGGCCATCCACGCCATGCGCGGCTGGTACACCGACCAGTTGATCAACGAAAAGCTCTTGATCCGCAACGGCTACTCTTACGACTGGTATTTCCTTGACAGTCCCTCCCACCTGCAGCAACTCGACGGCTACAAGGTGCTTCTTCTGCCGTTCGCCTATTCGGTGAGTGATGCGGCGGTCAAGGCGATCCGCGGCGCCGCGACCAAGGGGGCGAAGGTGATCCTGGTCAACATGCTCGGCGAGACCGATGAGTGGGGCCAGTCGCGAAGCACCCCGGCCTTCAAGGACCTCGTGCAAGGCGGACAGGCCGTCCTGCTCACCGAAGATGCCATGGACTCCGGCGCCGATGACCGCTTCGCCCAGAAAGTGCTGGGGTTGATCGACGCAGCGCTAGGCGACAAACAGGCCTTCAAGGCACAACTTTATGGCAAGCGCATCGATGCCACGCTGCTGGCAAACGGTGCGAAAGGAAAGTTCGTCTTTTTAATCAACTGGGAAGAAAAACCCGCCACGGTGGACTTGTCGCTCGATGTTCCCGAAGGCAATTACCGCCTTCTGATGCGCGACGATGAGCAATGGAACCGGGTTGCGCTGGGCGGCAAGGACCTTTTCACGAAGGCCATGCTCTACAAGTTCCGCCGCGTGGTTCCAGCACAGAAGGCCGAGGTCTACTACGTCGTTCCCGTGGAGAAACCATCGGGAGTTCATTGAAGGAGGTGGAATATGAAGGTGGGTTGCAGACGGCGGGGGAACAGCTTGGCGTGGGCCATCGGCTTGGCAGCGGGAATGTGCATTTGTGGCGGGCAAGCGGCTTCGGCTGAAGAGGCCGCTTCGCTCCTCGATCGCGCCGCGTGGATCTGGTGGGACAAGGATACCAACGCCATCGAGCCCCCTTACCACGACTCCGAGTTCTCCTTCACCAAGGAGTTCACTGTCGACGGCGAGGTGAAAAAAGCCGCCCTGCACGTGACGGCCGAGAGCGTCTGCAAGCTGTCGATCAACGACAAGCTCGTGGGAGAGGACGACAACTGGCAGACCCTCGAGACCTATGATATCAAACCGTTTCTGGTCCCCGGCAAGAACCGGCTGCTGGTCAGGGCGCGGACGAAGACCTGGTTTGCCGGGCTGTTCGTGGCGGGGACGGTAGAACAGGGCAACGGAAGCACCTTGACCATCCTCTCCGACGGCACTTGGGATTGCGCCAGCAATGTGGACCATAAAATACGCAAGGCCGAAGTCGTGGTCCGCGGCCTGCAGGGCGGGTGGTGGAACAACTGCCACCGGCTCATGGAAATGCCGGAACTCTGGTACCGGCCGAACACCGAGCTTGTGGCCCCCGGCATCGCCTGGGCAAAGCCCTGGGGCGGCGCCCGAGTGAAGGTGCTGGCGATTCAGCCGCGGGTAACCCAGCGCGACACCGTCGAGCTGATGCACCGCACCGAGATGGACGTAACGGTCGTGTTCAGCGATTTCTTCGAACGTGAAGACGAGCGCGTTCCGTTCTTTCCCAACACCCGGGGCTGGCGAAAGCGCGATGTGGCTGCGGAGCTTGCCAAAGCGCTGGAAGGCACATTCGACGTGATCTTGCTGGGGTCCATCGATCCTGGCCTTTTCTACGAAGTTGCGGCCCAGCGGCTGAAGGCGATGGTGCGCAACGGCACCGGGCTGATCTACACGTCGCTTCCCGGCCGCAGAGTGGAAAAGCCCGGCCAGCAGCAGCCTTCCTGGGACCCGGCCTATGAGAAGGAGCTGACGGCGGCCCCTGTTGCCGATCCGCCATTTTCCTTGATCACGGGGGTGCCCTTCGCAGCCCTTCCCGGCTTCCGCATTGGTCCCGAGGACAAGAGCAAGGATTTTCGGAAAGTGGCGGCGCTTTTCCAGTTCGGCAAGGGCCGCGTGATGCGTCTGAATCTGGCCGAAGGCTGGGGGCTGCTGGCCAATGCGCCGGATCCCAACGATCTGCATTACGAGTATTACCAGTCGTTTGCCGTCAAGAGCGTTCTCTGGGCCGCCGGCAAGGAGCCGGTTGTCGGCTTCATGGGATTCCCCCCAGGGCTGGCGATCGACCGTGCGGATCGCAAGGGCGAGTTGACGTTCGCGCTGTCGGGCGGGCAGGGGAAATGCGAATTGTCACTGGCGGTTCGCTCGCCGGAAAAGCTGTTCAGCCTGCCCGCCACCCCCGTCGCGCAGCCAGGCGTGCACCAGGGCCAGGGCATCCTTTGCCCGGTTTACGAGGCCAAGACCTCGGCGCAGGCCGGTCAGGCGGTGAGTTTCGCACTGCCTCCGTTGCCTGCCGGTCATTACTTCGCGGATGTGCAAGCGGTGGCGGCCGGGAAGAAGGTGAACTGGGCCACGGCCGCCTTGACCGTGAACCCGCGCCTGCGGATCAACCAACTCACGCTCGCTCCGCCTTGGATCGACGTAGCTGAGGGCAAGCCGGCACAGCTTGAGGCGACCGCCGTGCTCACCGAGGCGGCGCCCGACGGGGCGAGCGTGGCCTTTACCTTGGTGGACAACTACGACCGCCTCCTGGCCGTGCGGTCGGTCGGGATCGCCAAGGGCGCCGACCGTGCCAAGACCGTTTTCGCCATCAAGGGCTTTGCCACCACCCTGGGCAAGGTCCGGGCGGAGCTCCTCGTGGGCCGCGACAAGGTTGCGCTCGCCGTCGCGCGCTTCACGGCCGTGCGGCGGGATTGGGACCGCTTTGGCTTCTTCGGCTGGATCGCTGCGCCGCGCGACCACGCGAGCAACTTGTATGCCCGCGTGTTGGCCAACCTGGGCCTCGACGCCGGACGCGGTATGGTCGTATCCCATGACACGTTGGAGGCCTTCGACACGGTGGCCCTGCCGGGCTATTCGGGCATGCCGCGCAACGCCTTCGACATCACGCCCGAAAGCATCAAGGGAACGCAGGAGATCACCCGCAGGCTCAAGGAGCAATTGCCCTTCGACCCCATGGCCTACTTCTGCGGCGACGAGATCGACTACGGCGGCGGCGACGAGCTGCCCGGCCGCATCGTCGAATTCCGCAAGTTCCTGCGGGTACGGTACGGCACGATTGCCGCGCTCGACAAGCAATGGGACACCCGTTACGCCTCGTTCGAGGAGATCTACCCCCTGACGACCAGGGAGCGGCTGGAGGACCGGGAGAAGGGCAAACTGGTCCGGGAGAAGGACTACATCGAACAGGCCAAGGCCACGGGCAACTACAGCCGCTGGATGGACCAGTGGCTGAGCAACTACAAGGCGTTCAACGACATGGCGCGGGTGCCCCGCATGGTCATCAAGCAGTTCGATCCGCACGCGCGGGTGGGCGTCGATTGTCCCATGTGGCCTTTCTCGCGGTGCGGGCACGACTGGTATACGTTCCTCAAGGAATTCGAGATGTTCTCGCCCTACGGCAAGGAGGGCGAGGTTCAGCCCATGGAGGAGGCGCGCTCCTTTGCCCGGCCGGGGACCATGCTGGGCCTGGAATACGGCGGCTACATTTACAATGCCTTCGTGCGGCGGGAGGAGCTGACCGACGGGGAGTGGCAGCACTGGCGGGTATGGAGCGGGCTGCTGCGCGGATTCACCAATACCTGGTGGTACCAGTTGACGCCGCCGGGCAACGAGTGCAGCATCAGCCCCGGGCTGCTCCCCTATCCCACGCTCCGGCAGTACGCCCGCGACCTGGCCGCGATTCGCGGCGGGTACTATACCCTTTACAGCCGGGCCCGCCGCGACTACGGCAAGATCGCCTTGCACGACTCGGTGCCCAGCCGGTTGTTGTGCCCCTGGGTGCCCGACTTCGGCTCCGAGCAGGCCTTTACCCTCCACTACCTGCTCCGGCTGATGCAGGACTATGCCGGCTACCAGTACACGCTCGTGAGCGACGAGCAGATCGTCCGGGGCGGGCTGAAGGATTACGCGGCCCTGGTCATGCCCTCGTCGTTGGCTGTCGGCCAAGCGGAGGCGGCGGCCCTGAAAAAGTTCGTCGAAGGCGGGGGCATCCTCGTCGCCGACGTGCGCCCCGGGCTGGCCGACGAGAGCGGCCGCATCGGCCACAACGACACCATCCGGCAATTGTTCGGCCTCGCCTGGAAGAAGGACCTGGGGCGCAAGATGCTCACTGCCGAGTTGAGCGGCCGGTACAAGGGCGTGGCTTTCCGAAATCCGCTCCAGAAGTTCCCCGCCGATCCGGCCCTCGAGCTGCGCGGCGCCAAGCCGCTGCTGCAAGTCGACGGCATTCCCCTCGTCACGTGCCACGACGTGGGCGCCGGTAGCGCGATCTGTCTGAACGTTCCCTTCAATTATTACCGCGGCTATCCCACGATGGACCACATGTACGTCTACCTCGGCGACCCCGATTACCACGGTATGCTGGGCCGCATCCTCGACGCCATCTTCCGGGCGCACCACGTCGAGCGGCCGGTCCAGGTGACCGTTCCCCAGGAGCCGTGGCTGGCGGGCCTGGACACGCCGTTGCACGTCGACGGAGCGGCACAGTACATCAGCTTGACGAAACGCCGGATGGCGAAAGAGGAAACCGCGGCGACGGTGTCCTTCCGAGCCCGGCGCGGCGGCCACTGCTACGACATGCTGGAGGGCAAGTACCTCGGCGAAGGGCAAGAGTGGCAGGCGGAAATCGCCCCCGGCGGCGTCAGGCTTTTCGCTGTCCTGCCGTACAAGGTAGGAGCGCTGGACCTGCACATCGACAAGCAGCGGCTCCGCCCGGGTGAGGAAGTGTCGGGAGACCTGCGCATCGAAACAAGCAGCCGCCCGCCTGAACGGCATGTTATCCACGTGGAGGTCGTCCGGCCCGACGGGCAGGAAGTCCGCTACCTGGCTCGTAATGTTGAAACCCGGCAGGGCAAGGCGGCCTTCGCGCTGCCTCTGGCGTTGAACGAGCCGCCGGGCCGCTACACGCTGCGCTCGACCGACGTCGCCACCCGGATTCTCGCTACCGCCCCCATCGAGGTACAGCCATAGGTGCGGCTCGGCAGGGGCAACACTCTTTCTTGCCGCCTGCACTTATGGTATTCTGGAAGAGCCGCAAGCAACAGTTGCGAGTGCTTCAAGGCAACAAGGATAATGTCAACGCCTTCTCCGCCAAACTATAGGCGGCCGACGCCGCCGGAAACGGGCAGGCCATGTCTGCTGGCGATCCACGGCGTCACCAAGCACTTCGGGGGCGTTGCGGCCTTGAGCAACGTCGCCTTCGATGTATATCGACGTGCGCCGGCGAAAGTGAGTGGCACAAACTCGGTGGGCCGGCACACTACCCTGCGTTGGCCGCCTATTCCAGCTCGGCCTCGCCCCAATTGGCCGGGCGCAGCGTAGTCTCGACGATGACGTCCGTCGCCACGAACATGTCGTCGCCGCTGGTGCTATGCCAGGGAAGACGGAGCTCTGCGCGGGTACCTTCCTTGTTCGAGAGAATGACCGAGGCGTCAAGCTTGAACCGCTCGCCCGATTGCAAGCGGAGCGGGGCCCGCAACGGCACGCGGATCTCGACCACGTAGCCCTTGCCATCCGGCCTGGGCTTGGCAGCCGCGCAGCCGGCCTTAAGCAGGGCCAGGCGCTCGAACAGGTTGTCGCCTTGGGCGTCGGTATGGAACCTGCGCGGCGCACGGTCGGCCGCGGCGAGATCCGCGGTGAGTTTGGGCAGGAACTCGACCACTTCCGCCTTGCCGTCCAGCGGAGCGGCGAGGAAGCGGACGTCGCCGGGGACGAGCCCTTTGCGGTCCTTCACGATGGGTCCGACCTGGAGGTCGCACGACGCGCCCCCGTTGAACGCCATTTCAAAGGCGGCGGCGTTCTTCCAGGGCTTTTCGGTGGCCACGTCAAAGGCCGCGTACAGCCCGTCCGCCTTCCAGCCCAGGTACAGGTCGGCCACGGGCCTGGTGCCGTCCATGATCTTCAACGCCGGGAGGTTTCTCCACTTGTCGATCGAGCCATCCAGCACCAGGGGCGCCGGGCCCAGCTTCCGAACGAAGGCCCGGCCTTCGCGGAGGGCAACCGCGTCGCGCGGCAGGGCATTGCCCGCGTACAGCGCGCCGAAGAGGTTTGGCGAGTGATTCAAATTGCCGCGCAAGGGGCTCCAACTGCTGTGGCTTTCGCCCTCGGCGAAGCGATTGCGGACGGCATTGAAGATCACCCGCTCACCCGGCTTCGGCACGCCGGCCTCGATGTTCTTCCAGGGGATAACCAACTCGGCCACCCAGGCCCGGGCCTCGCGTCCGGCCTTGACCTGGATCTTGACGTCCGGTTTGGGCGTCAAACCAAAGCCGACGAAGAAGTCGCCCCTGGGATTGACCATGATCTGCACGTAGCTGGCGTTGCTGTTGCGGCCGATGAACAACTCGACGCTGTCGTCGAGGTGCAGGGGAGATCCCACGGTGCGCACCTTGTCGAGGGTTGTCTCCGTGCAACGCATGGCGATGTACAGATTGGCGTCGTCGTAGCCGGTATAGATCGTGGTCGGCAAGGTCTCCTTGTCTTCTTCGGCGGGAGACACGCGGAAATCGTCGACAACGCCGGCCTTCTTCCACGCCTCGTCGTCCAGCTTGCCGTCCAGCACGGGCGGCACAGCCAGGCGCGGCAGCGTCGCAGACACGTAGTTCTTTACGCGCGAGAGCTTGCCGGCCCTGCTCTTTGTCGCGGCCGCCTTGAAGGCCTCGCCCTTGGCAAGCTCTGCCTGGGCCGGGGAAAGCGACATGGAACCGGCGGCCCGCCGGAACGTCTCCCAGCCGGTGATGCAAAAAACGGGGGTGACGTTCTGGCCGCAGCCATAGAACACGACGTCGCCCACGTCGAGGCCCGGCACTTTGTGTTGCGGCGCGACCTCCAGCAGCGTTCCGCCGAAGTTCTCGGTGGCCAGCACGTATGCCTGTTGCGGGGCGGCCTTCAGGTCGGGGTTCTCCAACAGCCGGCCCACCCACAGTCCGTCGGGATCCCACACGTACACCAGATTCTTGTGGATGAAATAGCACTGCATGTCGGTGACCACCAGGCAGTCGTGCGGCAGCCCGGCGATGTTCCAGAAGAAGCGTCCCTCGCCGGGCGCGGCGCCGAAGTCGGGGCTATGGAAGCCGGTGCACCAGATCGGCTTACCCGACTTGTCCCACTTCACGATGTAGTTTCCGCCGATGCCGTCGGTGCCGATGCCTTTACCGAAGGGGTTCTCGGTGCTGTTGAAGAAGCCCAGCAGGCTGCCATCCGAAAGGGGAGCCACCCCGGAGCCGGCCGGCCAAGAGACCTTTAACGGGTCGAACCATTTCGGCTTGCCGCCGACGGCCTGCCAATCGGCCCAGCCGCCGTAGAGGGGGGCGCCGCCCCTGGTCCAGCCCTTGGGAC
Organism: Thermoguttaceae bacterium; assembly: GCA_049515555.1. Lineage (GTDB taxonomy): Bacteria > Planctomycetota > Planctomycetia > Pirellulales > Thermoguttaceae > JBEKTY01. The sequence continues at coordinate 13,047 of JBEKTY010000159.1, forward strand.
GCCACATCATCGGCTGCTCGCTCATCTCGTAGATGTTCATCTTGTCGTCGATCCACATTCGCCCGCAGGCCCAGGTCATCAGCTTACGCGCGGAGAAGACCATTTCTCCCTGCTGCGGCATGCCGTCGCCGTTGAGATCGGTCCACATGACCGCTTCCCGCTTCGCGGCATCCTTCACGTCGCCATATTTGGAATTGGCGGGGACGGCCCCGCCGTAGTACGCTTCAATGAACGGTCGCGGCGTGTATGCCGGGTTGGCGAAGTCGTGCGCCAGGAAATACTTGGAGCTGACCACCGGCACGAGCCGGCGCTGCGCATCATCGACCAGCACCATGCGCGGCTCGACGTTCACGTTCACCAGGTACGTGCGCCCGTTGAAGCGGCGGACCAGGAAGGAGTCCATGCTGTTGCCGCTGCCGATGATGCCGTTGCCGATGCCGATCAGCTTGTAGGTCTCCAGCACCTTGTAGGTCTTGCCCACGAAGTCGATCTTCGCCTTCAGCACCTCGCCGGAACCGCTGTGATACCAGGCGATGGACGGATCGTCGGGATCGCCGGCGCCGCCGTTGGCATAATGCACGCCGCCGTGCCACTCGCAGCGGTGTTTGCCGTCGGTGTCGAAGAAGGCGACGCGGCGCGGGGCGGCCGCTCCCTCGATGACGACGAAACCACCGTCCCTATCGGTCGTAATGCCAGTCACGCCGCGGAAATCCTGCGGCTCGTACTTGCCGAACAGGCGCCCGCCCTTGCGTCCATAAGCGGCCAGCAGTTTCCCGTCGGCCGCGAAGCGCTTGATCTGCCGGCTGTCGCCCGCCTCGGCGACGAAAACGTCGCCGCCGACCGGGTCGACGGCCAACCGCGCGGGGGCAACGAGGCCCGAGATGATCGTCCTGGGGGCCTTGTCCGTGCGCGACAACCGCACGACGCTCGTGCCGCTGACGACCAGCACGTTGCCGACGCCATCCAGCGCCAGCGCCTGCGGGCCGGGCACCGGCGCTTCGTCCAGCTTGCTCCCGTCGGCCGGATTGATCCAGCGCACCAGGCCCTTGGTCTTATGGCTGATGACCACCTGGTCGCCCCGCGCCGCGAGGCAGAGGACCTCGCTGCCGGGCCCCCATTCATTCTTCGGGTCGTTCCAATCGGTGGTCGCTTTCCACAATCCCTTGCCGGTGGCGGGGTCCAGGGCCAGCACCTTCGCGTTGCCTACCAGGGTGAAAAGCTTCCCGCCGGCCAAGCCGCAGCCGCAATCGTTGTTGGCCTCCAGCAGATCGCCGCTGTACCAGAGCGGCCTGCCGTCGGGGGTGATCTTCGCCATGCCGGGCACGCACTCGCTGCACCCGCCCATGACATAGACATTACCATCGTCGTCCACCGCGGCGTTGACCGCACCCACGTGATTGCCCGGCATGATCTGCCAACCCGGAGTCAGGCCGGAGCCTAGCGACGTGATCCAGCGGGCCTTCAAGCCTTGCGAGGAGAGCAGCTTCCAAGAGTACTGGCCGGGCGGCAGCGGCTTGTTCTTGTCATCCAGTCCATCCCACTCCTCGACGTTGCGGCCCGCCTTGCGCGGCGCGGCCATCAGCAGTTGCCGCACTATGGCGCCCTGTTGGTCGTAGATGGCAACACTGACTTTGGAGTCGGTCTTCAACTCGTAGGCGACTGCCGGCAGCAACGCCTTCTTTCCGCCATCCGCCCCGTATCCGGCGCCCCCCGGCAGCAGGCACAAAATCGCCATTCCCAGTTGCACTCGATACCAATCTTTACGGGCCGTCGCATTCGTTCTCATGATTTCCTTCGGTTGCAGGAGTTCGGTGCCATCGATCCCGCCATTCACATTGCGATCATACGTTCCCCCGGAAACAACCGCAAGCGTCTTGGGCAAGCGCTGCCTCTGCGTTTTACGGGACAACTCTTGATCGTTGCAGGCTGGGGGCATAACTCTCCGGCCGCGCGGGATCCGGGCGCGCCAGCATGTCCACGCGGGGATTGCGTTCCAACATCCGCTTGCCCTTCCGCAACGCATCGAGCATCGTGCGGTAGTCCGGATCGTCGATGCCCCTGAAGACGGCCTGGCCGCCGGGGCCTTTGCAGAACCCCAGCCCGCCGGCCTCCCTGGCCAGCGGCGCGGTGAGCATCCGGCTCCACTCGGGATGCGTCAGGTTGATGCGGTATTCCGGGCCGAAGGTGGCAGCGGCCGCCTCGATCTGGAGACCCTGGTCCATCAGCGTGATGTCGCTCCACACCTGGCTGGTCACAGTCACCACGTTGTGGCCCAGCCAGGCGTCGGATATCTCGACGGTGCGCCGGTGGCAATCGTAGCACCGCCGCATGAACAGCGGGGCAAACTGCTTCTGGAACCAGGCATCTGCCAGGCCGTCGTTGCTGGCCCAATGCGGTTTGGCGTACCAGCGGTCGCGGGCGCCGTTCACTCCGCCATCGGTGTAGAGATAGGTGTGATAATAGGGAACATTGGCGTCGATCCAGGTGTAGACCCGCTGGCGGTCGTCCTGCGAAAGCGCCGCGCCGTAGTGCGCCGCTTCGAGGTACTTTCCCGTAACGAGCCGGCTGGCGAGGCTCCCGTTGGCCTTGGGCGTGGTGTGATCCTGATCGGCACCGTTCTGCGGCACGTGATGGATGAACCCCCGGTCGATGAGCATGTCGTAGGACATGTTGAAGTAGCGGGTCTTGTCGCCGGAAAGGTCCATGTTGCCGTCGGGACGCGGACCGCTGTGGCACCGTACGCAGTGTTTGTCCCAAACCGGCTGGACGACCAGGCCGTAGTCGACGATGCCGCCGGTGCCCCAGTCGGGCCGGCTCGGCGTGGACGCGGCGCGCCGGGCCGCCGAGGGCAGCCGCCGGGCCTCCACCGGCGGGCCCTTCTCGTACACGTGGCAGCTGTGGCAACTTTGCACCTCGCCGGGCATGGTCTGCGTCGTGGAGCCCATCTTCTCGACGACGCGCCCCTCGCCGTCCAGCACATTGAACGAAATGTCGCGCACGGCCGGGGCTGTGAAATGCGCCGAGCCGTCCTCCTCGACCGGCACCGTGCCGATGAGGCGCCGGACATAGAAGGTGCCGCGCCCGATGGTCGGCGACACGTTCCAGGCGTATCCGCCCGTGTGCGGCCGCGTCTTGGGCACCAGTTCCATGATTTGCAGACTCTTGATCTCGCCGCGGCGGACGTGCCCCTGGAGCCCCTCGTAGACATCGTAGAGCAGGAAGGCGCCGCGCAGCGAATCATTCGGGCAGATACCGGCCACCACGGGATCCACGTACCGGAAGTCCGGAAGCCCGGCGGACATGGGAATGACCGGCGGGCGTGGGCGCGGCCGCATCGCTGCGGGACTATAGCAACCCAGTTCGCCCGCTTCCTCCCAAATGCACGTCTTGTTGCCGCGGCTGTCGAGCAGATAAAGGCCGCTCTTCTGCCCGCCGTCGCCGCCGTAGGAAACGAGGATTTCGTTCTCGTCGAGCGGGTGCGGGTCCATGTAGCCGTTCCAGAACGCGCCGTCGAAGTAGGTGGGGTGCTCGGGCGTGAGAAAGCGAAAGCCTTCGCCGCGGGGCGCCTCGATCCCCAGGCGGTTCCACAGCAGGCCCACCACGCCGTAGGGCCCGGCATGATGGCCGCCGAAGGTCGAGACGACCTCGGGCCGACCCGGCACCGGCACGCATTGCCAAAACGCGTTGGGATCCAACTTCACGTTGCCGAAGAAGAGCTGCAAGTGCGTGCCGTCGGGGTTCATCGTCCACACGCCGTGCCGCTGAAAGACCCCCTTGTCGATGCCGTAATCCCAGCGGGTGAACATCACACGGCCATCGTCCATCACGGCCGGGGTATGGTCGGAGAGCGTGTTGGCGCTGACGCGGCGGATGCCGGTCCCGTCGCGCCGACAGACGTAGATCGCCCCCGCCCGGTTGGCCTGGCAGACGTTGTTGTTCCCGGCCCGATTCGAGACGAACATGATCTGGCCGTTGGGCAGTTCGACGGGAGCGATATCGCTTCCGTCGCCGTCGGTGATCTGGCGGAGGTTTCGGCCGTCGGTGCCGATCTCGAAAATGTGCCATCCACCCGGTACGTTCCGGCGACGAGCCGCAAACAGGACCGTCTGGGCGTCGTAGGAAAGCCCGGCCTGCCACACCGAGCCGTTCGGCTCATCGTGGATCACGCGCCGCGGCCGGTCCGGCCGTGCGGGATCGAACACGGCGATGCTCGCCGGTCCCCGGCCCGGTGTATCATAGGGATCGACCGCGTTGACGCGGCCAAACGTCGGATGCCGCACGAAGACGATGGGTCCCACGGCCCGGATCGATTCTTTTTGAAACCGCTCCAGGGCCTCGGCGGCACGGACGACCGATCCGGCCGCACCGGGCCGGCCCGCTTCGTAGTCGGCCAATGCGGCCCGGGCCTGATCGCGGACCGGCGTCAAGCGCGCGGTGTACGCCGCCCCGCCGGGCGTCGGCGCGATCTTCTCCAACGCCCTCTGCATGGCGAGCACGGGCGGGTCGTAGGTGGGCAGCGGCTCCACGTCGAAACGGAAACTTCGCAACTTCTTGAGCGATGCGTCCAATCGCTTGACCTGCTGATAAAGATCACGCAGGGCTTTGAGGTCCGCGGCGCCTCTGCCCGTGGGCAACCAGCGGGCGTCTTCCTTTGGCAGTGCCATGGTGCGAAGAATGGCCGCGGCATACGGCTCATTGGTCACGTCGAAGCTGCCCGCGTCGTGGGCCAAGGGCCGGCCCGTGAGCATGGAGTGCACCGGGTGCAGGCCCTCGATGGCGAAGGAGAATCCGTTCGTCTGAAAACACTTTGCGATCTTCATCAACAGCCGGTTCTCTCCGGCCTTGAGCGGGATCGTCAGCGGCACCTGGAGGAAACGCTGTCCGGCTCCTTCGCGGATCGGCGCGTGGAGAATCGGCTTGCCGTCCAGCCACGCCTTGGCCGCGTCCAGGGTAACCAGCCAGGCCGTAACCCCGATGGGCTTGCCGCAGGTGATGGTGCGGTGCAGGTACAGCACCTCATTGCGGCCCGGCGGCGGCCCGGAAGGAAGCGTATTGTAGTAGCCGTCGGCCCATTCGGGATGCGCCGTCCATCGCCGCGAAGCGTCGGGTGCGCCGACCACCGGGTACGACCGATAAACCTTATGCAACTCGGCCGGCCGATTGCCGCGGGCCACAACGTCCTTTTCCGGATCGAAGGCCGTTTCGAACTCGCGCGAGAAAACGCCGTATTCGGCATCTTTGAACGGCCCGACGGCATGCCAAGGGCCGCAGTGGACTTTCGCGTCGGCTAGCGGCCCACAGGCGGCGCCGGCTCTGGCCTGTTCGAGTTGCCGCGCGTGCGCGAGCAGCGCATCGACGACCGCCGACGGTTCGCCCGCCGGGAGAATGGACGGAATCAGGAAAATGACCAGGGGCGCCGCCGGCCACCACCTGGTCCGGATCGTTGTCTGCACTTGTCTCACGTATAGAACGCCAACCGATGCGTGGATCAATAGTATCATGCTCCCGGCGCGGATGCAATCAGCGCATGTCAACCCCCTGAATAATCATGGTCACTCCACCGCAAGGGTTATGGAATGCGGCTGCACGCCGAATCAAAATGGCTGTCACACGATGGATCGTTGCCGCTCTCGAACGGGAGAGGGCG
>JBEKTY010000160.1:0-18547 GCA_049515555.1 Thermoguttaceae bacterium
CGCCCAGCGCGCTTCGTTCATATCGACCGACACATCAAATCGTACAGCCGGGGTTAAGTCAGATAACATTCCCGTCTCGTGATGGCTTTTCCGCTAGTGGCTGTGGCGAGCGAGTCAGTCTTTAACGTCCGTATTGCCATCTCGAAAATCAAGCCCCCCAAGAGCCCGTTGGAATTGTGGCTCCTCAGAACAGGCCGGCTTTCCCCGGGAACATTGGCACATCGGCCCGAAAACGCAAGAAGTGCCTTGTTTTCCTGGGCTTTCGTGCATTTTCGCCAATTCCTGCTACGAAATCAAGAACGCGGGGAAAATTGCAAGAAGCCGCCAGCCGCGGGTGTCAAGACACCTAGGCGATCAGGGTGTTCCGCTGGGCGGCGGCAGAGATTCAGCCAGGCTAATCAGATTTTGCGGCCGCACAAGAATAAAGCCATGGCGCGGGGAATCGATGTCCGCTATCAGCATGAACGCGATAGAGACAATCAGCGGTAGAATCGGAAGCAATTTGGATCCAGCTTTAGCGCTGTGTGAACCATAGCCGACCAGCAAGTTACAGCCGATGGCGATTGCTATCATCAAACCCCATGCCCCAGTTGGGATTCGATTCCAGTACATAGCCTGGGTGTATCCCTGCGAATTAAATACGTCGTTCATCCCCGAAACGGCCAGGGCGACAATCTGTGTCGGCTGCGCCGCGGCCGGAGCACGAATCGCGGTCCACAACTCGGTCTGCAACTGAGCGGTACGGGCATTGATCTGCTTAAGCTCTTGTTCATCGTGAGTCATATAGAACAGAATACGCTCGTCGAGGTATTTCCTCAGAAGCGGACGTACGGTTGCCGCATCAGCGGCAGGCAGCAAGTCGGCGCGGACGTATTCCGTTCCGATGGCGTTGGCCTCTTCCTCCTCGTAAATCTTGCGTTGGTCGTAGCGGCTTGTGGCCATGGAAAAACTGAATCCGATGATCAGTCCGAGCAACGTGAGCGTAGCAGCCAGGATAAAGCCGAAGTCTTCATGCATCTCCGCGTCCAGGGCGCCTTGCCTTCTGCGAAACGACCATCCGACCCACCCCGCGAGCCACAGCCCGATGAAGGAGAGCACGAAAACAAGCAGCGGATATTGAGTTGGTTGGTTCATTTCTTTCATTCCATGCAGAAATGCATGGTTCCCAAGATGGCCACCGTTTCGCAAACGCAGGTTAGCAGTCAATCAATCATGCTTAACCAAAGCGAAAACGGCAGCCTGCCATGGAGCCATCTCCAAGTAGAGTCCTTTTCCTTGTAAATCGTCGCCATTCCACTCGTAACTGGCCTGGTGGAGTTGATCCTGCAACTGCCATTTCTTACCGGCGAGATCCGCGAATGGCAATCGAACATGACACTGGCTCTGGTTGGGTGCATAGTTCACGGCAACCAAGAGACATTCTCCGTTCGGGCCTTCCCAGGCGAAAACCAGGAAGCAATCGTTTGTCCAGTTCCCTTCCCAGCCCGGAGTACACTCAAGAAGTTGCCATTGGCCATCATGAATGGCCGGTCGATGAAGAACCGCAAGTAGGCGATCGTAGAATTGCACTAGCTTCTCATCGATAGGCTCTTTGGGCCCTCGCACGAGGTGAGGCGAGATGCGTTTCTTTCGGCCCTCGAACTGCCCCTGATGGAAGAAACGCAAGCCGGGGGAAAGAAACGTGATGACCGCCGCGGCCTGATGAACTTCCAGAGAGAACGTCGCCGCGGCCCGCGGTTCGTCGTGGTTCTCTAGGAAACGGGCGAGCTTGTTCTGGTAATCGAGCCCCGCCAGGAAATGCTCGCGCACAGGACGGGCATGACCCTCGCGGAGGCGATCGTAGAGCCGTTTGTCATAGGCGTAATCGAAACCTTGCTGCTGGAGCGTCCATTCCATGTCCCAGTAAACCTCGGCCATGAAGAGGAAGCCGGGAACGCGTTCACGCACACGCTGCGTCGCCGTTGGCCAGAAGAGCGGCGCACGCCGGCCCCAGGTCCGCTGAAAAACATCCGGCAGGACCAGCATGGCCATGTCGCAGCGCACCCCGTCGCATTGTCCGGCGATCTTCACCAGTTCGCCGATCATCGCATCTTGCGTGGCGGGGTTGGCGTAGTTGAGCTGTAGGGTGTCGGGCCAGCCGGAGAAATACGGATCACGGCCGTAAGCGAGGATCAGATTATCGTCCCGGCGCTTGACCCTGATGTAGTTCTGCGGAGCGCTAGCCAGGTCATGTTCAGTACCCGGAATGAAATAGTCGGGATGATCTTCCAGCCACGGATGATCGAGCCCCATGTGATTGGGTACGAACTCAAGCATGAGCTTCAGGTCTCGCTTGCGGAGTCGCTCGCGCAGGCGGGCCAGCGCAGCGTCCCCTCCCAAATTCTGATGCACCGTGTAGCCGGTGATCGCAAAGCCCGAGCCGGCGATGTCTTCTTCGCCCAGGTCCGAGAGCGTTTCTTGGAACTCGCGGCGCCACTCGGCATTGACGCGCGAGACTTGCTGCGCACCCGGACCGGTCTGCCAGACGCTAAGGAACCAGATCCAGTCGAAACCCAAGTCGGCCAGGCGATCCAGTTCGGCGTCCGGGATGTCGTCCAGAGTGACTGGCCGGCCCAAGGTTCGGGACAGTTCCGTCAGCCAGACGCGGGTATTGATCTGATAAAGTGAGGGATAATACGGCTTGTCCATGTTAGCGTTCTCCTCCCTCTTTTTGGAAAGCCGACATCTTACCCGCCTCCAAGAGCCTCTTGGGATCCAGAAGGCCGAAAAGCTGGATGGTCTTGGCCACGACGCCGGTCCAGCCAGTCTGATGGCTTGCACCCAACCCCGCACCATTGTCGCCGTGGAAGTACTCGTAGAAAAGGATGTGGTCGCGCCAGTGGGGATCGGAATGGAACTTCTCCGTGCCGCCGTAGACGGGTCGCTGGCCGTGCCCGTCGCGCAGAAAGATGCGGGCGAGCCGATCGGCGATCTCCTTCGCCACCTCGAAGAGGTTCATCATCCTGCCTGACCCCGTGGGACATTCGACCTTGAAGTTGTCGCCGTAGTACAGGTAGAACTGCAGGAGGGCCCGGATGATCATGGCGTTCACCGGCATCCAAACCGGGCCCCGCCAGTTGGAATTGCCGCCGAACATGCCCGTGTTCGACTCGGCCGGCAGGTAGTCCACCCGGTACTCCTGGCCTTGTACGTGGAAGACGTAGGGATGCTGCTGGTGGAATTTCGAGAGCGAGCGGATGCCGTGGGGGCCCAGGAACTCGTTCTCATCGAGCATCTTCGCGAGGATCCGGCGGAGCCGCTCGGGGTTGACCAGGGCCAGGATTCCCCGCTCGGCAACGCCCAGGTGCGCCTGCCCGGTAGGATGGATGGAGTTCAGGAGTTCAGGCATTCGGCGTAAGCGATCATACATCTTGGCCATCGCCCGCGGAATGCGCTCCCGCTGCGACTTCTCGATTACCGAGGTGGCGCAGAGGGGCAATAGCCCCACCATCGAGCGGACCTTGAGCCGCGTGGTGCTGCCATCGGGGAGCACTAGCAGGTCGTAGTAGAATCCATCCTCCTCGTCCCACATGCCGTTGCCGCCTGGTTGGTTCATGGCGGAGGCGATGTACACGAAGTGCTCGACGAACTTTAGGGCCATGTCCTCGTAGGTGCGGTCGTCCGGGTCGGTAACCCATCAAACCCATCCCGGATGCCGACCAACTCCCATCCCAACTTGCCCGCCGCCAGAGCCGCACCCTTCACCACGGCATTCATCCCCGGGACGAAGTCGGCACCCGTGTGGATGGCAATCCGCCTCAGGAAACTGCCATGACCTATTTCGATACTCATTGCGCACCTCGCTTCTGAAGATGTCCTCTTCGTGTTCACTTGACTCGCTTGGCCCCGCCATTCCAGACCTCGGTGCCGCTTTCGATGCAGCCTCCGGTGAGATCGCCGCCCAGGCCAGGACGGCTGAGGACCTCAATGGGCTGATGCGGTTGATGATGAAATCCGCCTTGGAGCGGATGTTGAACACGGAGATGGATGTCCATCTGGGCCGGAAGGTCCTGAGCGTGGGCGCTGGGGAGGTGCCTGTCGAGCCCCCAACATTGACGGAGCCCTCGTCGCCGGCAGTCAGCCCGGCGAAACGCTCCAACTGCTGCAATGGGCGTTCCCGCAAGACGGTGCAAGGCGACCTGGGTGAAGTGACCATCGCCACGCCGCGGGATCGGAACGGCACGTTCGAGCCGCAATTGATCGGCAAGCATCAGCGACGTTTGCCGGGGTTCGATGAGAAGATTCTGGCCCTGTATGCCAAGGGGATGACCACCCGCGACATTCAAGAGATCGTGCGCGAGCTGTACGGCGTCGAGGTTTCCGCCACGCTGATTTCGGAGATCACCGCCGATCTGGACGCCGAGGTGACGGCCTGGCGGACGCGGCCGCTGGAAGCCGTATGGCCAATCGTCTACTTCGACGGCATCGTGGTGCATGTCCGCGGCGTGAACGGAAAGGTATCGCAGCACACGGTTTACGTTGCGATCGGCGTGAACCTTGAGGGCCACAAGGAGCTGCTTGGGCTGTGGCTGGGGCAGAGCGAAGGGGCCAAGTTCTGGCTGGCCTGCCTGACCGATCTGAAGAGCCGCGGGCTGCGTGATATTTTCGTGGCCTGCATCGACGGCTTGTCGGGGTTTGCCGAAGCGATCCACGCGGCCTACCCCCAGACCAGCGTACAGTTGTGCCTGGTGCACCTGGTACGTGCGGCGTTGCGTTACGTGAGCACCCAGGACAGCAAAGCGGTCATCGCCGGTCTGAAGAAGATCTATCAGGCGGCGACCGTCGTCGAGGCCGAGCAAGCCCTGGAGAATTTCGCTCAAGCCTGGGATGCGAAGTATCCGACAATCGCAAAGATGTGGCGTACGAAGTGGACCGACATCATCACGCTCTTCGATTTTCCGCCCGCGATCCGCCGAGCGATCTACACCACGAACGCGATCGAGTCGGTCAACAGCGTGATCCGCAAGTTCACCCGAAACCGCAAGATCTACCCCAACGAAGAGTCCGCCCTAAAGATCGTGTACATGGCGATAAACGAGGCGGCCAGGAAATGGACCATGCCGATTCGCCACTGGAAGCAGGCGCTGAACCACTTCGCCATCCTCTACGAGGGCCGCATGCCCGAGCAAACCAGCAACTAACGTGCCCTGCTCGCCTGACACAAAACTTCGGACAGGGCTCTGGCGATGGCCACCGCTACAAAGGATTGGCCGGCGGTCGCCAAACTTGCCACCGAATTGGCCCGTCGGAACGGCAAGACTGCGGGGAGTTCCGGCAATGGAAGCCCTCCCGCCGGAGGCCCCGAACCGTGATCGTTTCTGAAATTTTCTGAAGAGCGGATCGGCTCGGCGAAGTAGCGTTTCAGAGATGTTTCGTAACTTCAAGTATAATAACCACTTACAAGTATCCCCGTCGTGATTCGAACACGAAACCTTCGGCTCCGGAGGCCGACGCTCTATCCAATTGAGCTACGGGGACTTGCTGTTGCAACCGAGGACTGGCCCTGGCCATGACAGTCCCCGAGGGAAGCGGAACCGCGAGGCGCCTGGCCGCTTCGTCCGCAGGCCGTTAAACACGTTTTTCCACGGGCCGTTTCACACGGCGCCGACCATGGCTCGCGGCGGATGGCACCCGCGGCCGTTTCCGTCGCGCATGCCAAGTATACCAGGGGAGCCGTCGGGGGTCCAGGTGTGCGGGAACTGGAAGAGCGTTGCTCTGGCGGGGTTGGGGCGCTCGTGCCACGCGGGGGTGTGGCTATCCGCCGGAAACCCTTTCCCAGCAGTCATTTTCGGCAATTGCTGGCAATTTTGACCGCGTTCGATTAGTATAGACTGGTAGGGGCAAGGTTCCCGCGTCGCGGCCGGTCGGGCCGCCTTTTCGGCTGTGGCGTCTGTGGGGTGTCCGCTTCTCTGATCGGCAGCTCTTTTCACCCGTCAGCGAGTTACCATGACTAAGCACCGCCGCTCGTTTTCTATTGCCCGTTGGGCCCATCCGTCGAAGCGCTGGGGTTCGCCGCCGCGAATGTCCCGGCACGTGGTTTTCGAGTCGCTGGAAGATCGAAGGGTATTGTCGCTCAGCCTGGCCGCGATTCCCACCGTAAGCGTGCCCGCCGGCACCGCCGTCTGCGTGGCCCTCAACGGCATCGATCCCGGCCAGACGGTGAGCTTCTCGGCCACCGGCTCGAACTATTCCCTGCTCAGCCCCGCCGTGATGCCGCAGACCAACAAGAACGTGCAGATCAACGCCGAGGTGAACGGGGCTTCACAGAGCATGACGTTCCAGTTGTTCGATAACCTGTTCCCCCTTAACGGCAGTAGTCCCAACGCCACCCTGAGCGCCATCGAGAACCTGTTCGCAAGCGGCACCTACACCGGTAAGACGTTCTACCGGGTCGCTCTGGACTCGAACAACCAGCCCTTCGTCGTGCAGGGCGGCGTGGACCCGACCACCCAACAGACGACCTTCAAAGACCAGTTCGATCCGAACCTGCAATTCACGGGTGCGGGCGTGTTGGCCATGGCCAACAGCGGGCCGGACAGCAACACGACGGAATTCTTCATCACGGATGAAACGACCCGGGCGCTCGACTACAACTACACGATCTTCGGCTTCCAGACGACCGGTCAAACGGTGCGGCAGCAGATCGCGGCCATGCCCGTCAACACGACAAACGACGACCGTTTGAACACCCCGGTGACGATCAACTCCGCCTCGTTTATTACGGATACGCAGAACGGCGTGCTTATGTTGCGGGCGGCCCCGGGCACTACCGGCCAGCTCAGCGTCACGGTTACCGCCTCCGACGGCACGAACGCCCCGGTCCAGCAGACGTTTACCGTGAATGTCGTCGCCGACACGGGTCTGATCGCCGCCGACCCTTGGGCCTCGTCCGTGCCGGTGGCCCCCACTGTCAAGTTCGGCAACGGGCAGTCGAGCCTTCTGACCGCCGCCAACAATAGCAGCCCGCAGAAGGGAATCGCGCTTAACCTCGCGAACCTTACGGCCGGCGATTTAGTCACCGTCTACGCCAACGGCAACCCCATCTACAGCACGACCCCCTCCTCGTCGACGGCCAGCATTACGACCGACGGCACGAAGACGCTGGCCGACGGCAGCTACAACATCACCGTGACCCAAACGCTATTGAAGAAAACGGTGAAGTTGGTCGACGGCCGCAGCGAGGCGGCCAACGTGCCGAGCCTCGATTCGCAGCCCGTTACGCTGACGGTTTCCACCACGCCGCCTAAAATCAGCTCCGTCGCCCCCACCACCGCCACGGTCGACCAGTCGTATTCATACCAGGTGCAGGCCACCTCCATCGCCACTCCGCTCAGCTACAGCCTGGTCACGTCGCCCGCCAACATGAGTATCTCCAACACGGGCCAGGTCACCTGGATCCCCAACAGCAGCCAAATCGGGTCGCAGGCGGTCGATCTCCGCGTGACCGACCAGGACGGCCTGAGCAGCGACCAGACGTTCACGATCGCGACGGCTGCCGCGTCGGCGACGCAGTTCCTGGTCAGTGCCCCCACGAGCATCACCGCCGGCACGTCCTTTAGCTTTACGGTCGCGGCCGAGGACCATAACGGCAACCCGGTCACGGGCTATACCGGGATGGTCCACTTCACCAGCACCGACGCTGCGGCGGTCCTGCCGTCCGACACCACCTTGACCGACGGCGTGGGCTCCTTCAGCGTCACGTTGAACACCGCGGGCAGTCAGACGCTGACCGCCACGGACATCGCCAGCGGCTCGATTACCGGCACGAGCGGTACGATCAGCGTCAACCCCGCCGCGGCCGTCCATTTCTTAGTCAGCGGCCCGTCCAGCGCCACGGTCGGCACGGCGTTCACCCTTACGGTGACGGCCGAGGACCAGAGCGGCAACACGACCACGGACTACACCGGGACGGTCGACTTCACCAGCACCGACGCTGCCGCGGCCCTGCCGTCCGACGCCCCCTTGATCGACGGCGTGGGCACCTTCAGCGCCACGTTGAATACGGCGGGCAGCCAGACGCTGACCGCCACGGACACGGTCGACAGCACGCTCTCCGGCACGAGCAGCGCTATCGACGTGGCCGGCCCGGGCCCCCAATTCACCTCCACCGCCCCCACCACCGCCACGGTCGGCACCCAGTATTCCTACCAGGTGCAAGCCACTTCCACTCTTCCGCTCACGTACAGTCTGGTGACTTCGCCCAGCGGCATGAGCATTTCCAGCTCCGGCCTGGTAACCTGGCTGCCCACCAGCAGCCAGACCGGCGCGCAGGCGGTCGACGTCCGCGCCACCGATTCGGCGGGCGATGCCAACGATCAGACCTTCACGATCACGGTCGCAAGCGCCACCACGACGCCGCAAGTCTCGCTGGCGGCCGGCGTCACCGCTGCCATTCGCCTCAAGGGCGGCAAGATTGTGGTCGTGGATTCCACCGGCAACACCCTGTTCACCCAGAACGGCTCGATCGATTCACTAACCATCCTCTTCGCCGACGGCGGGAACGATCACGTCACGGTGGACTTCGCCTCCGGCGGGGTGTTCTCGCTCCCGCAGGGCCTATACCTGGGCGGCACTTCCAGTACCAGCGCCAGCACCAACTCGCTCACCTTCCTCGGCACCGCCACCACGGCCAGCCAGAACCCGTTCGCCTTGGGCTTCGCCTCGGGCACCGAAGCCGTCTACGCCGAAGGCCTGTACTCCTATTTCTACAACCTGTCGAACGTGTCGTTCGTCGGCAGCGGCAACGACAACTACGACCTTATCGGCAGCAGCATCCCCGTCAGCGTGACCGACAAGACCGGCTTCAACACGCTCGATTTCTCGAGCACCACGACCACCGGCTCCGGCCTTACGCTCGACCTGTCCAAGGCCGACGGGACCACGGCCCAGCCCATCGGCCCCTGGAGCGGCAGCACCCTGACCCTGGCCGGCACCTTCGCCGAAGTGGTCGGCACCTCCAACGGCAACGACACGCTCACCGGCGGCAACGCGCCCATCACCATCTTTCACGCCGGCACCGGCAACTGCACGCTCATCGGCGGCAGCGGCAACAACGTCATCGTCGGCGGCGGCGGCAACAACACCATCGTCGGCGGCAAGAACACCAACCTGCTCATCGCCGGCTCCGGCAAGAGCACCATCACCGCCAAGGGCAAGGACAACATCATCGTCGGCGGCACCACCAATATCGACGCCAACGACCAGGCCCTGATGGCCATCGTCAGCCACGGCAGCAGGAAAACCATGCTCGCCATGGCCGTTCAGCATTCGATGGCCGCCGTCCAGTCTGCCAGGGGCATGTTGAAAACGGTCAAGAACCACGCCACCGTGGCCACCTTCCTGACCGTAACCCCTAACGGCGCTAGCAATACCATCATCCGCGGCTCCGGCCACAACCTGGTCCTCGGCGCGGGTCGTTTCGGCACATCGCTGGGCAGCAGTGGCAAGCTCACCTGAGCGGTCGGCTGGGTCGAGCGGTAGATGGGTCGAGCGTATTAGTAGGGATGGGTCGAGCGCGAGCGAGCCCCACCAGAACCACGACGGAGGACGCACGACGGGCGACGGAGGGAAGCACTCCGGCCCGTCGTCCGTCGTCCGTCGAAAATGGTGGGGCTTTTCTGCGCTCGACCCACCCTACAAGCTCGACCCACCGTACAACTACGACACTTGCAAAGGAGGCCCGTCCGATGGCTGCTACCGCCAGTACGATGCGATTATCGCTGGGCGCCGAGGCGCCCCATTTCTACCTGCCCGACCCGAGCGGCCGGCCGCACTCGCTTACCGATTTCGAGGGCGCGCCGGCCCTGCTGGTCGTGTTCATGTGCAACCACTGCCCCTACGTGCAGCACGTGGCCCCGACGTTGGCCCGCCTGGCCCGCGAGTTCCAGGAGCGCGGCGTGGCCGTGGTGGGGATCAACTCGAACGACTTCCAAACCTATCCCGACGACGCGCCGCAGAAAATGGCCGAGGAGATCGCCCGCCGCGGCTACACCTTCCCCTACCTGATCGACCAACGGCAGGACGTGGCCAAGGCCTACCAGGCCGCCTGCACGCCCGACTTCTACGTGTTCGACAAGGACCGCAAGCTCGCCTACCGGGGCCAGATGGACGGTAGCCGGCCGGGCAACGCGGTGCCGGTCACGGGCCGTGATCTGCAAGACGCCATCGAGGCCGTCCTGGCCGGCCGACCCGCGGCCAAGGACCAGCGGCCCAGCATCGGCTGCAACATCAAATGGACGCCGGGCAACGCGCCGGATTACTTCGGGTAGCAACCGCCTTCCAGGATTGGAGTTAAGGCATCCGGGCCTCCGGCCGCCTCTGCCGATTCCGGGCCGATGTTGCTGGAAATGTTGCTGCCGGCCGCCGCCGGGCCGGCTGTTGCCGGATGCTCGGCCCAAAGATCGTCGGCCATTTCGTCCACATCCAGGTCCACGTAGCACCGCGGCCAGTGGGATGGCGGGAACGGGCACTGTCCAGGCCAGTGTTGGACGAGGCGAAACGCTGTCGGCGACAGCAACTCGGCAGCCTTCAAAACCACCGGTGCGGAAACGTGGACGCCAGTCGCGCAGGCTGACCTGGATTTGTCAGAAGGCGACATACTGGTTGATTCCGAGCGTCGACCACCATCTGTGACTGTCTGGGTGGCACGTGCTCCGATGCCGGCATGCAGCGATGCTTGTCACCGGCGGTTCTTTACAACTTGTGCTGAATCAGCAGCGAGGCTGCCAACTCGTTCCAGTTACGGCCGCTGTTGGTGTCTTCTCCGCGTTTAGCGGCGGGCCAGGCGGCCAGCATCGAGTCCAAGGCCGCCAGGTCGGCCGAATTCCTGGCGGCGGCCAGCGGTACCGCGTGGGTTGCCGGCGAGGCCGCTGCCGGGGCCTGCCCGAACTCGGTCAGCAATTTGGCGGTGCCGGGTCCGGCCGGCGGGGCTTGACGAGCTGGCGCGGGCAGGGCCGCGGCAACCTCTACGGCCGGGGCTTGTAGCGCGCCTGCGGACGGTAACAGCGCGGCCAGTGCGGTGAGGTCGCCGGATGCCGGGCCGGCGGCGACCGGCGCCGCGGCAGCCAGCGGGGCACCCGTTGGCCGCGCTGCTGCCGCGCCGGGGGCGCTGTGCGGCGGGATGTAACTGCCGCCCGACCACCAGCCAAAGAAGTTCGCCGCGATACTATCGGCGGGATACCAAAACAAGCCATAGTAAGGGTGGCCGGTAGTCCGGTCTACGCCGCCAATCGCGGCAATGTTGCACCCTAGCGGGTCGCCGTTATGGAAGCACAGATAGACGTCTGAGTTTGCGAAATGGGAAGCTTGAGTGCCGGCCTTTCCCCGGTCCACGTACAAGTTGCCAGAATTGTCATTCTGCTCGACATACATCATCTCCTGGTCGATCTTGATGTAGTTTCCTTTGAACATATCGCCTGCAGAGTTCAGAGGGTCCAGGGAGGTGAAGGGTAAGTGGCGGGTGTCCTTGCCGATCCCTTTCGGACCGCTCAGTTGCGCCACAGGCTCGATACCCCAGGGATTGTAGATCAAGTAATTACCCCCACTCCTGCCCAGCACCGACATAAAGTGCTGGCCGGGGATCATTACGTCGGCGGGAGTGCCGGGTGTGGCAAGGTTGACGAAGTCGCCATTATCCAAGGCGGTGTTAATGGCGTTAATGGCGCTGGTGTTGATCGGAAGGCCGCCATTACCGCCGCATTCGGTGCAGTTCGTCAACATGGCGAAGCTCCCCGGCCTCCTGTCGTAGGCATATTCCGTGTTGTACTCGGCAAACGCCTTCATCATCAGGGCCGGCCAGAGCACGCCGTCGAACACCCCCGTAAACTTTATGTTGCCCATGCAGTCGTGGGGCAGTTTGTCGTCGATGGTCACGTAGACGGTCGGGAAGGGCCCGTCCTGCTCGGCGTTGCCTCTGCCGTTGCTGTCGTCGTAGATGCGGACCGTATAGGTGTCATTGCTGCTGTGCCAGTCAAACGCGCTCTGGATCGCCTTAGGATCGAGGTAGGCCACCTCGGCCATCGTCGCCGCCGGTCCGCAGGAGGGCAGGTTGCCTTCACAGACGTCGGTGCATAGCGGAACGCCGTCCGGGCCGAAAAGGCTGCTGTTGGGGACAGAGCCGAACGTGTCGCCGCTTGTCGGGGTATAGTAGCCCGGCTGCGGCAGGGTTCCCGGGTAAACGGTTCCCAAGAACCACTGGTCGACCAGCGCGGCAAGCTGCGCCGAATCCCCCTCACCCACCGAGGAGCCGTCGCCAAGTGCCGGGCCGGCCGTGGTGGGAACCGCCATGCTCGGGTTGTCCGTGCAGTACCTCGCCAGGAAGGTGACGTCGTCAGGGATTGGATCGGCGACCTGGGTCGCCAGGTACTGCACCTCGGCGGTCAGCTTCAGGTAGTTAGAGGCGCCGCCGCCGGCGAGCGTCTTCAGATCTGTAGAAATGTTGGTCTCCTCGGTCGAGGCGTTCGAGCCCGGGGTCTTCTCGTACGCGCCCAACTGCGCCAACTCGATCTCTGCGTCCTGGAAGATACCCAACATGTCGGAGTACGTCAGAGTTCCATCTTTGTTGAAATCGGCCACGGCCAGTTGCTGTATCCCCGGGTCGAGGAGCTTCACATTCTTGCTGAAGTTGGCCGGGACGGCCTTGGCCTTGAGCTTGACCGGGCCGCTATGGCCCGTGGGGGTCGGGTCTACCGAGGTCTCTGTGACCATGATCTTAATCGGGCCGGCCACCGAAGCGGAACCGACCAGGTTCAGGAAGACGCTGAACTTGCCGGTGGGGCTACTGGGCTCCATGGCGGGATTCAGAGATAGGGGGAAGGAGACGGAGGCCGGCGACACGTAGACGTTCTGAGTGTCGGTCGAAAGGGTAACCTTAAACGGGCCGTGGACAGCATTATCAGTGGTTGGGTTGTTCCACTGGTCCTCGGGTGTGATGCTGAGCGTGAACGGCTTGCAGGCAGTCGCGCTCCCGGAAGAAGCGGTGACGATAAAGTGAGTCGCCACGCCTGCAAAAATGGCAAATTTGGGAGCGGCGGCCACCTTGGCGGGTGGGCTGAAATAACTTGAGGTCACAGTAAGCGTGACCGACTTGGAGAGCTTGTCAAGGGTTGTGGTGGACACGATGGCAAGGGGATCCGACGCGCTGCCGGCAAAAGGGGTACTCGTCACCGGCTGCTTGTCGCCGCTGGCAACGCTGAGGTTGCTGGCCAGGAGTCCAGCGGCTGAGGTCTCGTTGCCGTATTTATCCCAGGCCCTGACGGTGAGCGGGAAACCCACTCCGGCGTTGTTGTAGCTCTCTTGCAGCCCGCCTTTTTTTACTACCTCTGTCCGAACGCCGGCGGCGGCGGTGATCGACCATGGCCACGCCGGCGTGACCGTGAGACCGGTGCTTCCGTTGGCATTACCCTGCCCACCCGAGCCCTGCTGCTGAGCGGTCAGCGTGACTGGTCCCGCCGTATTCAGGTTGAAGGTTACTGTGGCCTTGCCGTTTTCCAAGGGAATGATGGGATCGGTGGAGTCCGCCACAGATACGGGAGGCTGCCCGACCGTAATTCCGTACAGCATCTGGCCACCGGCCGAGAGCTTGACGCTTCCGTTGTCGCCGGTGCACGTATCGCGCCAGTTATCCTGGGCCGTTAACGAGACGGTGAACGGGACGCCGGCGGTTTCGGTGGTGTTTGCTGCCGCCAACTGGATCGTGGTCGGGGGGCCCGGAATCTGCGCTGCGCCGATCGCCTGCCACGCCGGGTGGACGACGTTGCCCGACTGGTCGAACTCGAAGTACACGCCGGCGCTTTGGTTATGGCCGACGGCGGGCGGCTGAGTGTAGCGGACCACCGTGAGCGTGTTGCTTCCCAAATCGACGCTGGTGACGGCCATTACTTCGCCGTCGATCTGGATGTAAATGGGAGAGCCTGCGCCGGCGGCGGTGCTGGCGATTGTCGCCGCGTCGGCCACCTGGAATTGGGTGACCTGATTGCCGATGCCGTTGACCAGGATGGTGATGGGCCCGCCCGCTGCCAGGGCCAGACTGCCGGCCATCGGGGGCATGGTCTGGGTGCTCCCGCCGTAATTGCCCAGCGGGGCGAGCCCCGGATCGAGCGGCGCGCTGCCGTTGCCAATCTGGTTGCCGCCCTGGCCGTTGCTGATGCCGGACAGGCCCGTGCCGTCGCCGATCAGGTTGTCGGAACTTGAGCCGGTAACGGCGCCGTCGACGTCCGGGTCGCAGCCGGTGGACACTGGCCCGTTGGCCACGATCGTATCCGCCAGGGTCAGTATGCCCACTGTGGCGATGCCGGCCCCGTAAGTGGCCCAGTTGCCCGATATGGTGGCGGCACTGAGGGTCAATTGGCCGGCGTTGTAGATCGCGCCGCCGGTCGGGGCACTGTTTTTCCCCAGGGTCGAGGTGGCCACGGTCATTGCGCCACCGGAATCGTTGTAAATCGCGCCCCCGCTGGCTTGGCTGCCGCCCAGGTTGGCACTCAGCGTGCAGCCGGTCACGGTCATCGTGCCGTCGTTGTAGAGGCCGCCCCCGCCGGTTTGGCCGCTGTTGCCGCTCAGCGTGCAGCCGGTGAGGCAGACCGAGCCGCCCTGCGCATTGGCGATGGCCCCGCCCTGGCCGACGGCTGCGTTGCTGCTGAAGGTGCAGGCTTCGGCGACCAGGGTGCCTTGGTTGTTGATGGCCCCGCCGTATGTACCCGAATACGGAGGATACGGCGCGCCCGAGGCGGCATCGCCATTGGCCAGCGTCAGCCCGGTTAGCGACAGGCTGGCCCCGCCGGCGACCTGAAACAGATTGGTCTTGGCGCCGTTGATCGTAATTTGAAGCAGATTGCCACTGGTGTCTGTTCCGAAGATGCTCACCGCCGCGCCGCTGCCCAGGTAAACGGCACCTTTTTGCAGAGTTATCGAGGCGCCGCCGAGGGACGGGTCGAAATAGATGTCGTCGCCGGGGCTGGCCTGGCCGATCTCATAGCGCAGCGTACCCGACGACCCGTCGTCGGCCGAGCTGCTGACCACCAGCGCCGTCAGCAGCCGGCGGTCCTCCAGCGGCTCGAAGGCCAACCGCCCCCGGCGATTGATCTTCATGGACGCAATGGAGCGGGCCGATGGCCTAATGCCGCGCACACCCCGGTGGAAACGAGATTTGCTCCACATGGCTGGTGCTCCGAAGAGGGATTTAGGGATTTGGGGATTTAGGGATTTGGGGATTTGGGGATTTGGGGATTTAGGGATTTAGGGAGGCTGCCAAGGGCAGGTCGTTGGCACCCAGTAGGGCGTCGATACGATCCTTCGAGAGTTTGTCGCCATCGAGGGCCAACTTGTGCTGGCCCTCGGCGACGCCGGAGGCGAGCGCGGCGTCGAGGGCCGCCAGGCGGTTTACGACCGGATGGGCGGCGGCCAGCGGCGTCGCCGGCTGCGACCACTGCCCCAGGGCCGCCCGTTGGGCAGCGCCGGGAGCGGCCAGGCTGCCGCCGGAGGGGCTGGCTGCAACGGAAGTGCTGGACACGTTGGCCAGGGCGTGAGAAAGCCCTGCTGCTACGGAGCCGCCGTTTACCTCCATGCGGAAGTCAGTCTGTACCTGGGACGAGCTGGGCGTGAGTATCCCCGAGCAAAAGACACTGGATGTCTCGCCGTCGGGTGTGTAGTAGCTGCCGTTGATTCCCCAGGGGTTGAAGAGCGTGAACGTCCCCGACTTGCTATAGTATCCGATCACGGCGTAGACGTGCCTCTCGACGATGTGCACGCCTGTTTGAATAGTCTTGTCCTCCGGCAGCGTTCCCAAGATCGCGGGCTCCCCCTTCTGGAAATCTTTCCCCAGCGTGGACGGCGTGATCGTGAGGCTCCCACTGGCGCTCTTGCCCGTGTACGCCGCGATGACGTGGTCGGTGCCCCATAGATCCTCTGTATCGCTCCAGTTTATGGCCTGGTAGCCGATCCCGCCCGGGGTGCCGTAGCCGTCGGAGCCCGGATTGTTGGACGGCAGCCAGCCTTCGCCGTTCTCCTGGGCGTAGGCCTTCTCGACCAGTGCCACCCACAATTCCGACGAGTTGTATGGTTGACCAAAAGTCGGGTTGGTGGGGATGGCAACCGGGCCCGTCGCGTTTACAAACTCGCTGAAGTCGGCGCCCGGATCGACGTGCGAAATGTTGTCGAAGCAATTGCTGCCGCCGTCGGGCAACTCGGTATCGACCGTGACGTAGTCCGCCACCTTGTTGTTGTAGAAGCGGACCGAGTAGGTGCCGTTGCCGTTGTAGGTGATCATGCTGTAAACGGCGCCGGGGTCTTGTATAGCCACGGCCGCCAAGGGGGCCAATATCCAGCAATCGGCGAGGTACATTTGCTGCACGTCAAAGTAAAAGACGTGGCTGGCCGACTCGCCGGGACCCCACAGCGGCACGGGGTTCGCCGCGCCGGGGGCGTTTACCAACTGATAAGCTGGCGTGCTGCTGCTGGGCCGGTTCCCATACTCGCTGCTGGGATAATCCATGCCCAGGAACCACTTGTTGACCAGGTCCTGAAGCTTGGTTGCGCTGTCGCCGGCCTGCAAATTGCCCAGCGGCTGGTTCTGCGCTATGCCGTTGCTGTCCAGGGGATGGTAATAACCGTTGGCCGGGTCGGAGAAGACGACCTTGTGCGCCAGGTTGGCGACACTGTCCGACAGTTTGAGGAATTTCGCGTTGTTGGCCAGGTTCTGGAGCGACGTCAGGACGTTGGAGTTGACCGTGCCGGCGGTCTCGGCCTGGGTGAACAGGCCCAGCCAGTTGTTATAGGTGAGCGAGCCGCCCGTGTCCCCCGGCGACTTCGAGCGGATGGTCCCGCCGTTGGCCACGTAATCGGCCCGCGCCAGGGTTTGCAGCCCGGGGTCGGGAACGTTGCTGGAGAACCAGTCCCCGCCGACGGTGATCGAGCCGCTGGTGCCGGTGATCTGGCTCGCGCCGCTGCCGGCGGTGGCCGTGAGGGTTGGCGTGCCGGCCGCATTCAGCGTGATCATGGTCGTGCCGACGCCTTTGCTCCAGGTGGTGGCGCCCGCCGTCACCGGCTGCGTGGGAGTGGTGCTGAACGAGAGCGCTTGATTGTAGCTGGTGATGACGTTGCTGCCGGCATCCTCGGCCGTGACTTTGATCTTGAACGGTACGCCCACGGTTTCCGAGGCCGGAGCGGAAACGATAAACTTCGCCGGCGGCCCCAGCACGACGGCGAACGGGGCGGTGCTCGCTTTGAGGTTCAGGCCCAGGGTCTGGCCGTTCACCTTCTTCGTTTTCGACGTGACCTTCAACGTGACCGAGGAGTCGGGCTTGTCGAGGGTGACCGTCGCCGTGATCGGGACGTCCTGCGACTGATAATTGGTGAACGAGGTAATCGTCACCGCCTGATGGTCGCTGCAAGAGACGCTTACCGTGCCCCGCAGGATGTCGGACGCGCAGGCCTGGTTGCCGTAGGTGTCGGTGGCCGACACGGTGAGCGTGAAGCCCGTGCCAGCGTTCACGGAAGACAGGGGCGACCCGGCGGGCCCGATCGCCACGGCCAGCGCGGTCGGCGTCGCCGCCGCCACGACGATACCGGTGTTCCCCGGGGCCGTGCCCTGCAGCGCGCTGAGGGTGAAGCTCCCTGCCGCGTGCAGGCTGATCGTGGGGGAAGCCGTGCCGTTGACCAACTTCACGCTGGGATTCTGCAAGCCGTAGATCGTCGGCCCGCCGGTGCCCAGCGTGACGTAACCCTGGTCGCCCGTGCAGGTGTTGCCGGCGGCGTCCACCGCCGTGAGCATGACCCCAAACGGCACCCCGGCGGTCAGCGTCCCGTTGGCGACCACCACCTTGATGCCCACCGGGCTGACGACGATGCTGCCGCTGCTGCCGCTGAGGTTGCCGCTGGGGCTGCCGACGACGCCAATCAGGGTGAGGGTGTCGGGAATATAGAGCGTGACCGGCACCGTAGCCGTGCCGTTGGTCAGCGGGACCGCCGCGGGGCTGACCGCCTGGCCGTCGCTGGCGAAAAGGCCGACCGGCCCGGTGTAGCCGCTGACCGCCTGGCCCGCGGAGTTCTCGGCCGTTATGGTGACGTTGAACGCCACGCCGATTGTCGCGGCGGCCGGGGCCGTCACCACGATCGAGGTGATCGTGGAGTTCTGATATGTGAACTGGTCGGCCGCCGAGGTGGGCGACGTGCCGTCGGGCGTCGTGACCTGCACGTCCACCGTGCCCGCCCCTGTGGGGCTCGTGGCCGTTACCTGCCCGGTGACGGAGTTGACAGAAATACCCGTGGCCGCCTTCGGGCCGAAGCTCACCGCCTGGGCCCCGGTCAGCCCCAGGCCGGTGATCACCACGCCGGTGCCGCCCGCCGCCGGCCCTGTCGCCGGACTGATCGCCAGGACGGTCGGCGTGTACGTAAACTGGTCGGCCGGCGAAATGGCCGAGGTGCCGTTGGCCGTGGTGACCGTCACGTCCACCGTGCCGGCGCCCTTGGGGCTGACCGCCGTGAGCTGGCCGTAGTAGTTGTCGGAAAAACTCGT
>JBEKTY010000161.1:0-18404 GCA_049515555.1 Thermoguttaceae bacterium
TGCGCCGAGCCTAGGCCGTGAGAGAACTTCCCCTGCTCGAACACCGCGTAGATGTTCAGATTGCCTTCGTACATGCGGGCGACGGAACTGGGGTTCTTGGCGAACATCTCGGTGAGCCGGATGGCCCACACGCAGTTGTCCGGATCGACCTTCTCGCCCGCGGCCAGCGGGCTGCCGGCAGCGAGAAGATGCCAGGCGGAACATGCCAACAGCGCCAACGCGCAACGCCGCCAAGCCGAAAACAGGTAAGCGATCATGATCGAACTCCTGTGAAATGGAACCATCTATCTGGCCCAATCCGGGCGTTTCGCCCGCTGGCGGATCAGCCAACCCGGAATCTCGCCGAAAGGATAGCCGGCATCGGGCACGAACAGGCCCACTTCGCCCTGGGAGCGGTCCAGATCCAGGTCCTTACCCGCAAGTGTCACCGGGGCCTGATCGCCGCGCTTGACGACGACATAGGTCGCCGCGTCGCCGGCGGTGGGCTCGTCGCCCGAGAATGTAATTTCGTCGTCGCCGACTTTCACACCGCCCGGGATCGCCGCAATGGCCGGCGCGGGGCCGGGAAACATGACCGTGATGAACTGCCCTCGCTCGGTGCGGATCGAGAGCCGCGCGCCCTGGGTCGCCTCGGGCGGCCCGTTCTTATGCTGCCAGGGGAACGAAGCGAATTCGAACTCAGCCGGCTCGGCGCAATAGAGCGTCAGGTTATCGAAGTCCACCCGCGGGCCCTCGCGCTCGATCTTCTCGCCCTCGACGTGCAGGCAGTAGGTGGCCCGCAGCGGCTGGGACGCCCAGAACTGGTCGCGGAAGACGAAGTAATCGCGAGGACCGTTCTTCAGGAATACCACGGTCCGGCGATAACAGAGCGGCTTCTCGAAGCCAAGCTGCGGATACTCCTGGTGCCAAAGCTCCGGCGGTTTCTCCGTCACCTGGCGAAGGCGGCTCGATTCGACCTGGCCCACGGCGATGTCCACGTCCTTGGACGTCTTGAAGGCGATCAGCCGCTCGTAGCCGTCCATGTTGGCCCAGGGGAAGTTATCGGTCGAGAAGGCCAGCCGGTTGTGGAGATGTTCCTGACCCGCGCGGGGCGCGTAGCTGCAATGGTGGTCGACGGCGACCGCCCGCGCGTCGGCGCAGTAGTGGAAGGCCAACTGATCGCCGTGATAGTGGCCGCGGTTCGGTCCGCTCTTGAAAGCCAGGTAGGTCTCCTGCGGCGTGCCGGGGCGGTTGTTGAAAACGACGCCGAAGCCGGGCAGCTCATCGGTCTTGAATCGCGCGACCTCGGCAGCGGGGACGTCGATCTTCCAGTACGCCGGATGGGTATCGCCCATGTGTAGCCAGAGCCGCTCCTGGCCGGCGGGCTGCGAGATCCGCCGCAGGAATCGCTGCCCGGCGTGGAAGCGCTCCCAGGTGGTCGGATCGAAGCCGAGGTGCTCTCGTGCCATTGGGGCCAGGGCTTCCCAGGCTTCCAGGGCGTGGCCGAGGTAACCAGGGCATTCCTGCCCCGCCCCGCCCGGCAGCGTCACCGAGTGGTACAGGTCCTCCCGGAACCTCATCTCGGCCTGTTTGGCAATTTCCTTGAACCGCGGATGGGCCTTCAACTGCGTCGCCAAGGCGACGGGCACACGCATGAAGTCGGTGAAGAAGTTGGGGTTCTCCGGCGACCAGTAATCCCAGTAGCTGCCGTACATGTCGGGGTGCATCATGCTCTGGCAGCGGACCAGCGCGGCGTAGCCGCCCGGCTTGCCGGCCTCGGTCACGGCCCTTCGCCCCTCGCCGCGGAGTCCGCCCGTGGGATTGATCCCACCGAACGACCACCCGCCGGCAAACACGCCCTGCTTGCCGGGCCAGCCGCTGATCAGATCGTGGTTGAGCTTGTCGAGGCGCTCGAAGCCGTGGCGCATGATGTAAGCCTGCTTCGGCTCGATCGTTTCTCGCTGCCCGGTCAGCAGCCACCAGAGCCGCCGGCCCTTCCACGTCGGCGCGCGGAAGGCGGTGTAATCGCCCGACGGCTTGACGATGACCTCGATGCCGTTATCGTGCGGCCAGGTCCAACGGCCCGGCCGGATCACCAGCGCGGCCACCGCCGAAGAACCACCGTGGGCGGCGAAGAACCAGCCGTCCTTGCAGCCCTGGTTCCAGCGTGGCCAGAGGGTGATGAACAGGTCGTCGCGAAAGGCGGCGTGGACGATGGGCACCAATGGCCGGGCTTTCGGGGGCGGCGGGCTGCCGAATCCGCCGCCAAATGGCTCGGAAGCACCATGCCGCGGGGCCCAGCCCTTGCTCGCCTCGAACTCCCACGCGTCGCCGCGGCCCATCTCGTGCCGCTCGGATAGTTCGACGTGCGACCAGCCGGGCCCCAAGGCCACGTCCACTTCGGCGAAGGCCGGCACGTCGCCGTCGAGGCCGGCCATGTTGTCGAAGTCGTAGCGGAGCCGCACTTTGCCCAGCACGGCGCCGTCGGCAACCACGGCGGCCGTGAACTTCTTCAATCGGGCGGAAGTCTTCCAGGAACTACCGCCCACCCGCCGGCCGCCGAGCTTGACGGCCGCGATCGGGCCGGGAATGTCGGCGCCCGTTTCGGCCGGCAGGCGCACCGCCATCCGCCCGTTGTCGAGCAGGTATTGGCCACCTTCCTTTTTCACGGTAACCTTGCGCGGGGCCGCCGCCGGCCGCCCCGGGGCGACCTGGTACGTCTTCTCAGCGCCGGCGGGCAGGTTCGCCAGAACCCAGATCGTACCGGCGCCGTCGATCTGCTCGACGAAATAGGGGACCTCTTTCCCGTCCTCGCGGACCACGAAACTTCCCGCGGGGCCCGGCGGCGGCGTCTTGAGCCGGATGACCTCGTCGCGACAGTCGCGCGAAGTCGGATTCAGCAGCGTCTCCTGGCATACGGCTGGCGGCGCGAAGGCGACGAAAGCGAGAATCGTCGTAAGAATGTTCTGCAGCATGACTCGATCCTCACCTTCCTACGGTTTCCAACTCAGGATCATCAGGTAGCCATCGCTCTTGCCCAGTGGCTTGGGACACAGCGCGTCTTGGATGGGCGCGGTCTCGCGGTCGGCGCGGCCGACCAGGGCATAGCGATCGTGGCCCAACGGACGCAGTTCGAAAGGCACTACGCCGCGAATCGCTGTGCTCAAGAGCAAATCGAAGTCCGGGCTGTAGAGCCGCAAGAAGGCCACGGGGTTCTCGTCCGGATCGCCCTGCTGCCAGGCATTGGGCGTCCACTCGAAGCGGCCGTTGCACCGGCCGACGGCCAGCACGTGGTTGCCCGGCAGCGAGGCCAGGTCCACGGCCCAGGCAGTGCGGCCCAGCCGCGCGCCGCCCAGTCCCTGGCGACTTCCGGCGTCGACACGATGGATCATTCCCCACCAGTGCGCCAACCCGCCGCCGTACCATCCCCCCTTGATCTCCTTCTCGAAGTGCTTGTGCAGTTGGCCCGCGGGGCTCCAGCCCATCACCGTGTTGCCGCCGTCGGCGAGCAGCCCGCTGAGCAGATTGCCGTCGGCATCCAGGGCCAGGGTGGTCACGGCCGTATCGGCCACGTCGCCGTCAAGGCGGTTGTCCTTGCCCGACATCGGATCGTGCTCGTAGGCCTTCCATTGCAGACCGCCGTCCTTGGCGTTTATTTTCCAAAGGTATGGCGACCAGTACGGCTCCTTCGCCGTGGCCGAAGCCGACCAGCCGCATAGATAGATACTGTCGCGCCGGTCGAGCCGCATCCGCGTGGTCCGCGGGCTGCTGTAATGGGGATAGGGCCAGCCCGGCTTGACCCGCGCCGCCTCCGTGTTGACGGACGGCGTGTAGATGGCCTGCTTCCACGTCCGCTGAGAGAGGTCGGCCGACAGCCGGCTCAGCCAATCGCAGCAGTCGTAGAAACCCAGGCGGCGCAGGGCCTCTTTGTCGCCCTTCGTGGTCTCGCGCTCCTTGTCGGTCACCAGGCGGAAGTAGCCGCCGTCGTGGCAAACGACCAGATCGCCCGAGGAGAGCGGCCCCAAGCTTGTCGGCTGCCAGAAGAATTCCCGCGGCCAGTGTTCGAACTTGGGTTTGGTTCGGATCACCCGCACCTTGTCCCACACCTGCTGCCAGCCTTCCAGATAGGTGCCGCACTGGAGCGACTTCAGACGTGCGTCGAACCTCAGCACGCACGGCGCGCCATAACGGCCAAGGCCGGGACGGTCGGCCAGCGGGTCCTTGCCGTCAGGAATGCCATTGGCCTCGGCGATCTTGCCCGCGCGGGTCAGTTCCACCTCCTTGGCCAACGGATAGTCCTTGATGAGCCCCGGCACGTCTTTCCAGAGTGGCTCCAGGGCCGCGGAGGCGTAGCCGCCGACGTAAACTCCGGCGCTGCTCGCTTCTACCGTCGTCAGCAGGGTGACGCCGGGGGAAAACTGGACGTAGTCGAGGATCTTCTTGCCGTCGGGACTGAGCCGGGCAACGAATCCGCAGCCGCACCGCGGCTCCTTGGCCGGCGCCCCCAGCGTAACGGCTTGCGCCCCGCCCGGCAGCGATGACACCAGCTTTCCGGTGTTCCCGGCAAGGTAGATACTCCCATCGGCGGCCGCGGCCACGCCTTGAATGTCGTCGTCTTCCTCGGTGCCCAGGAGGGTCGCCGTCTCCAGGCGAAGCGACGGCTCCGCCCCCTGGGCCCAAGGAACCAGTAAGGATGCCAACCACAGTGCTGACGCGAGGCAGGCTCGATTCACGACTTGTTCTCCATGGGAGGGTTTATTGAGTCCCGTGTGGAACGTGGAGAAGTACCAACTTCTTATCTCGGGAACCGGGCTTCCGTTGGTCGCCCTCGTTCCACAAGCTATGCGGTCCTCAATAGATCAGGGCGCGATGATGCGGAAGGTCTGCGTCACCGGCGGGGCGGGGGGAAGGGACGGCTCCGTGCGCCGGCCGATCTGGTATGCCGTCACGCTGCACTCCAGCGGAAAGTTCGCATCGTCCGGAAGCTCGGAAACGGCCAGCTTGCCGTCGCGGACCGTCACCGGCCCGGAATCCACTTCATAATACACATTCAGGCCGGAACTTGCCTTGGCCTCGATCGTGCATGGCCCGGCATCGGGTTTGAAATCGGCAATGGGCGGGAAATCGATATGCTGCGGCGGTCCTTTGACACCGGGCATGGAAAGGCTTCCCCAGCGATTCGTGGCCCGCTGCTTGTCGTCGCCCGGATGGACGGCCGCGATGTTCGCCGTCTTGATGGGCCGCAAAAGGCGGAAGCGGTCGGGACCGATTTGTTCGACTGGCTCGGTGAACTTTGCTCGCATCAGCAGCGGACCGGCGGCATGGCCGACTTGCTTGCCCGCCAACGCACCGCCGTACTGGTTCGGCATGGCGTCGAGGAACGCGGCTTGGGCTCGAAACGTCCAGCCGTCTCCGTCGTCGAGCCAGGCGCAGCTCGGATTGCCCAGCACCTGGTGATTGCCGAGGTTGCGGTGGTGCAGCGTGTTGGCTCGGGCCATTTCCTCGTCGTAGTGCCACAGGGCCTTGCTCTTTTCGCCAGTGTACTCGCCATACGCGGCCGGGGCGTGGCTGGGGTGGTAGAGGTCCGGGTCGGTCAACCAACCGTCTTCGGCCCGCAGCGGCAAACATTCGACTTCGCCGCTGCCCGGCGGGAGTCTTTCCGGGATGCGGTACTTGGCCGTCTTGCGGATGAACAACGCCGCATAATGCGCCAGCTCCGGCGAGCCGTGAAAGTGGTCGCCCCCCAAGTCCAGGACGAGCGACATGAGATGGTTCGGGTCTTTCTCCCGGAACGCCTGGAGGTTTCTGCGCACGAAGACCCATTGGGTTTCACGTCCAAACTCGGGGCGAATTCCTCCCTCGGGGCCGAACGTCTCGAATTGCCCGTTGATCGCCACCAGCGGCACGCCCGAGAGACTGCCCTCGGGCGGCAGATGGTCCTTCTGGAAGAAATTCCCGCTCTTCACGTGCAGAATGCCAGCGACGCACCGTGGTTTCCAATACGCCACGTTGCGGCAAAAGATGCCGGCCGTGGAATGGCCGATCGTGATCCACGGTACGCGCCTCAACTCGGGATGACGGCTCCGCCGGGCCAGGTCGTCGAATGCCTTGAGCCAGCGCTGGGTGTCACGATTGCCCGGCTCCCAGTAGTGGAACACGCCGGACAGGTGCGGCACGAAGTAGACGATGGCCAGATCGCTCTCGGAGCAGGCCTTGCGCACCTGGGGATCGAGGAACATTTCCAGCTCGATGCCGAGTTGCCCGCCGACGAGCAAGCCGCGAATAGTCTTGGACTGCGGCGGCAGCCAGAGCATCGCCTTGCCCTCCTGGGGTCGCCCGCCCTTGTCCGCGCGCCCCGTCTCGAACGGCACATAGTATTGCCAAGTGGCCGCATGGCAGGGCCGCGGCACGGCAAGCGCAACCAGGAGGGAAGCAGCCCCCGCGGCCAAGGCCAAGAGACTCATCCCCAGAACAGTCGCAATTCTCATGACAGGCTCCTTGTGTGCTCACTTTGCATCGCTTTTCACGCTGGAACTCTCTATGGAACTGACTTCTTCCGCAGCACCAGCTTCACGCCGTCGAAGGAGACCGTCTGCCCACCAGCGGTCACTTGTCCGGCTTCCTGCTTGACTTCGGGCGGCGTGCCTTTCTGTAGGGTCATCACGTAGCCCTTCTGACCGCCAAGCTGGACCGCCGTGGTCTTTGTGGCGTAGCCGTCCTGGCCGGCTACGTCGGCGACCTTGCAGGGCTTGATGTCCATCCCGTATTCGACTTGGTAGCCCACCAGCGGGCCGGCCATCGCTAAGAGCAACTCGGCGCCGCTGGCCCCGCTGAAATCGACCGCCAGTGACGTGGGCTTCGTGCTGCACTCCTGAACATTCAGGCTGAACTTGTTGAGCTTCTCCTGGACATCCGCCAGCCACCTGGTCAAACCATGCTTCAGGTTGACGCCCGCGTAAGCCCGGAGCGTCAGCCCGGGCCGGATGCCGGGTGCGGTGGCGGGCAACGGCGCCTGGATCGTGAATCGCGACAGATTCTCGCGGCTTTGCCGCTTGCCATCCGGAGAAACGCCGATCACGCGGAGGGTACAGGTGGTTTCCACGCGGATCGGACCGCGGGCCTTCTGGCCGGCCTTGTGCGGGTCGGAGCCGTCCAGGGTGTAGCGGACCGTCCAATCGGCCTCAGTCAGCCGGACGGCCACGTCGATCGGTCCGGCATACACGGTCCCACGGTGACTCAGCGCCGGCTTCCACGAAGCAAAATCACCGATGCCGTTATAGAAAGTGGCCATCGTTTCGGGAAAGCACGCGACTGTCATGGCATCGCAATCGTGTCCGAAGTGTCGACAGTCCTGGTAGTCAAGGTCTCGCAACCCGGCCGCTCGGAGCCGGTTGAGGTAATCATCCTTCGGCCCGGCAGCGCCGAACATCGAGCCAAGGAGCATCAAGGCCGGAAGGTTCTTGGCTGCCGCGCCGTGTCGCTCGATGGCGTCCAAGAACCGCAGTTGGTTCCTTGCATAGTAGTCACCGTCGTTGTTGCCCAGGTCGTACAATCGCATGGCGCCGTCGACCGATACGATCGCAGAGAACAAGTCCGGGTAGTTCAGCCCCAGGTGCATCACCGCGCCGCCGGCCTTCGAGCAACCGACGAGCACGCGACCCTTGGGACCAGGCACGCAACGGAAGTGTTTTTCGACCCGGGCGAGGAACTCCTGGCGGAAGATGGTTCCAGACGGGCCCTGCGAATCGGACCAGACGCCGTTCTCGCCGCGGTTCAGCGGAGCGGTGATGCCCCCGAGGTGGACGACGAGGAACGGCGGGAATTGTCCTCGACGAAACATCTCAGACATCTCCGCGCGCGGCACGTCCATGTTCTGCAGGACGTAGATGACCGGATACCGGTGATCGGCTTTGGCCTCGTAGCCGGGGGGCAGCCAGAAATCCGCCTCGTAAGGCACGTCCAGTTCTTTCCCGTCCTTCACGGCACGGGTGACGAACCGGCAATTCGTGTAGCCGCTCTTGAGCTTCGTTGCTCTGGCCGGATCAGGGTCCTTCGCGTAATGCTCCTCGGCGCCAAAGACCGGCAAGCAAAGCAGCGCGGCCAGAATCCCTACCAAGTGAAGATGCGTTTGCATGGGGCCTTGTACTGTTCGTCGTTCGTCATTTGGATTCCGCGATTTCTTGGCGATTCTTGTCCGCACGACGTTCAATCATCCTGTTGGGCTCCTGCGAAACAGGCCACCGTGCCGTCGGCGGTGACCACGATCACCCGGACGCCGGCTACGGCGATGCCGCCTTGGATCGGCTTTGCGCTCAGCGGCAGCTCCTGTCGCAGCTTACCGTCGGAGAGGTTCAGCACTTGCAGGCGATAGGGCATCCGCTGCCGTTCCCTCCATTCCGACTGGGAAACCTCCAGGCCCGCCAGCACCGCGTCACCAGCCACGGCCAGGGCGACCAGGCCGTTGCCGCGGGCAACTCCCTCGGTGTTCTCCCAGACCACCTCGGCCCCGCGGTGCTTGATGATCGGCCGGTCCGGATTCCTTGGGTTGGGAAGGGTTTGCTCCGTGAGGGAGTCCAAGCGTTTCATCCGCCGTAACTCCGATCCGCCGCCTCCGCCGCGGTGCTCAAGCTGCGGCGCGCCGCCGACCATGAGGAAGTCGGCCCCGTGGCGGGCGTACATGCGGGCCTGGGTATACGAGTACGCGCTCATCTTGTAGCCGTTGAGGAAGCCCACGCGGTTCAACAGGCCCTGGTTGCCCGGCACGAGCGTGCCGGCGGCGTGGCGCTTGGCCCAGAATTCCGGCTCGGTGAAACGGGGCTGGTCCAAGGCGTTCCACCACTGAAGCCCCTCGTCGGTGCGCGTGAAGTAGAGCCTCGGCAGAAGCAACAGATCGCCGTCCATCACGGCGATATTGTTCATGCCCGTATGAACCTTGGGGCCGGTGGGAAGTTTCGGCCCGGAGCCGGGAGTGGTGGGCTTCAATTCATCGCTGCCCACGCGGCCCTGATGGAGCACATTGCCCGCCGTGTCCAAGTGCCACCACCACAGGCCGCCGTCGGTGTCGGTGTGGCGGCCGGCGAAGGCGTAGATGCCGCGCTCATCGGCCGTCACGCTGCCCAGCACCGGCCAAGGCGATTCGAGTTGGCCGTCGGCGGCGATCAGCTCGCGCCGGGGGGTGCAGAGGAATCGCCACACCAGTTCTCCACGGTCGCGATTCAGGGCATAGACGTAAACCCGCTCGCCCTGGGCCATCAGGGCGTAGCGGGTCAGCGGAACCATATCGGCACGGCGCCACAGGGGCAAGCCGCTCCAGGCGTCGCGGGCCACCAGGGCCGGCTCTCCCCCGTCAGTTGTCGGGCTGCCGTCGACCTGCACCAGCAGGCTGCCGGACACGCGCACGCCGTGGGCCGAGTCACCGGCGACCTGCGGCCCGGAGACCCACTGCAACCCGTAGGCCGGCCCCACCTTGCGGTTGGCCGAGACGTCGGTCATGGCCGCGTCGTGGTGATACTGGCCCCAGTCGTCGAGCTCCGCGGGCCGGGGTTTCTCCACTTTCCGCCAAGCCCCGCCTTCGCGCAGCCAGGCCGCGCCTTGCGGACGTAGAACCCTCAGCAATTCGTCGCGGGCGACGGGCGGCTTGGCATCCAGGTCGCAGACAACCACGGCCGCCGAGTCATCGGCCAGCGAAATTCGTCCCGCGATGAGGGCCGACGCAGTGGCCTGCCCATGGACGCCGGCCGCCACCAACCGCCCGCGCACGGATTGGGCCGCAGCCTCGTCGGCAGTCACCGCCAGCACGACCATCGGTTCGGCCTTCGCCGCCGCGATGGCCAGCGATCCGTCGGTGGCCCCGACGTGGACCAACAGCCCACGGTCAAGACCTGCCCCTTGCAGCACTTCGTCGGCCGCGGGCTCAGCGGTGCTCGCAGCGGTCGGAAACACGGCCGCTAGCGCCATCGCCGCGCCCGATATGACGAATAGGATGCAACGCGGGGACATAAGGAGGTCTTCCTTCACTCGGGAAAATGGTTCACGAAGTAGGTCTGCCACTCCTGGATGTGCGTGGCCATGGCAGTCCTCGCGGCTTCCGGGTCGCGCCGCTCCAGGTGTGAACGGCGTGGTCCACTCGCGACCCTAGGCTGACGGCGTTCCCATGAGTCTGAATTGGGGGCTCTGGGAAGTCAAGCCGATAGGCTCGCGCCCCACTCCAAGAAATCCGCTGATTCACAGAGTTGATGGTATCCAGGTGCATGAGATGGTCGATTGTAGACACTCTTGAAGTGGCGCGATTGTAGACACTTTGGAAGTGGCGCGAGGGATCGTGTCTGGGGCGTTACGATAACCTGGCGGCCAGCAAAAGATTACAACCGCGTCTCAAAGATCGAGTTGCGAGGGACTTTCCCGCCTGCCACGCGAGGAATTCCGGTAAAGAATGCTGTTGACCAAACTCGTCTTGCCTGCAATCGGAGTTTCCTGCATATTGAGGGAGACGAAGTTGACTCCAGCAAGAGCGAATTGGCCCACGTCAACTGGGCGGCAACACGGGGGATCTTGAAAGAACCGACCTCGTGTCGCGTAATGGCGTGCGACAGCACGCGGATCGGCGCCGGTAACACCGGCAACGCTTGCCATCGCCGGGAGCGAGTCGCCGGCAAGGCTGCCATGTGTGGCAGGCGGCTGATCGTTTGGGACCGATGGCGGCGGTCCGGTCGAGCCTCTTCGGTGCTCGACACACGGCGTAGCACAATGCGCCGTGGGTGTGTCGGTTCGTGTGATCGGGGCTCGTGTAGGGTTGATCTCGATCGTGGGCGGATTCCCATCTTCAAATCAGGCGCGTAAAGAACTACCGACGGCGGAGGATGGCCCGGGGTTCCGAATTGCAGACTCCGAAGCACGTTTCTGGCAAATTGGGACGGGGAATGGACCGCCGAACCCCTGGCGTCATCCAAGTAGAGGAGGAATTGATTCCAATCGCCAAATTGGAATTGCGACAGGCAGCGGATTCGCGTCTGGAACGGCCCGTAGCCCACCAGGTGAGAATGGACGGCCAGCTTGGGCTCATTCTCCGACGGGGCGAAGAATCGCCTCTGGATGGAGAATCCCCGGCCCAGGTTCGCGTCCAGATCGAGGAGGGAGTTACCTCTCTTCCGCGCGAGGGCCGTGTAGATTTCGCGTACGCCGAAATCACGATAGCCTGAGCTGACGCTTTCCTCGAAACCACCTGCGGCCGGATAATACTCTTCGTCCGTAGCGGCCTGGTAGAGCAATTCTATGTCCTTCGGCAGATACCGCAGCGAAACCATGCGGCCGCCCAGAGTCGGCACGATTGCGGCCTTGACTTGGCCGTTGACCACGGTTTCCACCCTATGACGCCCCGCAGTCCTCGCCTCGGATTCCTTCAACTTTTCCAGAGGAACGCTCTGCGCGTGCTGGGCCACCCCTTCCCGCTCGGCGATCTCAAAGAACAGGCGGCTGTTCGGGCGAGACGACCATGGCCGATGTCTTCGCGGCCAATGGCTATCGGACCGGCATGTTCGGCAAGTGGCACCTGGGCGACAGCTATTCCTTCCGGCCCCACGACCGGGGATTCCAGGAGGCCCTCTAGCATGGCGGCGGAGCCATCGGCAACAGCCCGGATTACTGGGGAAACCGCTACTTCGACGACACCTACTTGCGGAATGGGAAACCCGAGAAGTTCAAGGGGTACTGCAACGACGTTTGGTTCGACCAGGCGATCCGGTTCATTCGGGCCAACAAGGACCGCGAGTTTTTCTGCTACCTCCCGACCAACATCCCCCACAAACCGCTCTTGGTTCCGGAGAAGTGCGTCGCGCCGTTTGTGGGCAAGCTGCCCGAGTCGATAGCCCGCTTCCACGGCATGCTGGTCAACTTCGACGAGAACCTCGCTCGGCTTCGCAACGAACTCCGGCAGCTGGAGCTTGAGGAGAACACGGTCCTCATCTTCCTGGGCGACAAGGGAAAGGACTACGCGGTGATGACCGACCGATGGCGGTTGGTCAACGGCCGCGAGCTTCACGAGATCAAGTCCGATCCCGGCCAGCGTCGCAACGTGGCCGACCAGCATCCCCAGGTCGTGGCCGATCTGCGGAAGGCCTACGACCATTGGTGGAACGACATTTCAACGGAGTTCGCCAGACCCGCGCGGATCATCATCGGCTCCGACCGCGCCAATCCCACGGCACTGAATCCTCACGACTGGATCGGGCGGCCTCTGTTCGACCAATCGCAAGTCCGGCGCGGCCGTGTCGGGCGGGAGGGGTTGGAATACCAGGGACACTGGATGATCGAAGTCGCGCAGGACGGACGTTACGAGATCGAGTTTCGCCGCTGGCCGCGGGAGTTGAACCGGCCGATCACCGCCGCCATCGAAGGCGGAGCGGCCTTGCCTCCCACACAGGCGAGACTGAAGATCGGTGATCTTGAGCAGAGTCTGCTGGTGACCGCCGACATGGTCGGCGTGACGTTCTCCGTCGATCTGAAGGCGGGGCCCGCCATACTGGAGGGGCGTTTCATCGACGAGAAGTCAGGGAAATGGCGAAGCCCGTTCTACGTCTACGTCAAACGCATCGGCGTGATTTGAACGGCGAGACCATCTACGGCGCGCGGAGCGATTGACACTGCCAAGAACCGCAACGAAACTTAAGCTTGTCGCGGCACCGCGACGGGGGCTCGGTGGCCATGCCCAGGGTAAGGCCCCTGTGAACGATCATCCCATTTCCAAGGAGTACTGATCGTGAAGAAGCAAACATTGATCATCGCACTCGCAGTAGCGATCACCGCGTCGCTGGCGACCGTCCGGGCCGCGGACCCGAGCGGGGTCCTCCTCCCCGAGGGACAACCTGTGGTCTCCGCCGGCACGACCCTGGAGAAGCGCGTCTACCGTCGGCCTGCGTCTCCGGATCAGGCCGCCGTCGTAATCCGCGGCCAGGGATTCACCGTGGACTTCCGGGGCGCCGTTCTTCAGGGCGCCGACCGGACAGAAGTCCCCGCCGACAATTTCAAGGGCATCGGCATCCTCCTCGACGGCTGCCGCGATGTCACCCTGCGCAACGCCGTTGTCAACGGTTACATGGTGGGGGTCATGGCCAAGAACTGCCTTGGGATACGGCTGGAGACCTGCGATGCCTCCGGCAACCGCCGTGAGCGTATCGCCGGCTGGGGACAGTGGCTCGGTGGCCATGCGCTGGACGCCTGGCGCAGGGCCTACGGAGCCGGCTTCCTCCTGGACCGATGCAAAGGGGTGCGAATGACCGGCTGCCGGAGCCTCCACGCACAGAACGGAATCCTGATGATCGATTGCAGCGGGTGCAAGGTCCTCGGCTGCAATGCCTCCTTCAACTCTTCGTGGGGTCTGGCCATGCACGGTTCCAGCAACAACCGCGTCCTGGACAACCGCTTCGACTTCTGCGTGCGCTGCGAGAAGTGGGGCAAGGACTCCGCCGGTGGTGACTCCGCCGGCATCCTCGTCATGCAGGGCTCCTGCGACAACCTCTTCGCCTACAACCGCGCCACGCACGGCGGCGACGGCTTCTTCCTCTCGGCCGCGGCGGAGTCGCTCGAGAGTCCGTCCAGCCGAAACCTGGTGGCCTTCAATGATTTCTCG
This sequence comes from Thermoguttaceae bacterium, assembly GCA_049515555.1. Taxonomy (GTDB): domain Bacteria; phylum Planctomycetota; class Planctomycetia; order Pirellulales; family Thermoguttaceae; genus JBEKTY01. The sequence goes on from JBEKTY010000161.1 coordinate 13,604, forward strand.
CATTCCCCCCACAACGCGATCGAGGCCACGTTCTCCACCGACAACATCTTCTACGGAAACATCTGTCGCGACTCCGGCTACGGCGTCTGGGCCGGCTTCAGCAACCGAAGCAGTTTCATCCGGAACGAGATCGACGGCTGTTTGGCCGACGGGATCGCCATCGAGCACGGCGAGGGCAACCTCATCGATGACAACCTCATCGCCAACGCCGGGAAGGGCGTGAACCTCTGGAAGATCCCGCCGGAGCGGGATCCCAACAACCCGAAGCGCCATAACCCCTCCCGGGACGCACGGATCGTCCGCAACGAGATCCGGCGCTGCCGCGAGGCCGCAATCTTCCTGGCCCAGACCCAGGACGCCGTAATCCGGGAAAACCGCTTCTCGCGCAACGGCACGACACTCGCGGTCGAGACCGGCAGCTCCGGCACCCGCTTCCACGGCAATCGCATCGAGCTGGAATCGCCGCGCCCGGAGAACCTCGCCGCCAAGGGCGTGGCCTCGGCGTCATGCTCCCCCGAAACCGCGGCGCGCGCCCTCGACGGCGTATGCCGCGGGGACGACCATGCCTGGGCGCCGGGGCACGTCGGCGTGGGCGACTGGTTCCAGGTGGACCTCAAGAAAGTCTGCGATGTGGACAGCGTGGTCCTCTTCCCTCGCGACGGGAACACCCACGATTTCTGCCGCGTCTTCCGCATATTCGGCTCGAAGACGGGCGAGTTCCGTGGCGAGGAAACCTTGCTCTGCAAGGAGACCGCCCGGCCGCACAAGCTGGTCGTTCCGTACGCGTTCCCGAAGGGAGATTACCGTTATCTCCGGCTCGTGAACGACGAGGTCGTGGACTGGGTGCATCTGGAGGAGTTCGAGGTATTTCTCTGGCCGAAAATTGTGGAGGAATACTTCTTCGGCGGAGTCGGGGTCCGCAACGCCGCGAAGGCCCCCGTGGATGCCCGCGGGAACTTCTGGATGCCGGCGTCAGCCTCACCGGACAAGCGGGCTCAGAGAGCCAGCGCGGACTCGGGACAGGTTCTGACCAGCGGGGACGCTGGGGCGCTCCCTCCCCTGCCCGCGATCAAGATCCCTGACGTGCCAGCGCCGAAGAGCGCGTGGCGCGTTCCTGCGGGGATGCCGCATGGCCGGGACAAGATCGTCCTGGACGACTGGGGACCGGTTGTCCCCGACGGGTGGAAGGAGTAGCGACGAAAATCTCCTCACGTTCCTGATCACAGGACGCTGCCTTGAGGCCTACGAAAGCAGTGGGCGAAAAGCCAACAAACTGTCCCCTGCGAAGAGACCTTCGAGCATCATGAACGCCCGACCGACTCCATTCTGGACCGAGGAGCGGCGTCAGGTGGAAGGTCGCGGGCCACTGTGCTAGGATGGGAGGAATTCGCTGCTCAGAGCGTATCCTTGCAGCAACGCAATGACATCGCTCGCGGTGACGCCCAAGTCCCGCACCGCGGACGTCGTCACTTTTCCGCGGCAATGAGCGCAGACCAACGGGCAAGCTAGACGAGATGTGAACCAGAAGATGAGCCGATTCGCAATGTTGTGCGGGATGACCGCAGTGTTGGTGGCGCCCACGGCGCCAAATTGGGCCAAAGCAGCCGACAGAAGCGATTTCGTCACCCCGCCGCTGAAGTTCAGGGCCCGGCCGCTCTGGTTCTGGAACAACACCAATATAACCGCCGCCGAAGTCGAGGCACAATTGCAGGGCAATCGCGACCAGAGCGGGTATGGCGGCCTCGCCCCGCTGCCGTTCGGGGCACAGTTCACGCCCAAGTACCTCAGCGAGGAGTATTTCACTCTGTACGGGGCGGCCGTGAAGAAAGCCAGGCAACTGGGTATGTTCCTGACCGTCTATGACGAATACGGCTTTCCCAGCGGAAGCTGCGGCGCCAACAGCGCCGACGGCATCCCGCGATTCAAGAACAAGTTTCCCGAGGCCACCCTGAGACGGCTCGATAAGCACGAAGATACGGTCACGGGTCCTCGCCACCGCGTCCAGCGAGTGGCGCGAGTCCGGCGCCTACGAGGCGGCCAAAGCCGTCGACGGCTCACCCGACACCCGCTGGGCGCCGGCGGATGAACAGACGAAAGATGCCGTGGTCCGGTTGCGAGGGACAATCAAACCTGAAACATGGGACCCGCATACCGGCCGGATCTCGGCTGCTGAATACTCGCAAGCCCTCGAAGACGGTCAACCGGTCACCAAGGTCCGGCTAAGGCTCAGCCCCGTCCATTCCATATTCCTCATCGGGAAATAGAAAGCCCCGGAAACATGGGTGCAACATGGTGAAGCACATCGCACTGTTCATCGCGCTGACGGCCTCCCCCGTGCTTGGCCAGGAGGCAGCAATCGCCGGCTCCGTCCCAGGCGCGCGGCTCAAGGACTATCCGTGGGTCATTTCGACAACGCGTCACATCTCGCAAGTCGGCGTCGATCTGCTGGAGGAGCGTTGGGACGCCGGCAACGCGACGCTCTCCGGCCACAGTGCGGTGGTCGTCGGCGATCGGTACGTGCTCACGTTGCATCTCCCGCAAGGATACCGGCTTGCAAAGGCCGAAGTCAGCGGCGAGAAGGTCAAGATCGCCAATCGGGCGGAGACGGTGACGGTCCGCATCGTGCCGACGGCGACTAACTAAGAACGTGGAATGGAAAATGCAGTTCACGCGATAATCGTAACCGTTCACAGTCCGCCCAGCCCTCCGGGCGGCCGAATGGGGCGGTCCCCGTGAACGGTTATCACGCACTCATGCCATGTAAACGCAAAGGAAACAGCGTGATGACAACAAGCAAGTGGAACGTGAGGATATGTGCGGCGCAACTCAGTCGGCGCCTCATAGGGTTTCTGGGCGCCGTGAGCATGACGGTTGCCCCAGCCTTTGCGGTGGGAGCGGATTCTTTTCCCCGAGATATCAAAGGCTGCGTGTTGTGGGTCAAGGCGGATGCCGGAGTCGCGACCGACGGCAACGGCCATGTTACAAAATGGCTGGACCAGTCCGGGCAGGGGCACCACATCGACAAAGTCTTCGGTAACGCCCCCCCTCTAGCGACGGGCCTCAATAGCAAGCCGGTCGTCCGTTTCGATGGTCAGGGCCGCCTGGAAGGCGCGCACGATTTCAGCAAGTCGCTCGCGGCCCATTCGCTGTTGCTGCTGGCCCGCTGGACCGACAGGGACGCCGCCTATTGCCAGCGCATCTTATCCAGCCCTGCGTGGAATTGGGCGTTTGGATACGTCGACGACGATCAAGGCTGGATAGGCGACAACTGGATCTATCAAAAAGATTGGAATGTTTACGGCCCCGGTTCGCGCAACATTCACTGGCATCTGCACACCGGAACATTGGCGGACGCGGCCAAGCCGGTGGTCAACTTCTGGAAGGATGACCTGCGGTTGATGGAGCGGTCAACGGGCATCGACACCCCCCGGTCGCTGCCCCGGCAGCTCGCGCTGGGCGGCAAGTCGCGGTGCGAAATCGCCGAGGTCCTGATATACGATCGGGCCCTCTCCGAGGCGGAATTGACCCGCTTGTGGAAATATTTTTCGGCCAAGTATCAAATCACCACGCCGGCGGTCTCGGTCCCCGGCAGCCCGCCCGAGGAATTCCAGGAAGCCGCCTACCCGATTGCCGAGGGGCCGTTCAAGCCGGACTGGAGATCCTTCAAACAGTACGAGTGTCCCGAGTGGTTCCGGGACGCCAAGTTCGGCATCTGGGCTCACTGGGGCCCGCAGTGCCAGCCGGAACAGGGCGACTGGTATGCCGATCGCATGTACCGCCCGGAAGACGCGGCCTACAAGTATCACGTCGAGCACTACGGCCATCCCTCGAAGTTCGGATTCAAGGACGTCTGCCACGAGTGGAAGGCCGACCAATGGGACCCGGAGAAGATGGTCCAACTCTACAAGCGTGCCGGCGCGAAGTACTTCGTCGCCATGGCGAACCATCACGACAATTTCGACAACTGGAACTCGAAGTACCAGCCATGGAATTCGGTCAACGTTGGGCCGAAGAAGGACATTATCGGCATTTGGGCGAAGACGGCGCGGGCACAAGGCCTGCGTTTCGGCGTCACGGTGCATACCGCGCGGGCGTGGAGTTTCTACGAGCCGGCCCACGGCAGCGACAAGACCGGCCCACTGGCCGGCGTACCCTACGACGGCGCACTGACGAAGGCCGACGGCAAGGGCCAGTGGTGGGAGGGGCTCGATCCGGCCGACCTCTATTGTCCCCACGGAGCGGCCCGCACGCCTGCGGCCCTGCAAGCCTACAAAGACAAGTTCTTTAACCGCGTCAAGGATCTGCTCGACTCGTACCGGCCCGACCTTCTGTACTTCGACGACACGGTCCCGCCATTGGGCGCAGCCGGGATGAACGTCGTCGCACACTTCCTCAATGCCAACCGGGAGTGGCATCACGGGAAAATGGAAGCCGTTTTCAACACGAAGATCTACGACCTTGAGCCGCCGAAAGAGGTATACAAATGCCTGGTGGACGATTTCGAGGGCGGCCGCGCCGACAACATCCAACCGTACCCGTGGCAGACCGACACCTGTATCGGCAACTGGCATTATCTTCGCGGCATCCAGTATCGCGCCACAGAGAGCGTCGTGAAAGAGTTGGTGGATATCGTCAGCAAGAACGGCAACCTGCTGCTGAACATCCCTGTCCGCGGCAATGGCACGATCGATGAGGATGAAATGAAGTTCCTTGAGGGATTGACCAAGTGGATGGACGTGAACAGCGAGAGCATTTATGCAACTCGCCCGTGGCGCGTCTACGGCGAGGGCGAGACCGACAG
>JBEKTY010000162.1:0-18157 GCA_049515555.1 Thermoguttaceae bacterium
TTGACGCCCGGCCGGAAGCTCACCTTGCGGGTCTCGCGGACCAGGGTCAGGTCTTCCGAGTTGTAGATCGTCAGTTGCACGCTGTGGCGGGCCGGGACGGTCGAAAGATCGACGTTCTCGGCGGCTACCGGCCGTGCGGCCAGCAGGACCAGCCCCAGCGCTGCCGTGAGCCGGGTCACACCAAGGTAGCAGGCACACTCCGTGTGCCGTCCTCTGAAGCGGAAAGAGGTTTGGCGAACGGCACACGGAGTGTGCCTGCCACTTTCCATGCCTTGAACGGTTACCCCGCCGCCCATATCCTGAATCGCCATGGATCGCATCGCGTATCCTCCTTTGTAACTATTCACGGAGACTGTCCCCTTCGGCCGGCTTACCACTCGTTCTTGAGAATCAGGTGCAGCTTGTGGACGATCTTCTCGGCCTTGCCGTCGGCGCCGCGTGCCGGCAGCCGGGCGTGGAAGACCAGGTGCTCGAAGGTGCTCTTCTCCTGGTCCGGCCCCTCGGCCAGCGTGGTAGACTTGCCCAGCTCCCACTGCACGTCGCGGCCCGTGTCGCCCGAGACTTCGTTGCGGATCGCCCGCACGTTCTCGGCCACGTCCAGCACGACGGCCTTGTCCTTGAAGTTCTCGATCTCGTACTTGACGACCACCTCGCGGTCGTAGAGGTTGCCGGCGATGCGGCGCTGCTCGTTGCGGTCGATGGTGCGGCGGACGACGATGTCCTGGGCCACGCCCACGTACAGCCGCAGCTCGTCGTCCAAGGGGGTGAAGGCGCCCCAGTCCTCGCCGATAAAGGCCGTGCCCCCGTGGCCGTCCTCCTGGAAAATGCGCACCTTGCCGTATTGCAGCGGCGCCACGCCCAGGTGATTGGCCCGGTCGTTCTTCAGCACGTAGTGCATCGGCACCAGGAGCTTGTTCTGCGGGCGGTCCAGGTAGCCGTGGGCCTGCGGGTCGCAGGTGTAAGTCTTGCGGATGGGCACCTCGGCGAACCGCTCCACCAGCATCTCCTTGGTCTCGTTGATGCCGATGGGCTTGAGGAATCGCGGGCCGAAACCGGCCCACAGGCCCGTCGCCCCGAACGACTCGTTGGCCAGGTTCTGCAGCCGCATGTACTCGGCCAACGCGAGCGTCTGCTCGTCGTGCGCGGCCACGGCCCGGTAGTTGAAGCTCTTCGTCATGTTGCCCAACAGGTAACTGATCCGCACCCGGGCGGAACCGGAGCCGCTGGAGGACACCTGCCACACCAAGGCGGCCTCGTTGGGCGGATAGCTCACCGAAAGGACCTTCACGTCGAGGCCCTTGGCCTGGTCCTCGGGGGCGGGCTTGGCCTCCTTCGCCGCCCCCGCAGCACCCGCAACGCCCGCCGCCGCCGGCACGGCTCCGCCGCCGTTGCCCGCAATCACGCGGAACACGATTGTGTTAGGGTCGATCTGCGTGTTGGCCCACGAAAAATCCACCTGGTTCACACCCTGCACCAGGGGCACGATCCGCTCCTCCTCGACCAGCGTGGCGCTGGGGTTGTCCAACTGGATCTCCACCCGTTCCCGCACGGGAAGGGTAATCAACTTGATCCGCGCCAGGGCCGTCGAAGGCCCGGCCCATACAATCGCGGCCACGACCAGCCAAAACGCCAAAGTGCTGCCAAATCGCATCGCAGTGCTCCTTGAAAAGGCCAAACTGCCGTATCGCATCGCATTATAAGTGTAGGACCCAATAATAGACGCCGCCGCGGGCAAAACAGTTCCCTAAGAAGCGGGAAAATGAGAGTTAGCAAGGCTGTAAACGAACCACAAAGGCACGAAGACGCAAAGTTAATGAGAACAAGGTGTTAGCAGTGCCGGCCCACCTCCCGCGCCCCCCGGCTTCCCGGTCAAGCCGGCACCGTGCTGGCCCGAAAGAAATCCGCCACGGCCCAGAGCGTGAGAAAGGCCGGCGACACGGGATCACTCCGCCAGCCGTTTCAGGGCCTCGCCGTATTGCTCATTACAGGCTGCCAAGGCATCCTGGTCTGTAGACCGAGGCAAGATGGTCGGCCGCCGGCGAAAAGCTTGACACGGGCCTTGGCCGCCGTCTAGACTCAACCCCGGTTGGGCGGCCGGGCAACCCCGGCTGCGAGATCATTCCCTTTTTCCTCGGCAGTGAAGGAGAGCGAGCCATGAAGGATACGAACCGGATCAGCCGGCGTCGGGCGTTGGCCGCGGGCACGGCGGCCGCGGCTTGGACAATTGTGCCGCGGCACGTTCTGGGCGGGCCGGGCCAGACGCCACCCAGCGAAAAACTCAACGTCGCCGGCATCGGCGTGGGCGGCATGGGCTCCGGCGACGTGCAGAGCATCGGCGCCAGCCAGAACATCGTGGCCCTGTGCGATCCGGACCAGCGGGCCCTGGCCGGCAATGCCAAACGCTTCCCGCAGGCCAAGCTGTACGCCGATTTCCGCAAGATGCTGGAAAGCCAGAAGAACATCGACGCGGTGACGGTGGCCACGCCGGACCACGTCCATGCCGCGGCCACCATGATGGCCCTGAAGATGCACAAGCACGTCCACTGCCAGAAGCCGCTGACGCACTCGGTGTTCGAGGCCCGGCAGATCGCCAAGGCCGCCGCCGAGGCCAAAGTGGGCACGCAGATGGGCAATTTCGGGCATGCCAGCGAGGAAGCGCGGCTCATCTGCGAGACGATCTGGTGCGGCGCATTGGGCACGGTCCGCGAGGTGCACGCCGGCTCGAACCGCATGCCCATGATCTCGCTGCGGGGGATTCCCCGTCCCAGCGACACCCCGCCCGTGCCCGCCGGGCTGGATTGGGACCTGTGGGTGGGTCCCGCGCCCATGCGGCCCTATCATCCCTGCTATCATCCGTTTTCCTGGCGGGGGTGGTGGGATTTCGGCACCGGCTGCCTGGGCGACATCGGCTGCCACCAGTTCTCGGCCGCCTTCAAGGCCCTCAAGCTGGGGCACCCTACCGCGGTCGAGGCCTGCTCGTCGAACCATCCCTACGGGCCGGAGGTGTCGCAGGAGTCCGCCCCGCTGGCCTCGATCACGCGCTGGTACTTCCCCGCCGAGGGCGAGCGGGAAGCCGTGACGCTCACCTGGTGGGACGGCGGCCTGAAGCCCCCGCGGCCCGAAGAGCTCGAGCCCGACCGGCGATTCGCCGACGACGACTGGCTGCTGATCGTGGGCGACAAGGCGAAGATGTACGGGCACCGGCTGATCCCCGAGGCCAAGGCCCGCGACTTCGGCCGCCCGCCGACGAAACTCGCTCGCTCGCCCGGCCATTACCAGGAGTGGTACGAAGCCTGTAAGGGCGGCAAGCCCGCCGGCAGCGACTTCGTGCACCACGCCGCGCATCTGGCCGAGGTCGTGCTGCTGGGCAACATCGCCATCCGCACGAAGCAGAAACTCCTGTGGGACGGCGAGAACCTGCGGGTAACCAACTCGGAGGCGGCCAACCGCCTGGTCAATCCGCCGTATCGCGCCGGGTGGAGTTTGTAGGGATGGGGTGAGAGGAAGGCGATGGACGCACGTGCGTCATCGGCCTTCGGTGACTGTCTCTACCAGCTCGAATTCGGTTACGAGATGTTGTTTGTCCAGGGTAACGCGGAAGGCGTCGAAGAAACCGTCACGCCCCAACAAGAGGGGAGCGTCATCCGCGGCAAAGCAGAATGGAATCGTCAATCGGCAGCCCGTTTCGCGAACGCAAATGTCCAGCGGATGTATGGTTGCCTGGACGGCGCATTCTCTGCGTTGCGAAATACCATGCAATTCGATCATCTTGCCTTCTTGCCAGGTCAAACCGACCAGTTCGCACAACCGCCTTGGCCCGAGGCTGATGTCCGCCCCGGAATCTACCACGAACACCTCGCGCACGAACGAGCCCCGCGCCGTGCGCAGAAATACATCCAGAATCGGCAATCGTCTCTCGACGTCGTCCGGGCCGCGGAGGGTCCGCCACGGCTTGCTGAAGCTCATCGGTAGACCATCCACTCGGGACGCTCGATACGGTCAATGATGAGGGATTGCAGGTCGCTGCCTTCCAGTTGGGCGAGCAGTGCGTCCAGCGAGTGCGCGACGGCGGTCACCTTGCGATCCTTGGCCGCAATCCATTTTCCTGAATATTCGCGCATCGCGTCACAAGGAAGATTGAGGAGCCATTGAAGCGTTTCGTCACCGGCCCGGAACGCGCCTTCTTCCTCCTCGGACGGATGCCATGTTTGGATTGGCGGTCGTGCCATCTTCAAGAACCTCTTGCCATCGGCCGGGGAAACGAGAACAAAGCATTGCGCTGCCATCATTCTATCCCGGACTGCCAGTCCTTTCCAGCCCCATCCGATTGATCCTGGCGGCCGTGGCAGCCACCGGCCGCGGTAGCGAGACGAGCCCTGCACCGCCCGTCCGCCGTCGCCAGCGTTACCGGCCGATCGCTCGATTCGCCGATAACTCGTGGCGTGTCGCTGGAAGTCGGCTGATCGGCGGGCCTTCCGGCAAGCCGGGCCGCAACCAGGTCTTGGACGACGAATTCAGTGATGACCCTCTTCCGGCCTCCCTTTTTCCGGCTTAACCCTTTTTCCGGCTTACGCATTCGAGGCCCGGTCCGCTTTTCATACCTTCTATCGGATGAGCCTAGCAAGCTCCATCTTCTTTTGCGAGAACCGGCGATTCACTAACTCCGCGAACTTGGGGTCCAGACAGTAGATATCGCCAATCTTTTTGTAAACGTCATAGGGAAGCTTAAGTCCACCCGACTCGTGAAGTTCCGTTTTCCCCCGGACATGGTGATCCTGAAACTGACCGAATACTTCAGCATCCTCGGGTTCCATCAGGTAGTAATTGTCCGTTAGGATTTTGACAATATGTCGCGAATTCTCCTTAGCCAGGGCAAAGTATTCGTTGTTGACCGCAATGGATGCGTTGATTTCGTCGGTACGCCCCTGGGGTGAGTGCTTCGCGGCGTTCTCGCCGCCGTACTCTGCGTGCATTGCCTGTTCGATGGTCCATGCACGCTTGTAAATGCTCTGGCTACCGGAAACAAAGAACTGCAATGGCCCATAAAGGTTGCGGAGTTGAGAATCGAGGTGGTCTATCCGCCGACGCCGCCGTTCGATCGACGAGTTCGCCCAAAACGAAACCAACGCGCTACCGAGGCCGCCGCCAAGCAAGCTGGCAAATACGTTTATTGTCGGCCAGAAAAACGACGGCGGAGTGACGGCATCGGTAGTCTTCGGCGCCTCTGCCGTATTGGTATTGGTTGCGGGCTGCGCCGAGGTTGCAGCACCGGTCGCGTTCGGCATGTGCACGGTATTAGTGGTGCTGGCGGCGCGCGCCTCAGAGTCTTCGCCCCGACAGATCGAAGCCGCGAGCAAGAAAAGTGTTCCGAGTGTCAATCTATAAGCGTTCAAGTGAAAACCTCCGAGGTATATTTCTATAGCGTTGGGCCCGGTTTTTCTAAAATGGGACTTGCCAACGGACAAGAAAAGGTCCCATCCACCAAACATGGGTGATCCAGGAAACGTGGCACTTGTTTGTCCGTTATGGCGTTCCACTTGGCAATAGAGGGTCGCTGCCGTGGAATGGCAGTGTCGATGCCCGCACTTTGTCCAGCAGTTCCCGCGTGCCGTGAGCATCGCACCAGCGGCGGATGTAATTCCAGTCGAGGCGCTCGCCTTGGACCGCAACGACGCCACGCGCATCCTCGGCGTCCTTTGGCCTGTTCAGCGACAACGCCCACCGCAGCTTCATGACGACGACAGTCCCTCCGCATCAATACCGGCATTATCACATGCCTCTTGGGGACCGTCAACGTGCCGTGTGCAGAACGCAGAAGCTCGGCATCTTCCGTCTTGAGTAGCGCCGGGCACGGGGTGCCTGACCTGCGGGGTTTCCCCGCCCTCCTACCTTATTCCGCCTCCTTCGCGAGAACCGGCATTGCTCGCGGGCCGCGGCGGCGCGTACAATGGTTGGCACCGCCAGAGGGATCCCGATGAGTGACGTTGAAGCGGCGCCGCAGCCGGCCGTTGCGCCGAAGGAGAATGGGCAGGACGAAAACGGGGGATCGCAGCCGGCGGCCGCCCGGCGGCCGTGGGCTTGGCCCCTGATCGGGGCCTTGGCCGTCGCCGCGGTCGCCGCTGCCGTCGTCTATTACTTCTATTCCCTCGGCCGCGAGAGCACCGACGACGCCTTTATCGAGGGGCACATCGTGCCGGTCAGCTCGCGGGTCGCCGGCCACGTGGCCAAGGTCTACGTGTCCGACAATCAATGGGTCCGCGCGGGCGAGTTGCTGCTCGAGTTGGACGCGAAGGATTTCGAGGCCCGGCTGGCGGGCGCCGAGGCAGGTCTGGCCATGGCCCAGGCCGGGCATAACACGCGTTCCATCGGGGCCGACGTGACCGAGATCACCTCGACGGCGGGTGTGGACGAGGCCCGGGCCGCGGTCGAGGGGGCCCGGGCCGACGTGGCGACGGGCCGGGCCGCCGTGGCCGCCGCCGAAAGCCAGGTGGCGCAGGCCAAGGCTCAGCTCACCGCCGCCCGAGCGGGCCTGGAGGCGGCCCAGGCCGACGTGCGGGCCGCCGAAGCCCGACGCCAACTCACCCGCACCCACCTGGACCGCATCCGCGACCTCGTGCCCCAGCATGCCGTCTCGCAGCAGAGTTTCGACGAGTCGGACGCCGCGGACCGGGTGGCCGAGGCCGATCTGGCCGCCGCCCGCCAGCGGGTAAATGCGCAGGAGGCCACGGTCAAGCAGGGGCAGGCCGCGGTTACGGCCGCCGAGTGCGGGCTGACGCAGGCCGAATCGGGCGTGCTCGTGCGGCAGGCGGCCTCGGGCCGGGCCGAGGCCAAGCTCGCGGGGGCCAACTCCGCGCCCCGCCAGGTGGCCGAAAGCCGCAGCGAAACCCACGCCGCCGGGGCCCAGGTCGATCGTGCCGCGGCCGACCTTAAACAGGCCAAGCTAAACCTCTCCTACACGAAAATCTTCGCCCCCACCGACGGCCACATCACCCGCAAAAGCATCGAGCCGGGGGCCTACGTCCAGGTCGGCCAGGCCCTCTTGGCGCTGGTCGAGCCCGACGTGTGGGTCGTGGCCAATTTCAAGGAAACGCAACTCACCCGCATGCGTCCCGGCCAGCCGGCCGTCGTACAGGTAGACGCTTATCCGGGCGTGAGCTTCGCCGCCCACGTCGACAGCATCCAGCGCGGCAGCGGCGCCCATTTCAGCCTCCTGCCGCCGGAGAACGCCACGGGCAATTACGTCAAGGTGGTGCAGCGGGTGCCGGTGAAGATCGTCTTCGACGATCCCCGTCAGGCGGCCGAGCACTTGCTGGGCCCGGGCATGTCCGTCGTGCCGACGGTCAACGTCCGTGCGCCGCAGCCCGCCGCCGCGGAGACGAAATAGTGCAGTGGACCGCAGAAGCGATCCCCCTCTCCCTCCGGGAGAGGGCCGGGGTGAGGGGAAGCGGTATTGGTCACGAAAACCGGAGAGGTGGGATCCTCACCCATTGCCCCTCACCCTAGCCCTCTTCCGGAGGGAGAGGGGACCGGAAAAATGTCAACCGCCGCCGCCACCGATGCCGACCACGCCGCCTGGCGGCCGAGCGTCAATCCCTGGCTCGTGGCCGTGGCCGTCATGCTGGCCACGATCCTCGAAGTGCTCGATACCTCGGTGGCCAACGTGGCCCTGGGGCATATCGCCGGAAACCTCTCGGCCAGCACCGACGAGGCCACCTGGGTGCTGACCAGCTACCTGGTCTCCAACGCGATCGTGCTGCCGATGACCGGGTACTTGAGTGGGCTGTTCGGCCGCAAGCGGTTCTTGTTGGGCTGCGTGGCGCTGTTCACGCTGGCCTCGGCGGCGTGCGGGGCGGCGCCCACCCTGGGCCTGCTCGTGCTGGCCCGGGTAATCCAGGGTGCGGCGGGCGGGGCCTTGCAGCCACTCTCGCAGGCCATCCTCCTGGAAAGCTTCCCGCCCGCCAAACGCGGCCTGGCCATGGCCACCTTCGGCATGGGAGTTGTCGTCGCGCCCATCATCGGACCCGTCCTGGGCGGCTGGATCACCGACGAGTATTCCTGGCGCTGGGTGTTCTACATCAATATTCCCTTGGGCGTGCTGTCGCTGGTGCTGTGCCAGGCGTTTCTGGAAGACCCGCCCTATCTGCGGGCGGCCCACGAGCGCCGCGGCGGACACGTCGATTACATCGGCTTCGGCGCGATGGCCCTCTGGCTGGGCACCCTGCAAGTAATCCTCGACCGCGGACAGATCGACGACTGGCTCAACGCCCGCTGGATCTGCGTGGCCTCGGTCGTCTCGCTGGCCTCGATGATCGCCTTCATCGCCTGGGAGCTGCGGCTGGCCCACCCGCTGGTCGATCTGCGCGTGCTGCGGAACCGCAACTTCGCCCTGGGAACGATGATGATTACGGTAGTGGGCATCGTCCTGTACAGCACCACCGCGCTGCTGCCGCTGTTCCTGCAAGGTCTGATGGGCTACCCGGCCCTCAACAGCGGCATGGCCATCAGCCCGCGGGGGTGCGGGGCCATCGTGGCCTTGATGCTCGTCGGCCGCCTGGTGGGAAAGGTCGACACGCGGCTGCTGATTACCATCGGCTTCAGCGTGCTGGCCTACTCCTGCTGGATGTTCGGCGGGATAAACCTCGAAATCGCCACGATCAACGTGATGTGGCCGAACATCATTTCCGGCCTGGCGATGGGCTTCGTGTTCGTGCCCTTGACTACGGCCACCATGGGTGAGTTGCCCAACGAGCAGTTGGGCAACGCCGCGGGGATCTTCAATCTCATGCGGAACATCGGCGGCGGGATGGGCATTTCGCTGGTCACCACGCTGGTGGCCCGCGGGGCGCAATCCCACCAGGCCCAGATGGTCGCCCACCTGACGCCCTACGACCCGGCCTTCCAGCGGTTCATCGAGACGACCGCCCACGGCTTGTCGCAGTACGGCGACCCGGTAGCCGCCGGCCAGCAGGCCTACGGAGTGGTGGGCGGCCTGCTCGGGCAACAGGCGGCGCTGTTCGCCTACGTCGATACGTTCCGCGTGCTGGCCGTGCTGTGCCTGCTGTGCATCCCGTTGGTGCTGGCGCTGCACAAGGTCCGGCCGCCGAAGGGGCCCATCGCCGCGCACTGAGTCGCTGCGTCAAAACAGGTCGATCGGTTTGGGTGGCATTCAATGTAGGCGGCGCACGCCGCGTGCCGATATGCCGCACACGGCGTGTGCGGGTTACAATTTTTTCAAGGCAGCGGCGCGGGCGGCGGGGCTGGAATCGGCTCGGCCGGCTTGCCGCCGGGCGGTGCGGCGAATTCGGGCAGCCCACCCGCGCCGGCCGCCAGGCGGATCTGCCAACCGCCGGCCAGCGCCTTGTACACGGCGACCAGGTCCAGGGCCACTTGCCCGCTGCTCTCCGCCACGCCGTCCTGTTGCCGAACCAACTCGCGCTGGGTGTCCAGCAGCGGCTGGTAATCGACCAGACCCTTGTCGTACTGAAGCACGGCCAGCTTGACGGCCTGCTGGGTGGCCGTGGCGGCGGTCCGGAGCGACTCGGCGCGCTCCCTCTCGCGCAAGAAGGCGACGATGGCGTTCTCCGTTTCCTCGTGGGCCTTGAGCACGCTTTCCTGGTACTGGGCCACGGCCTGCTGGAATCGGGCGTCCTGGGCCCGCACGTCGTTGACGATCCGTCCGTAGTTTAGGATGTTCCAGCGGAAGCCCGGCCCGACCGTGCCGGCCAGGCTGCTGCCCTGGAACACCTGGGCGAGGTTCTGGGCCTCCAGCGTAATCGTGCCGGTCAGCGCGAGGTGGGGATAGAATTCGGCCTGGGCCATGCCGATGCGGGCCGATTGGGCCGCCGCCTGGCGCTCCGCCCGCCGCACGTCGGGCCGCCGCCGCAGCAACTCGGCGGGAATGCCCACGATCACCTCCGGCGGCGCCGCGGGGATCGGGCCACCCGCTGCCAGCATGGGCGCCAGATCGCCGGGCAGCCGCCCCATCAGCACGCACAGCCGATTCTCCGCTTGCCGCAGAGCGGTCTCCAGCGGCGGCAGGAGCGATTCCGTGGTGGCCGCTTGGGCCCGGGCCCGATCCACGTCCAGCTCGCCGATCAGCCCCTTGCCGTACCGCAACTCGACCAGCCGCAGCGTATTGCGCTGCAGATCGAGGTTCTCACGGGTCAGGGCGATGCGCTGCTGGAGCGTCCGCAACTGGATGTAGTTGGCGGCGACCTCCGCCTGCAGCAGCACCAGTATGTCGTCATAGTTCTCGACCTGGGCGTCCAGGGCCGCGTCGGCCGCTTCCACCGCCCCGCGGAAGCGGCCCCAAATGTCGAATTCCCAGGCCGCGTCGAAGCCGATCGAGCAGTCGTTGTAATCCTTCCGGATGGGGAAGATGCCGAAGGGATAGGCGTTGGCGCTGAAGCGGTTGCGGGAGTACTGCGAGATCATTTCCTGTTTTTGCGGGAAGAGGTTGCTGGCGGCGATGCCGCGCTGGGCCCGCGACTCGAGAATCAGAAAGCCGGCCCCGCGGAGCGAGAGATTCTGCCGGCAGGCCGACTCGATCAGCCGATTCAAGGCCGGATCGCCGAAGACGGTCCACCAGCAGCCGTCGCCCGCGGCGCGGGCCGTTAGCTGCGGGTCGCCCGCCTCGCGCCAGCCTTCGGCCACCTGGACCGCCGGCGGCGTGTAATCGGGCCCCACCTTGAAACCGTTGTCCCACCACTGGCGCAGGCCGGAGCAGCCGGCCAACGCGGCGGCCAGCAGGATGGCGGCCCAGCGTGCCAGGCGGTGCAGCCGTTCACGGGGACTGTCCCGAGTTTCGTCCGACGAAACTGGGACTGTCCCCTTCGGCCCGCCGGCAATGGTTTCACAGCGTCCCATGCCCCCCCCATAGCAGCAGGCGCACTTGCAGCCCGTGCGCCCGAAAACTCGCCGCCTACGACATAATCGGCACAGCCGCTACCACCGGAATAGCCGCGGATTGTCCACGGACGCCGTAAGATGGGTTGCCGAAAGGCTTAACAGCCGGCAAAGTCCCCCTCCCTTCGCTGGCTTGACTCAGGACCGGCGAAACAATTGCTGTCGTATCCCTTATACTCCGCGTGAGGCCGTGCGGCAGAACCTAACGCTCCAGCGTGAGGAGATACGTCAGAAAACGCGACCCTCATTGATTTGACATAATGTTTGGTGTCATTACAGTGGAGGGCTGATGAGTCGGCCGGCTGCCAGGAGCTGCACGGTTACCCACCTGCGTACGAAAGAGAACCTGCCAATGGACAAAACAACGCGACACACTCTCATGGCCTGTGCCGCCGCCCTGGTGCTGGCTCCCCTGGCCGCCCTATACGCGCAACAGGCCACACCGCTTCGTCGCCCGGCGGATTTCAAACCGTTCCAGTTCGAGTTCTCCACGGAACAACTGATGGAGAAGTTGTCCACCGGCCAGATGAATCGAGCCGAGGCGGAATTGAAGGCCATCCAGGCTGTTAACCAGAGCGGGCAATGGAAGCCGACTTGGGAGTCGCTCGACCGGCACCGCGCGCCGGAATGGTTTCTGGATGCCAAGCTGGGCGTGATGCTTAATTGGGGAATGCACTCCGTGCCCGCCTGGGACAAGAAGCGCGGCGGTGCGATGTATCCCGACGCATACGGCTGCGCGATGTACGTCGATGCGGGAGTGAGGGCACACCATGTCCGGCAGTGGGGCGCGGACTTTCAGTGGGACGACTTCCTCCCGTTATTCAAGGCCGAATCGTACGACCCGGATGCGCTGGTCAACCTTTTCAAGGAAGCGGGGGCCCGCTACCTCATTACCATGTCCAAGCATCACGACGGCGTCGCCTGGTGGGACTCGCAGTGGACCAAACGGAACTTCGTCCGGATGGGACCAAAGAAGGATTTGCTCACGCCGCTGATAGTCGCGGCGAAGAAGCGCGACTTCAAGGTCGCCCTGTATTTCTGCTACGAGGAGTGGGCCACGGCCATGCTTAGCGCCGACGACAAGCCCTGCTGCCGCGTCTGGAATTGGGGCGCCTACGCGGGCCTTCATCCGCTGACTCCCGAAAACCGGCGGCGGGTATCCGGCAACGTCCCGGTCAAAAACTACTACGACCAGTACATGACGCCGCTGGTTAAGGAGATGATCGACCGCTTCGACCCCGACGGCCTCTGGATGGATGGCGAATGGGCCACGCCGGCCGAGAGCCTCCGCAGCCGTGAGTTGGCGGCCTACTTCTACAACAAGGCCGCGGGCCGCAAGGCGGTTTACGTGAATGACCGCTACGGCAGCGGAACTCGCGACAAACACGGTGACGTGTTTTGCAGCGAGTACAACACGTCCCAATCGTACACCCATTCGTGGGAAGAGTGTCAGGGCATCAGCCAGTCGTTTGCTTACAACTATGAGGACAACGAAGAATCGCTCGGACCGCCGGCCAGGTTGATCCACATGTTCGTCGATATTGTGAGCAGGAACGGAAACCTCGCCATCATCGGCGGCCCGAATGCGTCGGGTGTGTATCCCGAGAACGTGGTGCGCCGCTTGAAGGCCCTGGGCGCGTGGCTGAAGGTCAACGGCGAAGCCATCTACGCCACGCGCGTCATACCACCCTATCAGGAAGGTAGTATTCGTTACACGCGCAGCAAGGACGGCAAGTTCGCCTACGCCATCTGCAAGCAGTGGCCGGGCAGGAAGCTGACCCTCAAGGGCGTCCGCGCGGACAAAGACGCCAAGATTACCATGCTCGGCGTCGCGGAGCCGCTGGCGTGGCAACAGGACGAGCAGGGATTGACCATGGCCGTCCCGGCGGCCCTTGAGGACGAGGAGGCACGGCCGTGCCAACATGCTTGGGCGATCAAGATTCCAATGCAGCCCAAGGCGGCGATCGCGCAAGAAACTCCGCCTCGCCTGTGACCCTCGGCTCCTGGGGCACTTGCGGCCGCCTGGTCCGAACGCTCGATGGCACTGAGCCAACCACAAGTTCCACGGTTTACACCAGCCCGGTTACGCTGCCAGGAGGGGCGCCGACGGTTCTCAAAGCGCGTTGCCTGCGCGCCGGCAAGCTGCTGGGACACACGGTCCCCGCTGAATTGCCGACGAGTCCGCCCCTTCCGCCCAAGCCGGACGCCTATTTCGACACGGAATAACCCCAGCAAGACTACAGCAGTCGGCACGTGCCGCGTGCCGGATTTCCGCACACGGCGTGTGCGGACTACATTGAGACGCGGAAGTGATTCTTCGGCCGATCCCTACTCGTCATCTCCGCCGGCCGGGCGGGTCTCGCCTTTGGCCCGATAGCGGAGGTAGGCCTCCAGGAAGCCCTGGATGTCGCCGTCCAGGACGTTGTGGAAACTGGTGGCGCTGAAGCCGGTGCGGGAATCCTTGACCCGCTGCTCGGGATGCAGGAAGTAGCTGCGGATCTGCGAGCCGAAGCCGACCTTGGGCATGGCGGTGTACTTGGCCGCCTGTTGGACCTCGCGTTTTTCCTCCTCGACGCGGACCAGCCGGGCGCGGAGCATCTTCATGGCCATGGCCCGGTTTTTGTGCTGGCTCCGCTGGGCCTGGCAGCAGACCATGATGCCGGTGGGCAGGTGCCGGAGGCGAATGGCGCTGGAGGTCTTGTTGACGTGCTGGCCGCCGGGGCCGCTGGCGCGGATGGCCTGTTCCTCGAGGTCCTCGTCGCGGATCTCGACTTCGACCTCGTCGGAGATTTCCGGCGCCACGTCGACGGCGGCGAAGCTGGTCTGCCGCTTGCCTTCGGCGTTGAAGGGACTGATGCGGATCAGGCGGTGGATGCCCGACTCGCCCTTGAGATAGCCGTAAGCCATCGGGCCGCGGACGGCGATGGCGGCGCTGTTGATGCCCGCCTCCTCGTTGTCCTGCCGGTCGAGGAGCTCCGTGTCGTAGTCGTGGTCCTTGGCCCAGCTCAAGTACATCCGCAACAGCATTTCGGCCCAATCGTTGGCGTCGGTGCCGCCGTCGCGGGCATTGATGGTGAGCAACGCGGAGTTGTCGTCCAGCGGCGAGCTGAGCAAGGACTTGATGGCCAGGTCGTCGACCATTTTTTCCAGGCGGTCGAGCTCGGCGGGCACTTCGGCCGCCATTTCCTGGTCCTCGGCGGCCATTTCGACCAGGGCGGCGAGGTTATCGGCCGCCTTGACGGCCTCCTCCAGGGGTTTCATCACCGCCTTGAGCCCTTTGAGGCGGGCCACAACCTGCTGGGCCTTCTCCCGCTGGCTCCAGAAATCACCCTCGCCCATCTGGTTCTCGATTGTCCCGATCTGGGCCTTCTTCCCGGCGAAGTCAAAGAGAGTCGCGGAGTTGGAGGATGCGTTTTTGGATCGTTTCGGCCCGATCGAGCAGTTCGTGTTCCATGATGGTAACGGACGGTTTTCCGGGTGAAATTGGTAATCGCGTCTTAGAGTCCCATTTGGGGGTGAAGCACTACGGTAGCCGCCCGCAGTTATTATATCCGCCGCGGGGCAATGGGGGAAAGGCGAGCTTGCCCGCGGCGCCGCCAGGGCGGAGAATGGACGCTGGGGCCCAAAGTAGGGTGGGTCGAGCGGAAGCGAGCCCCACCAAATCCCCAAGAACTTATTGTGGGGCTCGCTCCGCTCGACCCACCCTACAAGCCTCCGACCGTCCGAGACCAGGGTGTTCCTATGTCGCGTGTCCTGTTGGCCATGTCCGGCGGCGTTGATAGCAGCGTGGCCGCCTGGCTGCTTCGCGAGCAAGGGCACGAGGTGATCGGCCTGTTCATGCGGCACGGGGGTCAGTCGGAAGCAGAAGCGGCCGCGGAGGGGGGCGAGCCGGGCTGCCCCACCCAGGGCGGCTCGCGGCGGCGGCGCGGCTGTTGCGGGGCCGCCGATGCCGCCGATGCCCGCCGGGTGGCCCAGCGGCTGGGCATCCTCTTCTATGCCGTCGACTTCCAGCGGGAGTTCCAGCGCATTATCGACTATTTCGTGGCCGAGTATACGGCCGGCCGGACGCCCAACCCGTGCGTGGTCTGCAACACCTGGCTGAAGTTCGGCAAGCTGCTGGAGTATGCAGATAGCGTGCAAGCACAGTGGATCGCCACGGGTCATTACGCCCGGCTGCTTCGCACGCCGGAGGGCCAGGTGGCCCTGGGCCGGGCCCTGGACCGCGCAAAAGACCAGTCCTACGTACTGTGGGGCATCCGGCGGGAGGTCCTGCCGCGGCTCGTATTTCCCCTGGGCGACCGCCGCAAGGAAGAGGTGCGGCAGATCGCCGACCGGCTGGGCCTGCACCACGTAGCCGGCAAGCCCGACAGCCAGGAGATATGCTTTGTTCCAGACCGGGACCATGCCCGGTTCGTCCGCACCAATCGCGGCGGGCTAGACACCTCGGGCGAGGTGGTCACGACCGACGGACGGGTGGTCGGGCGACATGACGGCCTGGAGCGGTTCACCATCGGCCAGCGAAAGGGCCTCCGCATCGCGCTGGGCGAGCCGCGGTATGTCGTGCGGATCGAGCCGGCCACGCGACGCGTGGTGATCGGCAGCCGTGGGGAACTTGCCCGGCGGGAGCTGGCGGCCCACGGGGCCAACTGGCTGGCCACCCCCCAGCCGTCGTTTGCCTGCCAGATCAAGATCCGCTACCGCAGCGAGCCGGTGGCTGCGACGGTCGAATTGCTGGCCGATGGGCAGTTCCGCGCCGAATTCCAAGAGCCCTGCCACGGTCTGGCCCCGGGCCAGGCCGCCGTCTGCTACCAGGGCGACCGGGTCCTGGGCGGCGGCTGGATCGATTAGCCGAGGATTATTAACCGGGGCTCGTAGTGACCCGATTTATCGGGTCTGGAGAGTGTGAACGGGTCAAGGACCGCATGAATGCGGTCACTACGGACGATTGGTGAATAATCCGGGTTTGCCGGGGATTTAGCCACTCTTACGTTGGATATCTGTCTCCCATATTAGTGGGTTCCGCCGGCCCCACACGAAAGAATATTTATTTTCCCCGCCAAGTTGTTGACGAAACGGTCAAACGGATTATGCTAAGAATATCGAATATTCGCCGCGGTGTGCGGCAGGGCCAGCAAGTATAGACCCAAAGCGGAGGCAGCGTCGAGGACTTTCCGTAGGAGCGCCCACCTGACAGGGAGGCAGGTGGTGCGCCCGGGGACTCCCGGTAATTCCTACCGACAGCCCTCAAGGGCATATCATGGGTTCAGTCAGGCTCTCAGCTACTGGTGCGCCTCTTATGGTCGGCGTTTCCAGGGCGATTCATGATGTGCTGCGCATGGTGGACCAAGTGGCGGCGACGGACTGCTGCGTTCTGATCGAAGGTGAAAGCGGTACGGGCAAGGAGTTGATTGCCCGGCGCTTGTGCGCCAAGAGCCCGCGTCGCGACCGGCCCTTCATTCCCGTCAATTGTGCCGGCATCAGCGAAGCGCTGTTCGAGAGCCAGTTTTTCGGCCACGTGCGGGGCGCGTTCACCGGGGCCGAGCAGACCATGCTTGGGGTGGTCCGTACGGCCGAAGGTGGTACGGTCTTTCTGGATGAAGTCTGCGAGATTCCGCTCGGCCTTCAGCCCAAGCTGCTCCGCGTGCTGCAAGAGCAAGAGGTGATGCCGGTGGGCAAGCCGGTCCCGGTCAAGGTCGATGCCCGCTTCTTGGCCGGCACCAATCGAAATCTGGCCGAGATGGTCCGCTGCGGTGCATTCCGTCGCGACCTGTACCACCGGCTGAACATCGTTCGCGTAGTTTTGCCGGCGCTGCGCGACCGGCTGGAAGACGTGCCCGTGCTGCTGGACTACTTCGCGCAGTTGGCGGCCAATCGTTATCACCAGCCGGTAATCGTGCTTTCGCCGCAGGTGCGCGAGTTGCTGATGCAGTATTCGTGGCCGGGGAACGTCCGCGAGCTGGCCGCCTGGGTCGAGCGGCTATACGTTACCGGGCTGACCCCCGAAGTCCTGCTGGACATGTTGTTCGGCGAATCGAGCGACCTGTCGGCGGCCGTGTCGTCCTTGCCGCAGGGCCTGAGTTTGAAGCAGGCGGAGCGGCGGGCGATTGTCCGGGCCCTCGAGCAGTCGGACTTCAACCAGCGAAAGGCGGCACGCATGCTGCAGGTGCATCGCGCCACGCTGGCCCGCAAGCTGAAGACGCACAAGCTGACGTAGCCGCTCTTGCGGCTTGGCCGCGGTTCTCTTCTTTCCCCTCTCTTCCCTTCAACGTAGTAGGCACACTCCGTGTGCCGTCTGCTGAAGCGGAAGAAGTCATGGCGGACGGCACACGGCGTGTGGCGTGCTGCATTCCATGCCGTGAACGATTGCGTCTGTCGGGCGTGGTCGCATGTTGCGACCATGGCGGGGCCGCGCTTTGCGACCATTCTTTCGTGCCCGCCCCCGCGGCGCCGCAGCCCAGACCGCGGCTAATCGCTTGCCGCTCTTGCCGTTAGAAGGCCAGCCGCGCGGGCGCGCTCCGCTTGGCATAGCGATTGCAAGTTACAGGCCGTCCCCGGGCGGTGAAGCGTTGTCTCCCGCCGGCGGGCGCAGGAAAACTGTTCACCACGCGGGGAGCAAGTGTGACCAGCGCCGAAGACGACGCTCTCGCAGCCGGGATTGTCGTTTTTTATCCATGTGAATCGTTGCGACGCCAGATCCGTACTTGGGCCGGGAAGCATCCGGACCGCCGGATCGAGACGGCGCTGGGCAGATCGGCGCGCGAGATCGGCAACGTGGTGCGGGGCGCCGACATGGCCCTGCTGGATGCGACGGAGGATCATGCGCAAGCCATCGACGCCTTTTCGCAGGCGCTGACTTGCCTGGGAGCGGAGGGAACCGCGGTGTACACGGAGCAGATGCACGAGGGACTGGAATTGTTCGTCCGGCGGCAAGGGGCCCCGCTGTTGTTCGGGCCCCTGGACGAGCAGCAGTGGGAAGGTTTCTTCGAGCGGACGCTGCCGCTGCGTCACCGCCGGCATTCCTGGCGAAGGGTGGCCTGATGACTTCACTCGTCAAACAACTTCAGCAATTGGCCGACTTGGAGCTGTACGACCTGTGCGAAGCGGTGGAACTGGAAATGCAACGACGGCAGGCGCTGGCCGACGACGTGCCGCATTCGGCCAAGCGGCGGGGCATCGAGCGCGAGCAGGGTTATCGGCGGCGGATCGGGGCCTTCGGGCAACCGATCCGCGCCACCGGACTCGGCAAGCCGCC
>JBEKTY010000163.1:0-17915 GCA_049515555.1 Thermoguttaceae bacterium
AACGCCTCACCCGCGATGTTACCATCGCCGGCGCATGACTCGGGGTTAGAACGGTTCGCTACTCCTTTTCTATGCGGCTCTTTCATCCGCTACTCCATGCCGGTTTAGCCCGGCGCTTTCCCACCCTCCGCCTTCCGTCCCGAAGGGGACAGTCTCATCTTCGGCGGACGGGAATTGGGGCAGTTCCCCGCCTTCCGCCGTCGTGCCTCCGTCTTCCGCCATACCAGGCGACTGCGAAGCCGCAAGCGGCCTCCCGTCCTCCGCCGGCCACCCTCCGCCTTCCCCCTTCCATCCTCCGTCTTCCGCCGTGAAGGGGACAGTCCCGTTTTCGTCGGACGAAAACTGGGACAGTCCCCCGTCCTCCGCCGGCCGCCCTCCGCCTTCCCCCTTCCGCCCTCCGCCTTCCGCCCTGAAGGGCTGGTCGTCGGGCGGTTGGGCCACCGCCGCCGGGGCATCGCTGGTGGCGGCTATTTCGTCCCGCAGGCCGAGCATCAGCTCGTCGAGCCACTCGATCGCCCGGCGGCAGTTCTCCTCGGGCAGGTCGCCGACGAGCATTTCGGCGACGTGAGACAGCAGTTGGCAAACCTCGGCCTGGCTGAACATCTTGGGCGGGCGGGGGGCGAAGTCGTCGGGGTTCTTGCGCTCCAGGACCCAGGCCGCGGCCCGCCAGTAGCGCTCCTGCCGCATGGCGGTGCGGATGGCCCGCAAGGCCTCGATCTCGACGTTGCGCTCCGCCCGGGCGATCTCCTCGGCGAACTGCGGGTCGCGGGCGGCGGTATAGGTTATTGTGCTGGGTGCGCAGCCCACCATGCAGGCCGCGGTCCGCCGGCTGCTGCCGTTAGACAGCAGGGCCAAGATCTTCATGCGTTTGGCTTCGTCCAGAACGTTTCGCGACTTACGGAATTTCGGTGCATCGACCATGGACCTCTCCTCAGGTAAAGGGTGAAAGTGGAAGAGCGGCAAGGGAAGGCGGAAGGCGGAGGGCGGAAGGGGGAGGGCGAGCGGATTACAACCCGCCGATTTTCAGACTGCGCCGGGGTGCGAAGGCCCGGCCGCAATCTGAAATCACAACAGAAACTCCCCCTCTGGCTTTCCTCCTGACACACATTCCGGCAGCCTTGCCGCGATCTGGAATCACACGTGGGATTCCAGTCGACGGGCCCATAAGATACCCGGCGAAAGCCGAGCCCAGCCGATACCCGTCAGAAACGAGCAGCCTACACCAAGTGCTGGCCCATTTTCAAGATGGAATTCCGAGGGGGATAGCTGAGGTTGGTGGGTAAGATGGGTAGAATGAGGTGTTGTGAATGCGGCGGGTGCCACTGCTGGCTTGTCCAGCAGTGCCGTTTGGAAGCGGCTAGCCAGCCGGATCCAGCCATTCGGCTGGCAGGCTATGGAGGGTTGGCAGGCGCGGATATTGCTGCGGAGGATCGACCAAGTAATATCGGGTACTCGACCATTTCCAGTCCACGGCCTTCTGGACGAGTCCCCGCCGGACAGGATTGTGATGGAGGTAGTCGATGGCGGCCAGTACCGTGGCGGGCGAGGTGAGGTTCCGGTCGTAGCCGGGGCCTTCCTGCCAGTAGCGAAATGTGCTCGCTCCCGGCCGCTGGCGGATCGTCAACCGCTCCAAGAGTTGGCTCTGGGACTGGATTAGCAGTTGCTTCACGCGATAGGAATACGGCCGCTTGACGGCCTTCAACAGAGCGTCAATGCTGCCTGATTCGGGAAGGGGATAGATTATCAGGTGGACGTGCTAGGGCATGAAAACAAATGCGGCCAGCCGATAACGATGGCCGTCCACCGCCCGATCGATGCTCTCAGCCAGCATCCCTCGCCAGACGTCGTCGGTCAGCAGGGGCCAACGCTGGTAGCAGGAGAAGGTCAGTTCATGGACGTGGCCGGGGTCGTCGAAATGACGGATTCGTTTTCGATGCCCTGTCGGCCGGTTCATGCCGCCTATGCTACCGCCGCACGGCACTGCTGGGCAAGCCAGCAGTGGCACCCGGTGGCACCCGGGGGGCTGCTTACACGGCCTCGTTGACCAGCTTGATCTGGGCGAAGCGGCAGAAGCGCTGCAGGTCCTTGGCCAGGTTGCCGTAGCAGGTGACCCGGTGCAGGTCGTTGGACCAGTTTTTCCAGAGCTTCTCGACGTCTCCGTCCACTTTCACGGTGATCTTGGTGCGGCAGCCGCGGTTGATGTCCGGGGCGTCGATGACTTCGCCGGTGAAGTATACGAGCTGGTCGACGCCGGCGAATTTGGCCTGGGTGACCGCCTGCCCCACCGGCATTTTCACCTGCGGCACCACCCCTTCCTGCCGCTCGTGGACCGTGCGGAGCTTAAAGGGCGAGGCCGGCTTGTCGGGGCCGAGCATTTTCGTGGTCCCCAGGCAATGCGCGCAAATGATGCTGCCTTGCGATTCGTCCACGGTGGGATCGCTGATGAAGCCCGGCCGGCCCACCAATCCCTGGTACAGCAGGAAGGTCATGGCGGAGCGCAGGTCGGACTCGCAGACGCCGGCCAGGCCCATGTTGTTCAGCCGCGTGAAGCCCAGGCAGGGATAAGCGGGCAGCTTGATGGTCTTGTCCCACATGGTGCCGTAGCAGTCGACCGTCAAGCCGACGGCATCTTCCTCATCCAGGAGCTTTTCGAAGGCCAGGGCCTGCTTGCAGGCCCGGAACACTTCTTCCTTGGAAGGCTCGACCACGGCGGTCGCCTCGCGGAGCCAGCGGTCGGTCTCTTGCCGGGCCTGGGCGTCGTCGACGGCGTTGTAGGCCGCGACCACGCGGGCCAGCTCGATCTGCTTGATCTCGGTGCCGAACTTGCCGCGGACCTGCTCGACGAACTTGGCGGGCATATTGGTGGTGAGGTCAAGGATCTTGGCCTCCCGCAGTTGGTGCAGGGCGCGGAAGGGCCGGACGGCGGCGGCCAACTGCTTGCGGTCGCTGGTAAGCAGGCACTCCATCTGCGCGCCTTGCACTTCCTTCTGCAGCGCGCCGAAGTGGCTCCATTCGTGCCCCGAGTAGGGCGCGGCGAACACCATCGTCGGCCGGCCCGCGGCGAGAATCTCCATCAACAGCGGCCACACACCGATGGTCAGGTGAATGACGAGGACGCCGTCTGCCGCTTGGAGTTTGTCTTTGAGGGCTTTCACCTGTGCGGGCGAGGAGACGACCGCGTCGGTCACGAACTCGACGCCGGCCAGCTCGTCCTTCAGCGCGTCGAAGGTGGCGCGGTAGGAGCGGACCTCGGCCTCCAGATCGAGATGGGGGTCGGGCCAATGATAGGGGCGCGGCCCCTCCAAGAACAGGCGGGCGACCTTGGTCTTGCTCCGCCGGCACCCCGGGCTGATGAGCTTCGATCCCGGCGGGCCCTCGGCAAAGGCCGCCATGCCCGAGGCCCCCAGCCCCAGGGCGGTTCCGGCTACGCTCAATTGCAAGAACTTTCTGCGCTTCATTCCTCGCGGCATGGTAACCTCCTATGGTCCTGTGGCCCGCCAGCTCCGATTCACAGGGTCCTTACCTTCGTCGTGGCCACCGGGACCCCACGGCGGCAGCCCGACAAAGCTGAGTTTCGTTGCCAGGCGGGGCCGTGTCAAGCGCTACTTTCGCCCGCGGAGGGTGGCCAGCAGGCGGGCCATGTCGGGCGGCAGGGGCATCTCGAAGCGCAGGTCCACGTCGGTGATGGGATGGCGGAAGCCCAGCTCGGCGGCGTGGAGGGCCTGCCGCTGGGCGCCGCTGCGGTCCTCGATGGGCGGGCGGAAGAGCGGCTTGTGGTAGACCTTCTCGCCGCACAAGGGGTGGCCCGCCTCGGCCAACTGGATGCGAATCTGGTGTGTGCGGCCGGTTTCCAGGCGGCACTCGACGAGGGTGTAGCCCTCGAGGAATTCCAGCGGCCGGAGGTGGGTCACGGCCCGCTTGCCGGCGTCGGGCAAGTTGGTGCTGCCGCGGCGGCGGTCGCCGCGGTCGCGGACGAGGTTCGACTCGATGGTTTGGGTTTCGATGCGGCCCAGCACGAGGGCCTGGTAGACGCGGTGCACGGCGTGCCGGCGGAACATCTGCACCAACCGGCGCTCGGCCTCGGGGCTGAGGGCCAGCAGCATGACGCCGCTGGTGTCGCGATCCAGGCGGTGCACCAGGCGGACGGACGGGTTGCGGGCCGCCCGGCCCGCGGCGCCCCGGGCCGGCCGCTTGCGGGCGAGCATGCGGGCGACGATCTCGTCCAGCGTGGGCTGCAACTGTTTGCGGCGGGCGGGCCAGAGGCGCTCTTCCGGGTGCCGGACGGTGGTGATCCCGGCCGGCTTCTCGACCACCACCAGGTGCGCGTCGCGATAGACGATCTTTACGTCTTCGGGCCGGGGCGGGGACTGGCGCGGCTCGCGCCACAGCTTGACCACGTCGCCGGCCTGGAGCCGCCGGCCCTCGTCCGGGCAAAGGTTGCCGTTGAGCTCGACGTGCCGATTGGCGATCAGCCGGCGGACGGCCGACCAGCTCTGCCCGGGGAGGAACTGCCGCACCACGGCGACCAGCGCCAATCCGGCCTGCTCGGGCGTGACGTGGTAGTTGCAGAAAGCGGGCTCGGGCATGGGCGGCTCGGTTTATCCTTCACTGCTGGACAAGCCGGCAGTGGCACCCGGCGGTAATGTATCCGGCACACTCCGTGTGCCGCTTTCTGACATCGGCACACGGAGTGTGCCGGATACATTTACTTCCCGATGAAGTGCCCCATCAGCTTCCAGCCTTGGGGAAACACGAGCGTCGAGCGGGCGGCGGTGGGGTCGTCGTACTGGCGGGCGGCGTCGGGGTCGATTCCCGTACCGGCCATGGCAAAGGGCACGTCGCCGTGGCTGTGGGTCTTGGTCCGCAGCGGCGTGGGGTGGTCGGGCGTAACCAGGATCCGCCACTGGGGATAGGACTTGAGGGCGGCCAGCAGCGGGGCCACGATCTTGCCGTCGATCTGCTGGAGGGCCTCGATCTTGGCCGCCGCGTCGCCCTCGTGCGAGGCCTCGTCGGTGGCCTCGACGTGCACGCACACCAGGTCGGAGCGCCGCAGGGCCTCCACCGCGTACTGGCCCTTGGCCGCGTAGTCGGTATCGGTGTAGCCGGTGGCCCCGGGCACTTCGATCCGCTGCCAACCGATGAGTTGCGCCAGCCCGCGCAACAGGTCGACGGCGGTGATCATTACCCCGCGGACGCCGTACAGGGCCACGAAGGGCTCCAGGCGGATGGCACTGCCCTGGCCCCAGAGCCAGACGTGCGTGGCCGGTGGCTTGCCCAGGCGGCGGCGGGCCACGTTCACCGGATGCTCGGCCAGCAGGGCCTCGGCATCGCACATCAGGTCGGCCAGCAGGCGGCTGCCGGGCCCGCGGGGGTAGCCGTCCAGCACCAGTTGATCGGTCAGGTCGTGCGGGGGCGTGGTGCGGGTATCGGTCGAGAAGGGCGCGGGCGAGCCGGCGCCGCGGACCAGCAACAGGTTGCGGTAGCTTATGCCGGGGCAGAACTGCAAGCGCTCGGTGCCCAACTTCTCTTGGAGCGTGGCCAGCAGGGCGGTGGCCTCGGGGGTCGAGATATGTCCGGCGGTGAAGTCGCGCATCACCTGGTCCTCGATGGTGACCAGGTTGCAGCGGAGGGCCCAATCGCCGCGCCCCAGCTCGATGCCCTGCGCGGCGGCCTCCAGGGGTGCGCGGCCGGTGAAGTGCGTCAGGGGATCGTAGCCCAGCAGGCTGAGGTTGGCAGTATCGGAGCCGGCGGGGAGGGCGGCGGGGGTATGGTTGGCGCGGCCCACCACGCCGGCCGTGGCCACGGCGTCCATGGCCGGCAGCCGGGCCGCCTCCAGCGGCGTGCGGCCGCCGAGCGATGCCTGCGGCTCGTCGGCCGACCCGTCGGGAATAACGATCGCGTATTTCACATTACCACTTCGTTAACAGTGCGAAGCCGCAAGCACTTTGCTAACACTGCGAAGCCGCAAGCGGCTGTTTCCTATGACTTTGCTGACAGTGCGAAGCCGCAAGCGGCTAATCCCCAATCCCCAATCCCCAATCCCTAATCCCTTCCCCAATCCCCTAGTCCCGCACTCGCATGCGGATGCTGCCCGGGTGCAGCGAGGCCAGGCAGTTGATGGTTTCCATGGCCCGCCGCATGGCGCCCTCGGTAGCGGTGTGGGTCATAATCACCAGCGGCACCACGCCCTGCACCTCCTCTTCCGTCTCGTGCTGGATGACCGAGGCGATGGAGATGTCGCAGCGGCCGAGGATGCCGGCGATCTCGGCCATTACGCCGGGCCGGTCGTCGACGTTGAAGCGGAGGTAGAAGCGGCCGGGCACGCGGGCCGGGTCGCGGGGGGCCACCGGCGCCTGGCGATGGTCGGACCACAACTGGCGGGCACGAAAGGTAATGGCCGCCCGGCCCAGCAGGGTATCGATCAGGTCGGCCACGCAGGCCGAGGCGGTGGGGAGCTGGCCGGCCCCCAGGCCGTGGAAGAAGACCCGGCCCACGGCATCGCCCACCACGCGGACGGCGTTGTAGGCCCCGTGGACCTGGGCCAGCGGCGAGCGGAGCCGGACCAAGGTGGGCGACACGTGCAGCTCCAGGCCCTCGGGCACCAACTCGGCCACGGCCAGCAGCTTGATGCTGTAGCCCAGTTCCTTGGCGTAACGCATGTCGGCCACTTCGACCGTATCGATGCCCACCCGCGGAATGTCCTTCCAGGGCACGCGGGCGTCGAAGGCCAGGTGGGCCAGGATGGCCAGCTTCTGGGCGGCGTCGCTGCCGTTGACGTCCATGGCCGGATTGGCCTCGGCGAAGCCCAACTGCTGGGCCTCGGCCAGGGCCTCGGCGTAGCTGGCGTCGTGGTCTTCCATCTGCGTGAGGATGAAGTTGCTGGTGCCGTTGAGGATGGCGTGGATGGACTGGATCTGGTTGGCCACCAGCGACTGGTTAATGGCGGCGATGATGGGGATGCCGCCGGCCACGGCCGCCTCGAAGGCAATCGAGCGGCCGAGCTGCCGGGCCCGATCGAAGAGCTCCGGCCCGTGCTCGGCCAGCAGGGCCTTGTTAGCCGTGACCACGTTCTTGCCGCTTTCCAGCAGGCGGAGCATGATGGTGCGATCGGGCTCCAGTCCGCCGACCACTTGCACCACGGCCTCGATCTCGGGATCGTTGAGCACTAGCGCCAGGTCGCTAGTGAGCATACCGGGCGGCGGGGTCACGTTCCGCGTCCGCAGCAGGTCGGTATCGACGATCCGCACCAGCTCGACGCGGCGGCCGGCCTGCCGGCTGATGCGCTCCTGGCGCTCCAGCAGCAACCGGGCCACGCCCGAGCCGATCGTTCCGAACCCCACAATCGCCACCTTGGCCGTACGGTCTGTCATCAGGCGTGCCCCCAACAGCTTCAATCGAGCCTTGGCCCATATTACGTCGGCGGGGGCCGAGCGTCAACGGGCGCTAGCCCCCTTGTTGCGAGGCATGGCTTGCGAAAGTTGCGATAAACGTCATACTTGGTTGAAAAAGGGGACCGACGATGGATCCAAGCGCCTACGACTTCCTGAAGACGATCCTCACGACGCCCAGCCCTTCGGGCTACGAGGCCCCCGTGCAGCAGATCGTGCGGGAATACGCGGCGGGCTTCGCCGACGAGATGCGGACCGACGTTCACGGCAACGTCATCGCCGTGCGGAACCCCGGCGCGGCCTTGCGGGTGATGCTCGCCGGCCATTGCGACCAGATCGGCCTGATCGTGCAGCACGTGGACGACGAGGGGTTCGTGTTCATCCAGCCCATCGGCGGTTGGGACCCCGAGGTGCTGATCGGCCAGCGGCTGACCGTGTGGGGCGAGAAGGGGCCGCTGGCGGCCATGATCGCCCGAAAACCGATCCACCTGCTCACCGAAGAGGAACGCAAGCAGGTTCCCAAGATCAAGGACCTGTGGCTGGATATCGGGGCCAACTCGCGGGCCGACGCCCTGACGGTGCTCCGCGTGGGCGACGCGGTGACGGTCGAGCTGCGGCTGGAGGAGTTGCGGAACCGCCGCGCAATCGCCGCGGCCATGGACGACAAGGCCGGGCTGTGGGTGGTTATGGAGGCCCTCCGCCGAGCCGACCGCGCCAAGCTAAACTGCGCTGTGTACGCCGTATCGACCGTGCAGGAGGAGATCGGCCTGCGCGGCTCGCAGACCAGCGCCTTCAGCGTCGATCCGCACGTGGGCATCGCCGTGGACGTGACCCACGCCACCGACTGCCCCACGATCGAGAAGAAAGAGGAAGGCGACGTGCGGCTGGGCGGCGGGCCGGTCATCTATCGCGGCCCGAACATGAATCCCAAGCTCGTCCAACGGCTGCTCCAGGCGGCCGACGACAACGAGATCCCCTATCAACTCGGGGCGGCCGGCCGGGCCACGCCCACCGACGCCAACTCGATCCAGATCAATCGGGCCGGCGTGGCCGCCGCACTGGTCAGCATTCCCAACCGCTACATGCACAGCCCGGTGGAAATGGTGGCCCTGGACGACCTGGACCGGGCCGCCGACCTGCTGGCCCGCTTCGTCGAGAATCTGCCCGCCGACGCCGAGTTTGTGCCGTAGCGGCGGGGGATTGGGGATTGGGGATTAGGGATTAGGGATTGGAAACGGCCGGAGGCTAATAGTAATAGGGATTGGGGATTGGGGATTGGGGATTAGGGATTGGAAACGGCCGGAGGCTAATAGCCTCCGGAAGAAGGCAGTGGGAAAGCGGCCCGACGCCACCAGCAACTAGCCACCAGCCACCAGCCACTGGCCACTCGCCACTCACCACTCACCACTCACCACTCACCACTCACCACTCGCAATGCCTGAACTTGGCGTGAACATCGATCACGTGGCGACGCTGCGGCAGGCGCGGCGGACGTTCGAGCCCGACCCGGTGTGGGCCGCGGCCCTGGCCGAGATGGGCGGGGCCGACGGCATAACGCTCCATCTGCGCGAGGACCGGCGGCACATCCAGGACCGCGACCTGCGAATCCTGCGGCAGACCGTCACCGTAAAGCTGAACCTGGAGCTGGCCTGCGAGCGGTCCATAATCGACATCGCCCGCGAGGTGCGGCCGGACCAGGCCACGCTGGTGCCCGAACGCCGCGCGGAGGTGACCACCGAGGGCGGGCTGGACGTGGCCGGCCGGCGTCAGCAGGTGGCCGAGGCCCTGGCCCGGCTGCGTGAGGCGGGCATTGCCGTCAGCCTGTTCCTGGACCCCGAGGAGCGGCAGATCGAGGCCGCCGCAGGGTTGAAGCCGGAGGCCGTCGAGTTGCACACCGGCCAATACGCGCTGGCCCGGCCGGGGGCCCAACAGGCCCGCGAGCTGGAAGTGCTGCGTAGCGCCGGCCGGCTGGTCCGCCAGGCGGGCATGACCCTGCACGCCGGCCACGGCCTGACCTATCACAACGTACGGCCCGTGGCGACCATCGAGGGCATGCACGAGCTGAACATCGGCCACAGCATCGTGGCCCGGGCACTCATGGTGGGCTTCGAGCGGGCGGTTAGAGAGATGAAGGAAAGGATGGGGGGAAAGGAAGGGGATTAGGGATTAGGGATTGGGGAGCGAGCCGGCGGGGTCGGCCTAATTTCTGCCATCCTTGTTGGGGATGGTCCGTTGTCCGTCGTCCCTAATCCCCAATCCCTAATCCCTCGTCCTTTCCCCCGCGCTTGTCCGCGGCTCCGGCATCGCGTATCATAAGCCGTTTCGGATGGGCCGAAGAATAAATGCAGCCCGCACACGCCGTGTGCGGAGACGCGGCACACGGCGTGTGCCGACTACAATGCGAGGACTGCCGATGCCCACGCGAAGCGAAGATTTTGCCGGCCTGACAGTGGCCATGATTACCCCATTGCGCGAGGGGCAGGTCGATATCGAGGCCCTCCAGCGGAACGTCGAGTTCCAGGTCCGCTCGGGCACGACGTGCGTGTGCCCCGTGGGCACGACCGGCGAATGCCCCACGCTATCGCACCCCGAGCACGAGCGGGTGATTGCGGCGGTGGTCGAGGCGGCGGCGGGGCGGGTGAAGGTCATGGCCGGCACGGGCTCGAACAGCACCGAGGAGGCCTTGCGGCTGACGCACTGGGCGGCCAAGCGCGGGGCCGACGCGGCCTTGATCGTCGCCCCATACTACAACAAGCCCACGCAGGAGGGCTTCTTTCAGCATTTCAAGGCCCTGGCGCGGGCGGTCGAGATTCCCATCTGCGTGTACAACATCCCCGGCCGGACGGGCAAGAACATCGAGGCCGAAACGATCTGCCGCATGGCCGAGCTGCCCAACATCACCATGGTAAAGGAGGCCAGCGGATCGATGGATCAGACCTCGCAGATCCTGGCCCGCACCGACCTGACCGTACTCAGTGGCGACGACAGCCTGACGCTGCCGCTGATGGCCTTGGGGGCCCGGGGCGTGGTCTCGGTGGTGGGGAACATCGTGCCGCAGGACGTGATCGCCATGATCGGGGCCTTCGAGGCGGGCGACCTGGCCGAGGCCCGGCGCTGGCATTACAAGCTGTTCCCGCTCTCCCGCGACATGCTGGGCCTGGCGACCAATCCCATCCCCATCAAGGCCGCCATGGAACTGCTGGGCCAGGATACGGGCGAGCTGCGCATGCCGCTCTTGAGCCTGACCGCCGCCGAGCGCGAGAAGCTCCGCGGCACGCTGGCGGCGTATGGGCTGCTGTAGCAGCGGGGATTAGGGATTGGGGATTAGGGATTAGGGGGCGCGGACGGCGCCGGTTGCTCTGCTATCGGCGCGCCGTGGGTGGCGACAGTGGGGCACGAAGTGACCGGCGTGCCGGGCCGATACCTAATCCCCAATCCCTAATCCCCCTCGCTCGAACGCCCATGCCCACCGTGCTCATCCTTTGCGAATTTCCCACGCTGCACGGCGGCGAGCGGTCGATGCTGGCGACGCTGGAGGGCGTGGCCGCCGCGGGCTGGCAGCCGAGCGTGGCCGCTCCGCCGCAGGGGCCGCTGGCCGAGGCGCTGCGGGAGCGCGGCGTCGAGCTAGTACCGTTTGCTACCCGCGACGCACTGGGCCGCCGCCGGCCGCGGGGCGTGCTCGCCGCGGAGCTGGCGGCCCTGCTGCACCGCCGCCGGCCGGACCTGCTGCACGCCAACAGCCTGTCGATGGGCCGGCTGGCCGGGCCCGTGGCGGCCGAGCTGGGCCTGGCCAGCCTCGCCCATCTGCGGGATATCGTCAGGCTCAGCGCCGCGGCCGTCGCCGACCTGGATTGTCACCGGCGGCTGCTGGCCGTTTCGCAGGCCACCGCCCGATTCCACCAGGCCCAGGGGCTAACGGCCGAGAAGATGCGGGTGGTGTATAACGGGGTGGACCTCGAGCAGTTCCGTCCGCGGGCCGCCACGGGCCGGCTGCACGCGGAGCTGGGCGTTGCCGGCGATACTCCGCTTTTGGGCGTGATCGGCCAGATCTCGCTCCGCAAGGGGCAGGATTTGCTCGTCCGTGCGCTAGAGGGTCTTTGCCGGTACGTAGGGTGGGTCGAGCGCAGCGAGCCCCACCAGGGAATGGTCGAACCGGCGTTGGTGGGGCTCGCTACGCTCGACCCACCCTACTTCGGCTCGGCCGTCGCGCATGTGGCCGCATTGCCGCAGCCGCATCTACTGATTATCGGTGAGCGATACTCGGGCAAGGCTGAGTCGCGGCAATTCGAGGCCGATCTGCGCACGGCGGCCGGTGGGGCGCTGGCCGGCCGGCTGCACTTTCTGGGCTTCCGGCTGGACGTCGACCGGATCCTCAGCGAGTTGACGCTGCTGGTGCATCCTGCGCGGCAGGAGCCGCTGGGGCGAGTGCTACTGGAAGCTGCGGCGGCGGGCGTGGCGGTGATTGCCACCGACGTGGGCGGGACGCGGGAGATCTTTCCGCCCGAGTGCCGCGCGGCCCGGCTGGTGCCGCCCGAGAGTGCTCCGGCCCTGGCCCGGGCAATTGCCGAGCTGCTGGCCGACCCGCGGGAGCGGGCCCGCCTGGCCACGGCCGCCCGCGGGCGGATCGAGCAATGCTTCGACCGCACCCGGGCAGCGGCGGCGCTGGTCGAGCAGTATGAATCGAGCTATGAGCAGTGAGCGATGAGCTATGAGCGGTGAGTAGTGAGCAGTTGGCAGCTTATAGCTTTTAGCTCAAAGCTCATAGCTCAAAGCTCATAGCTCCCACCTCAGTACCGCGAGGGTTCTTCGCCCGGGGGCTTGGTGCGGCGGGTGGTCTCGTCGAAGATCGTCCAGACCGGGAACTGGCGGTGGAGCTTGGCGAGGTATTCTCTCTGCTGCTTGTTGATCCGCTCCTTGCGGATCTTTTCGCGGACCTCTTTTTGCGACTCGGCGAAGGGGGTTCGCGTGGCCGGCTGCCGCTCGGTGACGCGAATGATGTGATCGCCGGTGGCACCCTCGATGATCGGGCTGAGCTGGCCCAGCGGCAGGGTGAAGAGGGCCTCGTCCAGCCGGTCGGAGGCCAGACTGCCGCGGGCGGTCCAGTCGTGGCGGCCGCCGCTGGTGGCCGTAAGGCCGTCGGAGCGGGCCTTGGCCACCTCGGCCAGCGGGGCCCCGGCCAGCACCTGGTTGCCCATCTGGGCCAAGGCGGCGTAAGCCTCCGCGGGGCTCTTGTACCGCGAGAACGAAACCATCAGCTCTTCCCAGCGGGCCCGGGCCGGCTTGTCGAACTCGGTCACGTGGGCCTGGTACCATTCCAACATCTGGTCGTGCGTGACCTCTTTGTCCATGTTGAGCTCGTGGAAGATCCATTGGTTGGCGATCATTTTTTCGCAGTAGATCCGCTTCTCGCGCTCGATCGAGCTCTGCTTGGCGCGGAGCTTCCACTCCAGGTCCTGCCGCGTCTGGACCCCCTCGCGCTTGAGCAGCTCGGGCAATCCGGTCTGCTCGAAGTCGCGGCCCAATTGCTCCTCGACGTGCGGGAGGTTCTCGGCGGGGACCGTGCGGCGGAAGTCCTGGTAGATGAGCTTGATCTCGACCTGCTGTTGGAGCAACTGCACGAGCAGTGCCCGCTGCTGCGGATCGACGTAGTTGCCCGGGTCGGGGTCGTTCATGTGGGCCAGCAGTTGGCGGAGGCCGGCCGTTACCTGCTCGGCCAGGGCGGCGCGTTGTTTCTCGATCTCGTGGGCCGAGAGCTTGGCCTTGCTGCGGCTGATCAATTCATCGACGGCGGCGAACAGGTCGTGGCTGAGGACGACGTCGGTGGCGACGCGGGCCAGGATTTGGGCCTCTTCGCAAGGGCTGGCGCCCCAGGCCGGCGGCGGGCCGGCCGACTGCGGCGGCAACCCGCCGGGCGCTTGCGGCGGCAACCCGCCCACCCACGATGCCGGCCGGATCGCCTCGCCCGGCCGGGTGGGCGCACCGGTAATGACCCCGTAAGCGTCGCGACCGGCCGGGCCTAGCCCGGACGCTTGATAGGGCATGATAATCGGGCCGCCGCCGGGCGGCGGAAGGTCGTCGGCCGACGCTGGCCAGGGCCAGGCCAGCGCCAGGAGCAGCACGGGCAGCATGCGGATCGCGTGCAATGTAGCAGGCACACGCCGTGTGCCGTTCGATGAAGCGGAAAACGGCGTGGCCGACGGCACACGGCGTGTGCCTGCTACATTCACCCAGCGAGGCACTGCTGGACGAGCCAGCAGTGGCACCCAGCATGGGCGCGAGCGGTTCCGGAAGGGGGCAGTCCTATTCTCGCTCATAGAGGCGGGGATTATAGACGCGGGCTCACCCCGGCTGCAACAGCGATTTGACCGCCTGGCGGACACAATCGGGGGAGTGGTTGTTGCCGGAAAGCGGTAGATAGGCACTGTGCGCGTCGACCACGCGGAGCCGGCCCCCGCTCTGGCGGGCCAGCTCGCGGATCAGCCCGCCGGAGCCGTAGCGGAAGACCACGTACTGGTTCTCCAGGTGGATCGACTCGATCCGCCAGCGGTGGGCGGCGATCCGCAGCTCGGCCAGCCACAGCAGATGCTCGACCAGGGGCGGCGGGGGGCCGAAACGGTCGGCCAGCTCGGCCCGAAAATCGGCCAGCTCCCCTGGGGCGGCGATGCGGGCCAGCCGCCGGTACAGGTCGATCTTCAGCCGCATGTCGGGCACGTAACCGCGGGGGATATGGCCCTCGCCCGGCAGATCGACGTCCACCTCGATCGACTCCTTGGGCGGCAGCCGCTTCAGGTGTCCCACGGCCTGTTCCAGGAGCGAGCAATACAGTTCGTAGCCCACCGTGGCGATATGGCCGCTCTGCTGGGTGCCCAGGATGTTGCCCGCCCCGCGGATCTCCAGGTCGCGCATGGCGATGGCGAAGCCGGCGCCCATGTCGCTGAACTCCTCGATGGCCTTCAGCCGGCGGGCGGCGGCGGGGGAGAGGTGCTTGTTGGGGTCCAGGAGCAGATAGCAGTAGGCGCGGCGGATGTAGCGCCCCACGCGGCCGCGAAGCTGGTGCAGATCGGCCAGGCCGTAGCGGTCGGCCTCGTCGATGAAGATCGTGTTGGCATTGGGGATGTCCAGCCCGCTCTCGACGATCGTGGTGGCCAGCAGCAGGTCGAAGCGCTGGCCGACGAAATCCAGCATGACGCGCTCGAGCCGGTGCTCGGGCATCCGGCCGTGGGCCAGGCCGATGCGGGCCTCGGGCACGATCTGGCGGAGCCGGTGCGCGAGCAGCTCGATGTCGCTAATGCGGTTGTGGACGAAGAAGATCTGCCCGCCGCGGTTCAGCTCCCGCAGCACGGCCTGGCGCACGAGCTCGCCCTCGAGCCGCGCCACGCGGGTCTCGACCGCCAGGCGGTCCTCGGGCGGGGTCTCCAGGTTCGAGATGTCGCGCAGTCCCAACAGGCCCATGTGCAGGGTGCGCGGGATGGGCGTGGCGGTCATGGTCAGCACGTCGACGGTCCGCCGAAAGGCCTTCAGCCGCTCCTTCACGTCCACGCCGAAGCGCTGCTCCTCGTCGATGATCACCAGGCCCAGGTTGTGGAACTTCACGTCCGGCTGCACCAGGCGGTGCGTGCCGATGACGATATCCAGCGAGCCCTGCTCGAGCCGCCCGATGATCTCGGCCTGCTGTTTGCGGGTCGAGAAGCGTGAGAGCGAGGCGATGGCGAAGGGGAACTCGGCCATGCGGGCCGAGAAGGTGCGCAGGTGCTGCTCGGCCAGGACGGTGGTGGGCACCAGCAGGGCCACCTGGTAGCCCGCGTCGATGGCCCGAAAGGCGGCCCGCATCGCCACCTCGGTCTTGCCGTAGCCCACGTCGCCGCACAGCAGGCGGTCCATGGGCCGCGGCTGGCGCATGTCGTGCCGGATGGCCTCGATGGTGGCCAACTGGTCGGGGGTCTCCTCGTAGGCGAAGGCGGCGTCGAACTCGTGCTGCCACTCGCTATCGACGTTGAAGCTGATGCCCGGCCGCGAGGCGCGAACGGCTTGCAAGTCGAGCATCTCGGCGGCCATGTCGGTGACCGCCGAGCGGACCTTTTCCTTCTGCCGCTGCCAGGCCCGGCCGCCCAGGCAGGCCAACGTCGGCCGGCTCTTCGCGCCCCCCACGTACTTCTGCACCAGGCCGATCTTCTGCACCGGCACGTAGAGCTTGGTGCGACCCTGGAACTCCAGCTCCAGGTGCTCCTCGACCTGGCCGTGCTTTTCCAGGAGCCGCAGTCCGCGATAGCGGGCGATGCCGTGCGACAGGTGCACCACCAGGTCGCCCTCGTGCAGCTCCAGGAAGCTGTCTATCGCCCGGCCCAGCCGGCGCCGCACGGCCGCCGGCCGCTTAAGGTCGGCCCGCTGGAACAGCTCGCCGCTGCCCACGAGCACGATGCGCTCGGGCACGATCCGAAAACCCCGCTGCAGGCTGCCCAGCGAGAAATGCAGATGGCCTTCGCGGGCCAGCCGGGTGCTGCCGAAGACCTCGCCCAGGCGGCGGACCTCGGCCTCGGTCTGGCAGACCAGGAACACCTCCTGGCCCCGCCCGGCCTCGTCCAGCTCGTCGCGGACCCGGCCGATCTCGCCGCTAAAGCGCTCGACCGACTCGATCGGCAGCCGGCAGGTCGTCTCCAGCGAGCCGGCGGCCACGGCCGAGGCCGTCACCGAGGGGAAGTCGAACACCCGCCGCAGCACGTCGGCCACGCCGTGGCAGTCCTGCGGGCGGTCGACGCGCTGCAGGAAGCCCCGGCCCTCGGCCTCCAGGTCGCCCGGCTCGACAAGCAGGAACCAACTGTGTGGCGGGAGGAAATCTGCCAGGTGCGCGGCCTCCGCCGGGGTGCCACGGTTGGCTTGTCCAACCGTGCTGCCGGCACTGCTGGACAAGCCAGCAGTGGCACCCAACCCTGCTGCCGCCTCCGCCGGGGTGCCGCGGTTGGCTTGTCCAACCGTGCTGCCGGCACTGCTGGACAAGCCAGCAGTGGCACCCAACCCTGGTGCCGCTAAACTAGCTGCGTCCCCGTTTTCAACGCCGCCGCCAACTGCGGTTAACTCAACGGCGTCGAGACTAGCCAGGCTCCGCTGGCTGGCGACCTCGAATTTCCGGATGGATTCGATCTGGTCGCCGTAGAACTCGATCCGCACGGGGGCCGTGCCGTCGGGGGCGAAGCAATCCACAATGCCCCCCCGCCGCGAGAATTCGCCCGGCAGCTCGACGGCCGGCGTATTGCAGAAACCGCCGCCCACCAGCCAGCCCGATAGATCGTCGATAGATATCTGTTGCCCGACGGCCAGGCGGCGGGTCCGCCGGGCCAACGACTCCTGGGAGGGCACCGGCTGCAACAGGGCCTGGATGCAGGTGACGAGCAGTTTCGGCCGGTCGGGCCCCCGCAGGGCCTTGAGCAGCCGCAACCGCTCGCCGAGGGCCTCGTCCTGGGGCGCCCGCTCGGGGGCCAGCGATTCGCGGACTGCAAACCGCTCCGGCCGGATGGGGCTGAAGAGGGCCAGATCGTCGATGAACCCCTGGACCTCGTCCAGCCGCGGGCAGACCACGACCAGCACGGCGGGTGCGTGCCCGGCCAGCGTCGCGGCGGCCAGCGCGCAGCAGGAGCCCCAGACTCCGTCCAAAGTCGCCGCGTGGCCCGCCTTTAGGCTCTCGACGACTTCCGCGAAGCCGACCTGCGCTTCCAAGCGCCCGACCAACTCCCGCAGCCGGTCGGACGCCGTCGTGGCCGTGCTACCGTTGGCCATTATTTCGGAATGGGGTGCCACTGCTGGCTTGTCCAGCAGTGCTTATCACACTGCTGGACAAGCCAGCAGTGGCACCCGGCGGCTGGTGGGTGGCACGTCCCTGAGCGCAGCGAAGGGCGTGCTTTTTCCGGCCCGCCACGCCCTTCGTTCCTCAGGGCGTGCCACCCTGACTGATCAACTTCGTTCCTCACCCGACCTGCCACCCGAACTGATCAACTTATCTTGACGCGGCGCCCTACCGGCCGGGTGGTCGGCGGCGGTTGCGGTTGCCGCCGCGGCCGCGGCCGTTGCCGCGGGGGCGGTTGCCGCCGGGGTTCCTGGCCCGGGATTCCATGTTCTTGGCGATGATCGTGCCGACGGCCTCCTCCCAGGTCGGGATGTTGCGGAAGCCGATCCGCGGCGACTTGTCGTCGTCATCGCCTTCGCCCTCGTCGAAGTCGCCCGGCCCGTGCTCGCCCGGTTCCGCGGACCAGCCGGCCCGGTCTTGCTCGTCCTGGTCCCGCTCGGCCTGCTCCTGCTCGTCGGGGGCCTCGGCGGGCAGGTCCTCGTCCGTCCGTCCGCCGGCAGTTCTTTTCGCGTCAAGGCCGCCGCGCCGCCGGCGGCGTCTGGGGCGCCTCTCGGAAGGCTCGGCCGCCGGTGCGGCGGGCTCGGGGCCCAGCAGATCGAACTCCGCCTCGTCAGGGCCCGGCAGCTCATCGTCGGCCGCTGCGGCGGCCGGCTCGGCGGCCGAGTCATGCGACCGGTCGGCCAGCTCGC
>JBEKTY010000164.1:0-17912 GCA_049515555.1 Thermoguttaceae bacterium
CCAGTTTGGATTGCATAGTCTGCCCCGCAGAGGGAAATGGATTGCCTGCATGGTCTGGACATCAGTCGGCAGGGCCGAGCGACTCACTCCCCACCAAACGGCAAGCGCTGCTGCGTCGGCTCAAGGATCGGCTTCTGCGGCGACACCCGCCGATACGCCTGGTCGACAGGCATGAAGAACGCTTCGTCGGTTTCCTGGTCGATTACGAGCCAGTGGGTGATGACGGTCTTGGCACCCCACCCTACCTTGGCACGATGCTTCTCCAGCAAGGCAGCCACGTCCTCCCGGCAACAAAGCCCGACGAATACGCACGAGTCTTTGGCCCTCTGGTATTTCACGCCGTCGTAACAGACGGTGGAACTGATTTCGCCTTCCCAGAATACGACCACGAACCGTTGACGGCTTGTGAACCCCAACTTCGCCAGGAAGTTGGCTGGGAGCTTGACGGAGATCGTCTTTCGCTTCGGCATTTGTCTTATGACATCAGTCAGCGACGGAAAAACGCCAGAGGCATCAGGCACAGCCGTCGCCGAGGCGGTCCTGGACGGGCAAACGGTGACGGCGAGCGAGAATGTTGCACAAGTGAAAACATTTGTAAGAGTTCTACTATTGAAAGCATCCCCGCCAGCATCGCTAGGATTGTGCAGGATCGGCGTGGGGAAGCAAGATGGGTTTCCGGTCGAGATCTGCGTTGCCCTCCCCCGTGCCAGTCCCTCGGCATTTATGGCGGGGCTGGGATTGTGGCTGTTGGGGCTGGGGCAGGTTCTGAGGTTGGGATTGTAGCTGTTGGGGCTGGGGCTGTTGCCGGACTTACCGATATGTTTGGCACCGGTGGCATCACAGTTATCGGAACTGTGGCCACAGGCGATTTGAACAAGCAGGAAATCTGCGGTCTAATACCGTGTATCGCTTGGTCAATGGTCGCATACCAACGAAGCTGCAACTCCTTCTCGTTCGGCAGCCTGCTCCAAGCTGAGTTGGCGCTAGACACAACCTGGCTATAATTACTAGTGGCTAGATAACCTTCGTGCGCAGCCCATATCGCATAACACACGCCCGTATTAGTCCGGACGCCGTCAGTCGAAGTTTCCGTCTGCAAACTAGCGACAGCTGACCTAAACTCTTTCCTAGCCGCTTCAACCTTGGTAAGTTCTGCACCTTTTTCTAGATGACAAAAATAAATGTGGCCTAGCACCAAGTGTGAGAAGAAGTGATCCAATGAAGACCCACTGCGGGCTAGGGCTTTCTTAACAAACGCCTCGGTCTTCGATACCTCCCATACCGATGAACCTAACGTCGCAAGTCGATTATACTCCGCAGAGCTGAGTAGTATTTCAGCCCTTGTCTCTGCTTGAACTGCCCGATCCAATGGAACTTCGATGAAGTAATTTGGAGAACACGCCGGACAACCGGAACAGAAGCC
Organism: Thermoguttaceae bacterium; assembly: GCA_049515555.1. Classification (GTDB taxonomy): domain Bacteria; phylum Planctomycetota; class Planctomycetia; order Pirellulales; family Thermoguttaceae; genus JBEKTY01. The sequence continues at coordinate 1,424 of JBEKTY010000164.1, forward strand.
GTCTGCTTCATCAAGTGCTTTGTTGAAGTCCTCTCTGGCACGCAACAGTTCAGATTGGTTTAACACTTGCGCCGCCGTGCTTAGCACCGCCACCTGCTGTGCCGATTGCGTGGTGGATTGCTTCAACAACTCAGCCGCCTTATCGAGAACCTCTACCTGTTTCGCAGCTTGCTTGGTTGTTTGATTGAACAGGTCTTTTGCCTCGGCAAGCATCTTTAACTGTTGCTCTGACTGAATGGTATATTGTCTGAACAAATCTTTCGCTTCGGCAAGCACGTCTAACTGTTTCGTGGTTGTCTTGCCAGAGTCATAGGTGCAAAAAGCTATGACGAATGTTAGAATCACAGTGATTATCGTTGCCACTACTTGAATCCAGGTTTGAACACGTTCCGGCGACCAACGCATAGCGATGTCTCCTATTCGTCGTCCATCTTAACCCCCACAAGCCAGCCGCACAGTCTAGCAGAATGCGGGGGGGCTGGCAAGGGGGTGGGAGCTGGTCTTGGCGTCTGGCGGGGGAAGTGATGTAGAGCCAAAGATCATTGTGAAGGTTGGCGGGGATCGCCACGGGCCTGCTGTCGAGGAAGCGGCAAAACAACCGACCAACGCTCAAAGCCCTGGCGTGGAGCAGCCACTACCGCCCCGCCTTCGTCGTCTCTGTCGGGGGAGATGCGGCTAACTCGACAGATGCATCGGTGGGCGGGCGAATTGTTTGCACAAGTGAAAAACCCGCCCTCGCCGAACAACGGCCCCTAGCGATGCGCCCATACCCCATCTCCTGCCCGACCATCGCCACTTCTCTGCCCAACGTCTGCCCTGCTGGCACAAACCAGATCGCCGCCCAGCGGGGAGAGGTGAGGACGATGATGAAGGAAATCGTTGGCAGCGGCCGTCACCCGCTGGGTCGCCTCGGCCTGGCCCTGTTTCGGGCCTGCTCGGCCGCCGACTGCCAGGCGACGTTGCCAGGGGTGTAGTGGCCGTCGTTGTCCAGTCTGCCCAACGAATGCTGTGGCGACGGGGCTCGTCCAATGTCCGAGAAGAAGTCCTCGAAACTCTCCTGCCATCGCTGGCACACCCTGATGCCCCTGCCGCCATATCGATCATATCCCTGATAACGTGGGCAGGCGCAGCGTTCCCTCATGGCCAACCACGCCCTATATTCCTTCGTGCCGGTGCGCCCATGTGTTCTCGTGCCGCCGCTCTTGAAACGCACGGGCGTTTCAAGTGCCCGCTCCGCCGACCAGCCTCGTCGGATGCGATCCAAGAGGGTGTAGTAGTTGAAGCCGAGCATCGTTGCCCAGCGGCTAACGCTGGCAACGATGCCGTGATATTGGATGGTGATTCGCTTCGCCATAGAAGTATCTATGGGGCGTGGAATCACAATTGGGCTGGCTTCGACTAGATCGCCCGTGATGGCGTTGGATGTTGGGGGGGCGGTGCGATGCCGGCAGTGCCACAGGAGCAGGGCGTAGCGGTCAGCAGCACCTCCGCAAAAGCAAGGCCATTGCCAGCGTCAAGCCCCTTCATCCGTCAGCGATGACGGATGAAGGGGCGATGATCGGCACCGCCCACAGGAAACTGGCAGCGATACAGCGTCCTGCTTCTCACCATTGCGATATGAGAGCGAGAACCAATTGTCCGCTCAGCGCAAGGAGAACCCCTGCTCTCTTCCGCAAGGAGAATGCCAAAGGGTGAGGCATCTGCTGGCTGGAATGGCGGGCGTGATCCGGACTCAGCGACCGTGCCGAATGGCCCGGAAGAATGCCAGCGATACGAAATACAAAGACATTCCTACTCCCAGCAGGATGTCGAAATAGTGCGCCAAATCGAGATCGATCCGCCCATCAACGCTGATCGGCAGGCCATCCTTGTTATACAGCCGGAACACCTCAGTAAAATGCTTAGTGTCGATGATCCCATAGGCTAAATATGCAGAACAAACTGCGAAACCTACGCTGACGGATGCCTCCGCAGCGAACAAAGGATCGAATGCAAGCGATCTGCGCCGAGAAATAAGGAAGTAAGCGACCAAACCCACAATAAGGCCAATGGTCGCAATCAGTCTTTCGGAAGGCATTGCTTTACACTCCGCAGGTCCATAATAGCCATCACCAGTCCGATTGCTCCGCCAATAGCCGCTCCGATCATTCCGCCCCAGAAAACAACTCCCAAAAGAGCCGCCCCAGCAGGCATCACGACAAAAGGCAGCGATTGTCCTCCCCCAAGATATCGAATCCGATTTGGCTCGGCGGGGAGTGCCGTGACACTTTTCATACTGCTCTTTATCCCAATCACGTAATGCCAAACAACTTTCATCCCCTTGATGCTAGTCCCGTAAAGCCAAACAACTTTCATCCGCTTGCTACCTGAACGTTTGCCGGTTTCCTGATCTTTATCGGGCATGGCGGTTGGCATACTCTCGCCTCTCTAATATAGTGCTGTTGACCTAATTCTACCCCCTACCATCCTCAAAAAACCACCGCCTCAATCATCTGTTTAGGATATCACAGAGGCCGAAAGCAAGCAAGAGGCAGGGAATCGCAGGCCCGCCGCCCCCCCCACTCTGCTCCCGCAGAGTTTAGTCGTCGTTGGAGTTGTCCAGCCGTCGTGCCGATGGTTCTCCCTCACCCTCCGATCTCTGTCGGGGGAGGTGGGCCAACTCGATAGACGCAGCGGTGAACAGCCCAATTGTTTGCACAAGTGCAAACAATTGGGCTGGTTGCACCAGGGCCGCTGGCATTGCGACCGCCCGCAGTCGTTGTAGAATGATGGGCAGCCGAGGGCCAACGGCCCCAGGAGGGCATACCGATGGACGATCTGACCGGACTTGGCAAGATCGCCGAGAGCGTGGCGAAGATCGCCGACACCCAGTTGGCGAACAAGGCATACGACAATCTTGCCGCCAGCCCGATGCAGGAGGGCGGCAAGGCCCTGACCGATCTCGTCAAGGCGTTCCGGCTGTTCCTGGCCCCCTTCCAGCTTGCCGCTACATGGCAGGATCGCTTTGAGCGGTGGCTTGAACGAATACGGAACAGCGTCCCCGAGGACAGACAGCAAGAAGCGCCCGCATCGATTGCAGGGCCAGTCATTCGTGACCTTGTGTTCATGGAGGACGACAACCCCCTCACGGAGCTCTACTTGAACCTCCTGGCCCGTGCGATCGACAAGGAACGGTGCAACGAAGCCCATCCCGCCTTTGTAAAGATTATTGAACAGATGTCGCCCGACGAGGCGATGGTGATGTATGTGATGAGGAATGAACGCCCAACAGTTCAGTTTTCCGGTTGGGTCGGCGATATGTGGGGCAACTATCAAGCATCGACCCACACCTTCCCCTCAGATCGCCTAGTCTTGCCTGAACGTGTTTGGCTCTACTTTCAACATCTGGAATCCCTGAACCTCGTCAGCCATTCCAGCCACATGTTCAGCCTCACCCCTTTTGGGCGACTCTTTACAACGGCGTGTATCCCAGAAGACTTCGATCTTGCGAAGTTCAAGAGCGATCCGACTGCCGCTAGCCAACAAAGCTGCGTGAAACCGTAACCATGCCACCAGAAGACCGCTTGGCCCTGCGAGATATTCTTGCGTCGGCCTGCTCAATGAAGCCAATCGGCGGAGAGAATCCCGGTCTGATGACCGACACCCACTTCTTCTGCCTCTATCCAGACAGAATCGTGCAAATTGAATTAGGTGGAGGCCCTGTCCTGCCCATCGAGTATGGCGACGGTGAATATGGGACGCTCTCCGCCGTTTTGAATGCCAGTGGTTCTACGACGGCCACCTTTGCTGAATTGCTCAACGACGGTCGGCTTCAACAGGTCGTAGCGATGTTGTCCGAACTGCAAGAACGTCGCCGCACTCGTGAGGCCGAAGAAGAGGCACGATTGGAACGGGAACGGTGGGGAGGCCGTCAATTACGGGGCATTAGATTCAGACCATAACCGATTCGCCGCAGCAGCGGGGCGAGGAAGCGACTGGTGAAGTCGGCCTCGTTCTGGTAATTCAGGGCGGATTCAAGTGGCATGGGAGGGGCCTTTCGTTTCGGCGGTGCCGCCCGACACTGGCAACTCAATTGCCGCCCGCTGGTCGCCCCTCTTCCACGCCTCGACGAAGAGGTTGCCTTTGTTACTCAATCTCATCGTGTATTTGTCTGCGTCTGGGTGAAACTCAATGGTAATGAGATTTGCGGCGATAAGAGGCGCATAGGTCGGCACACCATCGCCGGAGATATTCCGAATCCGTTGCCGATCCAGTCGAGCAATAGTCAGTAAGATATCTATCGACTGCCGACCAAACGCCTCGTTCAACGCCATGAGCAGCATCTTCCATGCCCGTAGCGATTCGGTGGGGATGTTCCCGTGGTGATGCTCGGTGTGGCAGTTCGGGCAGAGGGGCAGGAGGTTGTCGGCCAGGTTGCACCCGCCCTCGGACACGTAGTAGAGGTGATGAACGTCGAGGGTCAGGGGATACCGACAGGCGGGATTGGAACACTTGTAGCCTGCTTCGTGCAGGACCAGACGCTTCACGTCTAGCGGCACTCTTCGTGCTTCTGTGCCGAAAGTGGAAGGTTTCTTAGACATTGTTTGGCCCTTCGCTCTGGGACATGCCACTGGCTCGCAGGTTTTCCACCACCACAGACGCCAGCCACGGCAACAACTTGTCTCTTGGTTTAAGTTCCAAGCGGGGAAAGAGGTATTGCGCTTCCTCCACAGCGCCGGGCGTGAAGCCTGACGTGGTGGTAATCAGTCCTTTCGTCGCCCCCTGCTCACGGTGCAGCACGCCGGCCATCTCCCTGATTTCGTCGGGGCCTACCAAATGGTCGGGTGCGTATGATTTAACTTGGTCAAGTAAGAGGAAGCGAAGCTGCCCCCAGTCCTTTCGCTTTGCAATTATGTCCCTGCCGTGATCGCCTCGCTTTGGCGTCAGAACGACGATCTCCCATCCCTCCTGGTTGTAGGCACCAGCCACGATCTCCTCCCATTTCCAACAGTCAATCTGGTGGATGCTTTCAGGATCGTCTTGTATCATCCGCAGTATCTTGAACCAGAGTGCGCTGACCCCCTTGACCAGTATGCCTTCTTTCGTCTTGTCGCCGGGGATAATAAGGGTCTTGACAATGATGCGAGGGGAATCGGCAGAGAAGGGCGGCTCACCCTGGACTTGGATGGCGACCCGCTTTCTAATGATTGATCCGACTAGGTCCATAACACGCTGCAATCCACTTTCGCTTTCAGCCACACCAAGAAGAGCAGATTGGGTTGCTCGTATCATGGCTTCCCGATTGGCGGGATTCTCTTCGCTCGCTATTAGTCCGCAAACGTCTTTAATGCTTATCACTACCTTCCTCAGTGATTCAGCAGTGGGAGAACAAGGGGGAAGTTCAGTTATCAACTTTTCAAGGGAACGTAAATTGAAGGCCGAAGCCCGCTTCGCAAGGGCGATGTGTTTGCACAGCATCGCCAGGGACTGCCTAATGCCTTCTGCCAGTGCCAGACACTCATCTTCGTCAAGAGCGTGTATCCCCACGCTCAGAGCATCGTGCAACGTCTGCAACGGATTGATACCGCCAGGGCGCAGGACGCTCGGCAGCATGTCCTTGACGACTTCTATCTTCTTTTCTGCTACTATGGTCGCTCCCACCGCTTCCAGTGCGGCTTTGTATTTCTCCCGTTCCTGCGGTTCGATCAGATCAGCAACATCGGCGAGCAGTTGGTCAATCGTGTCCTCGACGATGCGGCGGTAGTAGGCGAAAGCTCCAATCCCGTAGCCCTGACTTTCGCAGATCGTGCCACGCTTGTAGAGGTCTTCGTGTTTGCCCAAGGTATTCTTCAAGTCCTTGGGCGGATCAACTGACCAGGGAGGGTATTGGCCGATCTTCATTACGAACGGATTGATTCCTCCGGCCTTGTTATCCTTGTTCGCTCCGAAGAGAAGAACAAAGCAGAGTTCTTCTTGCCCACAGCCAGAACACAAATAGACGACCGCCAGACGATGAAGGAACTTGCCTTGCTCGTCTGGCGAAATGAATCTTCCATCGTGTTGCCTGTTCGCTACCTGCGCTCGCCGTCCCGTATCTTCGTTCCAGGTGCGCTCCACCCGGCAACTTGGGCAGTAGAGTTGGAGGCTCGGACAAGGAGCAGCCGAGAACATGCCCACATTGGTTGCGAAACTCTGGAACTTTCGATACAAGCCGTATTCTTGTAAGAAGCTCTTGTCCAACATGGTCGAAGCTCTCCGTGTGCCTGTCCCCCACCTCTCACCCCTTGAATCTAGCGACTTAGGGGGATGGAGACAAGGGGCAGCCGCCTCCCTCCCTCCACTTGCGTGGAGGTCGGTCGGCCTGGCTGTCGGTCGGCGTCCAGGTCGGTCGTCGTGAAGGTCGGCGTCAGGGTCATCATCCAGATCGTCGTCGTTTGCTGGGTTGTTTGCGGTTGGCGGGCCGTCTTGCCACCACCACGGGGAGGGGCTAGACTGGTGCTTTCGCCCAGATAAGTGGGAAGCAGCGACCACGGCAAGGAGAAGTCATGGCGAAGAACGGCAACGGCAAGAGGCTCGACGTGGCGGCACTGGAAAGTTTGCCAATCATTCCTCAGTAATATCAGCCAGAGACAGAGAACCGTTGCCTTGGCAGAGGAAACGGGACTCCCGGCAGCGATGTAGCACCACGGGAAAATTGCGATTATTCTCTGCCGTCCAGAAATGTTACAAGAGGAAAGCCGCTACACGCCTCGAACCTTGGTCATGAGCGGCTTCAAGTGTCGCTGGATGCGATCCACTGCCTTCCTTACTCGGGGTAATGCCGCCGCATGGCGAGTCGAAAGCCGGTCCAACGTGTCCAATGCCCGAATCGCCTGATCGGGGTCACTCAATGAATCAATGGCGTCGACGAATTTCGCTTCATCGTCGCCCATGTTCGACGTGTCGATGTCCAGTACCGAGGCTATGGCTTTCTGGATCGCTGCCCTTGCCCTTGCAGTTCCACCCCGCATCCGGCTGAACTCATCCTCACCACCACGATCAGTCCCCGTCGCTAAATCCACAGTGTCGGGCTGGCCCTCGCCTCTACCCAGGTGACCGGTCCTCTCTTTCGTCGCCGCAGGCCAACCTTGGGATGCGTACCGCCTCGCCAACATGCTCGCCGTGGCTCGGCGGAATCCGACATTGGCACGCCAGTTCTGGGCGGCGCCGGTGCGGGCCAGCATCCCGACGACGACCTGTTGAACGCAGTCATCCATCTTCGCTGGATCAATGTCCCAGCCGTTGCGTTTCAGCCAATTCACAGCGTCCCTGGCTGGCGCCACCAATTCTCGTTGCACAGCGGCGTTAGCTTCCGGTGTTCCGCTGCGGTAGAAGGCGTTGATTTCCTCGTTCGGAATCTCCTGGGAAGGCGCATCGATCACATACTTGATCCCCGGCACATCCCCCCGCCGTTGAAATTCCTCTGGCTCGTTGAAGGCATAGGGAACTTGCCGGCCACTTGGATTGCTTCTCGTCTTGAAGCCTCGGGTGGTCATGCCGGCGGCCCATTGCGCAAACCCAGGAGCGTTGGCTGGATCGTAGTTTCGTGCGGCTGGCAGAAATCCACCCCAGGACCGTGCGGCGGAGTCACGCCAGCGCTTGGTGTCGGCCTCGGAGCCTCTGGGAGACGATGGGATGAAGGCGGTCCTGCTCTGCAGATCATGCAGGATTCTCGTCAGGTACAGGTCTGTCGCCTCTTGATCGGATACGACGTCGACGCCGTACTTCGTGAGGTAATCGTAGGCCGACTGGGCCGACAACCGCAAAGGCGTTTCGACACTCTCATTCGTGCCGGTCAGCGTCTTGTAGAACCTCGTGCGATCTGCTTGGCTCATCGGCAGCCGGGTCATGCCCACGTCGCTCTCTGGACCAGCAGGTAGAATTTCCTTCCCGAGTTGCACTTCGAGCGTCCGCCAGATGCCCAGCAGTCCTCTTTCCTGCGGGTCGGTGATCGGCTGACCCCGTTCCACGGCTTCCTTGATTCGTTGCAATCGCTCGATCCCGAACTGCCGTTTCCAAGCATCATCAACGTGGAACGAAGGGCCGAGCTTGGCTTTCAGCCGGGGCACGGTGACATTCGCCCAGTTGATGTGATTGACCAGTGCAAGCCTTTCGGCGGGCGACTTGTTCGGATCGTTGAGGTCGTTGGGATCGACGCCGCCCAACTTCATTGCTGCTTTGGTTACTTCCCAGTTCTCCCATTGAAGGCCACCGAGAACGTCACCTTGCGTGCGAACGTTTTGGTAAAGGAAATCGCCGTAGTTCCCACCGGCAGGCTTTGTTGGCAGCCGGCCGGCAAGACGTTGGGCGAATACGGCATGTTCGGTGTCGTCCAACGATTTCTGCCTGAACGCCACACCCTTGCGAACATCCCTCTGTGCGGCCTCTGCCAGGAACTTGCCTGGATGCCGCCTGGCCGTTTCCGACAGCCTGGTCAAGCAGGCTCGGCACCGTCGCTGGCTGTCGGGGTCATCGTACAGTGCGGTGGCAGCGGCGTCGAAGCTTAGGAAGTCGGTGAATGTGAGCATGAAGGTATCTATGAATCAGCCTTGGCGTTTTCTCCGGCCGAGCCCCCATTTGTCCGATTGTCGGACAACGAGCGGCTACTGCCCGACAGCGGATTCCCTGCTTGCGAAATGAAGCGAGCCGTCGTGTAAGTGACAGCGGCGTTGGCCCGCAGCCCGGCAGAACCACCAGAATTGCGCAAGGAAAGAGAAAGTTGCCTGGGCCGTGTTTTGGACGCTGAAAGGAACTGACGGCTGCTTGGGCACCAGGGCGTATCGGGCCACAGTCAGAGCCATAGCAAAATCGAACTCAAAGCCTCATCGGCACGCAGCGACGAAGCCACATTATCACGACCAGAGCAGCGGTCGGGCGGTTGATGGCATTCGGCGTCATTGGCTGGCCGAATGGTCCATCTGCTTCTTTCAGCCTCAGGGGTAACCGTAACTCTCACAAGGGAAAAGGCCGAAGACTTCGATGCCGTGTTCATGGGCGAACCGCTCCGCAGCCTCGTCGTTTTGGAACCATGTGGCATTCTTCCAGGGCCCCCAGCGGCCTTGGCGGTCGAGGTAGAGGTTCTCGGTCAGGCTATTCTTCCTGATCTTGACCCGTTGAGATCGCTGGCTGGCGGCATCACTCATACTCTCCTCCGGGTGGCATCCGCTTGTGGGGCATGGGTGCAATCTGCGGCTAATGTTTGCAGGTCGAGGTTTCATCCTATCCGAGGCGCAAACGGAGCACCAGCCTACCCCAACCCCGCAGGACAAGTCACTTGCAAGCCCCCCCCGAAATGGTAAGATAAGGGTTTCGGATGCTTGATTTCGCTGGCCGACCGCCAGCACCGGAGGATATGGTGGAACTGCGAGACACAACTCGAAAGCTGATGGCCGAGACGGAGCAGGCGACCGGCTGCCAGGTGGTCGTGACTGAAGACTCCACCCTCACAACGATGTCGGGCGTCCTGATGGCAGCGTCAAATAACCCCGGACATATTATTCGCATCCATCCCAAGGCCCCGGCTGCTGTCGATTACTACGTTGCTTACTACTGCCGCATGATCCAGCGGTTCTTTGAGAACCCACCAGAAGAGCGGTTTCGATTCGGCGTGGTGGAAAAGGGACGTTATCAGGTCCGCAAACTGCTCGAACGTATGCCTATCTTCAAGCGGTTGAACGAAGCCGTCATCGTCTCCATGTGCGAGCAATTGTTCAACGGGCTTATGCTCCACTTGCGTTCCGTTCCGCTCGGGCTGCGACTCGACAACTGGATTTTCAACGAACATCCCGAACTTGTGGAGAGACAGCGGACTGCGATTCAGCCGCAACTCCAAGACAACAACCGCTCGGCTGGCGACGAATTCCGTAGCGTGTGTCCTCCCCAGGTCTTTGATGCCACAATGGCGATCAATGCCGCCTTCGCTCAGTTCTGGGCCGAGAAATGGAACCAGCCCGAACTGGCCCTGCCTTACAAGGCCAGCGGCAATGCGGCGGCTGGCGAGAAGTTGCTGAATATCTTCCGGGATGTGCCGGATTCAGGCAGGACGGATCGGGCGTTGATTGATGCGTGGGGGGCGGAATTGAACGTGGCGAATTGGTATGTGTGGGTTCCTTACCAAAGCCCGCAGCACGCATAGGATTCCTTCATGGCCGACTATCGCTTCAATATCTCCTTGCACACCTTCGATGCTTCGCTGCTGCCGTCCGGCTCGCCGGCCAAAGGATCGAAGGACTACGCCACAGCCGTCCATAACTTCCTCCAAGAGCAGTTTGCGGGCTTCAAGGGGAACGCACGCATCGTGGTGTCCGAAGATTCGATCCTTGTTGAATGGACGCCGCCATCATCCGAGCAAGACCCGATTGTAGCTGCGGTGATGAAACTGGAGAACGGAGAAACGATCCCAGCCATCGTGATGCTTGAACTACTCCGGCAGAAGCATCCCAGTGACGTGCGTCTTCTCTACAACCTGGGGTTGGCTTATAGCAATCTTGGCCGGTTGGAGGAAGCCAAGCCGATATTGAGCGAATCCGTTCGGCTCAATCCCGGCCATGTCAATTCCCGTGTCGCCTTGGGCGTCGTCTACGGCAAGGAAGGTCGCAACCAGGAAGCGGTTGACATACTGGAAGAAGTAGTTTCCGCCGATCCAAACAATCCTTGGGCACTGCGGAACCTTGGTGCATGTTTGCTGGCATTAAAGCAAGTTGACCGTGCCATTTCCTGCTTGCTGCGGGCGACCCAACTGAACCCCCAGGACCAACAAGCGTTCTTCGGATTGGCGGAGGCATATCGGGCTGCCGACAACCTTAAAGACGCCGACGCCGCCTACCGGCAAGTGATCGTCATCGACGAGTTCAGTTCCTTGGCCCAACAGGCGAAGCAACAGCTGTCATCCCTCGCCCACGTAGGCTACCTGATGCGGGGTGGTGCTACGGGGCGCCCGGACGCTGTGATGTACTGTCTATCAGCACTGAAGCATTTTGCGGATCTGCCCGAGGAAGAGGTGCAGAAGATTGTTTTCGAGATCGGTATGCTTGGCGTGAAGGGGTTCGAGATCAACAATACTACCCAACAGTATCAGCTTCAGTCGATGCCCGGCAAATTCAGCGGCCTGGAAATGGTCTGCATCATGTATGTGGGCTTCAAGCAAGTTGCTCCGGAGCATGCCGCCTTTTTCGATCTCTCGAACGAGTACGCAGAGGCAAGAGAGATGTTCGAGAAGCAGCGTGGGAAGTAGGGTTGTCCGAACCCACTGCGCAGGTATCCTCTGCAATCTGGTGTTTGCGGGAATTCCTCCCTTTGAGGCTGCCGTAGATGAACAGGTTCGGATCGCAGCCGGGGGTCGCTTGGCCGGGAAGTTCGGCCTGCGGCAATACCTCGTCAATGTGCTTTACCAGTTGAAGAAGTCGATCAACGGCGTGTCGGGTGAGGAGTAGGTTTAGCCCTGCCCTACCTTACAACAACGCACTACCGCTCACCTTTTGCCAGACCACCCGGCCCTTGGTAGAATGGCGTTTTCCACCACCCAAGGAGAAACCATCGTGTCCAACATTGCCGCCGTCCTCAAAGACGAAATCCGTCGCTTGGCGAAACGAGAGATCAAGGCCGCCACGTCCACCACGAAGCAGGCCGTAGCCCAGTATCGGAGGGACATCGCCAAATTGAAGCGGGAACTCCAACAGCAGAAGAAAAAGACTGCCTTTCTGGAAGCCCAGGAGCAAAAGCGTCTCAGGCAACCGCAGGCCGTCGAGGAAGACAAACTGGAAGGGGTCAGGTTTTCGGCCCGATCCGTGCGGGCACAACGGAAGCGTCTGGGGTTATCGGCGGCGGACTACGGAAAGTTGGTCGGCGTCTCCGGCTTGACCATCTATAGCTGGGAACACGGCAGGGCTCGGCCCCGTAAGGCACAAGTCGCTGGCCTGGTTGCCGTCCGAGGGATCGGCAAGCGGGAGGCGCTGAAGCGGCTGGAAGTGCTCTAACCCGAAAAGGTCAGGACTCGGAAGAAGGCGAGGGATGATATTGAAAACATCCTGTTAAACGCACCAGGATGCATTTGGATTGATTGGATTGATTACAAACGCTAGGGTGGTGTTGGAGTCCATCTGGTAATAAAAAACAAAATAATCAATTACTGAATGGCCAGATTAGTGTTAGATTGGATTTCTAACAATGCCGGTCCTTCGCTGCACCTCGAAGTTGCTCGGTGACATTGACGATGAGCCGATGGCCGAATCCAGCACGCCTGGTCCATCGCCCCTTGGTGACTGGTACGGCCACATCTTCACGGCGGATCGCCACAAGTGCATTCTCTTCATCAACGAACCGACGCTGTTCGTCAGCTTGGCCTGCTGGGTCATGAAGTCTCAATATCGCCAGATCGTGCCGTTCTTCGTTGAATCGTTGACCCTGACCCTACGGAACCAGGCTTTCCACCCCGACGAGATCGACTTCATTCTCGGCCTGCACAAAGACACCACGGTGGGCAGAACGCTGAACCCTACTATGATTGGCTCGCTCAACAACCGGGTCTCGAACGCTAAGAGCATGCTCCAATGGCATGGTGGCTATGACTATTGCGACTGCCGGGTAATCAACATTGGCCTCAATGAAACGCCGATGAAGCCGATTGGCTACTCGACCGGCATGGAGAAGATGGCGGCGTTGGTTGCAGGGTTGAGGAAGCAGTGCGACCGACCGCCATATTGGCCGAGATGTCCCAAGAAAACGAAGAAGCCCGCACAATTAAGGCGGGCTTCTCACTTCAGGATTCTTTGAGGGAGAGGCGGTACGCCGACCTCGGTCACCTGTTGCCCATGCTAACGTCGGGCCAGCGGTGGAACCCGGTGTATCGGCCCTTCCTTCTTGGCTGGCCAACCACATGTAATCTACCATAACGTCGCAAAGTCCGCAACAGTTTGACACACCGTCTCGCAGGAATTTCGGGGGGCGGGTGGTGTAAGCCAAGAAACGAAGAAGCCCGCTCAATTAAGGCGGGCTTCTCACTTCAGGGTTCTTTGAGGGAGAGGCGGTACGCCAACCTCGGCCACCTGTTGCCCATTTCATGTCGAGCGAGCGGTGGAACCCGGTGTGTCGGCCCTCCCTCTTGGCTGGCCAGCCACTTGTATCCTACCACGGTCCGGACATTAGGCTATACCCCCGTTGGGCACACCCAGCCCGAATCCCAAGCGATCCGCAGGCGGCAGCAAGCGAAGTGTGCTCGGCGGTCAGCCCGTTCAGTGGCGCCGGCTGGCAGTGCTAGCATGGCAATTCCACCAGAGGGGCTTACAATCAATGCACTGATGTGGTAGCATCATTCGTAGTCCTGACCACAAAAGCTAGGTTCGCCGCACGCACGCTCACTTTCTCTCCTAAGCGGCTCTCCCAGCGGTTGCGTTCAGCACCACTTTGCCTCACAAGGCCCACGCCGAGTCGTGGCGGTCCATTGGGCGGCCAGTTGTAGCTGGCTGTGAGGCAATCCAGCCACGGATGGTTTCCACGCAAGGATGTAAGACGATGCTCTCGCTTGCGATTGTCGATGGTTGTAGAATTGCCGAGGCGGCGACGGAGTGCCTGCGGGCCAGCCCCTATAAGGTGCTTGCAGGGGTGGCGTGTGAGTGCGATCACGGCGTGCTTTCCCTGAAAGGTCACCTGTCCAGCTTCTACTTGAAGCAACATGCCCAGGAATCTGTGGCCATGGTCAACGGTGTGACTCAGGTGGTCAACGAAATCGAAGTGGAATGATGCCGGCGACGGTGAACGGGGGCTATGCCGGATGACCGGGGATTGGATACAGAACCGGGACGGTCCGATCAATGTTGGGTAGGATGGGGGGTGAACTATGATTCGGATCGACTTGTTGGACAACACGGCCAGCGTGAAGCACATCGATTTCTTCGTGGTTCCAGTGGCCCAACAGAAAGATTTCACCTGTATTCCAGACGGCATATTGCCGTTGCGTAGTGTCGTGCGGCTTTCCCGTAAGCTCAGGGCTGGGCGTGTATTCGGGCGGATGGGCAAGTACGTCTGGTATCGACTGCTTGGGACACCGGCTGGCACGCACAAGAGCCCCCTATGCAACTAGCAGTGAAGGGCCAACGAAATCGGAGGATCACTTGCGCTACTCGCCGGTCTGCCTCGGAGCATGGAGCGGCGATTTCGTCTGCGGTATATCCCTGTCTAACCAATGACGCAGCCGAGCGTGGAACTGGCCCGAGGTCTCGCCTTCGATCCGTTTGCACTCGCCGAAGAGATCAGTTCGGTGTTGAAGCTCAGCGGCTCCCAGAGGGGTTCGGCCGAGTTGGCTAATGAACGTCAGCAGTTGCGTTAGGTTGTCCTCGGCAAGTTCTTCTTCGAGCATGGTCTCTCGCCGACTCCTGTATTGCAGGGTTATCTCGTTGGCCTCACGACTTGCTTTTCGGCTGATATCCATACTGCTTCTCCTTCCGCTGCCATCCACAGTGATTCCAATGAGGATATTATAGCAGATCATTACGCCCCTCGCCCGGTGTTTTTGTGGCGAAGCCCTGGTTGAGGTCGGACCGGTATATGGACGCCCGATTGCCCGGTTGGACAGGGACCGGCTATAATACTACGGGAGCCACGAACGTCGAAATCGTCGCCAACCAGATGGTTGTCCTGGACGAGGACGGCAACGGATGCGGTTGCCACAGGGTGGCGGTATGGGCTCCAATAGTTAAGGGGAAATGCGATGGAAACGGTCGTTCGATTTGTGGATGACAAAACGGTGCTTGTGCAATCCCGGTCGGAATCACAGGACGGCTCGCCAGCGGGCGATGTCAGCCGTGAGTTAAGGGCTGGTGATTCGGTCTGGGGTTATAGCTACGAGCAGTGGCGGGAGATGGGCGAGGGCAGCCACGAAATCAAATCCATGAAGGGCACCACATCGTCGGCTTCGGAATGAAGGATGGCGGTGCCGCCGTAGCCGTCCCCGCCAGTATAGGCACCGTTTCAATTGCCGCCCGCCAGTGCCTTCTTGAGCGGGCAATCTTCCCCGACCGGTTCTCCCCTCCGATACCGGTCCAGCAATTCATGGGACCGCTGAGCCAGAATGAGTCGCACCTCTCGCCGCTTCCCTTTGACCCTGGTGATCTTCATCGAGTCGTAGTCAGTGGTCTGGTGCCGCATCCAGGCGATGACGGCCGCTGCGGCACGGTGCTGGACAGGGATTCGCTTCGTCCTGGCGACGGTGCCGCATCCAACTGGGGTCGCATGATCGGCCACGGTCCGGGCAAGCCGATGGGCAAGGTCGGCGTATCTGGGGTGAATGGCCAGGAACTCCAGGACCGCACCGTAGAAATCTTCGACGTATTCGGCCTGGGCTTTATCACGGCGTCGGGCGTCGGCATCTTTGCGTTTTGCGTATCCCTCGGTGGATCGCTCGGCTTCGAGATCGGCACGGATTTTCTCGATGGTGGCTGCCGGTGCCCAGATGCCCCGTGAGAATACCCTGCGGCCCTTTTTCTCCTGGACGACCCAATGTTCTCCAGCCGCCTTGACCCGCCGGGTCAAGGCGGCGTCTCCCGGCGGCAGCAGTGCCCAGCCTTCCGGTGCGATCAGCACCTTTCCATCGGCTGACCGGACGGAGTTCGGGGTGGGGCCGGGGGAGAAGGTGGTTTCGTTCATTTCGTCGCTTCCTTGCGTAACGATCCCACCTCGACTGGAGCCGACCACAACATCGGGTGGTGAAGGTCGAACTCGGCCTGGGCGATGCGGACGGCGGCATCGAAGTCCTCGTCGGGCAGGACCGGGTTCAAGACCTCGTCGCCGACGACACTCGGCACGTCCTGCCAGAACTACATCGGTGTGACGATCTCGGCACGGGGGCCTTTCGGACCCTGGCCTTCGGTATAGGACACCTTTTGGCCCTCACTCAGTTCCTCGAAACCGACACCTTGCAGGGCTGATGAGTGGAAGAACAGGTCTTTGCCACTTTCCGTCTTGATGAACCCGAAGCCCTTGTCCGTCAACTTCTTGATGGTGCCTTGGGGCATTGGCGTATTTCCCGTAGTGATTGCTTGGATCGACACCGCCCGGCTCACGATTGCCGACCGGTCGCCGTCCTTTGGAAGAAGTGTACCCGGCCGGGGTGCGATTACGCAAGTGGGTTGCCCATCGGACTGGCCAGCAACCTCAGTCGGGGCCGTCGTAAACGGCGAACACCTGGAACCGGTTGGGACCGAAACCGTCTCCACTGCCTTCAACATCTTCTCCAGAGACTCCGGATCAGCCAACGATGGCACGGCCACGATGCCGGGAGCGTGGCGAATCTTAGCTGTGGAAACCTGGCTGCGTGGTGGCTAGACTGGGGATTGGGAAACTCAAAGGATGAGGGACCAGGGCGATTGCGCCATACTGGGTAATCTGGTATGAATGGGGCATTGCGATTCGCGGTATCTGCCGGAGGGTTTCCGGGGCGCGAGTTGCGGCAGATCAGGAAGGTCGCCATGCCCAAGAA
>JBEKTY010000165.1:0-17534 GCA_049515555.1 Thermoguttaceae bacterium
AGGACGGACGACGGGCCGGAGTGCTTCTGGTGGGGCTCGCTGCGCTCGACCCACCCTACAATTAGAGCACGGCCAGCGCCTTCTGCATGCCGGCCCTTGGTCGGCCGTCAGACTATCAGGCCCTTACAGCGGGAACGGGTCGGCGTTGTTCCGCGTAATCAGGAACATGTAAGCGGCCCCGTCGATCTGCTTCGAGATTGCATGCACCGATCCGTCGACGAACAGATGGTTCACAACGGCGGTGTGCCCGGACGACGGCCCGTAGTTGGGCGGATTCTCCTCGCCGAAGCCCATCGACCTGTCGTCGGCGGCATATTGCGTCGAGCCCGGCCCACCGCCGGCATAGTCGGCCCCGCCCGGGCTGAAATCGAAGCCCACGTACGGCCGCTCGCCCTTGTTCAAGTCCACGGCTGAGGTCGGCCCGAACTGGCCGTCGTAATCGCTCGGGCCCCAAAAGTCACCGTGGGCGGTCAAGTGCTTGATCTGCCCGGCCATGCTGCTGGGCAGGCCGAACATTGTGGCTTCCTTTCCCACCGTCCAGCGGCTGCAAATGTCGTCGATGGTCTCGGCCACGGCAATGGTCTTCGAGGTTCCGTCGGGGATGTCGGCAAATCGCAGGCCCGGGCCCGGGAACATCGCACCGTCGGGGAATTTTTTCGGGTCGGTCGGGTCGTAAGGCGGCGTGCGGGTGTCGTCGGCCGCCATGGCCAGCGCCGCGGCGAACGTGCCGCCCATCGCCTTGTAATTGGTCAGCGCCCCGGCGGGCGGCCGCGCCGCGGGGTCGGGAAACTTCTTGTTCGAATTGCTCGGGCAGAAATAAACCTTCATCGGCCGATTGAGGAGCGCCCTGGCGGCCACCTGCTGGTCAGCGGTGCCGCCGCTGGGCTTCTCCGGCGTCAGCTCGTCCTTATAAAGCGCTTTGTACTCGGCCTCGAAGTCCATGAACGGGAGGATTCGCTCCAGGAAACTCCAGCCGCCGACGGTACGGGTACCCGGATCAACCGACGCGGAGCCCGGCAGGTGGTTGAAGTTGTTGTTGAAGTTTTGCAATCCCAGGCCGATCTGCTTCATGTTATTGATACACGTACTTCGTCTGGCCGCCTCGTGCGAGACGCTCACGGGCGGAATCAGCAGGGCGATCAGAACGCCGATGACGACAATCACCACCAGCACCTCAATGAAAGTCAGCCCCCGCCTCGTGTGACGCCTGACCATAACCCACCTCCCCCGATAAGGAACAATGAAGGCCGCGCGGCGGCGCAATGTAGCCCGCACACGCCGTGTGCGGAATGCTCGGCACACGGCGTGTGCCGCCTACATTATGGCGTGCGCCGGCGACATTTAACAGCGAGCAGTTATGGTCTGCTCCAGTGTAGGTACCCGCCCTGGCGCAAGCCAGATTTCTCTGGGTTGTTTGCGATATAACGGCGAAAATGTTCGAAATGCTCGGGGGTGCGGACGAGGTGGTCGAAGCTCTCCGCGTGCCAGAAACGGCCTCGGCGCCCCATCGCCTGGTTGATTCGCGTGGCCGTGTATTTCTTCCAGGAATAGCATTGGTCCTCTATATCCGATGAAATAGGTGACTCCCGGCTGGTACCAGTGCGGCAAATCGCTGGCCGTGATCCGCACGTCCATCGCCGGGTCGAAGAGGTTGAAGTTCATCGTTGCCTCCAACGCAGCCCGCACGCCGTTTCCCTCAATGTAGCCCGCACACGCCGTGTGCGGAATACTCAGAACACGGCGTACTCGGCACACGGCGTGTGCCGGCTACAATACTCCGCACACGGCGTGTGCGGGCTACAATTCGCCCAAGCTATCGTTAATCGCCATGGGACCGAAACCCGGGGGCCAATCACCTCCTACCCCGCCGGCAGCGGGCCGATCATGGCCGGCCAGAGATCCTGGCGGACGTAGACCCGCAGCAGCACCCCCGGGCGCAAAGCGCACATCATCTGCCGGTTGTAGTCGCAGTGCAGCCCCGTCTCGACCGCCGGCTCGAAGTCGGCGGTGGCGAGGATCACCGCCGGCGGCGGCCCCGGGCCGCTCGCCTGTCGCCACTCCGCCGCCGAGCGCCAGTAGCCCACCCGTTCGGGATTGAACCGCCGCAAGTACCAGGGCAGAGGCCAATAGTTCTCGGCCACGACGTGGATGAGCATGTCGTGCCCGGCGGGTAATCGTTGGGCCGCCAGCTCCAGCCGGTCGGCCAGCCGCACCAGGTCCGGCGGGGTGTGGGCATAGACATAGGGGTTCCGCGGGTCGGCCGCGAAGCGGAAGTTGAGCTGGTAGCTTTGCCAGCCCAGTTGCAGCGTGCCGGCCACAAGGGCCGCCGCAACGATCGCCCGGGCCGGCAGGCTCGAAAAGCGGCGAAAGACCGCCTGGACGGCCACTCCGGCCAGTAGCGTCATGGGGTGCAGGAACTCGATCGCGCACCAGGGGGTCTTATAGGGAATGACCGCGTAGAGCAGCGTTACGAGCAGGGTGTAGAAGGCCAGGAAGCGGAGCAGGCCCAGGCTGAGGGATGGCGCCGTCGCCGCGCCGGCACTGCTGGCCCGCGGCCGGAGGCAGACCACCAGGCCCACCAGGGCCAGGCCGCCGATCAGGCCTTCGGTCCAGAAAAAACCGCGGCCCGGGCGGTAGGCGAAAAGGATTTGCAGGTAGTAGTACCAGACCTGGCGGTGCTCGACCGCCTCGCGGCCGCGATGCCAGTAGTTGGCATAAGCGCGGATGGAATCCCAAAGGCCCTGCGGGTTAGTGCCCAGCGACGTGTAGAAGGCGGCGGCCACCAGGCAAGCGGTGGCCAGGGCCGCCAGGAGGGCCAATGTAGCCGGCACACGCCGTGTGCCGCCGGCCATCGGCACACGGCGTGTGCCGGATACATTAGCGCCGGCTGCCTTGCCGTCTTGCCAGCGGCCCCAGGCCAGCGTGAGGGCCGCGGCGGCCAGCATGGCGGCGGCCGAGAGGACCCACGTCTCCTTGGTGGCGTGCATCATGCCCAGGGCGGCCCCCGCCGCCAGGGCCCAAGCCACCGAGCCGCTGCGGACGTATCGCCATGCCGAGGCCAACAGCGCGGTGGTGAAGAACACCAGCAGCATCTCTTGGATGTAATACCGCGAGAAGTAGACCAGGGCCGGCGAGATGGCCGTCAGGACCCCGGCAGCGGCCACGGCCGGCAGTCCCAGCCCGTCGGCCAGCAGCAGCATCAGGCCCAGCAGTGCAATGCCGAACAGCAGCGGGACGGCGCGATAAGCGGATTCGGTCGTGGCCGCCAGATCGCGGGCCCCGCTCAGTCGCAAGGAAGGCAGCGTCAGCCAGTACAGGCTGGGGCCATGATGGTCGGCCGTGTCGTAACGATAGTTGCCGGTCTGCCAGAGGTCCGCGGCCTTGAGGGCCTGATTGGCCTCGTCGGCGTGCATGGGCCGGGCCGCCAGCCGCGGCAGGCGGAAGGCGGCGGCCAGCACCACTAGGCCCGCCAAAAGGCACAACCCCAACCGGGCCGAAGGGGACAGTCCCATTTTCGGCCTGTCTAAATGAACTTGCACGATCTTGGGAGGGAAAAAGGGGACAGTCCCCATTTGTGCGAAGCACCCTTCGGGCCGTTCCGGCAAATGGGGACTGTCCCCTTTTTCCCGGAATCACGCAAATTCATTTAGAGCGACAGGCGGACGAAAATCGGGCCAGTCCCCGTGAACGGTTACGTTCATGGCGCCGGCTTGCCGTAGACCTCGACTTCGATGTAATGGTTCTGATCGTTGGCGGTGTTGCCGTTGGAGTACAGGCGGAGGTAACGGCCGCGGACCGGCTGGCCCTGCTCAGTCTTGGCGTCGATCACTTTGCCCCGGTAGTCGTCGATGTACTCGAGCTGCTTGCCGATGCCCAGCCCGGAAGTATTGTCGAAATCGTTGTTGAAAACCGTCTTCACGTCCTGGGTGAAACTGGGGTCGTCAGAGACCTGGATTATCACGTCGTGATAGACGCGGCCTTCGGCATGGTAGTGCCACACGGCCAGGGCGTAGATGTCGGCCGGCGCTTCCAGGTCGATCTGGATCCACTGCTTGCCCGGGGCCAGCTCGACGTAACTGCCGTCGGAGCCGTCCTTGTCGCCATCGGTGATCAGGTTGAGCTCGCCGATGATGGGCGCCATGTCGCTGGAGGTGACCTTCTTCTTGAGGGCCACGTTGGTTACGCCTTGCGGGGCGAGGAAGGGCGGCCGCGGCTTTTCCGAGTATTTCTCGAGCGTGGCCGAGGGCTTGATGTTCTTGGGCGTGCCGATGAACATGGGCTTGGGCAGGGTGATGGGCAGCGGGACGAGCCCCGCGCCGTCGCCCGCCCCGGCCGCCGTCACCAGCAGCCCGGCCACCGCCAACGTTTCCACAACACGGCTTAACCACGGCCAATGATTCGTGTTCATCGCTTTGCGTCGCTCCTCATTCAGGCGTCGTTCAAGGTGTAGTTGTAAGGTGAGTCGAATTGCAGGGACCGGCGAGACAATTACTTCCGTACTCCTCACGCTCCGCGTGAGGCCGTCCGACAAAACCTCACGCGGAGCGTGAGGAGTACATCAGTGGGTCAATCGCACCGGGCCCCACCGGCAATCTTTGCCCGGCCCACCCTACCACTATAGATCGTGCGGATTGCCGGTGCAAGGCCCTGGCTTTTCCACCGCCGGCGCGGTAATCTCCTGCCAGCGGTTGAAGGGGACAGTCCCATTTTCGTCGGACGAAAATTGGGACAGTCCCCGTGACGGAGGACCGTCGGTGCCGACCGAGAGCACGCTGCTGTCGCTTGTGCTTCCCGCCTACAACGAAGCCGCTCGATTGCCGCCCTATCTGGCGGCCATTCGGGCGCATCTGGACGCTTATTACGGTCCGCGGTACGAGGTGCTGGTGGTGGACGACGGCAGCCGGGACGGGCTGGCCGAGGTCGTCCAGCGTTCGGCCGCCGACTGGCCGCAACTGGGCCTGCTGCGGCACCCGGCCAACCGGGGCAAAGGGGCGGCGGTGCGATCGGGCGTGCTCGCGGCCCGCGGCGAGCTGGTCCTCTTCGCCGACGCCGACGGGGCGACCCCCATCGAGGAGCAAGCCCGGCTGACGGGGGCCATTCGGGCGGGGGCCGACCTGGCCGTCGGCTCCCGCTTGCTCGGCGCCGAGGACGCCCAGCGCCGCCGCAGCCGCTTCCGCGGGGCGACGGGCGCGGCCTTCGCCCTCCTGGCCCGCCGCCTGCTGGGCCTGGCGGTTCGCGATCCCCAGTGCGGCTTCAAAATGTTCCGCGCCGAGGCCGCCCGCCGGCTGTTCGCCGCCGGCCAGGAGTCGCGCTATCTGTTCGATCTGGAACTGTTGGCGCTGGCCGGGCGGCTGGGCTACCGCATCGCCGAGGTGCCCATCAGTTGGCGCGAGGTACCCGGCGGACACCTGCACCCGCTGGTCGAGCTGCCCGGCATCGTCGCCGGTCTGTGGCGCCTGCGCCGCCGCTTGAAGACGGGCGATCCCCAGGGGTGAGTTCCCGCCGCGTGCGGGGCCGCTTCCCGCGTTGTGGCCGGTCTCCGACCGAGCCACACCGCCGACCGAGGGTCTCCCTAGCCCCGGAGACCTTCGGCCGGGCGGCGGCGGGGTCGGGAGACCCGCGCCGAACTGTGGCGTCGTTGCCGCCTGTGGCGCCTCCAACACCGCCCGCCGGGCCCTTGAGTCAACCGGCCGCTTGCGATACGATCATAAGCGCCGGGGAGAATTCCCGACGGGTGCCGCTGCCGGCTCGTCCGGCAGTGCGGTCGGCAAGCCCTGGGCAAGCCACCCGTGGCGCCCGATGGAAAAGACGGGGGGCCAGGCCCCCGCGCCGGAGAAACCGCCATGAAACTGATTGTTGCCCTCATTCAGCCCCATCGCTTGGAATCCGTCAAGCAGGCCCTGGCCGAGGTCGAGGTCTTCCGCCTGACCGTGATGGACGTGCAGGGTTTCGGCCGGCAGCGGGGGCAGACCGAGGCCTACCGCGGACACGAGTTCGCCGTCAATCTGGTGCGCAAGGTGCAGTTGATGATCGCCGTGAACGAGGAGTTCCTGGAGCCCACCGTCGACGCGATCATTCGCGGCGGCCGCACCGGCGCGGCGGGCGAGATCGGCGACGGCAAGATCTTCGTCCTGCCCCTGGAAGACTGCATCCGCATCCGCACCGGCGAACGGGGCGGCGAGGCGATCTGACGACTTGATGCTGGCACGCAATTCCGGCCCGCCCTAACGGGACTATTCACGAGGTTTGTAGTGACCCGATTTATCGGGTCTGGAAAGCGTGAACAGGTCAAGGACCGCATGAATGCGGTCACTACGAACGATTGGTGAATAATCCGCCCTACGGCGATACGATCGCCCGGCTCCGCCGCGGGAGCAGTTTGCACATTAGTGCCCCGCCGAAATACAGCACCGTCAGCGGCCCGGCCATGAGCAGCAGGCTGTACGGATCGCCGCTGGGCGAGAGCAGCATGGCCAGCACGAAGATGGCCAGGATGGCGATCCGCCAGGACGACAAGTAGGCGGCCACGGTAAAGATGCCCACCCGCTCCAGGAACAACATCACCAGCGGCAACTGGAAGCTCACGCCGAAGCCCAGCGGCAGCAGCAGCACGAAGCCGATCCATTCGTTGATCCGCAGATCGGGGTCGATGCCCAGCATGGCGTTGAAACTGAGCAGGAAGGAGAGCACCTTCTCGAAGACCAGGAAGAAGGCCGTCGAGGCCCCGGCCAGAAACAACATGATGCTTACCGGCAGGAAGACGTGCACGTAACGCCTCTCGTGCGGGTACAGGCCGGCGGCCACGAACGACCAGATCTGATAGAAGACCCAGGGGCTGGCCAGGACCACGCCCACCAGCAGCGAGGCCTTCATGTAGATCATGAAGGTCTCGGTGAAGCTCAGGCTCCGCATGTGGGTCCGCGGATCGTCGGCCACCAACCGGAACAGGACCAGCGGTTTCAGGCCCTCGATCTTGCCCGCCGTCGGCGGACCGGCCTCGGGCGGCGAACCGCTGCCGGCCACGCCCGGCCCGGCATTGACGTTACCGGCCACTTCCCCCGGATCGACATACACCACGTCGAAGGAGACGGAACCCTTCTTGACGATCTTGCGGAGTCGCTCGAGGTCCTCGGGCTTGGAGTAGCCGGCCTCGTCGAGTTTCTCCAGCTCGACGGTGTCGAACGATTTCTCCCCCGCCCGCTTCTCATAATACTTCACCAGGGCGCTTTCGGCGGGGGTTTGAATGAAGCGGACCACCGGTGCGCCGACGATCAGCCCCACCACGCAGCCCACGATCAGCCCCAGGATCGACTTGAACAGGCAGGCCCGCAACTCCTCGAGGTGCTGCCCGAAGGTCATCGTGCTGTCGTGGAACAGGTCTTCGTCGGCCGGCGATCGCGGCATGGAGAGGGATCTTCCGCTGGTGGTGAGGCTCGTCAGCCTTCTCTGGTGGGGCTCGCTCGGGCTCGACCCGCCCTACGTCTCTATATCTACCAACTTGGCCGATTTCGGGCAGTCGCCAAACCCTTTATAATACTTTGGCGGCAGGCGGCACGCAACGAAGGACTACCGGAGAGAATACGTTGGGGACAGTCGCGCTTCTTCGCGCAGCGAAAACGCGACTGTCCCCCTCGAAAACCCGCATGGACCCTTTGCCACCCCTGCGATTTCGCCCGCTTTTTCGAAGATACCTGTGGGGAAACCGCCGCCTGGGGACCTGCCTGGGCAAGCCCATCGGCCCGGGCGACGATTACGCCGAAAGCTGGGAGATTTGCGACCGCGGCCAGGATCAGAGCATCGTCCAGAACGGCCCCCTGGCCGGCACGTCGCTGGGTGAGCTGGTTCGCCGGCGGGGGCCCGAGCTGTTGGGCCGGCACCATCCGCAGCCACGGTTCCCGCTCTTGGTGAAGTTCCTGGACGCCGCCCGGGCCCTATCCGTTCAGGTCCATCCCAACGACGCCCAGGCGGCCGCGCTCACGCCCCCGGACGTGGGCAAGACCGAGGCCTGGGTGGTCCTGGCCGCCGAGCCGGGCAGCCTGATCTACGCCGGCCTGAAGCCGGGGGTGGCCCGGGCCGACTTGGCCCAGGCCATCGGCCGCAGAACGTGCGACCAACTGCTGCACCGCTTCCAGCCCCAGCCCGGCGATTGCGTCTTCCTGCCCGCCGGAACCGTGCACGCCCTGGGCCAAGGGCTGCTGGTGGCCGAGGTCCAACAGCCCAGCGACACGACCTACCGCCTTTACGATTGGGGCCGGCTGGGGCTCGATGGCCGGCCGCGGGCCCTGCACGTCGAGCAGGGCCTGGCGGTCGTGGATTTCGAGCGTGGCCCGGTAGACCCCCAACCGCCGCAGCCTACCAGCCGGCAGTGGATTACCCGGCTTGCCGGCTGCGACAAGTTCATGCTAGACCGCTGGGCGCTGGACCGGCCGCATACCTTGCGCGGGCAGGGCTGTTGCCATGTCCTGTGCGTACTGGAGGGCTGCGTGCGGATCGAAGGCGATCCGACCGCCGACCCCCTGCGGATGGGTGGCGTTGTGCTCATTCCCGCCTCGATTGGTGACGTAAGGCTGCTGCCCGATGGCCGGACGGTGCTCCTGGACTGCTACTTACCGCCCGACTGACCTTTGTGCGGGGGCGACAGGTGGATATAATTCGCCGCTCGCTGGTGGCTGGTGGCTAGTGGCTGGCGGCTGGTCGGAGGACCCGCCCGCTCGCGGTCGTCCAACAACCAGCAACGAGCCACCAGCAACGAGCCACCAGCCACTAGCCACTAGCCACTGAACAGGAGCACGCCTGTGGGCAGGTTCTGGATCGTAGCGGTGGCGGCGGCCTGCACGGCGGCCGGGAGCGGTTGTCTGGCCCCGCCCCGACTGCTGCATCCCGGTACCGAGAAGCAGCAGCAGGCGCGGGCCCAGCGCTTCGAGCCCTATCCGGAGCCCGACACGGGGCCACCGATCGTGGGCGCCCGGCCGCCCGACTATCAGTATCCGCGGGCGGAAGTGCTTCGCGTCCAGCCGCGGCTGGGCGAGTGGCCGGGCCAGCCTTGTCCCGCGCCACCGGACGGAGCGGTGCAGCCCAGCTTGCCGCCGCAGTAACACGCCGTCGAGACTGGCGCCCGGGCAACCTGCTATACTGGATGGCGCGATGGTTTCCTGCACTCAGCGACGAGCCACCCCGCCAGCGGCAGTTTTGGGCAGAGCGATATGATGTCCGGCGACAAGCGACGAAAACGGTTCCCATCCGGCCCCGCACGCAATGCCGAGGGCCAACGGCTGCAAAGCCGGCCCAAGACGAAGCGTCCCCCCGCCCGCCCCGGCACTGCCGAGCGCCAGATGAAGCCGGCCGGGAGAAGACCCAAGCCCCAAGGCCCAAGACCCAAGCCCCAAGCCCTAATCCCTCATCCCCAATCCCCAATCCCCAACGCCGACCTCGTGCGGCTCCAAAAAGTACTGGCCGCCGCCGGGCTGGGCAGCCGCCGCCAATGCGAAGAGCTGATTACCTCCGGCCGGGTCGAGGTCGATCGCCAGATGGTCGCCCGGTTGGGAACCCGGGTCGATCCCGGACGGCAGGAGATCCACGTCGATGGCCAGCCGCTATCGGTCGGGCGGCGAGTCTACTATGCGGTCAACAAGCCCAAGGGCGTGGTGACCACCAATCGCGACCCTTCGGGCCGGCCGCGGGTGGTCGATCTGGTGCCGGGCCACGATGCACGCCTGTTCGCCATCGGCCGCCTGGACCTCACCAGCGAGGGCCTCATCCTGGTGACCAACGACGGCGAGCTGGCCAACCGCTTGACCCATCCGCGTTACGGGGTTGGAAAGACCTACCTGGCCCAGGTGGCCGGCCGGCCGGCGCCGGAGATTTTGGCCCGGCTGTGCCGAGGCGTGCATCTGGCCGAGGGGCTTGCTCGGGCCGAGTCGGTCCGGGTCCAGTCGCATTGGAAGGAGAGCACGTGGCTGGAGATCGTGCTCCGCGAGGGCCAGAACCGCGAGATCCGGCGGCTGCTGGCCAAGGTGGGGCACAAGGTGCTGCGGCTGGTGCGAACCGCCGTCGGCCCGGTCCGGCTGGGCAAACTCCGCCCCGGCCAGTCGCGGCCCCTCACGCCGGCCGAGTTGCGGGCGATAAAAGGAGTCAGGAGTCAGGAGTCAGAAGTTAGAAGTTAGAAGTTAGGAGTTAGGAGTTAGAATGACGAGCGTAACGCATTCAGTGAACGGCCGACCTCCTCCCGCGGTTCCCGCAAACAGGATCATCATGACGACTTTCTCGCCTCCCTTCTGACTTCTGACTTCTGACTCCTGACTTCTACTTCCTACCTTCCATGAACCGCCACTCGTCCCATCCCCACCAGCTCTGCCAGATCGTAGTTCGGGTCGTCGAGAACGTGCCTGTAGCCCGCGACACGTACCGCCTGCGCTTGCGGTGCGCGGCGATTGCCCGCCGGATCTTGCCCGGGCAGTTCGTGATGCTGCGGCTGCCCCACAGCAGCGATCCGCTGCTGGGCCGGCCGCTGGCAATGTATGACGTGATCGGCCACGACCGCGGCGAGCCGGACGACCTGGAGATCGTATATCAGGTGGTGGGCCGGATGACGCGGCTGCTGGCCGGCCTGGAGCCCGGCTGTGAGCTGGAGGTCTGGGGCCCGCTGGGAAACGGGTTCCCGCCGGCCGAGGGTCAGCACCTGGTGCTGGTGGCGGGCGGGATCGGGCAGACGCCGCTCTTGGCCCTGGCCCGCGAGTGCCTGGGGCTCCGGCGCTACGGCGACCCGCCGCGGCAGGTCCCGCCGGCCCGCCGGGTCACGCTCTGCTACGGCTGCCGCACGGCCGAGTACCTGGCCTGCGTGGACGATTTCCGCCGCGCCGGGGTCGAGGTCCGCCTGAGCACCGACGACGGCTCGGCCGGGCATCACGGCTTGGTGACCGAGCTGCTGCCGCCCGTGGTCGAGGCCTCGCCGTTGCCATGCCGGATCGTGGCCTGCGGACCGGAGAAGATGCTGCGGGCCACGGCGGCGCTGGCCGCCCGAATGGGCCTCGCCTGCCAGCTCTCGCTGGAGAGCCCCATGGCCTGCGGGATCGGCATCTGCTTTAGCTGCGTGGCGAAGATCCGCGACGCCGCCGGCCACTGGGATTACCGGCGGATCTGCGTCGAGGGGCCGGTGTTCGACGCCGCCGACGTCGAGTTGTGAGCAGCGGAAGCTCCCCTCGCCTTTTGGGAGAGGGGCAGGGGGTGAGGGCCATTAACCAATTTCGCGCAAAGCCCCAAACTCCACCTTCCGCCGTCCGCCCTCCGCCTTATGCACCGGGTGCGGCCGGCGTCTTGAGGGCCTTGAGCTTGGCCGACAGGCGGGACTTGGTCCGCGCCGCCGCATTGCGGTGGATGACCTTATGAGCGGCCGCGCGATCGAGCTTCCGGGCCGCCTGTTGCAACTCGCCTTGGGCCGTCTCGAGGTTGCCGGCCTTCACCGCCTCGACCACCTTGCGGACCTGCGTCTTGAGGGCATGCTTGACCGAGCGGTTCCGCTCGCGACGAGCGATATTCTGGCGGAGCCGTTTCTTGGCACTACTGGAATGGGGCATGATTTCCGTCTTGCGTGATGTCCGAAGGGGGCTGCTACTTTTACTTTACGTGCCGCGAACGGCTACTGGATTGTTACGCAATTCCGCGGTCTTGTCTAGTGCCCTGTCAACAATGGTTTGGTGCGGGGGTGGCACGCCCTGAAAGGGCGTGGCTGGGTGGCTCACCACGCCCTTTCAGGGCGTGCCACCCATACCGCCCCAGTACGAGCCAACTTAAGCGAGTCTGGCGTTGCAATTACGGATTGGTCGGTCCCCTCCCCATACGGGAGGGGGGTTGGGGTGAGGGCCTTTGAGCGCGCGTGGGGTCAGGAGGCGGCCGCCCCGCCCCTTTCGGCCCCGATCCGCTTGAGCAGATCCGAGACGTCCCGGTAGGCGAAATCCAAGGCCGCCAGCGTCGACAACTGCTTCTCGGCCACGGCCCAATCCTTCATGCCCATGGCCAGTTTTCCGGCCCGGTACAGGGCCAGCTTCTTGTTGTCCGCGTCCCGGTCGGGGATCTCCTGGATGGCGGCCTCGAAGTGCTGCATGGCCAGCCGATGCTGCTTGATATTCCGGAAGCACTCGCCCAATTTGAGGAGGCTGAGCCCCTTCCGCCGCGGGTCATTCTTGGCGATCTGGTACTCCTTGATCGCCTCGTTGTACTCACCCTTCATCTGCAACCGGACGGCCACCTCGTAGCGGTGCAGCAGGTTGGCCGGGTAGCGTATGCAACGGCTCCGGTAGACGACCAGCTCGCGCTCGATGACCTGGGTACGGATGCGGTCGAACTCGGCCTTGTCGGCCTCGTCGCCGGTCTGTTTGGCCTTCTTGTCGGCGGCGATCATCTTGAACTTCAGGTGCCGCAGTTGCACGTCCTCGATCTTCTCCCGCAGGTCGGGATCGTCGCCCGAGACCTTCAGGGCCTCGTTGAACACCTCTTCGGCTTCCGGGAAACGGTCGGCGTTGAGGTACCAATTGGCCAGCTCGTGGTAGCCCGACAGGTCGGTGGGCTGGCGGGCGATGCGGCGTTTGAGGCGTTCTTCGTGGGTGAGTTCTTCTTCCTGGCCGGCCTGGCCCTTGCCGCCGCGGCTATCGGCGCCCTCCTCGCCGTACTTGCCCTGTACGATGGTCTTCTCGACGGCCAGCGAGGCGATGGCCCGCTGGGCTTCGTCGTCGTTGGGCCGGGCCTGCTCCACGCGATGCCAGAAGGCGATGGCCTCGTCGAACCGCTTGCGCTTGCCCAGGGCCACGCCCAGTTGTTTGCAGACCTCCGGGTCCTTGGGGGTGGTATCCACCGCGCAGCGCAAGTAGAACAGCTCGCAATCGGCGAAGCCGGTGTAGACCGGCCCTTCACCCTCGTCCGCCACCCGCTCGCAGACCGTGGCCAGCGAAGTTAGGGTCTGCACGTCCCACGGATTGACCTTCAGGATGGTGATGCCGTTCTTGATGGCCTCATCCCAGTCGGACTGGGCGATGGCTTTTTTCAGGGCACTGCGGGCCCCCCGCTCCTTGAAGTGGGCCAGCGGGCTGCCCTTCTTGTTGTTGTTATATTTCTTCTGCAGGTTCCCAATGTAATTCTGGACGTAAACCATGTGCGAGGGATAGCCCAGCACGCACTGCGTGAACAGCTCGGTGGCGTAATCGTAGTTCTCCTGCGCAACCTGCTTGCTGGCGTGCTCGAAGCACTTTTGCAGACGCTTCATCACAGTGGGGGAGGGCGGCTCCCGCTTCGTCGGGTGCTCCGGCTGGCCGGCACCGGCGGAATCGTCTGGTCTTGCCATAATCGTCTATTCTATCCGCCCGGCCGGAGAACACAACGTCCTTGCCGCTCGCGTGCCGCCAGCGGCGAGGGCGCCGGCCAAGCCCTGCAAAAAAGGCCCGCCCATCCGCCTAGCCCAACTGCCGCAGCGTGCTCCAACTGGCATATCCCAGGATCACGGAGCAGATGGTCAGCCCGATATCCATGAACAGGTTCTCACGGCCGAACGGGAACCCGGCGGCCAGATCGAGTCCGAACACCAACAGCAGTAGCACGGCCACGACGGCACCGGTGAGACAAAGTGCTTTGGGCATTAAGACTTTTCCTAATCTGGCCAAGGGTGCGGAACACGCCTTCGCCTGCCTCCCGCGCGCGAGGGCTATCTTCCGCCACTCTGTTAGTATAATTGGGAAGAGGGGACAGGTGCCTCTTGCGAATCGTAGGGTGGGTCGAGCGCAGCGAGCCCCACCAAAATCCGCGAAAAACTGACTACAAGTTTCTGACCTTCCACAACTAATTGGGATTCTGCGATGGCCGATCCGCCCTCTCGCCAAATTCCAGTATAATCGGGGGCGGGCCGTTTCACCACCACGCCGGCCCCAGGCACCGATAAAACACCCTGGGAATTGTCCCCTTGGGCCGCCTAGTAAAAATACCGGTTTTGGCAGGCCCTGGGAAGAAGTTCCCGGAAAAAAACAGGACTCAATTATGCCCCCCCTCTCTCCGCGGGTTGCCGTCTATCCCGGCTCGTTCGATCCGATCACGCTGGGGCATCTGAACGTCATGGAGCGGGCCAGCCGCCTGTTCGACCGCCTGGTGGTCGGCGTGGGGATCAACGTCGAGAAGCAGTGCCTGTTCGAGGCCGCGGAGCGGACGCTCCTGATCCGCGAGGCCACCACCCACTTGCCGAACGTCGAAATCCGCACCTTCAGCGGCCTGGCCGTCGAATTCGTGCGGCAGTGCGGCTCACAGGTGATGATCCGCGGGGTCCGCCCGATCACCGATATCGCCGCCGAGCTGACCATGATGATGGCCAACCGCCGCCTGGCCCGCGACGTGGAAACCCTGTTCATGGTCGCCGACGGGGAACTGGCCCACGTCTCCAGCTCGCTCATCAAGCAGATCGCCTCGGTGGCCTCGGACGAGGACCTGGGCCGCTTCCTGCCCCCTAACGTTGTGAAGGCGGTTGCTACTAAGATGGGCCACGCGGAGCGGTGAGGGGCGAGGGGTGAGGGATTAGGGGTGAGGGGCGAGGGGCGAGTGGTGAGGGATTAGGGATTAGGGGCGAAGGGACCTTTCTTCTCGCCACCAGCCATCAACCACTAGCCACTAACGAGAAATCGCCGGCGGCTGACGTACTCCTCACACTGGAGCATGAGGTTCTGCCGCACAGCCTCACGCCCCAGCGTGAGGAGTACGACAGTAATTGATTCGCCGCGCCCAACTCCCTGCCCTTCTGGACACCTATATTTCGGTGGCGTTACATTTTGAAGCCCGGGATCGCGCAGCAAACGAAGCGTGGCTGAAGCCCCTTGCTGATCACAGGGACCAGATTGCCGCGGGGGTTGAATATCCATTCCTTACGGAAATGTGGGGTAAGAATTGGGCGAGCGCCGAATTCCGGGTGCCATACGATGCCGCGGACCCGATGGCGGTGGTGCCGGAGGCCGTTCGAGTTATGCACCTTCTGATTGAACGAACCTGGCCAATGATTTAACCGATCGCGGAGGGGGTCGCGACTTGAGCAAACGCGAGGCGAAAACCACCGGTGCCGCGGCGCCCACCACCGCCCAGCAACTCGGCAGCCTGATAAGATCCGCGCGCGAAATAATGCGGGAGGATAAGGGGTCTCCGGCGACCTGGACCGGCTGCTGCCCTCTGTCCTCGACAAGGCATTCAAGGGCGAGCTGTGACGGCCCCGCCCGGCCGGATTTGTTCCCGGCGGGTGCCCCGGATGGCTCGCCCGTCCTTGCCATCATCCCGCACGGATGCCAGAGCCGTTAGTTACTTATCTCAGAACTTACCGCAGAGGGCGCAGAGGATCACGGAGAGTGCGCAGAATAGACGTTTCTCGCCCTGTGGTCCTCAGCGTCCTCTGCGGTGAAACCTTTTTTGAGATGTTCTTTGACGGATGGTTGCGGAGTGCCGCCGGCGCCACCACCGGTTTCGAGGTCCGAGGGCCGAAACCGTACCGGCTGCGGAGAGACACAGCGGGTCGGGCCATCCCCACAGCCTGCCTCTCTTGGCGTTCACTCGCGTCCATCGGCGGTTCCAAGTTGCTTTTTGTCTGCGTAAGCTGTGAAAATCGGGCCAGTGGAGTGGCGAGTGGCGAGTGGCGAGGGGTGAGGGGTGAGGATAGAAGGCGGAAGTCCCAAGACCCAAGGCGTTAGTTCTTCTCGCCCCGCTGGGCCCCGTCCTCGCGGTTGAGGTAGCGGCGGAGGTATCGGGCCCGCTCGATGTTGCGGTCGCTGCTGCCCAGCTCACCGCCGGTGAGTTTCTGCAAATGGGCCGGCTGGGTGTGGATGAACAGCTCGTTGATGTCCGTGATGCGGAGGTCCGGGATCAGCCCCAGGTTCACGCCCATGCGGACGCTCGAGAGCAGGTGCATGGTCTCCTCGGAGCTGATCGTCTGGGCGGTGCGGAGGATGCCGTAGGCCCGGCTCACCCGGTCGTGCAGCGTCTCCTGGCTTTCCTTGATGAGGAACTGCCGGGCCTGCCGCTCGTAGTCGATAATCACGGGCACGATGTCGCTGACCTGCTGCAGCAGTTCCTGCTCGGTGCGGCCCAGGGTGATCTGGTTTGAGATCTGGTAGAAATCGCCCATGGCCTGCGAGCCTTCGCCGTACAGGCCGCGGACTGCCAGGCTGATCTTCTGCAGGCTGCGGAAGACCTTCTCGATCTGCCGCGTAATGACCAGGGCCGGCAGGTGCAGCATGACGCTGACCCGCATGCCGGTGCCCACGTTGGTGGGGCAGGCGGTGAGGTATCCCAGCCGCTCGTGGAAGGCGTAGGTGGCCTTCTGCTCGATCGAGTCGTCGATGTGGTTGATCTGCTCCCACACGCCTTGCAGGTTGAAGCCGCTGTGCAGGACCTGGATCCGCAGGTGATCTTCCTCGTTGATCATGAGGCTGAACTTCTCGGCGCGGTCGATGGCTACCGCGCGGCGGCCCTGGGCTTCGGCATGCTCGCGGCTGATCAGGTGCCGCTCGACGAGGAACTGCCGGTCGACGCCCTCCAGCTCGTCGATGGCCACGTACAGCAGGTCGGCCGAGGGGTTCATGGCCAGCGTGGCCTCCCGCAGGATGCGCTCGATCTGCACGCGGTCCTGGGGCGTGGCCCGGCTGATGAAGGGAAAGTCGGCCAGGTTGCGGGCCAGGCGGATGCGGCTGCTGATGACGATGTCGGCCTCGGGGCCGGTGCCGCGCAGCCATTCGCCGCTGTTTCGGGCTAGGTCGTTGAGTTCCATTTACGGGCTCGGCTCGTTTTCGGTATGCCGGATCTGGTCGCGGAGCTGGGAGGCGCGCTCGTAGTGCTCGTTCTCGACGGCCTCTTTCATTTCCCGGCGGAGGCGGATCAACTCGGTCCGCTTCTCGCTGCCGGTCGGCGAGCGCTGCGGCCGCTTGCCCGTGTGCTCCGATTCGCCGTGCACGTTCAAGATCAGCGGCTCGAGTTGCGCCTGAAAGGCCACGTAATCGTGGGGGCAGCCCAGCCGGCCCTGGCTGCGGAATTCGTAAAACGTGATCCCGCACACCGGGCAGGTCTGCTGGTCCAGGTGCGCCAACTCCTCGGCCGTCTGACCGATGGCCATCTGATGGACCTGCTGGGCCAGGGCCGCGGCCATGCCGCCGGCCGGCCCGCTCGGCTCAGACGACGAGGTCAGATACTGCCGCGCATGCTCCTCGCACAGGTGCAACTCCTGCGGCTTTCCGCCCGTCAACTCGGTGATGTGGAACGTCGCCGGCCGATCACACTGCTGGCACTTCATGGCAGTCCGACTCCGCAATATCCTCCCTTGCCACACAGATTCTAGCGGGGCGGCAGTTGCGAGTCAATCGAGCCGTGCGGGGGCGGTTGCGGCCGGCTGGCCCGGCTGGTAGAAATTAGGGGTTGGGGATTGGGGTTGTAAAGGATTCACACTGTGAACGTCCCCGCCCGGCCTTGTGCCGGCGGGACGCTGATTGATGACTACCAGTGCGTACCTCCGATAGTACTTGTCCTCCGCT
>JBEKTY010000166.1:0-17459 GCA_049515555.1 Thermoguttaceae bacterium
AAGACGTTACTCCGCAAGGCATTGTGCCAACCGACCACGCCGCCCTAACGGCCCACGGCCGGCGGCCCGGCAGGCCCCGCTGATGCAAAAAGGCAGCAGTAGTTTCCGATGCTCCACGCCGGGTGCCACTGCTGGCCCGCGTTGTGGCCGGTCTCCGACCGAGCCACGCCGTCGCTTTGAAGGTCTCCCGAGCGTGCGGAGACCTTCGGTCCACGCCGCGGCGGGGTCGGGAGACCCGCGCCGAACTTGCACTGCTGGACAAGCCAGCAGTGGCACCCAATCCTGGCCCGCCCTTGTATTCTTGCCCCACGTTTTCTACAGTTCTGGATTGAACGGCCGGTGGGGGACAGGTGTCGGTGCATTGCGCCAAGTACTGGCGAGATGCCGCTGCCACCCGGCGATAGTAGGTTCCCCGGGCCACTTCCTTGCAGCGAACCGACCAACCGTCAGGGATTGTGAATCAATCAAACCTAATGCGAAGCGACCGCAATCTGTAGTTGCGAAGCCGCAAGCGGCATACCACCCCTTGTGGCGAATGCGAGCCTTTGCCAATACATTCGCAACCTCTTACCACCCTAAATCCCCAAATCCCTCAACCCCTTAACCCCTTAATCCCTCAGCCCCTTATTCGTCTGTCCTGGCGGAGTCGATTCGTATGCACTATCCCTGGTGGTATGTCCCGCAACTGACCGCCCCCATGCTGATCGCCGTCATCTCCGTGGTCCACATACTCGTTTCTCACTATGCGGTCGGCGGCGGGCTGTTCCTGGCCGTTGAGACCACCTATGCCTATCGAACCGGGAACCGCAATTACTTGGCCTATCTGAAACGGCATGCCAAGTTCTTCGTGCTGCTGACTGTCCCCTTTGGGGCCATTACCGGCGTGGGGATCTGGTGGACCATCGGCCTGGCTTCGCCCTTGGCCACGCGGGTGCTGATCCGGACCTTCGTCTTCGGC
The DNA here is from genome assembly GCA_049515555.1 of Thermoguttaceae bacterium. GTDB lineage: Bacteria > Planctomycetota > Planctomycetia > Pirellulales > Thermoguttaceae > JBEKTY01. The sequence goes on from JBEKTY010000166.1 coordinate 959, forward strand.
TGGGCCACCGAATACGTGTTCTTCGTGGCCGAGATTGTTTCCGCCTTTGCGTTCTACTATTTCTGGGGCCGGCTGCCGCAGAAGGTACACACGATCATCGTCTGGATCTACGGCCTGTCGGCCTGGGCCAGCCTGGTGATTATCGCCGCTATTACGGCCTTCATGCTCGATCCGGGCACCTGGCCTTTGGACCATGATTTCTGGAGCGCGGTGATGAACCGCCAGGCCCTGCCGCAGATCGTCTCGCGGACCGGCGGGGCGCTGCTGCTCAGCTCGCTCTATGTCTATCTGCACGCCGCACTGACGATCCGCGACGTGAAGCTGCATGGGCTGATCGAATCGCGATCGACCCGGCCGGCCTTGCTCGGCGCGGTGCTGGTGACGCTGGGCGGGGGCTGGTGGTACGCGGTGCTGCCCGAGTCGGCCCGGGCCGCCCTGGCCGCCGCGCCCGTCCTGAACGTGCTCATGGTTCTGCTGTTCGCCTCGACGGCCATCGTCTTCGTGTTGCTGTACCTCGGGCCGCACCGCAACCCGGGCTGGATCTTCTCGCCGGGCTTCGCCGCCAGCCTGCTGCTGTTCGGGGTGATCGGCATGAGCACGGGCGAGTTCATCCGCGAGGCGGTGCGCAAGCCTTATATCTGCTATAACGTCGTGCTGGGCAGCCAGGAGCTGCCCGGCGAGGTCGCCCGGATTCGCGAAGCGGGCTACCTGGAAAGCGGACGGTGGACCAAGGCCTTCGTGCAGGCCCAGTATCCGCAGTTGATCGGCCTGGACGGCCATATTGATCGGGAGCACCTGAGCGGGCTTCCCAAGCCCGACCGGGCTACCCTCGGCGGCCTGATCTTCCAGTACCATTGCAACGATTGCCACGCCTTGCGGGCGGGTTACTCGCCCGTCGGACCGCTGGTGCAAGGCTGGACGCCGGCCATGATCCGCGCTTTGGTCACGGACCTGAACCGCACGCGGTTCACCATGCCGCCCTGGTCGGGCACGCCGCAGGAGGCCGAATTGCTCGTCACCTATCTGTCGGACCTTTCGCCGGACCGCCCCGGCGGAATGCTCCCCGAGGGCCTGTAGCGGCAAGAATGATTACCAATTGAAAATTGAAGATTGCAAATTGCAAAATGAGCAGCCCCCAAATCCCCAAATCCCCAAATCCCCAAATCCCTAAATCCCTAAATCCCCAAATCCCCCGCCATGGACCCCAAGACTCTAATTGATACGTCGCTGGCCGTGGGCCTGCCCGCCCCGATCTGGTTTATCGAGCTGTTCAAGTGGCTGGGGTTCACCCTGCACACTGTTCCGATGAACCTCTGGTACGCGGGCCTGCCGCTGGCCATGCTGCTGACCCTGGGCCGTGGCGAGCAGGGCCGGCGACTGGCCGCGCGGCTAATGGCCCAAATGCCCATCCTGCTGGCCCTGGGCATCAACTTCGGCATCGTGCCGCTGCTGTTCATTCAGGTGGGGTTCGCCCAGGTGTTCTACCCGGCCACGATCCTGATGGCCTGGTTCTGGCTGGGGGTGATCGTGCTACTGGTGCCGGCCTATTACGGCGTGTACGTGTACGCCCTGGGGCTGGCCGGGGGCCGTGCGATGTCCGGCTGGCGCCGCCTGTCGGGCTGGGCCTCCGCCGCGCTGCTGCTGGCCGTGGGCTTCATCTTCGCCAACGCCATGAGCACGATCGAGAACGGCAAGGGCTGGCCCGCGATGTGGCTGGAACATAGCTTCCACGGGGCGACCTACGGCACGGCCCTGAACGTGGCCGATCCGCGGCTGTGGCCCCGCTGGCTGCTGATGTTCGGCCTGGCCCTGACGACGACCGCAGCCTGGATGGCCATCGACTCGGCCTGGCTCGCCCGGCGCGAGCCGCCCGAGTATCGGGCCTGGGCCAAGCGCTTCTCCTGGAAGCTGTACACCTTTGGCGCTGCGTGGTTCCTGGCGGCCGGGGCCTGGTATAGCTTGGTCACCTGGCCGCCGGCGACCAAGGAGGTGATGTTCCATGGCCCCTGGCTCTTGCTGACCGTGGCCGCGGCCGCTGCTCCCGCCGCCGCCTGGCTGTTGCTGACCCTGGCCCAGCCGCGTAAGGCGCCCATCGGCCGCTCTCTGGCCGCGCTGGTGGGCCTGGCGCAGTTCGGCGCCCTGGGCATCAACGCCGCCGGCCGCCAATGGGTGCAGCACCTCGAAATCCGCCCCTACTTCGACATCCTCAGCCAGCCCACCGAAGTGCAATGGTCGCCGCTGGTCGTCTTCCTGCTGGCCTTTGTGGCCGGGCTGGGCCTGGTCGGCTGGATGCTGTACCAGGTGGCCAAAGTCGCCGGCCAGCCGGAGGCGGCATAGCGGCACGCCCCGACCTCACCGAGGTGAACTCGGTGGGGTCGTTGAGGAACTCGCGCCGGCGGTGCGCGTCGGGTGCCACTGCTGGCTTGCCCAGCAGTGATTCTTGCCCTGCTGGGCAAGCCAGCAGTGGCACCCACTTCCACGGCCCTCATCCCGTGTGCCCTGGCAACCGCTGCCCGGAGCCTTTCGTTACTTCTTATCGGCCAACTTCTTGACCAGGGCCTTGAGCTCCTCGACTTGGCTCCGGAGTTCCTGGACCTGGCTACGGAGCTGCTCGATCGCCGGACACGTCCATTGCGGTGCGGGGCCGAGGTTGGCGGGTTGGCCGGGCATCGGCATCGGCGCCTGCCCGCCAGGCTGCGGGCCCGGGCGATTCAGCCAGTACATCAGCGGCTGGCCCGGCAGCGGCGCGCCCGGCGGGATCCACGCGCCGCCCGGCGGGGGGAAAGGAGCGGCGGCCGGCTCGAACGTCTGACGCAACTCGCCTTCGATGCGCTCCAGCTTCTCCCACAGCTCGTGGGCTTCGGCCTTCTTATCGGGGCCCAAGGCCTCGAGCTTCTGGGACGCCTGCCAAGCCTGCTCGGCCAGCTCGTGTTGGCGCTTGACCTTTTCGCGCATGCGGGCCTTGGCCGCGTTCATGGCCTGCTCGAAGGGATCGCACGTCTTCGGCTGGGCCTTGTTGGCCTCGACCCGCACGTCCCCTCCCTCGCTGATAGTCACCTGGATGCCGCCGCCGGGAAGCTGGGTCACCTTGACGCCCGACGGTTTCTTTTCGCCGGGTTTCCCACCTGGACTGGAGGCATTGCCGGTGATGGTCAGCGTGCCGTCCTTGACGGTGATGCCGCCGACGTGGGCCTTGGCGTCGCTGATGGTCAGCGTGCCCTCGCCGGTGCGGATTAGCGTCTGCCCGGGGCCCTTGACCGGGGCGCCAGGGGCCAAGCCGCCCTGCCCGCCTGCCGCATACGGCGCCTTCATGGCCTCCTTTTGCTGATCGGTGAGCAGCCCGCCTATCTTTTCCGCCAGCTTGCCGAAGGCCTGCCAATCCATCTTGGGGTTCTGGCCCTTCGCCAGGTCGTCGACCAGCGTTTGGACCTTCTTCATCTGCTCGTCGGTCAGCTTAGCCCGCGCGTACACCGCCTTGACGTACATCATGGCCCGGTGCTTGACGATCGTCGCCTTCTGCTCGGACGTGAGGATGTTCTGGATCGTCTCGGGCAACTTGCGCCCCAGGGCCTCGTGGTCGGCGGCCTTGGCCAACTCGCCGTAGGCGGCGCGGGCCTTCTCGATTTGCTCGCCGCTGAGCTGTACCGGGTCGGTCAGGTTCTTGATCCAGGCCGTCATCCGCTGCTCCTGCTGCTTGGCCTGTTGCTCGGGCGTCAGGACGGCGTCCAATTCCTTCTGGTATTTTTTGAAGACTTCCTGCATGGGGGCGTATGCCTCCTGGTAGGCCTTCTGGGCCTTGGCGATAGCTTCCTTGTCCTTGCCCTTGAAGGCCGCTGCCATGGCGGCGGCGGCCGCCTTGAGCCGCTCGGCATTCTGGGCCTGGAAGTCCTGTTGGGCCTTGTCGCGGGCCTCGATGATGGCGGTCATGGCCTTTTTCTGGGCGTCGGTCAGGTGCACGGTCTTGTCGATGCTTTCGATGTACCACGCGGCGGCGGACTTTCCCCCGCCCCACACAGTCGTAGTCCCCCCGGGCACGTCAAAAGTCGAAGCGCCAGAGAACACCGCGACGCCGGCGGCGGGCTTGGCCGCACCTCCGCCCGCCTTGGGCTGCTCGCCGGCCCACCCCTTGGCCGCGCTCGCCACGACAATCGCCACCAACAACACGAATAGTCGGTTCATTGTGCGTCTCCTCTGGGGCCAGAGTGGCTGCTCCCGGCGAGGCCCCCTTCCACCGGAGAGGTTGTTAGCAAATCGAACGCCCCAATTATGCACGGGCGGGCACTGCTGGACAAGCCAGCAGTGGCAGCCAAGTTCAAGACGCGTCGCGGATTTCGTAGGCGTAGCCCTGTTCGCACAGAAAGAGCTGCCGCTTCAGGGCGAAGTCCTGCTCGACCGTATCGCGGGTGACGATGGTGTAGAAGTGGGCCTGGTTCGTGCCGGGCTTGGGGCGCAGGATGCGTCCCAGCCGCTGGGCCTCCTCCTGCCGCGAGCCGAACGTGCCCGAGACCTGGATGGCCACGGCCGCGTCGGGCAGATCCACGGCGAAGTTGGCGATCTTCGACACGGCCAGCACGCCGATCCGCCCCGCCTTGAACTCCTCGTAGATCGCATCCCGCTTGCGCTGCGCCGTCGTGCCGGTCAGGACGGGCACGCCCAATTCCGCCGCGATGTGCTTGATCTGCTCGACGTACATGCCGATGATCAGCGTGGGCTCGCCCGGGTGCCGCCTGAGCACCTCGCGCACGGCGGCCAGCTTGAGCGGGTTCTCCGCGGCGGCGCGGAACTTCTGCCGGGCATCGGCCAGGGCGTAGGGCATCCGCAGCTCCTCGGGCAGCGGCAGGCGGATCTCGGTGCAGGCCGCCGTGGCGATCCAGCCCTCGCCCTCCAGCACCTTCCACGGCACGTCCACCTTCTTGGGGCCGATCAGGGCGAAGACGTCGTCCTCGCGGCCGTCCTCGCGGACCAGCGTGGCCGTCAGTCCCAGCCGCCGCCGGGCCTGAAGGCCCGCCGTCACCTGGAACACGGGCGCCGGCAGCAGATGCACCTCGTCGTAGATGATCAGGCCCCAGTTCCGCTGGTCGAACAGCGCCAGGTGCGCAAACTGGGCGTCTTCCCGCGGCCGCCAGGTCATGATGTTGTAGGTGGCCACGGTCACCGGCCGCACGTCCTTCGTCGAGCCGCTGTACTCGCCGATCTGGTCGGCCTGGAGCGTGGTCTTGTCCAGCAGCTCGGCGATCCACTGCCGGGTGGCCGTCACGCTGGTGGTCAGCACGAGGGTCGAGGACTGGACTTCGGCCATGCAGGCCATGCCCACGATCGTCTTGCCCGCCCCGCAGGGCAGGACGATGACGCCCGAGCCGCCGCGCTGGCTGCCGCCGGCATGAAAGACCTTGGCCGCATCCTGTTGATAGTGCCGCAAGGCGAAGGGGGCCCCGGCGGCGGTCAGCGCACGCAGCGCGATGGTCAGCGGCTCGCCCTCGCGGTATCCGGCCAAATCTTCGGCGGGAAAGCCGATCTTGACCAGGGCCTGTTTGATCCGTCCCCGGGCGGCCGGCTCGATGCGGAAGGCCAGCGGCGACAGCCGGGCGGCCAAGAGCGGCGCGACGTGCTTGTTGCGGCCGACCTCTTCCGCCAGCGGCCGGTCGGCCGCCCACAGGACCAAGCCCGTCTCGTCGCGCTCCAGCCGCAGCCGCCCGTAACGCGAGGCGAACTCGCGAATCTCGACGGCCACGTGCTGCGGCACGTCGTACTTCGAGAACTCCTGCAAGGTCTCGACGATCTCGGCCGTGGCGATCCCCGCCGCGCAGGCGTTCCAGATCGACAGCGGCGTGATGCGGTAGGTGTGCACGTGCTCAGGCGACTTGATCAACTCGGCGAAGCGGGCCAGGCCGTCCCGCGCCGCCTCGTAGCGCGGGCTGTCGACCTCGACCAGCACCGTGTGGTCGCCCTGCACGATCAGCGGATTCTCCGGCCGGTGAATGCTCATCGCGGCACGACGTAAATGACCAACGACGACGGATGACCGATCGCAGGGAGTTTCTTAGTCATTGGTGCTTGGTCATGGGTCGTTTCTCACCGGATCCCGGACCGGCGTGGCGCCGTAGGGTCAGGCGGCGGCGCCGGAATCGCCCAGGTCTTGATCGACGGCGGTATCGGTCTCTTCCCACAGGTCTTCAGCGTTATAGGGCTCGACCTGCTTGGGCTCTTCTTCCGGCTTGGGCGGCTTGGGCTTGGCGGCCTTTCGCGGTGCGGCGGCCGACTTGCCCAATCGCCGGGGCCGCTCCGGCGGCGGCCCCTCCAGCGTCACCGGGGCGTGGGCGCCTTCGGCGTGGCCGGGCAAGCGGGTGACGGGCACCCGCTGCGACTGGAACAGCCCGGCGATGTGCTCGTGGCAGGTGAACACGAGCAGTTGATGGCCGGCGGCGGCCAGCTCGCCGAGACAGTCCACGGCGGCGCGGGCCCGCTCGGCGTCGAAATTCACCAGCACGTCGTCCAGGACCATCGGCAGTACCGCCCCGTGCCGGGCGAAATATGCGGCCAGGGCCAGCCGCAGGGCCAGGAACAACTGTTCCCGCGTGCCGCGGCTCAGGAGCTCGACCGGCAGCGGGCGGCCCTCGGCGTCGTCCACCCGCAGGGCCCGCTCCTCCAGCGGCGTCCACACGCGGCGATACCGGCCCCGGGTCAGCCGGTCCAAATAGCCCGACGCCTCGCGCAGGGTCTCCGGCTGCCGCTGGTGTTCGTAGTCGGTGCGGATCTGCTCCATAACCGATCCGGTGACGGCCAGCGTCTGCCAGCGCTTGAGGGCCGCCTGGATGCGGGCGTCCAGTACCGCCGCTTCGAGCTGCTTGTCGGCCAGTCGCCGGTCCTCGACCAGGGCCTTCATTTCCTGCACGATCTGGCCGCGCTGCTGGAGCCGCTCGCCGAGCTGCCCGTCGATTGTCGCCAGGCGGGTCCGGGCTTCCGCGCCGCGCGAGTCCAGGCCCGCGGCCGCGGCGCCATCTAGCTGCTCGCGGAGCGACTGCCAGGCACAGCGCTGGCCCACGGCGGCCGCAATGTCGCGCTCGAGGGCCTCGTGGTCGCGGCGGAGGGTCTCCGCGCGGGCCGACTCCAGCGCCCGGCGGCAGAATTCCTCCTCGCTCTCGGCGCCGCACTCGCGGAACAGCTCGCGCCGGCGTCGCTTCAGCCGGGCCAGGGCCGCCTCCAGCCGCGAGCGATGCCGCCGCAGCAGTCGCAAGCGGCGGCCAATCGCCTCGCGGCGCTCCGCTCGGGCCTGCTGGGCGCTGAGCGCCTCGGCAAGCTGCCGGAGCTGCTCGATCGGGTCGCTGGCCGACACTGCCACGCCGCAATCGGCCACCAGTTGCGCCACCCGGCCAACGAGCATTTGCAACTCGCCGCGGCGCTGGCCCAGCTCCTGGTCGATCTCCTGCAACCGCCGCCGCATGCGGCCGATGGGGCGCCGGCGGCCGGCCAGGCGACGCACCTGGTCCAGCGTCAGGCGGGCCGGCAAGCCGACGCCGGCCAGGGCCTCGCGCCAGCCGCGGCGGGCTGACCGGAATTCCCGCCGGGCCTGCGTGGCCCGCGTGGCCGTCGCCGTGGCCTCCTGCCGGGCCGCCGCCCGCCGGGTATCTAGAGCCGAAAGCTCCTCCCAGGCGGCCAGCTCACGCTCGGCGACGGCCAGCCGCTCGGCCAGGGTTCGGCCGCCGCGGGGAAGCTGGCCCTCCAGCACGTCCCGCTCCTCGACCGCCTGCCGGATCTGCAAGTCGAGCATGTGGGCCTGCTGCCGCCAGGCATCCAAGCGCCGGGCCTGGGCGTGATCCAAGACGAGCTTGCCCCCGATGCCCAGGCCGGCCCCGACGAGGCCCAGCAGGGCCAGGGCCCAGCCCAGCGAGCCGGTCATCGAGGCCGGAAAGAAGACGCCGACGATGAGCAGCAGGACCCCCAGGATGAACAGTCCGCCCAGCCCGCCCAAGACCGCCAGGGGCAGCATCTGGCGATTGGCCAATAGCCGGCCTTGCTCCTGCTGCTCTTCGTGGCAGCGGTTCAATTGTTCGAGGCGTTGGTCGATCTGCGTGCGGCGCCGGAGTTGGGCCACCAGGGCGCCGGCCCGCTCGGCGGCGGCGGGAAGGTCGGTTTCCTGCCGGGCACTAAGGGCGGCTTCGAGCTGCGCATCCAGGGCCGCGGCTCGCTTGCCGGCGGCGGCCTCGGCCCGCCGGGCCTCGTCCCACTGCCGGCGGCTGCTGCGCAGCGTGTGTGCGGGCACGCGCAGCCGGCCCGCCGCCCGCGCCGTAACTACCGGCATGGCCGCCGGGTCGGCCGCCGGGCCCAGCCCCAACCGCTGCTGCTGGGCGGCCAGGCCCGAGCGGAGCTGCCCGCCCTCCTGCTCCAAGGCGGCGACGCGGCTGCGGATCGTGTCGATCCACGGCTGTTGTTCCAGGAGGGCCTCGATGCGGGCCGCCTGCCGTGCGAGCGGCTCGCTCACGGCCAGGCCCGCCGACTCTTGCCGCAGTTCTTCCCGCCGGCGGTCGAATTGCTCGGCCCGGTGGGCGTATTTCTGCCCGCGGGCCTTGATCGCCTCCAGCCGCTGCCGGGCGTCGGGCGGCAGGGGCGCTTTCGGTCCCAGCAGGGCCAGCTCGTCGTCCAGCGCCGCACGCCGGGCCCAGCGGTCGGCCACGGCCAAAGCCAGCTCGATCACCCGCACCTGCTCGTCGGTGTGGTCCTTCTCTTCGGTCAGGCGGGCCAGGTCGCGGTCCAGGTGCGCCCGCTGGCCTGCTAATTGCACGTGGCGGCGCGAGAGCGACTGAAGCTCCTCGATCTCCTGGCGGGCCTGCTCGCGGTCGGCCAGCCAGCCCACGATCTGGCAGGCCCCGCCGCCGCGATCCAGGATGCGGTTCCGCAGTGTCTCCAACTCCCGCGTGACCTCCACCAGCGAGACGCGATCCAGGCCGGCGGTGATGTTGTACAGCAGCTCGGCTGCCCGGCTGTCGCCCAGCGTGCCTAGCTCCTGGATCTCTCGCAGACCGACGGCGAAGACGTTGTTGAAGGTGGCCTCGTCCACGCCCGAGAGGATGACTTGCAGCGTGTGCTCGCCCTGGTGGGTGCCGTCGGGGGCGATAATGGCAAGCTGTTCGGCGTCGGGTCCTGCGGCGCCGCCGAGCTCCGGACGGCGCTCGATCTGGAAACTGCCGGCGGGGCCGGAGACCGCGATCCGTCCGCCTGCCGGGCCGCCGTGCACGGGCGGCAAATATCGCCGCCGCTCGGGCGAGAAGCCGTACAGCACCGAGCGAATGAACTGCAAGAGCGTGGTCTTGCCGGCCTCGTTGGGGCCGTAGACGACATTCAGTCCCTCGACGAGCCGCTCCAGCCGCAGCCCGCTCCACACGCCGTAGCCGTCGATTTCCAGGGACGTGATTTTCATGGGCTAGTGGCTAGTGGCTGGTGGCTGGTGGCTAGTGCTTGGGCCGGGTCGCCGGCGAGCAGTTCCGCGCCCAGCAGGGCGGCCTGGCTGAGCACGCCGCGGCGGAGGGCCGAATCGGCCAGGGTGGCCGCATGGCCCAGCGCCCCGGCCCGATGCGCCTCGGACATGTACGACTCCAAATCGACGGGCTCCGAGGCGTTCAGCTCGTATTGCCGGATCGCGCGGAGGAAGTCGCCGAGGATCGTGTCTTGCTCGTACCACTCGGCGGGCAGGGTGGCGGGCGGCTCGACCTCCAGCGACACGCTCCAAAGGCCGGGCCGCTGGTCGGCCAGCTCGCCCCGCAGGCGGTCCAGTGTTTCGACCGGCGTGAAATGACGGGTGGCACGGTTGGCTTGCCCAACCGTGTTGTCGGCACTGCTGGACAAGCCAGCAGTGGCACCCAATGGGTCAACCGAGGGCGGGCGGGGCACTAGCGGCCGGCCCGCCACGTCAACGGCGGAGGGCGGAAGGCGGAAGGCGGAAGGCGCCGGCTGTCCCGGAATCCCCGAATCCCGAAATCCCGAAATCCCCAAATCCCCAAATCCCTCATACGCGATGCTCCAGGCGACCAAGAGCGCCACGCCGGGCATGGTCTCGATCAGCGTTCGGGCCCGCTGGTGCAGAGCGGCCTCCAGGCCCTCGGCCCCGGCCGACTCTTCGACCACGACCCGCTCAGCCAGCCAGCGGACCGTGTCGGTGGCGATCAGGCTCAGCCGGGCCTGCCCCTCCTGGTCGACCTTCACCAGCGTACAGCCGTGGACGCCCGGCTCCTCCGGCCGCCGGCCCTGCGGGCTGCCGGGCCAGTGGGCCACCGTCGGGCCGTGCAGGGGCGTGTCGCGGTCGTGCCGGCCGCCCAGGGCCCAGTAGTGGATGCCCCGGGCCGACAGGGCCGCCGCGTCCGCCTCGCCGTGCGCCACGCCGATGGTGAACAGCCCGGCCGGGTCGGGGTCGAACTCGGCGGGCCGCAGCGGCCGCGAGCCGTCGCGGCTCACACCCGCCAGCCGGGCCACCGCCGCGCCGTCCCGCAGGTGAACCAGCTCGCTCACCCGGCCCCGGGGAAAGAGTCGCACGCACTGCGGCAAGGGAAATGCCGCGGGCCAGGCCTCGGGTGGGTCCAGCTCGCCCCCCGCCCAGTAGACCGCTATCCCCCGCTCGGCCAGCCGCGAGAACTGCTCGGCCAGGAATGCCGGCCCCCGCGGGCCAGCCCGCTCGACGTGCAAGATGTCGCCCGAAAGCACCAGGAAGTCGGCCTCTTCGGCCAAGGCCGCGTCGAACACCCGGGTGGCGGCCGCGTAGGGCGAGTCTATCAGGGCCGCCCGAAGCTGCTCGGGAACCTCGACCAGGCCGCCCCAGGGCGTCTCCAGGTGAAAGTCACCGGCATGAATGAAACGGAAGGGGCGACCGGGCAAAGGGCACCTCCATGCAGCGGCGATACGTAGCACAACGGGCTACACCTGACCGCACATTTTACCCAAAATCCCACATCGATACTACTCGGTTTCCAAGAGTTCCTCTCGCATGCGGGCCAACCGTGCGGGCGTGTCATGGTCGTCCTTCACCGCGCACAACGGCGCCAGGTTCTCGCAGACGTACGCCCAGTCCAACTGACCGCCCTGGGTTGCCAAGATCCCCCGGACATCGATCCAATCTTGCGGGCGTCCGGCAAACGCCTTCATGACGACAAGATCCTCGGCGGAGCAGGTAAGCAGGCTAACATCCGGGGCATAACGGAACGGTGAGGCCCGCCCGATCATCCGTTCCTCGAACGGAATGCCGGCCAAGCTAATATCGACGGGACACCCATTCGAGGCGCTAATCAGCAGAACACGATTTTCGATCGCGAAGTTTCGAGCCTCGGGCACACGGGATTGGAAATGAGCCAGCAGCGGATCGACGTAATCCGGCTCCGAACCGAATCCGGCCAGCAGATCGAAGTCGACGTCTCTGGTGGTCCGGGCCTCGCCCCAACGCAGGACGGCCAGCCCGCCAATGACCGACAAACGCCATTGCCGGTCGAAACAGAACTGTTGGACCTCCAGCGCGGCCTGGAAGAGTTCGATCATGGCCTGATCTTGCGGAATAGGCGTTGCATTTCGACCAGCCCGCTGGTAATGCGCGGGCGTTGGGGAAGTGGGGCCATCTGGAGGAGCGAGGCGATCGCCCGGACCCGCTCCTCATAACCCATATCTCGCAGTTCCCGGTCGCGAATCCTTTCCAGCCGCGGTCCGGCCTTGGCCCAGGTGTCGGCCCACCGTCTCAAGTTATCAGGATTGTCTTGGTTCATCCCCAGGGCGTCTCCGGGTGAAAGTCACCGGCATGAATGAAACGGAAGGGGCGACCGGGCAAAGGGCACCTCCATGCGGCGGCGGGGACTGTCCCAATTTTCGTCCGACGAAAATGGGTCCCCTTTTTGGCCGGGCACAACGGGCTACACCTAACCGCACATTTTACCCAGAATCGCGCTATTACACCACACAGGATTCCGGAAATCTCGGCCTGTGGGGGATGATCGTGAGGGGTGAGGGAAGAGGGGTGAGGGAAGGCTGGAAATCTCGGCCCACCGCCGATGATCTGTGCCGCCCATCCCTGCGGCTGTTAGGCCGGCCCTTTAGGCGATAGGGGCCGAAACCGACCACCTTGGCCACCGATCGCCGGGGGAATCGTCCCGGATCGGCGAACACCGCCGCGGTCTCTTCCGAAGAGTGGCCCACCCGACTCATTCCGGCTTCTGGTCCCTTCTCACCGTGACTTTCCCTTCCGCGAGTTTCTCGACACGCTCGTTGATAAGCCATACGTGGAGTAGCGCGACGGGCGGGAGAAGATACTTTTGCGTGGAGGAGGCGGCCGGAGTAGGCAGCGGTATTTCCAGTCTTTCAGGACTGTCGATAGACCAATCGGACAGCCGGAAGTAGGTAGCACAGCAACCAAGTTCATGCTGGTCGTCTCGCCATACGTCGCAATAAACGTAAACGCCTGGCTTACCCCGGCTGTTCTCCGCGTAAACGAAGTCGTATAAGCCATTGGCGAGTTTGGATATTTGGTGAACGTTCCCGTGTCCTGGTTTGCCGGCGACATACCCAAAGCCCGCGTGTATCTCTTCTCCTACCTTGCGGACCTTCGCCTCTGCTTTGTCTGCGTTTCTTATTGGGAGATGGAAAACATCTTCGGGCCTCGCGCCCGAATCGGGGTTGAAATACACCAAGACCAGCCTGTCCCCTGTCGCCGGCCCGTGAGGGAGGGAGATGGCTAGGCAAGACTTACCAGATTGCGAAATTGTGAGGGTTTCAATCCCCTTGGTCGAGTTTGAGATCGTCGTGCTTGAAGATGGCAACTCGAAATCGCCGAGGGCCTCCAACACCTGTCCGTTTTCGACCAATAATTCGACGGAGCCATAGTAGAGGATTTCGCCTAGTTCATTGGTACTCCAGGGTTGCGTTGGGCGTTTGCTTAGAAACCCGTGCCCGGCGGTCTTCTTGTCCGGCTCGCCGAACCGGGCCGCAACATCGTCGGTAGCGATTGGGGTCCTAAGCACTACCCACAGGTTTCGCGAGCCCTCTGTCCCCGCAATCAGCTTGGAGGTGGAATGGACCTTTCCCTTGTCTAGGACCCAATCCCACAGCTCCTTCCCGGTTCCCTTGGGCTTGCTCCCCACCTGCTTGTCAGGCGATTCGCCCGCCCTTGGCTGCAACGGTGCCGGCGATGCTTCGTCGCGGGAGCCCCGGCTTTCCGACGCCGGCGCTGAAGTATTCGGTGAATCGTGCCCTCGTAGTTTCCAGGAAACGACAAGAGCGCCGATAGCAACGAAGACAAGACCGGCAAAGAACAGCAAAAGTGTGCGGCGGGGCGGCTTTCCCCTTGACTTGCGATTCAGGGACGTAAGGAGCACCATTGCCGGATCGCCTCTCCGATCTTGCATTTCGGCCATTGCTGCTACCCCCCTTGCGGACGATTGCTCCGTTTTCCGGCTGCCCGAATCCGCACTGGTTGGTTTCCCAACGTCTTTCCAATCATCGGGTAGCATAGTGAAAGGGCCGGAGGCCCGCAACTACCCCCCGGGGCGGAGGTCGCGTTGGGGTGTCCGGCGATCTCGGCCTGAAAGTCGATCCTTGGGGGGTTTCGGTGCCAGTGTGGCCACTTCCCGAGATGGCCTAGGGACGTGCGAGCGAGAGATGGTCAACGATGATCTGGTTCGGAATGGCCCATTCGGTTCCGATAACGGTCCATCCGCTGAACCGCAAAGCGGTTTTGTAACACAGCCCAGCGGTTGCGGCGTACTCGCCGCTACCCTGGGATAACCGGGCAGACAGGATGCAAACCCCAAAGGGGGTTTCGTCAGAGCGAGTGTCCACGCCGCAATCGCCGGCCGGCGTGGTTGGTTCACCCGGTGTTCGCAATACATTTAGGTGGGTGCCCACGAAACCCCGTTGGGGTTTTCTCGCCGCTGTTTCCCACGTTCCCAGGGTAGCCGCTGCGCGGCAACCGCTGGGCTATGATACGGGACGCTTTCAGCGTCCAGCCGAAGCGGCCCAGGCGGAAACAACGAGCCGGCGGTCCGCCGGCTGTTGGCCGCCGCCTAGCGACGTGGCGCCCCTGGCGGCTTCGCCCGGCGGGACGGCGGCGCCGCTTGCGGCTTTGCACCGCCGGGCCGCTTGGCCGGTGGACGGGAAGCCCCTTGCGGCTTCGCACCGCCGGACGGCTTGGCCGGCTGGCCGGGCTTGACTGGCTGGCCGGAGGCCGTGCGGCGGAGCGGCACGCGGCCTTGTTTGGCTGCCAGATAGTTGGGGTTGCCGGTCTGGCCGGTGATCTCGTATAGGAAACGGCTGGGGACGGTGGGCCGAAGTTTGCCCCATTTGTTGCGGCTCAAGGCCAAGCTGAGCGTGAGCCGCTGCTGGGCCCGGGTGACGCCCACGTAGCACAGCCGCCGCTCCTCGTCGATGGCCGCCTCGTGGTCGGCGATCGAGCGCGAGTGCGGCAGCAGGCCCTCCTCCATGCCCACCAGGTACACCTCGGGGAATTCCAGCCCCTTGGCCGCGTGGAGGGTCATCAGGGCCACGGCGTCGCGTTCGAGCTGCGATTCCTTGTCCTTCTCCTGCTCGCTGTTGGCGATGGCCACTTCCTGGAGGAAGCCGGCCAGGCCGGGCGTCTCGGCCCGCCGCCAGTAGCCGCCGATGGCATTTACAAGCTCCTCGACCGCGGCCCAGCGGGCCTCCTGCTCCTGCGGGTCGTGGTACAGCCGGGCCAGCTCCTGCCGGTAGCCAATCTCGGCCAACAGATCGCGGAGCACCTCGACCAGCGGCTGCCGCTGGCAGCGCCGGCGGTAGCTCTCGATCAGGCGGCAGAACCCTGTGACGGCCTCCAAGTCGGCCGACGGCAGGACCTCCCACAGCGGCTTCTTTTGGGCCACGGCCTCGTCGGTCAAGCGTTTCACGGCGGCCTGGCCGATGCCCCGCGGCGGATTATTGATGATTCGCCGCAGTGAGACCTCGTCCTGCGGATTGGCCAGGGTTTTCAGGTAGGCCAAAAGGTCGCGGACTTCCTTGCGGTCGTAGAACGACATGCCGCCCAAGAGCACGTAGGGGATCTTCGCCCGGCGAAGCTCCATCTCGAACGCCCGGGGTTGCTCGTTGGTGCGGCAGAGGATGGCGAAATCGCGGGGCCGCCGGGGGATGGCGGCCATCCGCTGGGCGATCTCGTCGACCACGGCCTTCGCCTCCTGGACCTCATCGTTCCGTTTCAGTACGCTGGGCGGCTCGCCGTCGATCATGGCCCGCAGCACCTTGGCATGCCGCAGGCGGTTGAAGGCGATGAGGCGATTGGCCCAGGCGACGATCGGCCGCGTGGAGCGATAATTCTGTTCCAGGCGGACGACCTTGGCCTCCGGCCAATCGTCGCGGAAGCGGAGGATATGGCGGATCTCGGCGCCCCGCCAGCCGTAGATCGACTGGTCGTCGTCGCCCACCACGCACAGATTGCGGTGCCCGGCGGCCAGGGCCTTGACGATCCGGTACTGGCTGCCGTTGGTGTCTTGATACTCGTCGATGAGCAGGTGATCGAAGCGGCCGGCCTCGGCCGTGCGGACCGCGGGGAACTTCTGGAAGAGTTCCTCGGCGCACAGCAGCAGGTCGTCGAAATCCAGGGCCCCGGCCGTCTTGAGGGCCTGCTGATAGCGGCGATAGGCCGAGGCGGCCAGGTGTTCCTTGACGGTCACGGCCCCAGCGGCCGCGGCGTCGGGCCGGACCGAGGCCGTCTTCCAGCGGCTGATGATCGCCAGCAGATCGCCCGGCCGCAGCAGGCCCTCGGCAATGCTGATCTCCCGCAGGGCCGAGCGGGCCAGCCCCTCCTGGTCGCCCCGGTCGTAGATGCCGAACTGGCTGGGATAGCCCAGTCGGGCAATGTGCCGCCGCAGGATCCGCACGCACAGCGAGTGGAAGGTCGATATCTCCGGCTGCCGGGGGAGCCGCCGGCCCAGCAGTTGGGCCGACCGCTCCTGCATCTCGCCGGCCGCCTTGTTGGTAAAGGTAACGGCCAGGATCCGCTCGGGGGCCGTGCCATGCCGGATCAGCTCGGCGATGCGGCAAGTGACCACGCGGGTCTTGCCAGTGCCCGCCCCGGCCAGGACCAAGAGCGGGCCCGACCGCGTACTGACGGCCTCCTGCTGTGCGGGATTCAGCTCCATCTTCATACCATGGATGGTAAGCGGCGGCGGGCCGCGGCGGAAGGGGGCTGGGAAGAAGGTGGAAGGCGGAGGGTGGAAGACGGAGGGCGGAGGGCGGCTTAGAGGCGCCGGCTGTTGTCAGGTCTCGGATCTCGGGTACCCAAATCCCTAAATACCCTAAATCCATAAATCCCCCTTCCTCCTTCCGCCCTCCGTCCTCCGCCGTGTGCGGCAAGTATCTATGGCGCGAAAGGTGGGAAGGTTGTATAACTTGGGGTAGCGTCTTGATTGTAGCACGATTCGAAGCAGGAGAAAATCGCGATGGCGTTACCCGGCTTGGATCGGAAGGCCTACGAGGAACAGATGCGAGCGGAGTTCGAGCGCGCGTTGCG
>JBEKTY010000167.1:0-21017 GCA_049515555.1 Thermoguttaceae bacterium
GTTCACCGTCTGTGTGCCCGTGGGACTATTGACGGCCATCGGCGGGCTTTTCACCACGATGGTGGTCCCGGTGTCGCTGGTGGGGCTCACCAACAGGCTGCCGAACTCCACCTTGGCCGTGCCGGCCGTGCCCAGGTCGGTGCCGCTGATCGTTAGCTGCGTGCCGCCTTTGGCCGGTCCCGCCGCGGGATTGGTGTTTGCGGTTGTGACGCCCGTGACCGCCGGGGCCACGACGTAGATGAAATACGCGGCCGAAGACCTGGCCGAGGTGCCGCCCGCCGTGGTCACCGTGACGGGCACGCTTGTCGTGGCCGTGAAGGTGCTCGGGGGGCTATCGACAACGATCGTGGTGCCGTTGTCGCCGCTGGGGATCACCGCGACACCGCCGAATTGCACCGTGGCCGTGCTTACTGTTCCCAGGTTCGACCCGGTGATGGTTACCTTGGTGCCGCCGGCCAGCGGCCCCGCCGCGGGCGATACGCCCTTGACGCCGGGCAGAGCGAAGTAGGTGAACTCGTCGGCCCTAACCGCATCCGAAGCGCCGCCGGGAGTCACGACCGTCACGTGTACCGCGCCCGCCTTGCCCTTGGGGATCGTGGCGGTAATTTCGGTATCCGACACGACCTTGAAGTTGGTCGCCTTGGTGCTGCCGAAATCAACGGCCGTGGCCCCGCTGAAGTTCGTGCCGGTGATGGTTTCCAACGCGCCGCCGGTCACGGGACCGGCCGAGGGGCTGATCTGCGTGATGGTGGGCAGCAGGTCTTGATCGTGGGGATTCGGGGAATTACTCTGCCCGCCCGGCGAACCGGGCAGCTCCTGCTCGCCAGGATTGCCCGTCTGGGGGCAAACCGTGCCGGCGGCGCCTTGAGCGCCGGGCCTGCCTGGAGTGCCTTGGGTGGGCGGCGTGGGGATGCCGCCGTGACCTCCTGCGCCGCCTTTGCCCGGTAGACCGGCCGAGGCCCCCAAGCCGCCCAGCCCGGGGGCCCCGCCTTTGGCAGTTCCGGCGGTTGTCGTGCCGTTTACGGGGGTGTAAGATCCGCCGGCGATTACCAGAGGCCCGCCCTGCGCGAAACCACCGTTGCCGCCGTTGCCGCCGTTGCCGCCGTTGCCGTTGTCGCCGCTGGTCCCGCCATCGCCGCCATTTCCGCCGTTCCCGCCGACGCCGGATCGGTTGGTACCAAATCCTCTCCCCGGGTATCCGCTCCAGCCGCCCGTGCCGCCTTGCCCCCCCTCACCGCCGGTTCCACCGGCGCCGCCCGTGCCGCCCTTGCCACCCTTGCCGCCGGCGCCTCCTGTGGCGGTGTCGGTGGAGAGGGTGGTGGCGTTAAGAGTTAGAGCACCGTCAGCCATATAGATGCCGCCGGCGCCGGCGTCGCCGCCCTTGCCGCCATCCGCCGCCTGAACACCGGCGCCGCCGTTTCCGGCGGTGCCGCCGGCGCCCCCGCGGCCAGCCGAACCGTACGCCCCACCGCATCCCTGATAATGCGACGACGCCATGCCGCCGCTGCCGCCGTTCCCGGCGTGGCCGCCCTTGCCGCCCTGACCGCCCTTGCCGCCGGCCCCGCCCTTGCCACCAGCGCCGCCGGTGGCGCCGGCCCCGGCAGTCGCCGTGTCTTTGGTGACGGTGCTGGTGACGAGGCTGACGCTCCCGGCGGCGATGTAGAGTGCGCCGCCCCGGGCGTTGCCGCCGTGGCCGCCGTCGCCAGCCTTGGCCCCGCTGGCGCCCTTGCCGCCGTTTCCGCCGCTGCCGCCGGTGGCGCCATTGCCGCCGTTTCCGCCCGTGCAAACACCGGGTGCGTTTGCACCGACGGCGCCTGTGCCTCCGCCGCCGGCCAACCCACCCGCCCCGCCGGCCCCCCCTTTGCCGCCGTTGCCTCCGCCGCCGCCGTTGCCGCCGGCACCGCCTTTGACCAAGTCGCCGCTGAAGGTGCTATTGGTGACCGTCAATTGGCCGCCAGCAACATAGATGCCACCACCGTCGGCCTCGCCGCCCTGGCCGCCCTGGCCACCGGGGGCGCCCGGCAAGCCATCGTTGCCATTGTCACCAACTCCACCCGGCGAGCCATTTCCTCCCATGCTTTGAGGCACAACGGCGTGCGTTCCCCACTTGCCGGTGGCGCCGGTAGCGCCGGCGGCCCCGGCCGAGCCAGCCCCCCCTTTGCCCCCTTTGCCCCCGGCGCCGCCGATGGCCTGATTGCTGCTGACTTGCGAACTTACGATATTCAGCGTGCCGGCGGCCAAGAAGATGCCGCCGCCCTGGGCAGGGGAGCCGTTCTGGCCGCCCCCACCCGGCCCAGGCTGTTCGCCGGAGTGGGCGTTGGCTCCCCCTCCCCCGCCAATTCCCGTGGCGCCGTGGGCCACATTCTTGACCACTGCGGCTTGGCTGAGCGTGACCTGCCCGCCATCCACGAGCAGCCCGCCCCCCTCGGCCGTCACGGGGTTATCGCTTGCCGTTGCCTGGAGGTTGCCCCCGGCGATCGAAAGTTTCTCGAAGGTCACCTTACCCGACCCCTCGACGTCGAAAATGCGGTTCTTCCACGATGCCTTGGGGTCGGGTTGGATGATCGTAGTTTTCGCGCTGGCCCCCTGAATGACGAGCGTTTTTTGCGCACCGCTCTGAATGAGGATGTCACCCGCGCCGGCATTGCTCAGCAGGTACTTCCCGGCCGCCAGGTTGATCGTGTTGCTGGCGTCGCCGTTAGTGTCGGCCGCCTGGATCGCGGCCCGCAGACCAGCGTCGCCCGCTGTCGCCGTGAGATTGAACACGGCCAGCAGCGTGCGCCGAATCAAGCACGGCGTCAATCGACGCTTGGTATGGGCCGACAAATAGTTTCCGTATTCATCACGCTCCACATTCATCACGCTCCACGTGATGCGCTCCCTCTCGCGGAGCGAGAGGAGTACGGGAAATGCGGGACTTATTTCTCGGCCGGTCCTTACGTTAGTAGCGATGCCATGAGGTTATCCACCATTTTCCGCTGGATCGTGGCGCTGGGGCTCGATTGGCCCGTCAGGGCCAGGAGTGCCAGATCGCTGGCGTCGGCGGCAATGGCTCCGCTCGTGATAATCGCCGGGGCCTTCTTGGTAGCGGCGTAGGTGAACTTGTCGGCCGTGGAGGTGACCGAGGTGCCGCCCACAGTGGTGACGGTTACGTTCACCGTGCCCGCCTTGCCCTTGGGGATCGTGGCAGTAATCTCGGTATCAGACACTACCGTGACGCCGGACGCGCGGGTCGTGCCAAAATAGACCGCCACGGGACCGCTGAAGTTCGTGCCGGTGATGGTCACGGGCAATCCCCCCGCCAACGGACCGGTGGCGGGACTTACCCCGGTAACCGTGGGCAGGGCGAAGTAGGTGAACGTTTGGGGCGCAGTGGCGGTGCCGCCCACGGTGCTGACCCGCACGTCCACGGTCTGCATGCCCGTGGCGTCAGTGACCGTCATTGGCGGGCTCTTGACCACGATGGTGGTCCCGTTGTCGCTGGTGGGCGTTACTTCGACGCTGCCGAACCGCACCTTGGCCGTGCTCACCGTGCCCAGGTTCGTGCCGGTGATCGTTACCTGCGTGCCGCCCTTGGCAGGTCCCACCGCCGGAGAAGTGGCCGCCGTGAGGGCCGTGATGGCCGGGGCTGCCGTGTAGACGAAATAAACGGACGAGGACTTGGCCGAGGCGCCGCCGAGCGTCGTCACCGTGACGGCCACGGGCGTCGTAACCGTGAAGGTGCTCGACGGGCTATCGACCACGATCTTCGTCCCGTTGTCGCTCTTGGGGGTCACCGAAACCGCGCCGAATTGTACCGTGGTCGTGCTCTTCGTGCCCAGGTTCGTGCCGGTGATCGTTACCACCGTGCCGCCCCCCAGCGGCCCCGCCGTGGGCGACACGCCCTTGACGCTGGGCGGCGCAAGGTAGAGGAACTGGTCGGACGAGCTGATGGCCGAAGTGCCGCCCACGGTGGTGACGGTCACGTTCACCGTACCCGCCTTGTACTTGGGGATCGTGGCGGTGATCTCGGTATTCGACGTATTTGGCACCACCTTGACGTTTGTGGCGGGCACCGTGCCGAAATAGACCGCCGTCGGCCCGTCGAAGTTCGTGCCGGTGATGGTCACCGCGGCGCCCCCTTTCAAGGGACCGGCGGCGGGGCTGACCTGCGTGACCGTGGGCGCGGCGACGTACGTGTACTGGTCGGCCGTAACCGCGTCCGAGGTGCCGCCCGGGGTCACGACCCGCACGTTCACCGTTCCCGCCTTCTCCTTGGGGATCGTGGCGGTAATCTTGGTGCTCGACACTACCTTGAGGTTGGCGGCGCGGGCCGTGCCGAAAGCGACCACCGTCGCCCCGGTGAAGTTGGCGCCGGTGATGGTCTCCGTCGCTCCCCCCGCCAAGGGACCGGCCGTGGGGCTGATCTGTGTGATGACGGGCGCGGCGATGTACGTGAACTTATCGTGTGCGGAGATGGCGGAGGTGCCGCCGTCGGACTTGACCGTTACGTCCACCGTGCCCGCCTTTCCCGACGGGCTGGCGACAACGATCGTGGTGCCGTTGTCGATGCTGGGGGCAACCGAAACGCCGCCGAACTGCACCGTGGCCGTGCTCTTTGTACCCAGGTCCGAGCCGGTGATGGTCACCAGTGTGCCGCCCGCCGTCGGGCCCGAGGCGGGCTTGATCGACGTTACTACGGGCGTCATGGTCAGCACGGGAGCCGTGGAATCGCTATGCCCGCCGGTTGAGCCGGCCCAACCCGGCATGCCGAGGATGCCCATCGCGGCGCCTTTGTGGCCTTCGGCCCCAAAGGAGCCATTCTTACCGGACTTGCCATCCGGATCGCCGCCGCCGGGGCTTGAGGCGCAGCCGTTGGAGCCTCGGTTGCCGCCCTTGCCCTCAGGCCCACCCGACTCTCCTAAGCCGTAGGAGCCGCCGGCGCCGCCCTGGGATTTGGAAGTGGCCGCGCTGTTGGTGGCGTTGGTGGCGGCGCTGCCAAACGTAAACGTACCGCCGGCGCTGACCCAAGCGCCACCTTGTCCGAAGCCGCCGTTTCCGCCGTCGCCGCCGTTGCCTCCCTGGCCGCCGTCGCCGCCTTGTCCGCCATCGCCGCCATTTCCGCCGTTTCCGGAGTTGCCGCCGGCGCCTTGGCCCGACGGTCCGTCGCCGGCGTTGCCGCCCCAGCCACTGAAGCCACCCTGCCCGCCGGCGCCGCCTTGGCCGCCCATGCCGCCGGTGCCGCCAAGCGCGCCGGAACCGCCTTTTCCACCGACGGCCGTTCCACTGACCGAACCGCTCGAGATGTCAAGGGTTCCGTTGGCTTGGAAGATTCCTCCGCCGGATCCCTTTCCACCGTTTCCGCCACTGCCGCTATCGTTGCCGTTTCCGCCCAGTCCGCCGAGTCCGCCGTTCCCGCCTTTGGCCCCGTTCTCGCCGTTGAGCCCGTCGCCCCCGTAACCATTTCCAGAGGTTGTTCCGCTGGCGTTGCCTCCAGACCCTGCACCGCCGATGTCCATGGCCCACCTTCCGCCGTATCCGCCGCTGCCGCCCGCGCCACCGGGACCGCCCGCGCCGCCCTTGCCCCCTTTGCCGCCCGCGCCTCCGGTAGCGACATCGCCGGACATGGTGATGGCGGCGATGTCCAGAGTTCCGCCCGCCAAGAAGATACCGCCGCCCTGAGCGTTGCCGCCGAGGCCGCCATTAGCGCCGGCGGCGCCGTTGCCGCCGAAGCCGCCGTTGCCGCCGAGGCCGCCGGAACCGTCTTGGCCGGCCGCCCCGCCAGTTCCCCCTAGTGCAGAGCCGTTTCCGCCGTTGCCGCCGCCGTACTTGTAGCCGCCGGCCAAACCTCCCCAGCCGCCCGTCCCGCCTTGACCACCCGCGCCGCCCTTGCCGCCGCCGCCGCCGGCGCCCCCGGCGCCGCCGGTAGCCGTGTCGGTAGCGAACGTGACAGTATTTAAGGTGACGGTCCCCGCCGCGACGTACAGGCCGCCGCCCCGGGCATTGCCGCCCTGGCCACCGGTCGCGCCGTTGACGCCGTTGGCGCCCGTGCCGCCGTTCCCTCCCGTGCCTCCCTTGGCGCCGTTGCCGGCGGTGCCACCAGGGCCGCCCACGCTGCCGCCGCTGCTGCCGTTGGCTCCATTGCCTCCGTTGCCGCCATGCCCGCCCAAGCCGCCTGCGCCGCCTTTGCCGCCGGCGCCCCCGCCGCCGCCGGCGCCCCCCGCGCCGCCAATGGCCGCATTACCGGTTAGGCTGCTGGACTTGATGGACAACTGGCCGCCGGCGACGTAGATGCCGCCGCCATCCGCTTCGCCGCCATTGCCGCCGTTGCCGCCTGGGGCGCCTTGCAACCCTTGATTGCCTTGGCCGCCCTGTTGGCCCGATTGGCCGTCTCCTCCCTTGCCGCCTGGATAAACCCCGTTCGTGCCCGCGTGGCCGCCGGAGCCGTCGCTGCCTTGGGCCCCGGCCGAGCCTGCGCCCCCTTTGCCTCCCGCACCCCCGTTGCCGCCGATCGCCTGGTTGCTGCCGACTGAGGAATTGACGATGTTCAGCGTGCCGGCGGCCAAGAAGATGCCGCCGCCCTGAGCGTCGAACCCTTTCTGTCCGCCTCCACCGCCCCCGGCTTGTTGCCCGGAGGCAGCGGCGCCGCCGTTCCCGCCACCGATTCCCGTGGCGCCGTGGGCCACATTCTTGACCACCGCGGCCTGGCTGAGCGTTACCTGCCCGCCATCCACGAGCAGCCCGCCGCCCTCGGCCGTCACCGGGTTATCGCCTGGCGCCGCCTGGAGGTTGCCGCCGGCGATCGAAAGTTTCTCGAAGGTCACCGTACCCGACCCCTCGACGTCGAAAATGCGGTCCTTCCACTTAACGCTGGGGCTAGGCTCGATGATCGTGGTAGCCGCGCTGGCGCCCGTAATGATGAGCGTTTTTTGCGCACCGCTCTGAATGATGATGTTGCCCGCGCCGGTGTCGGTCAGCAGGTATTTCCCGGCCGCCAGGTTGATCGTGTTGCTGGTGTCAGCGTTGCTATCGGCCGTCTGGATCGCGGCCCGCAAACCCTCGCCGGACGTGACACTGAGCACGGCCAGCAACGTGCGGCTCTCGAGCGTCTCGAAGCACGCCCGGGAAAACCCTCTGGACGAACGATTGCGGGGGGACTTTCGGGAAGCTCTACGGCGGGACATGTTGTCTCTCCTGGGGATGCGGTCAGCGCAACAAAGCAAGGGTCCGGATCGCGCTCACAATGAAAGCGGGGTACTCATTCTGGCGAATCGAAGATATTATCATGGTTACCAGTTTACCACTGGACTCATGCCGATGTCAAAGAGAAAATAGAGTTTTCGCAGCCCAATTTGGGGCATCGGCAGCCAATCATAACCTCTTGTGTTCTATGGACGATCTTCGCGCAGCGCTGGAAAAGCACCAGGCCGGCGACCTTGCCGGGGCCGCCAAGTTGTACCGGAGCCTGCTGGCGCGGGAGCCGGACCACGCCGACGCCCTGCACCTGCTGGGCGTGCTGCACCATCAGCAACGCGATCACCTGCGGGGCGTGGAGCTGATGGGCCGGGCGATTGCCGTTTCGCCGAGCGTTCCCGCCTTCCACAACAATCTGGCGGAAGCCTATCGGGCCCTCGGTCAGTACGAGCGTGCCGCCGGCTGTTGCCGGATGGCCTTGCAGTTGTTGCCCGACTATCCGGAGGCACTGTGCAACCTGGGCCTGGCCTTGCAGGGGCTTGGTCGGAAGGCGGAGGCCGCGGACCAGTTCCGCCGGGCCCTGGAGCTGCAGCCGGAATTCGCGGCGGCGCACAACAACCTGGGGATCGCCCTGCGCGAGCTGAACCAGCTCGACGAGGCGCTTCAGCATTTTCGCCAGGCCGTGACGCTGGACCCGGCCTTCGCCGCCGCACACACGAACCTCGGGCAGATGCTGCTCGACCGCGGACTGGCGGAAGAAGCCTTGCCTCACTGCCAAGAGGCGGTGCGCCTGCAAGCCGACGTGGCGGCTTTGCACCACAATCTGGGCAACGTCTTCCGCGTCATGGGCCGGCTGGTCGATGCCCGCGCCGCATATCTGGAAGCCATCCGGCTGGACCCCAAGCTTGCCCGGGCCCACGCCCACCTGGGCCTGATCCTGCGTGACGAAGGAAAACCGGATGACGCGCTGCCCTGGCTGAAGCGCTCGGTCGAGTTGGATTCCAGCGGCGCCGACCTGTGGCAGTATCTGGCCGAAGCGTACGCCGACCAGGAGGATTATGCCCGGGCCATTCCCTGCTGGGAGAAAGCGCTTGAGATCGACTGCGAGCGGCCGGGATTCCATACCGCCCTGGGCTGGGCATTGCAAGAGGAGGGCCGGCTGCCGGAGGCGGAGGCGCAATATCGCGAGGCCCTGCGGCTGCGGCCGGATTGGGCGCCGGCCCAAATGCAGTTGGGAGGGCTGCACGAGGAGTTGGGGAAACTGGCGGAGGCGGAGGCGGCTTTCCGCGCGGCCCTGCGCCTGGAGCCGCGCTATGCCGCTCCCCTGGCCCGCTTGGCGACCCTCCTCCGCCAGAAGCTGCCCGACGCGGACCTCGCCGCGCTGGAAGAGCGGCTGGCCGAGCCCGGGCTGGAGGACGAGCCCCGCGCCCGGCTGCTCTTAGCGGCCGCGCACGTGCTGGATGCGCGGGGGATGTTCGCGCGGGCCGCCGAAGTGGCGCGGCAGGGCAACGCGCTGGCCCTGGAGATTGCCCGGCGGCGCGGCCGTGCCTACGTTCCCGCCGAGCACGAGCGTTTCGTCGACGGCCTGCTCCAGGCCTCCGGGCCGGAGTTCTTTAGCCGCCTGGCCGGCGCAGGGCTGGCCACGCCGCGGCCGGTGTTCATCGTCGGCCTGCCGCGCTCCGGCACGACCCTGGTCGAGCAGGTCCTGGCCAGCCACTCGCGTGTCTACGGGGCGGGGGAGCTGCGCTTGGTGCGCCTGACCTTCGAGGCCATCCCCGAGACGCTTGGCCGATCCGAGACGCCGCTGGCTTGCCTGCCGGAGCTGGACCCGGCCGCCACGCGGCGCGTGGCCCAGAGCCATCTCGAGAAACTGCGTGCGCTGGACGAGGGCCGCAGCGATCGCATCGTGGACAAGATGCCGGACAACTACATGTACCTTGGGTTGGTGGCGGCGATGTTCCCCCAGGCCCTGGTGATTCACTGCCGCCGCGACCTCCGCGACGTGGCCATCTCTTGCTGGATCACCGATTTCCGCAGCATCCGCTGGGCGAACGATCCCCAGCACATCGCCACGCGCTTCGCGCAGTATCAGCGACTGATCCGACATTGGAAAACCGTGCTGCCGGCGCCGCTTTACGAGCTGGACTACGAAGAGGCGGTAGCCGACCTGGAAGACGTGGCGCGGCGGCTGATCCAGGCCTGCGGCTTGGAGTGGGAAGCAAGCTGCCTGGAGTTCTACAAGACCAACCGTCCGATCCGTACGGCCAGCGTGGCGCAGGTCCGCCGCCCGGTGTACAAGCAATCCGTCGCGCGCTGGCGAAACTACGAGCACGAACTGCCCGAATTGTTGGCGCCCCTGGATCAGGTTATCGAGGCGGATAAAGCCTGAGCCGGGATTCTTCACCGGGGTTCGTAGTGACCCGATTTATCGGGTTTGGAGGTAAGCGTCCGGCGGACCACGTAGGCAGAAATCTCCGGCTTGGTGCGGGCCTGGCGGGGTGGGGGTTGATTAGGCTGGACGTCATCCAGGTCGGGCGCTGAGCTGCGGGAAACGACCGGACGTAAGGATTAAACCAGCTATAACTGGCACCGCGAATTGATAAAAGCCACCAGAGGGGGGCGCTACTTGTCGGTGTTCCGCCGTCGAGCTATAAGTCTATAAGTGACCTGTTCTCCGGGCACAGCCATGAACACCACGGTCTGGCATCGTTCGCGTTCGCTAGTCCGGCGCGGTTCTCGCCGCGGCGTCGCTGCGGTTGAATTTGCCCTCTGCCTGCCGCTCGTCGCGACGATTGTTTTCGGCACGGTCGAGGCTTACAACATGATCGTGCTGAAGCAGTCGCTCGAGGTTGCCGCTTACGAGGCGGTCCGCCTGGCCGTCACGCCGACAGCCACCTCTGCCAGCGTAACCCAATGCGGTAGCAACATGCTGACGCAACGCAAGGTCAACAGTGGAACGGTCCAGATCAGTCCGGCGGACCCGTCGAGCGTAACGCCGGGCAATCAGATCACCATGACGGTAACGGCCCCAATCGACGCCAATCGGTTCAGCGCGTCGTGGTTCTTCGGTTCCGGGAACATTTCTGTGACTTGCGCGATGTTGAAGGAATCCTATTGAGTACTAGATCTCTCACTAACGTGTGTTTCTCGCCGTGTCGGCGGGGCCGTTGGCACCATCGTCGAGGGGCTATGGTAGTCTTGGTGGCGATCCTTCTAACGGCCTTCGTGGCCACTGCCGTCTTCTCCGTGGACGGGGCCCGCATCTACCTCACTGTGACTGAACTGAAGATCGCCACCGACGCGGCGGCCAAGGCCGCGGTAACCAGTATGGCGCTTACCCAGAACCTGACCACGGCGCGACAAGCCGCCAAGAACATCGCTCAGGCGAATCTGGTAGACCATCAACCGCTCATCCTGCAAGACGCCGACATTGTGTTCGGCAGCGCCTCGTTGCAGAGTAATGGAACGGTGCTGTTCACCCCGAACGCCACGCCCTACTCCGCCGCGCAAGTAACCGCCACAAAGTCCGAGGCGGGGGGCCCGCTGCAACTCCTGTTCGGCACGCTTTTAGGGACTTCCAGCGTCAACCCCCAGAGCGTCTCGGTTGCCGCCCGCGAGACGCGCGACATCGTCCTGCTCTTTGATCAAAGCGGCTCCATGACGGGACAGAAAGAGACCGATCTAAGGACGGCTGTGCAATCGTTCGTTACGACGCTATCCGGCATGAACACCAACGACGAAGTGGGCATGGTGACATTCGACTCTTCCAGTTACGAGAAAGATACGATCGGTACGAGCCTTGCAAAAATCGGGAGTGATGCGAGCACGTTGAACCCGTCGAGCCCCTGGGCTCTGACCTACATCGGCGGCGCAATCACCTCGGCCCAGAACATCTTGCAGAATGAGGGCCGCACTACGCAGTTTACCCAGAAGGTCATCATTTTGATGAGCGATGGTTGCCAGACTACGGGGACCACGACGCCCCTCCAAGCCGCCCAGAACGCCGCAAACGCAAGCATCATTATTTACACCATCGCCTATGGGTCCGATGCCGACACGGCCACCATGCAGTCGATTGCCACGACGACCAAGGGAACGTACTACAACGCTCCCACCGGCGCCAGCCTGACGAGTGCCTTCCAGAGCATTGCCCAGTCGTTCCATTCAGTATTGACGCAATGAAATCCGGTAAGCGGGTACGGGGCAGGAGATACTAGAGGTGATGCGTCACAGGCATAACCAACGAAAGGGCACGGCGGCCGTCGAGTTTGCCTTGGTGGCTCCACTGGTCTTTCTGCTGTTCTTCGCGGCCTTTGAATTCGCACGGATGAGCATGATCCAGGATGGTCTGGACTTGGCCGCTTGTGAAGGGGCGCGCCGCTGCATCGTGCCGGGGGCTACGAGTCAGAATGGAATCGACCAAGCAAACACGGTTCTAAATACTCTTTGTATTCGCGGCGCGACAATCACAGTTACCCCCACGACCATCACCTCAAGCACGCCGTCGGTCACCGTCGAAATTCAGGCTTCTCTGGACAGCAATGCCTGGGTCACCCCATTCTTCTTCAAGGGTGCGGTTTTCGATCGGGCGTTCACGCTCAATCGTGAACTGGTCATCCAATAGGTGAACGTGAGTGTCCAGCAGAATACGTCGGGGTGATTTGAGCCGACTAGGGCTGCGAGTTCTTCGTCCACAATTACTAGACTCGGATATCGTGGCTTGGCACTCCCCTGGTCAACCCCCAGCGGCGAGGTCGTCCAGCCAGGCCTCGATAAGGGTGGCCTGGTTGGCGTTGCGGTCGATCTGCTCGGCGGCTTCCAGGCAGCGATCCAGTCGGGCGGCGGTGGCGGCGGGGTCGCCGGCTGACTGCCCCGCGGCCCGGCCCAGCAGGCGGTCCAGCTCGGGGTCGGCGGCGCCCGTAGCGCCGCTGGCGGCGTGCAGCCCTTGGCGGTAGAAGTCGGCGGCGAAGGCCACGATCTGCCGCAGCCGCGTGCGCCGCGGCGGGGCCTCCTTGCCGGCCTGGTCGACGAACTGCGACACCATCTGCGCCAGGGCCACGCTGGCCAACACGGGCTGGGCCAGCCCCTCCAGCAGCGTGCGGCGGAAGGCCCACAGCTCGGGATCGGCCAGTTCCATCGCCCGCTGAACGCTCCCCTCGGCATAGCGGGCCAAGCGCTGCGCCTCGACCGGATCGGTCGTCAGACCCTGGCCCAAGAGCAGCTCGGCCACCACCTCGGCGGCGAGCGGGCTAAAACGGATCAGTTGGCAACGGGAGCGGATGGTGGGCAACTGCTTGGCCGGGCTGGTGCCGACAAGGATCAGCACGGAGCGCGGCGGCGGCTCCTCGAGGGTCTTCAGCAGGCAGTTGGCGCCCTCGGCGTTCAGCGCGTCGGCGTCGTCGATGACGGCGATCTTCCGGCCACCCAGGAACGGCCGCAGCGCGATCCGATGGCACAAGCCTTCCCGCCCCCGATGCTCCCGGTCGCCCAGCAGCAACTCGACGGGCAGGAACGCCTTGTCGGCCGGCTTGCCTACCAGGTCCACGTCGGGATGCGTGCCGGCCAGGGCCATGGTGCAACTGTGGCACGTTCCGCACGGATCCAGCGCGGCCTCCGGCCGCTCGGGGCACAGCAGGGCCTGGGCCAGCCGGATGGCAAAGGTCCGCTTGCCGATCCCCGCCGGGCCGGCAAACAGGAAGCTGCTGGCCAGCCGTTGCCGGGCCAGCGCGCGGCGGAACTTCTCCACCACGTCGTCATGTCCGTGGATGCCCTGCCAGGTCATGGACTACCCCTGTTCGCCGAAGGCCCTCACCCTAACCCTCTCCCGGAGGGAGAGGGGACCGGGCATCTGTTCGCTACCTTCCGCCTTCATCCTTCCGCCTTCATCCTTCCGCCTTCCGCCTTCCGCCTTAGCTTCGTCGTCGCCGCGGCCCGAATATCGGCCTGCACCTGCTCGACGCTCCGAGTGGCGTCGATCACGACCATCGTGCCGGGGTGCCGCGCGGCCTCGGTCAGAAAGCCCGCGCGGACCCGCTGGTGAAAGGCCGCCCCCTGGCTTTCCATGCGGTCGAGCTGGCGGTCGATGCGTGAGGCGGCCTGGGCCGACGGCATGTCCAAGACGATGGTCAGCTCCGGCATCAGGCCGCCGGTGGCCTGGCGGCCGAGCTCCCAGAGGGCGTCGACGTCCAGCCCGCCGCCGTAGCCTTGGTAGACCACGTTGGCGAGCAGATAGCGATCGGTGACGACGGTTTGGCCCAGTTCCAGGGCGGGGCGGATCAGCTCCTCGACCAATTGGGCCCGGGCGGCCATGTACAAGAGCATTTCGCTGCGGCGGCGGATCGCCAGGTCGTGACGCCCCAGCAGCAGTTCCCGCACCGCCTCGCCCAGCCGGGTGCTGCCCGGATCGCGGCAGGCGACCACCGTGTGGCCTTGCTCGCGGAGCCACTGGCAGAACCGCTGGACTTGGGTCGATTTTCCGGTGCCGTCGCCGCCGTCGATGGAGATGAACATGGGAGTTCGCCATTCCCAGTTTGTTTCTGCTGCGGAGAACCACGGTAGACAAAATGGCTGGACCAGTCGCTCGCCGAGAGCGTGAATTATCCCTAAAGGGTTGCCGGTTGCCAACCCTTTACGACAGAGTCCCAAACGGGAGGAGGTTATCGACCGTTTTCCGCTGGGGCGTGGCGCTCGGGCTCGACTGGCCCGCCAGGGCCAAAAGCGCAAGATCGTTGACGTGGGGGATGATGGGTGCGCTGTTGATCGTGGGCGGGGCGTGCGCAGCGACGACATACGTGAATTGATTGGGCGCGGTGGCGGTGCCGCCCAGCGTGGTGACCGTCACGTTGACCGGGCCCGCCGTGCCCGCCGGGCTCTTGACCACGATCTTGGAGGCCGACTTGCTGACGAAGGCGGTCGCCGCCTTGGCGCCGAACTTCACCGTGGCGCCCAGCAGGTTCGTGCCCGTGATCGTCACCGCGGTGCCGCCCTTCGCAGGTCCCGAGGCCGGACTGATGTTCGCCGTGATGGTCGGGGCTGCGACGTAGGTGAAATGAGCAGGCGCGGAGGCGCCGCCCGCCGTCGTGACCGTCACGTTGACCATGCCCGTTCCCGCGGGGCTATTGACCACGATCGTGGTCCCGTTGTCGCTGCTGGGGGTCACCGCCACGCCGCCGAAGTTCACCGTGGCCGTGGCCGTGGTGCCCAGGTTCGAGCCTTTGATGGTTACCGGCGTGCCGCCCCCACACGGCCCCGACGTCGGCGCCGCGCGCCTGACGCTCGGCGCTGCGACGTACGTGAACTGCTCGGGCGCGGAGGCGGTGCCGACCGCGTTGGTGACCGTCACGTTGACCGCGCCCACCTTGCCCGCGGGGCTCTTGACCATGATCGAGGTGCCCGTATCACTGCCGGGGATGATCGTCGCCGCCAGCTTGCCGAACTTCACCGTGACACCGATCAGGTTCGTACCCGTGATCGTCACCGGCGTGCCGCCCACGAGCGGCCCCGAAGCCAGAGTGAAGCCCGTGACAGTGAGGCCCGTGACGGTCGGAAGTTGCTCGGCGGCGACGGGATTCGTCAATGTCGGGCTCGCACTGTCGCCGGTCACCTGCAGCAGATAAGAGCCGGTTTTGTCCAAGGTCAACCCGGAGAAAGTGGCCACGCCCTTCGTGGCCGTCGCGGTGAGCGTGCCGCCCAACGTCGCGCCGGTGCCCCCCAGATCGACCAGGGCTACGGTCACGCTGCCCGTGTAGGAGGTATCCACGATCCCGGGGGCGTTCTGGGCCGCAACGGTCAGGCCAAAACCGGCGCCGGTTGACACGCTGGCGGGAGGCTGGGCCGCCACCGCAAGCTGGTCGCCCGTAACGTCGAAGGCCGTCGACGTTGCGGTCAAGTTCCCGCCGGCGGCTTGGAGCGTGTAGCCGCTGCCGGGATTATTGATCGTCAACCCGGAGAAGTCGGCCTGTCCGCCGACGGCCGTTGCCGTAAGCGGCCCGCCCAGCGTGGCGCCGCCCGGGTTTTTTAGCAGGGCCAGCGTTACGTTGCCGCTAAAGCGCGTGTCCACATTGCCATATTGGTCCTCGGCAAGTATAGCCATAGCGAAGGCCGATCCGGGAAGGCCGTTGCCGAAGGGACCCCAGACCACCAGTTGAGTCGCCGCCTGGGGGGTGACGGTGAAAGAGGTGGTCGTCGCCGGGTTCAGTCCGCTGCTGGTCGCCAAGAGCGTGTCGCCGGAGCTGGCCTGGTCCTCGCTGAGGCCGGAGAAGGTGGCCACGCCGTTAACCGCCTGCACCGTGAGCGCCCCCCCGACAACCGCGCCGGAGGAATCGGCCAGCGTTACGTTGCCCTGGAAGGTCGTGTCCGGGTTTCCAAAACCGTCCTCGGCCGTGACGACCAGCCCGAAGCTGCTGCCGGCGGCGAAGCTGCTCGGCGGCTGAGCGGTGACCACCAGTTGCGTTGCGCCGGTGGCCGTGACGTTGATTGGGCCGCTCGTCACGGCGGCCAGGCCGCTGCTGGCGGCCTGGAGGGTGTAGCCGCTGCCCGTGTTGTTGAGGGTCAGTCCCGGGAAGGCGGCCACGCCGTTTACCGCGGCCACCGTGAGCGTTCCTCCCAGGCCGCCATTGGCGGAATTGGGCGCCATGGCGACCGTCACGTTGCCGTTGAAAGCCGTCTCGACGTTGCCCCGAGAATCCTCGACGGCGACGTCCACTTCGAAGCCGGCGCCGGCCGTGACGTTGCTCGGCGGCGCGGTCTGCAACGCGAGGTGAACGGCCGCGGCGGGCACAACGTCGAACGTGTTGGAAACCGCTGCCGACAGTATGTTGCCGTTGGTGGCGATCAGTGTTTCCCCGGCGTCCGCCTGGCTCAAGGTCAGGCCGGCGAAGGTGGCCACGCCTTTCACGGCCGTAACTGTCGTGGTCCCGCTGAGGGTCTGCCCCGAAGAGGGATCGGCGACCGTTACGCTGCCGTTAAAGGCGGTATCGACGGCCCCCTTGCCGTTCTCGGCCTTGACGACCAGGCCGAAGCCGCTGCCGGCCGTAAGGCTGGCGGCCGGCTGCGTCGTAAACACCAACTGATCGGTGGCAACGTCAAACAGGGGCCCCGTCGCCGATATTCCGCCGGGGCTGGTGGCGTGGAACGCGTAGTCGCTGCCCGGCTTACTGATCGAGAGTCCGGTGAAGGTGGCCACGCCGTCCACGGCGGTGGCGGTGAGCGTCCCGCCCAGCGTGGCCCCGCCGGGGTTCGCGCCCAGGGCCAGCGTCACCTTGCCATCGAAGTTCGATTCCACGTTGCCATAGGGATCTTCGTCGGAGACCTGTAGAGCGAAGGAGCCACCAGCCAGGATAGTCGCGCTGGGGGCCGGAATCACCAGTTGGCTCGCAGTCGTGGGCATGACCGCGACGTAGCCCGTTGTGGCCCCAATCAGGCCGACAGCGGTTGCCACCAGCGAGTCGTACGGCCAGGCCTGGTCGATCGAGAGTCCGGAGAAGGTGGCCACCCCGGCCACCGCGTTGACCGTGAGCGTCCCGCTCAAGTCGCCGCTGGTGTCGGCGATCGTCACGCTGCCGTTGAAAGAGGCAATCACATTACCAAAGGAATCTTCGGCCTTGACGACCAGGCCGAAGGGGCTGCCGGCCGCGATGCTGCTGGGCGGCGGGCTGGTCACCACCAGTTGCGTGCCCGTTCCCGCCGGCGCCACGGTGATCGGAGCGGTAGTGCTCGACGACAAACCGGCGGCGGTCGCCTGGAGGGTATAGCCGCTGCCGGGCTGGTCGATCGTCACGTCGTTGAACCTGGCCACGCCGCCGACGGCCATGGCGCTGAGCGCCCCGCCCAAGGCGCCGCCGCCGGGGCTCGTGGCCATCGAGAGCGTGACGACGCCGCTATACGAGGGATCGAGGTTGCCCAGCGAGTCTTCGGCCGTGATTGTCAAGGAGAAGGGGGCGTCGGCCGTGACCTCGGCCGTCGGCTGGTCGAAGACCGTCAAATTCGAGGCAGTCACGGCGATCGGGCTCGTGCCTGTTGTGTCCACGCCGGGCGCACTCACTGAATAGGAATAATAACCGATCTTATCCAGCTTCAGTCCGGAGAAGGTGGCCACCCCGCCCTCGGCCGGCGCGGTGATCGCGCTATTGCTGCTGAGGCCGTATAGTTGGATCGTCACGGGCTCGTTGAAGGCGCGGTCGGCGCTGCCGGAGCTTTTCTCGGCCGTAACGACCAGGCCGAAGGGGGCACCGGCCTGGACGCTGCTGGGCGGCTCGGTCGTTGCCACCAACTGGTCGCCGTCGACGTTGAAGGCCGGAGAGGTCCCGGCCAAGCTGCCGGAGGTGGCTATCAAGGTGTAGCCGTGGCCGGGCTCGCTGATCTGAAAGTTAAAAAAGAACGCCGTACCATACTGGGCCGTTTGAGCGAGCGTCCCGGTCAGGAGTGCGTGGCCGGGATTGGCTCCCAGGGACACCGTCACCTTGCCGTTGAAGTTCCTGACGAGGTTTCCATAGGCATCTTCAGCGCTGACGTCCAGGCCGAACTCCGTATTGGGGAGAACCCATCCCCAAATCTGTGTGGGACTTTCCATGGAAAGATGGGTCGCCGCGGCAGCTTTCACGGTGAAATCGTCGGTGGATGCACCCGCCATGCCGTCGGCGGTCAGCAAGAAGTACGTGCCCGGCATCCCTTGGGGGGTCGCCTGGTCGATCGTCAAGCCGGAGAAGTGCGCCACGCCGCCCGCCGCCGTAGCCGTCGTCTTCCCGCTAAGGGGCACCCAATGGTCGAGCGTCACGGGGCCGGTGAAGGAAGTGTCCACGTTCCCGGCGCCGTCTTCGGCCGTGACGGTCAGGCCGAAGGACGAGCCGGCCGTGACGCTGCTGGGCGGCGGGCTGGTTACCACCAACCGGTCGGCTGTCACGCTGAAGGGACCGGAAAAGAAGACCTCAAAAGGGTTGTAGTCGCTGACGGCCCTGAACGTGTAACCGTTGCCTGCCTTGTCGATCGTGAGGGACGAGAAGGTAGCCTCGCCGTTGACCACCGCTTGGGTCAGCGTTCCCCCCAGCGTAGCGCCGCCGGGGTTGCTTGCCAAGGCCAGCGTCACGTTGCCGCTGAAGATCGGATCGACGTTGCCGTAGGGGTCGAGAGCATCGACGGTCACGCTGAACGGCGAGCCGGAGACGACGCTCCCGACGACGTCGGGAAAGCCGAGCTTCGTCGCCGCCGCGGCGTTCACCATGACGCTGGGGTACGCATCCGTCAGGCCATCGGCGCTCGCCTGCAGGTAGGTGGCGCCCGCCTGGTCGAGCGTCAGGCCGACGAAGGTGGCCACGCCGTCCACCACCGGAACGACCGTTTGCCCGCCGAGCGTCTGGCCATAGACCGTGAGCGCTACGTCGCCGGTATAGGAGGTGTCTACGTTTCCCGAGGGGTCTTCGGCCGCGACGACCAGGCCGAAGGGCGTGCCGGCCGTGACGCTGCTGGGCGGCGGGGTGGTCACCACCAACTGGGTCGCCGTGGCGGCCGGGTTGCCGTCTTGGGGGGCGTCGGCCCCGGCATACGCGTACTCAGCCGTGGCAGCCCCGACCGCGCCTTGGACGGTGCTCAAAGGCGCCGGCTCCGCCGGCCCGGCAATCGCCCCGTTCATGGGGGCCGCGCCCGGAGCGCCTCCGCCGCCTAACGCCTTTTGGACCGCCGTGTTGGCCATGTCCACCAGGTTGACGGTCACATGGCCCAAATCGCGCGGGCCGACGACGTATGTAGAGGGGGGAATAATGTTGATCGGTTTGGTGCCGATTCCCCCATTCTCCGTTTCCGTAATCGAATAACCGACGTACCCGGTGAGGGTGAGGCCGATATCGAGCGAGCCCGAGGAGTTGACGAGCGCTCTGTCCCTGAATACTCCCGTGCCGAACATTCTGCCTTCAAACCAAAAGATGGTTGTGTACCCGAAAAGTGTAGCCGAAAGCTCACCGTCAGCGTAGCCGCTGAACACCCAACCGTGGGCGCGAGTATACTCGGCCTTGGCGTGTATGCTCACGGAGTCGGCCAGCGTGATACCGACACCGATCTGCACGTCGGGCATCGAAATGCCCCAGAATGCCTTGCCAGTCGAAGAGCATGTGATGGAACCGTCGACGGCGAGGCTGCCCCCCACGGGCCCGTCATCCCCCATGATGATTTGCCCCGTCAACCCGCCGCTGGTCACGAGATTCGGCGGGGGCCACGTCACGTGAAAGCCGGGCGCTTTGTAGAGAATAGAAAGCATCACAAACTGGGCTTGTGTGATGTCTCCCTTTAACGTGTTCCATTCTTTGGTAAAATCGTCGAAGTTTACCTTGAGCTGGAAGACGTCGCCGTCGCTGAGCAGCCGCCGATCCTCGAGCGGCTCCAGGGTCATTCGCCGGTGGTATGTCAGCCCTGCACGCTGCCGGGCCGGTCTTGGGCGAACCGACCGCGCCGGCCTTGGCGAGCCGGACCTCGACCCTCGGCTTGCGGCGCGATTGAGATCATTCCCCCGCCGGCGTAAAGAAAAGCGACTCATGGCACGATCCTCCTGGGCTCTAGGCCCGTTTGAGGCGGCTGTGACGGCACACGCGACTTATTCGGCCTGCTTCAACGATAGGTGCGAAAGCCACATTTTCCGAAGGCTCGACAATTTCGTTTAGGGTAGTCCAAAGCCCCCCGTTTGTCAAGCGTTTGGCAAGCTCGTGTGCGGCCATATTTTATGGCACCGCTAATTCCTTGCGGGATACGGGGTTGTCCAGTAAGTTTGCCACATGCGGCTGTCGTCCAGGCACGCGAGGGCCATCATCGCTTCGGCGTTGTCACGTAACGGATCATCGGCTTACGCTCCGCCACATAATGTATCAGGCGGTTGGCTTCCTTTCGTTTGACCGGCGATCGCAAGGGAGAACGCCAGGCAACCAGTTGGTCCCAGGCGGAATCGTACCCCACGTGCCGAAACGTGTGCATCACTCCCTCCAACCATGTCTTACCCTGCTCGGACTCTTCGCCAAACACAATCCGGCGGCTCTTCTGCAGGTTCTCCCGCAGGTGATAGAAGTCTAGCCCGATGGCGTCCACCAAACCATGAAACTCGATCTGGTTGCGAATCCAGGGAGCCCCGTCCACGTTGGCCACTTTCTCCTGTGCCTTGGGCAACTCCAGTTGACACGCCATCCGCTGCATCAAATGCCCCGCCGCTTCGTGGTCGCCGCTGGTCGCCCCCACATAGCGATGCTCCATCGTTTCGTCATAGAAGTTGGCCACCCGGAATTCCTTGTAGGCCTGATCGGCCCCCGTTTTCGCGCGGGGCAAGGGCCGACTGCGACGGCCTCGCTGGCGCCGTTTTTCGCGAATCTTCGTCCGCCGCTTCTGCTTTTCTTCCTCGGTGACCAGCGGCACTTGGACGCCGTCACATCCCAGATACAGCCGGGAAACGCCCTCCGCCGTGCGGCACTCTTCGGCCGTCCACTCCGGCTGTAATTCCCCACGTTGCAAGGCGCGCAACACCACCTTGCCCTCCCTTTCGATCAACTGCCGCAACGCCTCCTTGCTGATTGACCAATGTGCCGCGCGAGCCAGATTCGCGGCGGTCTTCTCAAAACTGGCTGAACCCTGGTTCAACCGACACGCCATCTCCCGCACCCCTTCGCTGATCTTTGCTTCGGCTTCGTCCAACCAGCAGTCTGCCGGCGTTTCGCTGCCTTCCTGCCGACAGTGCCAACGAATCCGCCATACGTCAATCCGCCCATTGATGGTCAGGATGCTGGTAGACTGCTTTCCTTTATGCCGTTTCTTCTTTCCCGTCGTGGCGCTGTTCGGAGGGGGGAAAAGCGGCTTCCGCCGCGTTGACCTTCATC